>CAYGEH010000001.1:0-691268 GCA_964348895.1 uncultured Gammaproteobacteria bacterium
TTCTTTGGTGTTGTAAGAAACGATGATGATTGAAAGTAGCATAGGGTTTTTAGTTTAGTTTAAGGTAGGGAAAGAGAAAGTAAGGTTTAATAATCTTTAAGTTTTATTTATTTTTAAAGTATCTTTTATTGCTTTTGCTGCCTTCTTTACTTTCCAGCCTAAAAAAATTGTAACTAGAGGAAGAATAATTAAATAGGTTAACCAAGACAAAAGCCTTTGTCCAAAGGAAGGTCTAATCTGATATAGGGCAACTCTCAAAAAGAAAACTCTACCATCTTCAAACTCAAATCTTTTCAGTTCCTTTTCGCTCTTTTTTTCTCTTTCGGCTCTATCAACCTCACCATACCCCTGAAGAATAATTGATTCCCGAAGGGGTTGATTAATTTCAATTAGAAAGCTGGTGTTTCCAGCATTATGCATTTTGTTAATGATTTCATTGGCGTATTCTGGCTGATGTCTAATTACTCTGGCTGGTAGGGGTAAGTTTAGCCAAGGTAAACGAGAAAAGCTTTTTAAATAAAAACTAATTACTTCGGCTTCATCTAAATTAGTATAATAAACACCAATGGGTTCACCCATTAGACTAGAATAAAAAAGGGTTGCGTCAAAAGGATGTTTTTCTTCTATTTGGGGTATTTTTGGCGAAGGAAGAATCAAATAAATCAAAAAAATTACCTGTAAAAACAGATATCCCAAGACAATTTTTGAAGCAAAAATTGCCCCCAAAGTTCTTTTAATTGTAAAAAAAGAGATTTTTTTCATTGGAAAAGCCTAGCGCGACCAATCCGATAAGTTAATTTTTTTACTTTTCTTTTACCAATTAGTTTGGCCGGAATCCCACCAACAATAGTCATTTCGGGAACATCTTTGGTTACCACTGCTCCAGCGGCAACAATGGCCCCTTGACCAATTTTTACTCCTGGCAAAACAATAGCGCGAGGGCCAACAAAAACATAGTCCCCAATGGCTACCGAATCTTCAATTGATTTAAAATCAGGAGAATGAATATCATGTTCAGAGTTATAAATTAAAACCTGAGAAGCGATAGCGACGTGGTTGCCAATATTAAGCTTGGCTCGACCATCCAAAAAAACATGATCGCCAATAATGCTGTCTTCACCAATACTAATGTTCTTTGGTTGAAAAAAGTTTGCCCACATGTGAATAGTAGAACCGGAACCGACTTTAATTCCTGCCAAGCGGTAAATGGTTTTTCTGAATAGATGAGAAGGCACATAGCCCGTCCAGCGCAAAATCATCAATTTAAAGTCTAAGCCAATCGACCAAAAGCGACTAATGATTTTTTTGATTATTTCCTTAGAAGTTAATTTTTTTCCGACTCGATCCCTCATTGCCTTTTTATTTTAACATTATTCTGTTTTTATTTTTGAGATTTTTATACTATAGGTTTTCTATGGTTCCTAGGACTGTTTGGGCGGTTTTAAGCCAAGAGAACCTCTTAATGTTTTGCTTGCCCCTTTCAATTAGTTCTTTCTTTATATTTAAGTCGACAAGAACTGTTTTAATGCTTTGAAAGATTTCTTTTGTGCTTTTGGGATTAACCAAAATAGCCCCCTTCCCAGCTGCTTCTGGCATTGAAGATGTTTTGCTAGTTATAACTGGACAACCACAGGCCTGAGCCTCAATAATTGGCAAACCAAACCCTTCATACAAAGAAGGATAAACAAGGGCACTGGCTCCCGAATACAAAGAAGCCAAATCATTATCACAAACATAACCCAGGGTTTTTATTCTTTTATTTTTGATGTTTATTTTTTCTCCCCAACCATATTTACCAACAATGGCCAAATCTAAACTGTGATGATTTAATTTTTCAAAAGCGGCAATTACTTGTTTAAAATTTTTTCTTGGCTCTTGAGTGCCTAGCCCTAAAATATAATTATCAAGATGATATTTTTTTTTAACCTGGGCAACCTTTACTTTATTTTGAGGGAAAAACCTGTTTATATCTAAGCCAGGATATGCCACAGTAATTTTTTCTTCAGCAATGCCAATGATGCGACCTAAATCTTCCTTAGTGTTTTTGGAAATGGCTATAATCTGGCTGACTTCTTTTTTTACCCAAGCCATTCTTTTTTTATGAACATTGATGATTTTTTTAGAAAGAGTTTCGGGATAAAGCCAAGGAATTAAATCATAAACAACAGTTAAGGTCCTAGCCCTTAAGGTTGGTGGCTGAGTCCAATCAGAAGACAGTAAAACATCAACTGGCCCAGTAATTGCTTCTATCGGCAAAATATGAAGCTGATTCCAAAGAAAATTAGCTAAATTGGGCGAAAGGAAGTTTATCTTGGCTTGAAAGTTATCAGTATTAACTAATTGATTAAAAAAACTTACCAATCTTGACTGGCTTCTTAGACTGCCAGCAAATAAAATATAGTGATTTTTTTTATCAATCGCCAACAGATTGGTAACTAGATTTTTAAGATAACTACTAACCCCAGTACCATAAACAAGCTGAGAAACATCGACAGCAATCTTCATCTTGTTTTTAATTGTAGCACTGTAATAAAAAAGATTAGTTTTTTTGATTAATTAAGATTTACTGTTAACCGTTTTTGCCTTTTTTGTAAAAAAATTGTTTAAAACGAAGAACAATCTTCCTTTGGAGGACTTAAAAGGAGAGAAAAGTTGTTATTTTTTTTTAAATTTAATGGCGACTGCCCCTAGAGTAGATTCGGTATCAAAAGATCTTGTTATTCCTGTAATAAACAACTCTTCTTCTTCAAATAAAGCAAGAGCAAGGGGAAACGTTTCTTTATTTGTGGGACTACCAAAACTGGAAATTGGTCTTAGGTAAATTTCAGTTGATTCTACTGCCAGCTTGTCGTAATTTACTTCGTTACAAGAGGTGTCGTCAGCATGAAGCCAAGAAAGGCAAGGAGTTATTTCATCAACTCTGGGAAATGTCACAACATATAAGTAACCACCCGTCTTGAGACAACTACTGACATTTTTTATTTGCTTAACAACCTCACCTTGATTGCTGGCATAATAAGGAAAAGACAGAACAGAAATAATCGTATCCACGGGGCCGTCTTCTAAACAAAAGCTTTCAAAAAAAGCTTTAGTCTTTCGCCAGTTTCGACCCTCTTCTTCTTCGAGAGAAGCGTCTATGCCCCAAAAATAACAATCGGGAAGAAGGTTGCCTGCTTCCCTAATAAATCGCCCCTCCCCACAGCCAAGATCAAGCACCATACCGTTCCCGCCAGCAAGAACTTCTTTAAGAGATGAAGAGTCTAATCCCAGCGCCTTGGCGTAACAATCAAATCCTCGATTGCGAACCATAGAAAAACCTTCTCGATCAAAATGAGAACTAATGTCGTACCCAAGAGGACATCCTTCTTTAGTCATTAATTTTAATCTTGTTTATTTCTAACAAGAGGTAATTATTCTAACAAACACCCACAAATTAAACAAATTTTCTAAAATTAAGGGCTATTTTTTTATGTTACAATCAAAAATATGGTAAATTTCAAACTCAAAAAATTATCAGTTTTTTTTCCTTTTTACAACGAAGAAGCCAACATTAAGGCCCAAACAGAACAAGCTCTAAAGATCATTCCCCAGTTTGCCCAAGAATTTGAGATAATTTTAGTTAATGATGGCTCAACTGATAAAACCGCTGCAATTGGTCAGAAACTAGCTTCTGTCTACCCCAGGGTTTCCTTGATTTCTCATTCTAAAAATCGTGGTTATGGTGGGGCAGTGAAAAGTGGATTTGATAGAGCCAAATATGAGTGGATTTTTTTTTCCGATGGTGATCGGCAATTTGACCTAAGAGAAATAGATCAATTACTTTCTTTTGTTGATAAGGCTGATTTAGTAATTGGCTATCGAAAGAAACGAGCCGACACCCCAATTCGCTTAGTTAATGCTAAGTTATTTAATTTACTAATCAGGTTGCTTTTTGGCTTGAAAATAAAAGATATTGATTGTGCTTTTAAATTAATCAAGAAAGAGGTGGTTAAAGATTTAAAGCTAAAATCAAATGGGGCTCTAATTTCTTCCGAACTATTAATTAAAGCCAAAAAAGCTGGGTTTAAAATTATTCAAGTTCCAATTTCTCACTACCCCAGAAAAACTGGTAAGCCTACTGGAGCCAACCCAAGGGTAATATTTAAGGCTTTTTATGACATTTTTGCTCTTTGGCGAGAACTAAAATAATTGAGAGTTATTCATTTTTTAAACCCGGGTTGACAAAAAAATAAAAAAATATTAAGATTTTTAAATCTTAAATCTAGAATGGCAAGACCAGAAAACTTATCTCCAGCAATACCAGAAGATCCTCAAAGACAAGAGTTTCAGAGTTGCCAACAGGGTACTGTGGGAGAACCGCGACTAACACCAGAACAAGTCGAAGGCTTAATAGAGCAAAAAAAAATCTTAACCGTCGAAGACTTAGCTCGTTATGGCTATTTCGTTGTTCCCCATTGTGAGGGTGATGGGCAGATGACTAATCCTGACACCGGGAAGCCAGAAATGGCAAATCTTTATGATCAACTTCTTCATTTTGATTTATTAATTGCCCCTATGCCCCCTTATCGTTCAAGATTTCGCGGAACAAGCAATAAAGAACAAACTGAAGTTTAGTCTTAAGTTCTTTGGATTACTTCTAGGGTTTCTTGAGCACACTTTTCCCAAGAGAACTTTTTTGATTGCAATAAACCATCTTTGATTAAGTTTTTGGCCAATCGTTCGTCGGACAGTATTTTATTTATTTGTTTAGCAATTTGAGAGTAGTTTTTGGGATTATCAAGATATAATCCAGCCTCACCAACAACCTCAGGTAAAGAAGAAACCCTAGAGACCACCACTGGAACTCCACAAGCCATTGCTTCTAAAACAGTAAGCCCAAACCCCTCATATAAAGAGGGCAAAATAAAAACCCTGGCTCCTGCAACCAGAAATGGCACCTCTTCATCAGGAACAAAGTCGGTAAAAATCACTTTTTCCTGCAGACAGAGAGTCTGGACTAAAGAAAAAATAGTTGAATAAAGCCAGCCCTTTTTTCCGATTACTACCAGCTTAATTTCGGGATTTTGATTGACAATTTCTGGCAGGGCTCTAATTAAACTTTCTAAATTTTTTCTTGGCTGAAGAGTGCCCAAATAAGCAAGATAATCGCCTTTAATTTTATACTTTTCTTTTGTTTTTTGGCTGGTTAATTTGGCTAAACTGGGATGAAAACGATTACTATCAAAACCATTATAAACTACGCTAATCTTTTTTTCTGGTAGTTGATAAAAGTTAATTAAATCATTTTTGGTGTTTTCAGAAACGGCAATTATTTTTTGAGCTTGATCAACAGAATATTTAGTCCAAGAGGAGAGTTGTTGTTGGTCTTTTTTTTTAAATTCCTTGGGGTGAGTAAGATAGGCCAAATCGTGTATTGTGACTACGCTTTTGACTGAAGAAAATCGGGGAGCGTAATGGGCTGGAGAGAAGAAAACCTCAGGCTTATTTCTCTCTAATAAAAGATTGATTGGCAGGGCAATTTGTGTCCAGAACTTTTTTGGTCCAAAAACAGTGTAGGTAAAATAAGAATTTTCTTTAGGAAGCCAAGGATTTACTGGAGAAGAAAGATAAATTCTGAAGGCTTGCTTTGGTGAGGCAATTTTTTGCCAATGCTTTAAAAGATAATAGGCGTATTGTCCAGTTCCGACTCGATTTAAAATGTTGGCCTCATTGCCATCAACCCCAATTAACATTATTAAACATTATATACAACAACAAACCAATAAGCCATTCAAAAAAAAGAGAAAAGTTAAACCTCTTCTTTTTCAACAAAAGATTAAAATAAGTTAATGCAGTCTCTGGGTTAGAATCTAGGGAGCTTTTTGGGTCTAAACTTTTGAGAAGGACCTGTTTTTGGCTCAAATTTAGTTATTCTTTTGTTTTCATCTTGCCAAAATCCAAATTCATTAAGCAATTTACTGCTTATAGCAACAATCTCACCAGCTTTAATTAGACCAATAACACCCGGCCTTAAGCTAAGCCTAAAATCTGTTTTTTCATTTTCCCCTTCCCTTTTTTTTAAAACTTTAGCCAAGAAATAAGTTTTTTCTCTGGCTGGAATGTTATTTGAGCCAAGAATCAAAACCTGAACTCTTCTTGGTTGACCTTTTTCATTTAAAAAGAGCTGAACACTAATTTCTTCTTTAACATAGGGATTTTGATAATCACGAGGTTCAGTCAAAAATTCTGGAAAAACTTTATCCCAAGAAAGATCATTTCCTGGGATTATGATAAATCGGCCCAAAGGGATTTTGGCAAACAAAGATCGAAGATTAGGAGAAAGAGGTTCTCGACGGTCTAGGGCTTGTGGTTGCCAAGAAGGATCTAGCGAACCCATTTGGAGTTGCTGGTATTCTTTTCTTTTGTTTTCCATTTTTATTTTGTGAATATTACTTGCTTCTGACTTGATTGTCGTAAATGATTTTTCAGTTCCCCTTTTATTTTAACTTTCAATTTAAAAAAAATAAAGTAAGGGTTTATTTGCTTTTTTTAAAAAAAAATAGTAGGCTAATAACCAATGATTACCGAAGAGCTCGTTAATTATATTAAAAATCAACGCCAAGCTGGTGTTTCTGATCAAGCTATTCGCGAGGCATTGCTATCAGTGGGTTGGAGCCAGCAAGACGCCGATCAAGCCTTAATTACTTTTTCCGATTCTTCTCCCCAAGAAGAGCCAGTTTCTTTTTCTCCTGAGCTAAATCAAACCGCTTCTCACCAAGAACAACCCCAGAGTCAAAACAGTCAAGGCTTTAGTTCGTCTTTTCTTCAAGAAGAAGTGGTTTCACAAGCTTCACAAACAGAAAATCTCTTGGAGCCAAAAGAATCAATTCAAGCGAGCCAGGAAAGCTATTCAAGCCCTGTCTCCCAACAAGAAAATCAGCCGGAAGGTTTTGTTTCTGAAAACCAAAGCTCAAAGCCAGCTCAAGAGCTTATAACTTCTCTAGAAGAAAGTGAAGTTAACCCGATAGAGTTAGATGACCAAGGTCAGCCAATTAATAAAATAAGCGACTCCCCTTCTCTTTCAGAACGACTAGAAGAGCCAGTTAAAACAGAAACAGGCTTGTCAGAACCAGTGTCTTTATCTTCTCCTGGTCTTGAAAACCCAACAGCTACGCCAAAAGAAGTGGGTCTTCAACCAGAAACATCAAGCGAAGAAACTACAATGGAAATAAGCGATAAACCCCCTCAACAAGAAGAAGCTCCCTTCGAAGTTGCCTCAACTTCCTCTTCAGACCAACCTCCTCAAGTGGCAATTGACCCAAAGGTTGATTAAAAAAGCTTCAAAAAAAGAAGTTTTACTAATTCTTGATTACCTGTGCTTGAGAGCCAATGTCGAAATTTTCAATTCTTTTGGTGGAGCCAGCAGAAATCTCTAGAACGAATTTAGCTCTTTCCTTTGGTCGATAAACCGGCAATTCTTTTGTTTCTCTAGTGCCTTGAGGTTGGGCCCAAGCCAAATAATCAACCACCTGCCATTTTTCGTTAAACCAAATAATATCAAGAGGAATCAGAGTATTTTTCATCCAAAAAGCATGGTATCCTTTTTGGGGAAAAATAAAAACCATCCCACACTGTTCGCAAAGAGAGGTTCTTCCTGATAAACCCTTAGCCCTTTCTTCAGCGGTTGCTGCCGTTTCTACTTCAAAAGCTACTCCCTCAAGGATAATTTGTCTGATTGGAGCAATGTTTTTGTTGTTCTTGCTTGGTTGGTAATAATGCCGCCAAAAATAAAACACTCCTGCCCCAAGAAAAACTAAAATTAAAGTTAAGATAAGCCAGGTTTTCGCTGCCATCTTCTTTTTATAATAGCACTCTTTCACTAGAAGAGCTCTTGGTGAATTTTTCTTGAGGCTTAATTAGTTGGAGTTAAAATGATTGAAACTAGTAGATGTTTTACTGACTCTTCCTGATATTAAACATCAGGAAGAGTTAATTGAAGCACAAATTATTGGTCTAGAAAAACAGGCAACTATTAATTTCTGTCAAAATCTATCTATATCTATAAGTATTGCTTTAATCTTAGTTAAGCTTAAAATGACAAAAAACAAAACTAATGTTAGTATTTAATCATATATGACTGAAATTTCACCACAGGTTGACTCTGTAGAACAGCAACAGTCTCAAAACTCCGTTAGTCGATTGATTGGGTTAATTAAAGAAAAGCGAACTGCTTTTGGGATTGATCGAGAAGAAGACACCTCTTTGGGTTCTGGTTCAAAAACAGAAACCTCTAAACTCAAAGAAAATATTAGAGTTAACAGTGATCGAGTTTTGTTCTATTTGCAAGAATTTATCGAACAAAACAGGGGTGATAATTTTAATTCTTTAAGTGACCTAATTAAATCTCTAAATAAGTTAACTAAAAACAGCTCAGATCATTTTCCCGACGTTGGAGACAATATCACTTTTAATAATATTTCTGGTCAGATAGCTATGATTGGAGAAGATGATGTTATTTATGATTACCTTGATAGCCAAGACAACAGCAACTTACGCATGCTTTTCGGAGCTAACACTTGGGACAATCCAACAGAAGATCTTAGGGGAAAACTTTATTTGCCGATCATTTATCTTTATTGAAGTTGTTAAAAAAACTATTTTAAAATTTTATTAACAAAGCTTTGGTTTAAACCTAAGCGAATAACTTCACCAATTAATAAGCTAGCTGCCCCGCCAGCAATACCCCACTTATTAGGCAAAAAAATTGCTAACAAAAAAACTAAAATAAAATGCCCCACGGCCCAAGGAGTAAATTTTTTTACTTTTTTAGAATTTTCGATAATGTTGGCTGCCAGAAAATTAAAAAAAAGCAAAGGCAAAACTAGACCCAAAACTTTTAAGGCCGAAACAGCTGACAAATATCGTTCCCCATAAATTATTTCAATAAAGGCTTCTCCTGCAAATAAAAATACAGCAAGGGGAAGCAAAGAAATAAAAAATACACCCAAGCTAACTTGGTGATAAATTGTTTTTAACTGACTCTTGTTTTGAACTAGCAAACGAGAGAAAGTTGGAGCCATTGCCAAAGAAACTGCCTGAGGAATAAACACTCCAGTTTCAAGGAACTTGGATACAGAACCATAAACGCCAGCCCAATAGTCCCCCATAGTTTGACCGATAGTAATTAAAGGAAGACGAAGGTAAAAGTTACCCATTACCAAAAGGACAGCAAAAAATCGACACTCTTTCCAAACTAACAAAATAACCTTTTTATTAAATCGAGGCCTTAGGGGTAAATTCAGTTTTTTGGCTCGAACAATAACTCCCAAAGAGGTAATTAACAAAGAAACAAGGTAGGTAACAAACAACCAGATAACATCAAGGCCTAAAAAAATTGCCCCAGCTCCCATTAGTGCCCCCAAAATAGAAAAAAATATATTAGCGACAACTCCAGTGACAACCTCTTCTCGAGCGTTTTGAAAAGAAGTTGTTAAATGAATAATGTTATTAGGCAAAAAAATCAAGGAAAAAATGATTAACGAAACCAACCTTTCACTCGATAAACCCAGAATAAAGCCCAAAGAAGCAGTTAACAAAAAAGTTGTTCCGGCCAGAGCAATCTTTAAGCCCAGTAGATCGCGAAAATATTCCTTTGCCCGATCCAGTTGCCGAGGTAAATTCTTTAAAATGTAGCGTTCAATGCCAAGATCGGCAACAGGTAAAAAATTATAAACAAATCCCAAAACCCAAGCATAAACACCAAAATTTTCTACTGTTAGTTGACGAGCAAGAAAGATAAAGTAAACAAAGCCGACAACTCTCCCTGTCAGTTGACCCAAGATCAAGTAAAGTCCGTTTCTGGTAACTTTTTTTTCCATTAGTTTAATAAAAAAGGTTTTTTAAATTATTTCTTTTTGAGGGTTTATTTAAGCTCTGCTTTTTTTTAAATAAAAGAACAGTTGATAAGAAATAGCAAGAATTGCAAAACAAAATTCGTTGCAGGGGCAAGTAAAAATAAAAAACGCTTTTTGTTTAAAAATCTTTAGTCAAGAAAAAATAACACAATAGATATTAATAAAAAAATAAGATTTTTCCAACTTTTAAGCTTAGCATTTTTTTTGGTGTGTTGCTTTAATTGAAAAAAAGACTAGGGATATAAAAGATAAGATTGACCAGAAAACTCCTTTAGAGGGCTGTCTTTTCTTCCAGCAAGAAGAGTGCCAATGTTTCTTCCGCAATCAAATAAGGAAACAACCCTTAAGCGTGAAGAAAACAAATTACGATATTGTTCTTCTGAGCGATAATAAATAGGGGTACGGTTTCTTATTTTACCCATAAAATTATCAAGGGGAACTGTTTGACTAAGGAAAGGGAGGCGAAAAGAGCTAACCACTAGGCCATTTCTTGTTAAAACCCTGTTTGTTTGTTCAAGAAAAAGATTAACTTGTTCGTCATCCATAAACATTGTTGTTCCGTCTAGAAAAATTAAATCCAAAGAATTACTGTGGAAGGGTAGTTTAGTTAGATCGGCCTGAATAAAACTAACCCCTTTTTGATTATAAATATTAAAAAAGGATCTTCTCATGGGGGCCTCATTAAAATCAAGCAAGAAAAATTTATCTTGATAGTTTGGTCTTAAGGTTTGGCAATATTTAACAAAACTAGAAGCAGTTTGAGTTTGAGGTGAAAATCCACCTAAGACTAAATTAAGACTTTTTCCATCGGGAAAAGCAGGTCCATTTCTATTTTCAAAAATTCTTTTTAAGAGGTCATAGCCAAATTGGACACAAAAAGACTCAGGAACAGTTCTATAATATTCAGACCAACCCACTTTTAAAAGATAAAATATTAAATAATTGTGTCTTTCATTTAAAAATTATTTTATTTTTTCATTTGATAAGCCTGAAAGGAAAAACGATTAAAAAAGCGATAAATAAAAAAATAGGAATGCCGATTGCCAGCACAAACTAGCTGATCCCAAGACAGGTGAGCAAGATAGGCAAGGCTGGTCCACTCTAGGCCGGCGATTCCCAGCCTGTTGCCCCAAGAGCGAAGGAGGAGCCAAAACAGAGGAACTAACTCCCAACCATGAAAAGGAACAAAAACCTTTTGATTTTTAACAACATAAGCTTTAGGAGATAAAAAGCTTTTTAAATGAAAGATTGGATCAAACCAAAGTTTTTTTTTAACAAAAAGGCGGTTTTTTGAAAAATAATATAAATAATCAACGATATGGTCGAAGTCGATTAAGAAGCCCATTAAAAGAGAAAAAGCGATTAGCCAAGGAGAAGAGAAAACAATCATCAAAACAAAGCCTATTATCAAGGAAAGAAAGAAGTGAACACCCTCATCAACCAACAGTTTATCCAATCCTAGAGACTGGCCAATGTTTTTCATTTTGATTTAGGCATTATCTTATCATCTCAAGAATTAAAGCGCCAATTATTTTTCTAAAGAAGAAAGAACATTTTGATAAACCCCTAGCGTTTCTTTGGCACACTTTTTCCAAGAAAATTTCCTAGCCTGGAGTAGTCCTCTTGCCGACAACTTGTTGGCAAGTTCTTTGTCACCAATCACCGTTTCAATCGCCCTAAAAAGGGAATTTTTTTGATAAGGGTTAAAATAAAGCACGGCTTCTTCTCCAACTTCTGGCAAAGAACCAGTATTGGCCGAAACTACTGGCGTTCCGCAGGCCATAGCTTCAACTAGGGGCAGACCAAACCCTTCGTAAAAAGACGGTTGACAATAAATCGAGGCAAGGTTATAAAGGATGGGCAAATCTTCATCAGGAACATAGCCCAAAAGATGAATTTCTGCTTCATTTTTAGCCATTTTTTGTAACCAAACCAAATCTTGGTTTTCGGGATGATTTCGGTCGTAGTTTTGACTAATTGCTTGTTTTCCAGCAATTACCAAGGGGAGATTAACTTGCTGACAAGCCTTAACGAGGTTGGGGATATTTTTGTTCCAGTTGACATCGCCAACATAAAAAACAAACTTTCTTGGCAGACAGTATTTCTGCCTAATCACCTCTTTAATTTTTTCATTTTTTATTTTTTTAAAGCTTTCCCCCACCCCTAAATAAACAACAAAAATTTTTTCTGGCTTATAGTTTACCAAGCGGGCGATATCTTTCTTAGAGTTTTGAGAGTCGGTAATAATAGCTTCGACTTTTTGTAGTTTTTTTTTCTGCCCTAACCAGTTTATTCTTCCCCTAACACCTGAAGGATAGTGACTAGGAAAAACTAAAGGAGTAAGGTCGTGAACAGTGACGATCGTTGGTCTTGTTTTTCTGGGTAGGGTGGGAAAAAAAATATCAAATTGGGGATAATGAACAAGAGAAGGTGATTGGTTGTTTGAGTGGTCGAAGGGCTCATCGATCATTTTTATTTTAAAATCAGCATATTTCCTATCCTCTTTAATTGTTGCCAATAAGCCTTCAGTTAAGTTTTTGGTATAAAAACCTATTCCGCGAAAACGATGAGAGTTTTTAAGGGGAGAAATATCAATAGCAACACAAACGGCTGTCATATTATTTTAACAAAACAAATGGAGCCAGTTTTTTAGTCTTTTTTGCCACGTTTTTTCTCCCAATATTTAATAAAGGCGACAGGATAATGGAGGGCAGAAAAAAAAGCGAAAATTAGGCCGGGAAAACCATCATAAAAGCCCTTGTGTCTTAAATAGCGAAACAGAAACTCCCCCATCGCCCTTAACTCTATTAAAAAATATTGTTTAATTGTTGGCTTAATTTTGGGGTTAGCTAAATAATCTTTTGCTGTTAACTCAGTATAGCGATTAAACTTGACCAAATACTCAGCAAAATTAGGATAGGGATAATGAAGTAAGTGGCCAGAAAGCTGATCAATCTTACCAGAGGGAACCTCCATTTGTTCGTGAACTGATTGGCAGGGTAAATAAGCCCGACCCTTCTTAAAAAACCTAATCACAGAGTCTGGATACTGTCCTCCCTTAGAAAGCCAGTGATTCAAAAAAAAGTTTTTTCTTTTAATAAAAAAAGCTTCGGCCTCACTCCCCTTCTCGGCTATGGCCAAGATTTCTTTTCTTAGATCTTGGTCAACAATTTCATCAGCATCAAGCTGAAGAACCCACTCCCCTTTGCAGGCGTCAATGGCCATTTGTTTGTTAATGTGAAAAATGGGCTTATTAGTGGTTTCAATTACCCTTGCTCCATATTCTTTGGCGATTATTTTAGTTTTATCGACAGATTCCCCATCAACAATAACAATTTCTTCTGCCCAATCCTTAACTGCCCCAAGACAAGCAGCAAGGTTTTTTTCTTCGTTATAAACCGCCAAGGCAATTGAAATTTTTACCATAGCACTATTTTTGTTATTTAATCATCAAAACCAATTTCAAAGGCTTCGTTTCCATCGGGGAAATAAACTGTTTTAACAATCCAATCTTTCGGGAGGTCTCCCGGTTTGCCAACAAAAAGATTTCTCCCCTCTTCTCTTGCGGAAATTTCTTTAACCGAGTCTCCCGGATCACCAAAATTAGGAAAATAAAACCTGTCAAACCAATCTACCCAAACCCAACCATAGCGTTCAGCCCTAATTTTATCCATTGCCTGATATTTTTCGGGTGGATATTGAGAGTAAAACAAAAAAAAGATATAGGGTTCTCCATAATGGCGAGTAAAAAAAGCTTTGTCAAAATTTTCTCTATTTTCCCAAACAAAACTAACCGCTTCTTTATAGCCATATTGCCAGTCTCTGGCTTTAGTTCTAGGATAAACAAAATGGTATTGTCTTAGATAGTAAGCAAAGTTTAGTGTTAAAAGAAGAAAAAAAACAAATAAAAAGATTTTCTTTGTTTTTAGTTTTTTTACTTCCAGCCAAAAACCCCAAAGGCCGAAGGCAATAATTATTTGCCAGGCCGGGAGAGAGCAGAAAGTTCTTAAGGCATGGGGTATAGAATTTATGGTTGTGGCGGCGGCAACAGGAGAAATTAAAATTTGGGCAAATAAGAGAAATGCCGACAAAGACTTTTCTTTAATTAATTTTTTTCCCAACAGGTAGGTTCCCCAAAGAAGAGCGGGGGCAAAAATAATCATAAATTGTCCAAAACCAGGAATGCTTTGCTGAGTGTGTTCGGCCCCGTCAATAAAAAGAAATTGAGGAGAAAAATGGGCTAAATAATTTTTTCCAAAAACCCAAAAATAATGAGTAGCCTTATTATGAATTAATCTTGCGGCCGGATCCGGCCAGCCCAAATCCCAAAGGCGACCCCGTGCTTCATTAATTCTCAAAACAAACCCTGGATCACCCTGAATGCTAATCAGACTATAGCGACCCTGAACAATTGGGGTATTAAAATTTAAAATTAAAGGTAGGGCAAAAATGGCGGCGATCAAAGCCCCTCCCAGCAAAGCTTTTTTATTCTTGAGAAATAAGCTTCTGTCAAAAAGAAAAACAGCAGAAAAGAAAAGGGGTACAAAAACTCGCGAAGAATTATAGGTATAAACCGAAAGGGAAGCAAAAAGAAATGACCAAATTAAGGAGGTGGGCTTTGTTTTAGCTCGATAAAGAAAGAAAATTGACACCAAAAGGAGTAATTGGGCTAAACCAGCTTCAAAAGCAACTCTAGTAATTTGTAAGTGCCAAATGTCAATTGCCAAAATAAAAGCAGACAGTAAAGCCAAGACTTTGTTTTTAAAAAGCTGTTTAACAAAAAAATAGCTGAAGCCAACACCAATAACACCAAACAGTGCTGGCATAAAGCGAGCCCCAATCTCGCTTAATCCGAATAGCCAAATCCCAGGAATAGTGGCATAAATAAAAACGGGCAACTTATATTCTCCAAACGATTCAAACCCCAAAAGAGGCCAAGACTTTCCCCATTCATCTTTGCCGGTTTGAAGAATAGAATGGGCGTTATAAGCAATTGCCACCTCATCCCAATTAAGAGAAGGAGGAACCTGATTTAAGCGAAAAAAGCGCAAGAAACCAGCCAAAATTAAAATTAAAACTAAATAGAAAAAAGGAGATTTAAAAAAAGATTTCATGGATAGTCAGAGCAATAGCTAAAGTTTAACATGATTTTAGCAAACTAGGAAAACTCTTAAATTAAAAGAATCAAGACCTCTTTCTTATTAGTAAACCATAGCCAGCAATTACCACCAGCGAAAAAAGGCTAACTGTGTTGGCAATTTTTTGAATCTTACTTTCTTGCCAATAAACCCTAAGATTATGTTCGCCACCAGGCAAGTTAATGGCAATCAAGCCGGTTTTTTCTTGGGGATGGAGATTGCCAAGGTTGCTTTGCCAACTGGGAAAATAAAATTTAGCAAAAACAACTTCTTTTTCCTGATCTAAATTAATAACGGTTTGACAATAAAAATCTTGACACGGGAGGGCTAAATTAAAGTCGTAACGATAATAATCGAGTGGAGCCCAAATGGGTAAAACTTCATTAGCGGTGGTGGTTGTTTGGCTGGCCTCAGGTGAGCCCAAAACTTTTTCTTCACTGATTTCTCTTTTTATTCTAGGGTAGGGGTAATAAAAAGCGATGGTAATTGTCAAAAAAATTAAAATAATAAAATTTACCCAGAAAAGCTTTTTAAAGCTAATTATTTCATTAAAAAGAAAGGTGATTGGAAAAACAAGAGTAAAGTTAAGAAAACCTAAAAAACGCCAAGGAAACTGTGTTCGAGGCAAAAATGGTAGATTCTGCCATAAAAACGAGGAGCGATGATTCATTAGAAAAATGAGAAAAAAAGAAGCCAAGATAAACAAAATCAAGGGTTTTATTATCGGCGAAGAGAGTTTAATTTGTTTTTTAAAAAAGTAAATTGTGATTAAAAGCAGGGCAGATAAAAACAACAACAAATGGGGTGGGCCGACCTGAAAGGACATTGAGTCTCCCGGTCCAGGCAAAGAAACTCCGTAATCCCAAGGGGAATAAACTAACTGACGAATAGTGGGAAAGTGATCCCACCAATTAAAAGCCCTTTCTTTAGAAAGATGAGCAAGGGGCATTTCTAAAAGAGCTGGAAGCCAGAAAAATGCCGATAAACCTAGGGCAGTTAAAACTGGAAAAGAAAAAATAAAAAACTTCTTGCCAAAGCAAAAAACAATAAAAATTAAAAAAAAGATTAAACCCCAAAGGGCAACAATGTTGTGGGCAGTTATTAATGAAGCACCCAATAAAGCAAATAGAAATAAGTTAAGAGGGGTTATTTTCTTGCTTAAAAATATTTTCTTTGTCAAGCCAAAAAGCCCTGGCAAAAGCATCAGGGCCCAAAATTCCGCCAAGGTTCCTCTAACATAAATATTAGAAAAAGTATAAGGAGCAAAGACATAGAAAAAAGCTCCGACCAAAGAGGCAAAAACGGAAAAATAGTTCTTTAAAAATAAAAAAGTAAACCAAAAACCTAAACCTAGTCCTAGAACAAAAAGAAGCCTAATTGAAGCAGCTAAAGAAAAGCCTAAAAGATGAAAAAATCCGCCCAAGTAATAAACAAGAGGATAAAGATAGTTAAAAACAGGAGCCCCAAGGCCCCCAGCTAACCCCGGAGCCCAACGAGGAGGAAACTGTCCAGCCCTAATCGCCTTATCAAATTCAGCCAGTCTAATTAAATGAAAAAAACCATCATGAGAGTCAAAGAATTGATATCTTAATAAAGGAAAAACAGCATAAAGCAACAGACCGCCAATTATCAAAATTAAGGGCAATAGACTCCGATAAGGAGAAGCTTTAATTAAAAAATTAATTAAACTGTGTTTTATTATTCCGTGAAATTTTTTACTACTTTCTATTAAATATCGATTCATTTTCTGTGGTTCCTTTTTTCCACTAGCACCATGATGGTGAACCATTTTTGCCTGAGGAACATAGTAAACTTTCAATCCCGCCCTGCCAACTCTTTGACAAAAATTAAGGTCTTCATAATACATAAAGAATTTTTCCTCAAAATGACCAACCAAAGCAATAACTTTTTTGGGAATCAACATTGCCGCCCCCACCACCGCCTCAACTAAGCTTGGCTGTCCTCCGCGAGGCAAATACTTGCTAAAAACACCACTTTTGTTCAACCAAAACTCTTGAAATGTCCGAGCAATGGTGGGCAGGTTATAGCAAGAAGCCTGTGATGTTTTGCCATCTTTATTAAGAAGCTTTGGAGCGACAATGCCAACGTTTTTCTTTTCATTGGCTACTTCAATTAGCTTTGTTATTGCTCCTGGTAAAACTCTAATGTCAGGATTTAATAAGAGAAAGTATACCCCCGTTGACTTTTTAAGACCTTGATTTACTGCTCGAGCAAATCCAGCGTTTTCTGAGTTAAAAATTGTTTTTACTTTTAGGAATTGATTTTGACTGAGCAAAGAAGCTGTTTCTTTAGTTGTTGGTCTTTCTTTCTTGGCAGTTAAGGCTTCAAGATACTCTCTGGTTCCGTCAGTGGAGTTATTATCAACCACAATTACTTCAAGATTAGCTAAAGACAAGACCTGATCAGAAACCTCTTGGTTATTAGAAACTACTCTTGGGCTTTTTATCTTCTTAGTAGTAGGAGAACCATTAGCAAGAGAACTAACAATGCTATCCAAGCACTGCTCTAGCAGTTCTTTGGTGTTGTAAGAAACGATGATGATTGAAAGTAGCATAGGGTTTTTAGTTTAGGTTAAGTATAGGGAAAGAGAGAGTTAACAACAAGAGTCTTTCCTTGTTTTGACCATCTCATTCTTTTGCCCAAATTATATTTTAAGCCATTAGCTTGCCTGATTGCTTATTTTTTCGAAAACCTCTCTGTCTGATAAAACGGCTAGCCTTTTTTCTAATCGACGCTTAGTTAAAATTTGGAGTAATTTTAGCCCAGCGGTTAAAAAAACTCCGACATATTTGGGTTGGTAAATTAGACGCTTTAATAAATTAAAGCAATGATCTGTTATCATTTTTGAATCGTGAATATTTTTCCAAATAAAAAAAAGCTGATTTCTTTGGGCGACAAAATTAATTTTTTGATTAGAAAAGTTTTGTCGGATAACACTTTCCTCATGACGGTGATCAACTCTGGCTTTTGATTCCCAAATAATCTGATATCCTCTTTTCCAGGCTCGGTAACAAAGATCAGTTTCTTCAAAATAAAATGGAGCAAAAAGAAGGTCAAGCCCACCAAGTTTTTGCCAAATTGATTTTCTAAACAGAGAGTGGCCCCCAGAAACCCAAAAAGAGAAACTTGACCCAGTCGTTTTTGAAAAAACCTCTTTCGCAGAAGAAAGATCTAAAAATCCATTTTTAAAATTAATCACTCCTCGTTTCCAGTCGGCATTAGCGCCAACAGCAAAAGTGTTGGGGTTTTTGAAGTGAGGCAAAAGCGACTCAAAACAGCCGCTTTTAACGACAACGTCAGTGTTAAGCAAGAAAACTAATTCTGCTTGGGCAAGACTTACCCCTTGATTAACGCTATCAGCAAAACCCCTATTTATTTCTTTTTTTAAAATGATAAATTTTTGAAAAATCTTTTTTTTCTTTATTTCTGCCAAAACCATCAAGCTGTTGTCAGAAGAAGCATCATCAACAACAATTACTTCTGTTTTTATTTTTGAACCAGACAAAGCTTTGGCTAAAAGAGGCAAATTTTTTCCCAACTGCTTTTCTCCATTCCAGTTAGGAATAATAATAGAAATGATTGGTGTTTTCATTGAGTAAACTTTAAAACAATTAGCTTACGATAAGGAAAAAAATTAATTTTAGCTAAAAAATTTCTCAAAAAAAAGGTTAAAAAAAACAGTCTGGTTAAATATTTGTTCTGACTAAAACCAAAAAGCAATAAACCAAGATGAAGAAAACCACTGGTATTATTAACAATCTTTTTTTTAATAATTTTTTTGTTTTGTTTTTGGGCGATTTTAGTCAACTCAACCACTACTTCCTCTGTTTTGGGAAGAGAAAACTTAAGATGTTCAGTTAAAAAATTAAATTTTTTTTGATGAGTTTTTTGATAATACCAATTAAGAATCCTATCGACTAAAAAAGACTGTCTTCCACTAGGAAAGGAAATTAAAAGATATTTTTTGGTCAAAGAAACCATGTTCTTTAAGGCTAGGTTTCTATCACTGGGAGGAAGATGTTCCATCATGTCAACACTTAAAACCAGATCAAATTGATTTGTGAACCTCTTAGGAATTTTATTGGCTGAGGCAACAATTGGTTTTAAAAATGACGATTTAGAATTAGAAAAAGCAACGTCAAAGCCAATAAAATTTTTTTTTAAATAAGGGCCGATACCCAAACTTCCAGATCCCACTTCGGCTATTTTTAACTGACTCTTTCCGGTAAGATTGTCAATTACTTTTACAATCGGTTGATACCGAAGATAAGTTGTGATGTCAAAGTTGACGGGAATTTTTTTAAAGATTTTTTTCAATTTCGTTGGCAAAATTAACAACAGAGAATTGTTTGGCCAAAGGAAGCAAAGAATTAAAAGAGGGTTTCTCGACAGCCACTTTCTTGGTTTTGTTAACCAATTCGTCTTTCTTGGTCCACAAACAAAGATTCTTTTGGGAGAAATCTCTAAAGATTTCTTTTTGGCCACCAGCCGAATAAACCAGGGGCCAGCAGCCAGAGGCAATTGCCTCAATGGTGGTCATACCAAAATGCTCTACTTTTTCTGGTTCTTTTTTTTCATCAATACCAAATCCCGCCGCATGCCAAAAGATTTTTGCCTTAGAATAAGTTTTTTTTAGTTCTTCAAAAGAGGCGTTAACCTTGAATTCAATCGGATAGTTTTGGGCTTGTTTCCTAAGGCTTTTTAAAAACAAGTTCTTTTCTTCTTCAGCCAAAGAGCCACCAATTAAAACTAACTTCCAGTTCGAAAGACCATCATCAACCATCTTTTTAAAAACAGAAATTAAAATATCTTGCCTCTTAACATTCATTGTTGTTTCAAATCGACCAACGGCAACAATTATTCTTTCTTTTTCTTGAGGAGAAAAGTCGTCAATCGCTACTGGTGGATACCAAACAGACGAGGACACACCATATTCTTTGTCAATAATTTTTTTGGTAAAAAAAGAGTTGCAAATTATTTTATCAACAAGCCTTAGCTTCATTATATTAAACAATCCCCTGCCGTTAACATTGTGAAATGGAACCTGAAAATGAAGCCAGTTTTTTTTAGCCATCATCAACGGAATACTGCCATCAGATACCCAAAAAAGCAAGTCATACTTGCATTGATTGAAAAAAGACTTTTTTTGTAAAAGATTTTCCTCAATAAGAGCCAGGTTTTTAAGGGGCAAATTAAACCTTCTTCTGGCCTGATCGAGAAGATCCTTATTCTTGAAAGTTACCTCAACTTGCCATTTGTTGTTAAGAAGAACCTGGCAGAGGGTTAGAATATATCTTTCTCCTCCCCCCAGAGTTTGGGCGTATGGTGTATAAATTGCGGCTCTTTTAATCACTTTCTTTAGAAGAAACTTGTTTTTCCCAAACTCGAGCCTGAGTAATAAAAACAGAAAAAACTTGATAAATAACTTGTATTATTCCTGCTGGTCCATCTAGTAAACCCTGATTTTTTACGCCTCGCCGCCAAAACTCTCCTAGCATTCTTCTAATTATTAAAAGAAAGTTTGTTTTTTGTCCAGCCTCAAAAAGAAGATTGGCCTCCTTTTCTGAATAACGAATAGTTCTTTCTAGCATTTCTTCAATGCTTTTAATTGCAAGATGAATAAAGGGGATGTCGACATTAACAATCTCCCCTTTTATTTTAGGAAAACTATGAATTTCTTTTGGCCAATCAATAAAACTTCTTTTTTTGATAAAACGAACCTGATAATCAGGCCACCAACCACCTTTTTTTAACCAAAAACCAAAATTAATATTTTTTCTGGCAATGGCCATGGCGCCAACACTGTCTTCAATTTGATTAATTCTTTCTCTCAAAAAACTGGCCAACTCTGGTGTAATTCTTTCGTCGGCATCTAAAATAAAAACCCAATCACCAGAGCATTTCTTAATACCAAAACTTCTAGCTGGCTCAACATAACCAGTTTGGACATGAGAATAAACCCTATCGGCTATTTTTTGAGCAATTTTCTTGGTTTGGTCTTCAGACTCCATATCAACAAAAACTATTTCGTCTGCTAAAAGGCGGGCCGACTCAAGACATTCGCCAATATCGTCCTCCTCGTTACGAGCAATAATGTTAATCGAAATTTTTGGGGCTATTTTGTTTCTTGCCATTTAATTTTGCTGAAAAATAAACCAGAAAAAAGGTTTATTTAATTATAATAAGACTAGTGATTAAAACAAGAGATAAAAGTAATTTAAATAACAAATTATAACAAGGCGACTAGATGTTGATGCTGTTTATTCTATTGAATTAATTTCTTTCCACCAAGATTGCCAATTAAAAAGTCACAAACTGCTGTTTTTCTGGTTTGATCTTTTCCAAACATTATTCTTAGCAAATCAATTAATAAGAATATTTTTATTCTCCAGTTTCCATGCTTAAAGCCAAAAAGAAGTCGGTTTCTAGTCAAATAATAATTTTGTAATTTTGAACCAGAACCGCCAGAGGAAGCAGCGTTCTTATGATAAACAAGAGCTCGGGGATTAAATAAAATTTTAAAACCAGCCTTGGTTGTTCGCAAAGAAAAGTCTAAATCTTCTAAATATAGGAAAAAACGTTTATCAAAAAAATCAATTTTTTTAAAAACTTCCTTTTTAGCTAAAAAAGCACAGCCAGTAGCAAAAGAAGACTCTTTTTCTTGATCATGTTGGCCCTGGTCTACTTCGTCAACACCAATGTGACGACCCAAAACATTAATCCAATCAATTGTTCCGCCGGCATACCAAATTACTCGACCTAAATCTTTTTTTTGATAACGGTCCTGATGAAACTCAAAACCAGGGGCATAATAAATTTTAGGGGCAATAACTCCCGCTTTAGGATTTTTTTCAGCTGTTTTGATCAGTTCCGTCAAGCAGTTTTGTTCTATTTCTGTGTCGTTGTTAAGAATAAAAAGATAATCGGCGCTATTTTTAAGAGCTTGTCTAATCCCCTGATTGTTACCCTCAGCAAAACCTAAGTTTTCTTTGTTTTCTATTAAAACGAAAGAAACCTTTCTGTTTCGTTTTTGAAACCTAACCTGATCAATTCGTTGTTTTAA
Source organism: uncultured Gammaproteobacteria bacterium (assembly GCA_964348895.1). Taxonomy (GTDB): domain Bacteria; phylum Patescibacteriota; class Microgenomatia; order 0-14-0-10-38-17; family 0-14-0-10-38-17; genus JAQVFF01. Next base: position 22,116 of record CAYGEH010000001.1, read on the forward strand.
TTTTTCAACAACCTCAGGCTGAGAAAAGTTGTCGACTAAAATAACTTCTAAGTTTATACTCTCGCCTCTTTTGGCGGCTAAAACAGAATTAAGGCATTGAACTGTTAGCTCTGGCTGATTCCAGTTAAGAATAATAACAGCCAGTTTTGTCATTTATTAATTTTTCTTAAAACTTTGTAAAAAATAACCTTCGCCTTATTTGTTTCTTTATTAATTAAAAATGTTAGTTGCCAAAAACGCCAATCTTTCTTAATTTTTTTTAAAACCTTTCCCTGGGGCAGTGGTTGTTTATTAAATCCTTCGAATTCCCAAACCTTAAGATAAATCGCCAGAGTATAAAAGATCATTAAAAACGATAGGGCCAACCCATGGAAGCCATCTTTCCACCCCTGCAGAGCAAAAAAACGACGAAAAAACTCTTCTATTGGTCGAAAAAAAATATCTGATTCCTGAAGTTTATAACCAGAAGAAGTCAACTGTCTGGCTTCAGCATCAGTATAGCGATTTAATCGGTCAATAAAACTAGAAACAGTTTGATAATTATAATGGACTAAAGGACTTTTTAAATAACCGACGCCTCCTTGAAGAGAAATTCTTTCATGAATTATTTTATCAAAACTACCATACCCCTTAACAAAGAATCTTAGCTGATAATCAGGATACCAGCCGGCATGATTAATTGTTTGACCAAAAATAATATTCTTTCTTGGTAAAAAATAACCATTATAAGATAAATCGCTAGTTACTTCTTTTAGCTCTTTTGCTAATTTAGACGAAACTACTTCATCAGCGTCAAGCGATAAAACCCAGTCTCCTTTGGTTTGGTTAATGGCAAAGTTCTTTTGAGAAGAAAAGTCATCAAACTCTCGATAGAAAATTTTAGCTTTAAACTTTTGTGCCACTCGATAAGTTTCTCCTTTAGTTTTTTGATCTAAAACAACCACTATTTCATCAGCCATTTTACTAACAGAAGCTAAAACCTCGTTAATTTTCGGTTCATCTGGTCGAGAAATAATTGCAACGCTGATTTTTTTGGCAGGCTTTTTCCGTCGCCAAGAAGAACCCTGAAAATGATAAGAAAAGCTATTTAGGGCTCGCTTAAACTCAAAACCAGCTAACTTGGCTTTTTCTATAAAGGCAACGTCATTAGCAGGAGCATCGCGAGAACCAAATTCACCCTCAGTCGGCCAATTTCCCAAAAAATTAAAATCGCTCTTGTGAACCACCATTGGAATAAAGAAACCATCGTCCATCAAATTAGGAGTTGCAGTTTTATTTATAAAAGTTAAAAAATCTTTTTCCTGAAACTCTTCGGGATTATGACCAAAATTCTTTTTAATGTTAGTTTTCCAGACCGGAATTAAGCCTGGCTCAACCAGCTGTCCTGTCAAAAGACGCTTTCTTTTTTTAAAAACCCACAAAGCCCGATCCCAGTTAGGAGCAAAATATTGATCGTCAGTAGCAAAAACTAGCCAGTCTTTCGAGGCTAGTTTGGCTCCTAAATTCCAGTTTTTATAAGGACCCAGATTTTCTTTGTTTACAATTGACTTAACTTGGGCAGTTTTTAAAGTTGACAAAATAGGTTGGCTAACTCCTCCATCTTTGAGGCGATCGACCACAACAATTAACTCGTTTTCAAAGTAACTATTTTTTTTTATTGACGAAATCGCCAAGGCTAGTTCTCGATTGGCATTATAGGTGGGAATAATTATAGAAAAGCCAAGTTGTTTTTTAGAAGATGAAACAGCCATGGTAAGCGGTATTTTAATAAAAAAAGATAATTATCTTATAAAGACAATTAATAAGTTACCTTAATAATATTTTTTTTAATTTAACTAAGTCTATGTTTAGACTATTTTTTTATTTGCTTTTTAATTATTTCTTGAACCCCTTTTGGTATCAAACTTCTGGCCAAAGACAACTCTTCTTTGATTTTACCTCTCAAAACTAAAAAAAGACAGCCCAGATAAACAAGTCCTCCAAAAAACACCCACAAAATTAAACTTCGTAGCTGATTAACTAAGTTTGTCATTGGCCACCACAAAATCAGAGCCATTAAAATGGAGGCTAACAGTGGAGCTTTTATTGCCCCAACTAAAGAAAAAGAAATCTTGGCTTTTTTAAGGTTTCGGCTAACCAAAAAAACACTAGACAGTCCAACTACCACTCCAGCCCAAGCAATTCCTTCAAAACCCAAGTTGACAATCAGGGGGAAACCAACGACCCAGGTTAAAATAGTGTAAATTATCATCAGGCGTAAAACCGTCCGAGACTCCCCTAAAGAAAACAAAACATTAGTAGCAGTGGTAGTAAAAACTACTGGAATTGCCCCTAATAAAAAAGGATAAAGAGCTGGTAGGGCTGGCAACCATTTGTCAGACTTGGCGGCATAAACTAATCTTAAAACTGGTTGAGCCGAAACCAGCAAGCCAAAAACAAGAGGTAAATAAAGGTAGGCCATCAACCTAACTCCTTTTTCTAACCATATTCCGACCCGAACCTTATCGTCTTGAATTTTGGCAAAAGTAGGAAAAACTACTCGATTAACCACATTAGTAACCTCCATTGGTTTGGCAGCAATACTTTGAGCCAAATTAACAAAACCAACAGCAGCTGGTCCATAAAAAAAGGCAATTACCGTTGGGGTTAAATTATCTTTTAAAAGAGCCAAAAGAGAATTAGCCTGATATGGTAGACCAAACTTAAGTAACTCTTTAAGAGAATTTCTGTTAATGGTCAAAGAAATTGACCAGGGAGAAACAAAACCTAAAACAATTGCCCCAAGCAAGGTTCTTAATAACAGTGCGCCAGTTAAACTCCAAACTCCAAATCCCAAAACCGCTAACATTACCGCCACTAAATTATAGGCAACACTTTCAGTAATTTCAGGAATTAACAGTTTTTGATAAAGGAGGTTTCTTTGTAATAGGGCGGAGGGAATTGTTTTAAAACAAGTGATTAAAAGACAGAAAGCGGTAGACCGTAACAGCCAAATTTGAGGAGCGGAAAGCTGATAAAGGCGAACCAGTGTTGGTGACAACAACCAAACCAAAATATTGATAATCAAAACCAATAAAATTTGAACAGTAAAAACTGTTGCCGTGTCAACTCTTTTAAGAGTGGTTCTTTTTTGAATTAAAGATGCTCCCAGGCCAATATCAGACAAGAAACCAAAAAGAGTAAAAACAATAAAATTGATAATACCAAAAATACCAAACTCTATTTCGGTTAAAAGTCGTGCTAAAAAGATTATGCCCAAGGCGTCAACCGCCCTAATGGCAATTCTTTGTATTGCCAAGGTCATTGTCCCCTTAATCGCTCTATCCTTAACCTGCTCTGGCTGATCTCTTAAAGCCATTTATTTATATTTAATAATTCTAACCTGATCGTAGTCTGAAGGAGAATTAATTCCTTGATAATAAACAGGTGGGGGTTGATAGTGACAAAAATAAGCAGGACCCCAGTGGTTAAGTAAGGCAAGGCTAGCTTCATAAGCAGATAGGCTGGGACTATCAACAAAATAAACTCCCCTTTCAAGGCAAAGGTTTTTGTTTTGAAAAATCCCAAAATACCTTTGAGCAATTTCTGATCTACCTGTGGTCCAATGAAGCTCTTGATCAATGCTTACCGAAACCCAAGCATTGGCTAAAAAAGCTAAAAATAATAAAACCCATAATATTTTAAGCCTTTTTGTTTTTAAAAACAGTTTCCCCACTATTATTAAAAGAGCAAAGAAAACTAAATCTAAATAATGAGAATAGCGATGATAAGGAAAAAAACTAACTGGCAACAAGCTAATAACAAAAAAAATTAACCAATAAAAAATTATAATAAAGTTTTCTTTAATCTTGGTTGTAATAAGCTTCTTTTTAACAATTAAAAGGGTAATTAAGCAAACTAAAAGAATGGTTGCTAAAAATGTGCCTAAAAAGGTTATTCCCAATAAACCGCTATCTTTCAGGAAACTCTCCCAGCCAAAATCAAGAATGCGACCAGCATATCTGGTAATGGTCTCTGGAGCTCCAATCAGCCAAACTAGATACCAGCGCCAAGAGCTAATTAGGGTTCTTGGCGAAAAGGAAAACTGATAATTACCTCCCGGAGAGGCAGTAAAATTTGTTAAGCGAATTAAGCCATACAAAACTATTATAAAAATAAAAAATAGCCAAAAAGAAAACTCTTTCTTAAAGCGATTAAAACAGCCAGACAGAGTTTTTTCGGGTCTTATAATATAAGAAAAGATTAGAAGTAGAGCGGGAAAGATTAGGGCGGTTTCTTTAGAAAGCAAAGCTAAGATAAAAAACAAATAGATCCATCTTTTTTGGTTTAAAACAAAAAACCAAAAACCTAACAGTTGCCAAAAAGCGGCTAAAATTTGTTGAAAGGCTGAGATGTAATAAAGGCTCATAAAGTGAAGCGGAGCAATTAAGTAGGCTCCAGCCAAAACCATTGCCAACTGTTCTTGTTTTAAAATCTTCCTCAATAATTTAAAAATTAAATAAAAATTAGCTAAATGAAAGCTTAGGGCAACTAAGCGTAAGGCAATTGGTGCTAAAGCCGTAGGTAGACCGTGGGCAACCAAGAAAAACAATTGAGTCCCTAGGGGTCGAAAATAAAAAACCTCCTGAGTTTGAGGATTAAAGAAATTAACAACATCAACTAAAGAATTAGCTCGGGCTAAACTAAGATAATAGAAATCGTCTTGAGAAAAAAAGCTAGTAAAACTAGGCTGATATAGTAAGAAAAAAAAACCTAATATTAAAATCAATAAAAATATGCTTTGACGATTCTTAAACATATTAGAAAATAAAAATAATTAACAAAATAATTAACCCTAAAATTGTTAGAGCATAAGCGATTTTTTCCCAGAAAGTGGTAACAAAAGAAAGTTCATATTCACCAGAATTATTAGCCCAAAATTTAATTCGACCAGTTTCTTTTTCGCCTTTAATCGCTATTGGTTCATTGTTATCAACAAAATTTAATTGCCAACCAGGAAGATAAAAGCGGTTAACAGTAACCTGACCAGGATTGTTTAAGCGAAAAATAATTTTAAAAGGAGTATCTGCCACTAGTTCGGCAGTTTGGTTATTCGACAGGGTCAGAGGCCAATCTGGCTTTGCTTTTGGACGAACAATAGTCCCAGCAGGATAAAATTCAGCCGCAGCTTGAGCTGATTCCCAAATTTTCTCTCTCTCAAGATAATAGCTCTTGGCTTCAGCAATAATCATTTGAGGTTGAAAATATTTAAGGTTAAAATAACCAAGAAAAAAAATAGCCAATAGGGCAAGAGGGGGGGTTAGGATTTTATTTAAACAGGGGCGATTTTTTCCACCAGCCACTACGCCACCAGAAAAGAAAGCAATAATCGGAGTTGCCAAGCCCAAGAATCGCCAAGGAAATTGAACTATTGGCAAAAAGGGCAAAGTTTGCCATAAGGGTGCAGACCAAGAAAGAGACAGAAACAACCCCCAACAGCAAAGCAGAAATAGCATTGCGATGGTTTTCCTTTTCTTTCTTTCAAGTAAAGCAAAAAACAAACCAGCAAGGGCTAAAACAATTTGAATTTTACCAATTCTAAAAGAAATTCCGTCGGCTAAACCCGGAGTTGAACCACCAAAACCCCAAGACCAATCCCAAAGCTGGGTTAAATAAACAAAGTGATCAACAAAGTTGGTTTTAGTTGCTTGGGTTAAGGCTCCAACTCTGCCAAGATCAATAATGGCTGGCAACCAAAACCAAGCCGCTAAAGATAAAATTAAAAAAGTTGACCCAAAAACAAGCAAGAACCTTTTTTTTAAATTAACGGCTTGGGTTAAAAAATAAATTATTAATATCGGTAAACAATAGGCTAAAATAATTAAAAATAAATTATGGGCAAGCAATAGACTCAAGCTAGACAAAATAAAACCAATAACAATTTTTTTATTAAAACGATCCTTGGTTAAACGAATAAAGAAATAAAGCCAAAAAGGCAAAAGATTGATCGCTAAAATTTCCGAAAGGGCCGCTCTAACAAAAATATCTAGGGCACGAAAGGGTAAGAAAATAAAGGCAACTGAGGCCACCAGACCGCCCCAAAACCCCCAAAATCGTCGTGCTAAATAAAACATTCCCCAAGAACCAATCAGATTACCCAAAAAAACAGCCAAAAGAAGAGAAAGAGCATAATCTCCAATTATTTTGAAAATAAACCAAGATAAGAAAATAAAAAGGGGAGCATAATACTTAAATAAAGGATAACCGAAACCATAGGCCATATCGGGAGCTAATCGAGGCGGAAATTGACCAAGAGAAATTGTTTTGTCAAATTGTTGAAGGCGAACAAGCCAGGTGGCGTCGTGAGCTGGAAAGAAAACATCAGGGCCAATTAAAACCGGTCGTAAAATTAACCAGTTTAAAAACAGAAAAAAACCAAAAATCAACCAAACCTTAATTTTTCTTAAGTACCTCATAAAGCCTTAAAGAACCCTGATTATTAACTTTAAAAAATTCTGCCACTAGAGAAAAATTTTCCTGACTAAAGTCTCCCGGAGTATTATTCACGACAAAGAAGGCTCTTTTTCCTTCTTGAACTAAACCAAGAAAGTCTTCTGGTGGCAAAACCGGCAAAGGATGAAATCCAAGAACGCGAACATTAGGATTAAAGGCAAAATAAATTTCCAATCCTTGGGATAAAAGACCAAAGTTTCCCTCGGTGCCGACCACCACTTGTTGAGTCTGAGAGGCTTGATTTAAAATACTAACTATTTCTGGAATTCCATAGCCAGCCGTCCAACCCTCAAGATAGCCCCGATCGGTCTTGGTAAAAGGAAACTGTTCGGGGGAAAAAATTAACTGATAGGTTCTAACCAGGGGAAGAAGAAGGACTAACATCATAAACAAGGAAAACAGTCTAGTCCCAATCTTTTTTCTTAGTTGATCTAGTCCAAAGGCCGCCCAAAGCAAGGGCAGAAAAGCCAGAAAGGCCAAATAACGAGAATTATAGATTCGCGCAATCAAGTTGATGGCGCCAAATGGCAAAAAAAACCAACCAGCCAAAAAAAGACCTTGACGCCAATCTCTTTTCAGCCAAAGAACAAGACCAACCAAAGAAAACAAAAAAACTGGCCAGGTTAAATAAACCCAAAACCAACTAAAAGAGCTTCTTAGGTTACGCCAAAAAAAGGGCCACTCTCTTAAGGCCACTAAAATCGGAGCAGTAAATTCTTGATTTTTCTGATCGATCAAGTGCATCCAGCCAGAGAGTCGCTGAATGTTATAAATAAAATAAGCAATCAAGGCCGAAATTAGAAATAGGCCTAGAAATTTAAAAGCCTGACGAAAATCTTTTTTAATAAAGTTAACTGGAACAAAAACTATTCCTAGAGGAAAAAGAATCAAGAAAAATAAAGCCTGTGATTTAACCAACAAGGCAAAGCCCAACCAAGCACCGGCAAGCAAGGCCACATCTAATCGTCTAGTTTTAGCTAATAAATAAGAAAAAAATAGCGAACCAGCGGCAAAGAGAGTTAAAAAGCTTTCTGCTAATGCCATTCGGTTGTGAAAAAGAAGATAGGGTGAAAAAATAGCCAAGAAAAAGACAATTATTGGCAGCTGTTTTCTTTTAGGAAAAAAGGCAATTGTTGTTGCACTCAAAACAAAAGGAAGAATTAGGCCTGCCAGGGCCGCTTGTGCTCGACCAGCAACCAGAGGGTCGTTAAAAGATCTTAAAAATGGAATGGTAATCCAGGTTTGAAAGGGTTGCTTGCCGTCAGTTAAAGAAATAAAACGCAAAGGGGCTTCTTTCCAGGCAATTTGTGACCAACGAATATAAATTGCTTCATCACAGAAAATTGGAAACCTCGCCAAATTAATGGTTCTGGTTAATCCTAGTAAAACTAGTCCTAAAACTAACCACAACCAAGCTTTTCTTTTAAAAAGAAAGTCTTTTAGGGTTTTACTCCAGGTCTCCCCTGCTTTCATATTCGAAATTATATCAAGATCTGACACCAGGGGCTAGTGGTGAACCATAAGGGTAGAATAAAATCATTGATGAAGGCGAAAGAATTTAAAAAGTAACCCCTGAAGCTTGGGAAGAAGAAAAAGAAAAAACAAAGCCAAAGAAACGAAAAGAGCTCTAAAAAAGACAAAAAACCCTGTCCCCTCCCAAGAGCCACTGGCTAAAAATGGTTGGTATTTTAAAACCAACAAAAAGAACTGGAAAACAAAAACCACTAACCAAGAAAAGGTTGTCATTTTCATCAAAGGAAAGGCCAGAAAAAGCCAAGTAAAATACCAGGGTTGAAAGCGATTAATTTGCCAGGCAAAACCAAGCAGGCCAAAAAAAACAAACATCGTTGCCCAGAAGGGTTTATTTTTAAAAAAAATTAGTGGCCAAGCTAATCCGCTCATAAACTTTACCCCCAAAGAGGCTAAAAAAGCCAGGGTTGTCAAGATTGATCTTTTTTGTTGAGAAAAAAACAAAGCAACAAAAAACAAGCCAATCATAAGCAGGTCATTGTGGCTGTTGACCAACAACTCTATTAACAAAAAAGGATTAAAAAACCAATAAGCAAAAACCTTTCGATCCTGTTTACTAATTTTTAATAAAAGCCAACCAGAAATAAAAAAGACCAATCCGCCCAAAAGCTTCAGACCATAAAAGTTTAAAATAAATCGGCCAAAAGAAAAAACTGCCGGTAACAAGCTATAAATAAGCCAAATCGGACCATATGGGGCAACACGATGAGTCCAACGCATAAATCTTAACCAAGGATCAGAAGAAAAATGATCGGGAGCGAAAAGATAGGGATTTTCTTGATAGTACCAAATTATTTTAGCATCAAATAAATAGCTAAAAATATCATAAGACAGAAACGGATAAGCCAAACAAGAAATCAGCGTCACCACTCCGGCTAATAATAAAAGTTTTCTAAGACTTGTCTTGTAAATAAAACGAGAAAAAAGCAAGTAAATTTGAATCAAAACTAAAAGAATAACAATAATTAAATAAAAACGAGAAAAAAGGGGCCGATTAAAATAACCTAAGTGTTGAAATCTTTCTAAAAATTGACTTATTGGCTCCCAGGAGATTAAGGTTAAATTAAAGTCAACCCAAAAATAAGAAAAAACTAAAAGAAGAAGGTAACTAATGGGGATTATAAAAAAAAGAAGAGGCACGAAAGTCAGTTTTTAATCTTAAGGTTTAAATTTTTTTTAAAAAAACCGTCTTGTAACTGGAAAAAATAAAACTTATTTGTATTTTCCTTTCCAATCATTCTTTTTAACATTGACAATCTGTTCTAGCATTTGACGAGACTCTTTAATAAAACTTTTCTTCTTACCAACAGAAACGTCTTCGTCTTGCCAGGCCACTTCTATTTCTTTAACCTTAGAGCCTGATTTCTGAGCCAAATAGAGCAGCTCAACATCAAAGGCCGTTACTCGCCAACCAGAAGCTTGTTGCCAGTTTTCCAAAACCGATAACTTAGGAAAAAGCCTTTGGGCAACCTTGGTTTTAAAAGCCTTGAAACCACACTGGGTATCTTTAATGTTAGGCAAAAGAAGTATTCTCCTTAAGGAAAGAAAAATTAAAGCAGCCAACTGACGATAAAAAGGAGCCCCCTTTCTTTTTATGCCCCTAGAGCCAATTACCACCTCAAAGCCCTGATCAAAATAGGGTAATAATTTAGCTACTTCTTTAATTGGAGTTGACTGATCCATATCGGTAAAAAGAACAATCTTTCCCCGAGCTTTTTTAATACCCTGCCAAACAGCATAGGGCTTACCACCATGTTGATTCTCCAAAAGAACAAAGCCGGAATGTTTTTGAACAAACTCTTTGGCTACCTCTCTGCTATTGTCGCTTGAGCCATCATCAGAAACAATAACCTCCCAAGAGTATGTTTGTTTTTTTAGATAGTCAACTACCTGATTTAATACTCCTTGGCGAAGATTAGCTTCTTCGTTATAACAGGGAATAACTACCGATAAAAACATTTCTTTATTGCTCTTTGCCGAAGAAGTGGTCATAAGTCATTATTATCAGAAAATAAAACAAAAATCAAACCCCTTTTATTATTTTTTAAAATATAAGTCTTAGAGGGTTTCTTCTTTTTGTTTCAGTTCGTAAACTAGAACCCCCCAACCGGCCTGTTCTGCTGAAACAACTTCCAGAACTCCAAACTGGGCGATTTCCCATAAAGGGTTGCTCTCTGGATTACCACACTCGCCCCCCTCGCAAATAGCAAAAACAGAAGAGGGGTTCAGTGAGTCGACTTTAAATTCAGCAAGATAAAGATAATAGCGATAATGATATGCAGAGGGAGAGCCAGTCAAAGAAGTAACAAAGATATTTTTATCCTCAGCTTTTGCCTGAATGTGGGCAGCCACCCCTTGAGCCCGTTTAATTTGTTGATTGTTGTCTTTTTGAAAAATTTGTTCATAGTTAACTCTAGAAAGAGAAAACAAGATTGCTATAAACAGAAAAAAGTTAACTAACCCCAGGGGGGCAAATCCAAAAACACGAATTTTTTGCCAGAAATAATCGGCCCCACCAATAATAATAAAAAATATTGGTAAAAGTAACCCAAGGTAATGAAGGTGAATTTGATCTCTAATCACTGTCACGGCAATTAATAAGCTTGAAAAAAAGATTGCCAAAATCAAAAAAACTAACCCCAATCTTTTCTTGTTTTTCTTGCGAAAAAAAATAAGAAAAGTCAAAAAGACCAGCAAGCTAACTAAAAAATAAACAAAAGCCCAATTAACTATTAAGGCTTCTTGGGCAAGCCTTTCTAATAAATCTACTTGTCCTTGAAATAAAGACAATAGTGGTCTCGCTTCGGTTGGTCCAGAATCAAAAACAAACCGCCAGCCAGCCCGAGTATTAATAAAACGATGTTTTATTTCAAAAAGAATAAAGGGTACTAAAGGAAGAATTGCCCCCCCCAATCCAACTCCCGCTAATTTCAATAAAACAATCAAGCCTTTGTTTTTATTCTTAATTGCCCATAGTAGGTAGCCAAGTAGGGCAACTAAAAATAAAACTCCAGTAACATAGTGGAGTTGAATTAAAACCCCTAGGGCTGCCCCCGCTAAAAACAAAAACAAACCGCGCCCCCTTTCCCAAAAATCAAGAAAAAACCATAAGAATATTAGGGTGAATAGGGGTACTGGATTGGGATTCCAAATAAAACGAGAATTTTGCACAATTAGAGGAGAAAGGGCATATAAAAAAGATCCGATAAAGGCGGAACGAAGATTAAAATATTTAGCCAAAAGAAAAAATAAAGCAATGTTAGCCAGCCAACCTAAAAAAGCAACAAAAAGAATTGGTCCAGCTGGACTAAAGTTAGCTAACCAGAGAAATGGGGTGATTGCCCAGTAGAATAACGGGCCCAAATAAAGACTCCCCATAGAAGTCATCGGACCAATAAAGGGAATGTCTCCCTCTTTGAGAATTTCGGCTGCGACCAAAACGTCTCGTCCTTGATCGTCTAGAAAGGTAGTTAGCGCCAAAGGACGATAGTGGCGTAACCCAGCACTAATCAATAAAAGGAGCAAAAATAAGATCAAAACCCTTCTGGAAGCCAAAATTTTTATTTTAAAAAATTCAATCATTTTTTTTGAAAAAATTTTTAGGCAAAAACCGACCAGTTAAGGTAAAAAACAAAAATGCCCCCCAAGAAAATAAGCTAATCCAATTTGCAACCCTTCTAACGGAAGTATCTTGCAAGGAAATTTCCACCACAACCTTTCCTTCCGGTAAAGATAAAACCATAAAACCATTTTCATTAGTTCTAATATCAACAAGCTCTTTGTTTACTCTTGCTTGCCAACCAGGAAAATAAAAGCGTTTAATAATTACCTCTTCTTCTTTCGGGAGCAGGGCAGCAAAAATAATTTTATCAGCTCGATTAAGGCTAATTTCTACTTTTTCTTGAGCAACAACTAGAGGCGGTTGGTAATGATCTTCCGGAACTTCTTTAACCGTTTTAGGTAAATAGTCGGTTAGAAACTCTCTTTGTTGATACTGCCATAGAGGATAAGATAAATAAGACTGGTCGTTAATGGCTAATCTTTCTCGGGGCTGAAAATAATTAAAGTTTAATCCCAGTAAGGCTAAAAACAAGAAAACAAAAACTAAAAAGAAGCCTTTCCGTAACCAATTAACCAAGAATCCTGCTAAAACTGAAGCAGAAAGGCCAATAAAAATTAAAAAACGCCAAGGAAATTGTAAAAAGGCCAAAAAGGGCAATCCTTGCCAAATAAAAATAGACCGCTGATGACTTAAAAAGGCAAAAAACCAAAAAAAGACCAAAAAGAATAGCGGCAAACAAGCTTTCTTGTCTTGATAAAAAAACTTTCTATCGCTAAGCCAGCGCCAACCAAGTAGGGCTAAGGTTAGAAAAACGGCCAGCCAGTGAAAATGGCCAATCTGAAAAGACATTCCATCCTCTATTCCAAAAACAGACCCCCCATAATTCCAATATCGAGAAAGAAATAATTGGCGCAAAGAAGGAAAGTGATTGTAATAAGCATAATAACCACTAGTCATATCAGCAATATGGGTTAAATTCTTTTCTAAAATTGCTGGAAGAATAAAAAAAGCGGCCATTCCCAGGGCTAAAATAAAAGAAAAATCAAAAAAGGCCCCCTGTTTAAGTTTGGTCCAAGACCAATCTCGATTAGCAACAAACAAAAATAAAACGAAAACCACTAGCCAGGCTAAACCAATTAAGGCAACTGCATTATGAGCAATCAAAATTAAAAACAAACTAAAGGTAAGACAAAGAAACTTTTTTATATTTTGCTGATCAAAAAAGCTTTTGGCAAAATAAAAAGCAAGTGGTAACAAGTTCATTCCCCAATATTCAGCTAAAGTTCCTCGAACATAAATACTTAGCGCACGATATGGTAAAAACAACCAAAATAAAGCTGAAATTGCTCCACCCCAAAAACCAAACAACAGTTTTCCTAAAAAAAAGATACTAATTGTTCCAACCAGCCCCGCTAGGGCAAAACTTAACTTGTTGGCTAAAGTGAAGGAGGTCCCCAAGAAGCGGAAAATCATTCCAGCAAAATAAGACAGAGGTGGATAAAAATTAAAAAAAGGGTAACCATAGCCCTTGCCCAGGTCTGGCAACCAACGAGGGGGAAACTGACCTTCGCCTAAAATTCTTTCTAGATTATAAAGACGAATAAAATGAACTCCGTCGTGGGTGGGAAAATCTCCTGTTAAAAAGAAAAAGCGATGGGTAAGAATGAAGGCGACCAACAACAAAAACAAAACTAATCCCTTTTGCCAGCGGGAATTTAACCAGACCATCATTTTCTTTTTCTTAAAAAATAACAAGGCTTTCTTTTCTTTAAGTATTAAACACTAATTGTATAATTAATGTATTATCATATAATATAGGAAAAATGAAAAGAAAAAAAGTTAAAAATATTTGGAGCAAGACTCAAGCCTTGGCTCTTCGTTTTCCCTTAATCACTCTTGGTTTCGCTTTTGTTATTAGTCTTTCTGTTCTTTATTTTCCCTTCATTTTTCACCTCGACTCCTTTTGGGGTTTAGCCTACACCTTTGACCGATTCAACTTTTCTACCATTTTACTTAACTTTGATAGCCTTAATTATATTATTGTTGCCAAAACTTGGTATTTGCCAGAACAGATTGTTACCCTCTTTCCAGGCATTGCCGAACCACCCCATTATTTTCCAGCTCACTTTCCTCTTTATCCAGCCCTAATTTGGCTAGTGGCTAAACTACCAGCTGTTAACTATCCCTATGCCTCAATTTTAGTTACCCTAGTTTCTTCTGTTTCTACAATAATAGTTTTTTACTATTTTGTTAAAATGTTTTTGGGCGAAAAGAAGGCTTTAATTTTATCCTTGGTGTTCTTGGTTTTTCCTGCTCGGTGGCTGGTTGTCAGAGCTGTTCCTAGTCCAGAGCCATTATTTTTAACTACTATCCTGGGAGCAATTTATTTCTTCAAAAAAGAAAAATATGCCAAAAGCGCACTTTTTGTAATTTTTTCTCAAACTCTTAAAAGCCCTGGAGTTTTATTGGCTGGCTCCCTAGGCTTAATTACCTTAGTTAAAATTTATCAAGAAAAAAATCAACTTAAAGATGCGCTCAAAAAATATTGGCCAATGTTAATTACCCCAGTTGGATTATTGGCGGTTTTCTTTTTTTATTATTTGGTTACTGGTGACTTTCTCATGTACTTCAAGACTGGGGACAATATTCACCTTTATTGGCCACCATTTCAGGTTTTTAATTTTCTAGAAAGATGGGTTAACACAATTTGGTTAGAAGATGTTGTTTTTATTTATCTTGCCGGTTTAATTTTACTCCTTAAGCTCTGGGAAAAGTATCGTTTTGACATTTTGTTTCTTTTTCCTGGAATTTTTTATCTATCAATTCTCTTTGTTTCTCATCGGGATATCAGTCGATATCTTCTTCCTGCAGTCCCTTTTTTAATCTTGGGAGGAGAAAGCTTTTTTACCAGCAAAAAATTTCTTATTGCCTTAGCGATTCTTTTACCAGCTTTATTTTTATATTCCATTAACTTTATTTCTTTTAACGTTATGCCCCTGGCCGACTGGACCCCCTATCTTTAGTCTTCTTCTAATAAAAGGCATATTTCTTAAATCCGCTAAAAACAAACCCTGTCCGATTTTTTTGACAAAAAAAGAGGCTGATGTTGCCAAGAAGGGGTTATTTTTTTGTTTTAACCCTTAAAAAGGAAGGGGCAAAAGCCTTCCAAATAACAACGTTGTACATTAACCAATTATAGGGAATAACCAAAAAACCAATTGCCAACACAAGCCAAAGGTGTCGCCAGGCGTTTCCTGTCAGACTGGTTCCTAGCCAAACGACTAGAGTTTGTAAAATTAAGGCTCCCGCCGAGGCTAGATTAAAGGCAAGAAACTTTTTTAGAACCTCAAAAAAGGTTTTAAACTGATAAGTTTTAAAAGTCCAAAAATTATTAAATAAGAAATTAGAAATAATGGCCATTTCTGTGGCCAAAAGAGTTGCTAGGGCAATTGAAAGGTTAAGTTGATAGAAAAGCTCCAACCCTGAAGCGTTAACTAAATATCCAATAAAACCAACTAAAGAAAACTTTAAAAATCGTTGGCTGACCGGATCGTGCCAGCGAAGCAGAACAACAGTTCGAAAAATGTCTTTGGCGGTATTAGAAGAAATTTTTGATTCTCCTTTAATTCGTAACCCAAATTGTAAGGGAATTTCACTGGTTTTTGCTTTTAAACTAACCACCATGCGATAAAGTAAGTCTAATTTATAGCCAAACTTATAAGAATAAAGCTTGTCTAGGTTGATTTTGTCAACGAAACCCCTAACTCGAGAAGCCCTCAGGCCGGTGGTAGGATCAGTAATGCTAAAAAAATTCTTCGTAGGAAAGAAAAGAATAAATCGCGCTACTAGTCCGCCGACTTCAGAAAAAAACACTCTCTTTATCCCCCACCCTTTAGGGTTAGAACCGCCTTTAATTTTCCTAGAACCTAAAACATAATCATAGCCTTGGTCAATTTTTTTTAACAAAACAGGAATGTCTTTAGGTGGGTGTTGAAAATCAGCATCAAACTCAATTATTACTTCAGCAGACAATTTTTCTATCGCATAACGAAAACCAACCACATATGCCCAACCAATACCCATTTTTTCTTTATTCAAATAAAGATGAAGATTGGGATATTGGGCTTGCTTTTTTTGAACAATTTTATAAGTACCATCAGGAGAAGTGTCGTCAACAATTAAAAGATAAATTTGCCAATCAGCAACTTTAGGAAAAGTTTTGCTGAAAAGATGATCAATCATTTCTCCAATTACCTCAGCCTCGTTATAAGTGGGAATGATTACCACGGCTGTTTTCTTTTTTGTCATAATAATTGAAATATATCACAAAATTTTTTAAAAGTTAAAAAATTTTTATTCTTAAAATAGCCTCGGTGGTGATAAAATAGAAAGGATGATTATCCACATAATAACTCTTTTTCCTGAGGTTTTTGATCCAATCTTAAACATCAGCATTTTAAAGCGAGCCCAAAACAAGGGCCTAGCAACAATCAAGCTTTATAACTTAAGAAACTGGACTAGCGATAAACATAAAACAGTTGATGACCGACCATATGGAGGCGGGGCGGGCATGATACTAAAGGTTGAGCCAGTTTATCGGGCAATAAAAGAAATTAAGACTAAGACTAAAAACAATCAACTAAAAACCTTTCTTCTTTCTCCAAGAGGAAAAATTTTTAATCAAAAACTTGCTCAAGATCTGGGTGGTCTTAAAGAAATTTTATTAATTTGTGGTCGATATGAAGGCTTTGACGAGCGGATTAAAAATTTTATTGATGAAGAAATTTCAATTGGCGATTATGTTTTAGCCGGTGGCGAAATTGCTGCTATGGCAATAACTGAGGCTGTTATTCGTCTTCTTCCGGGTGTTTTAAAAAAATCAGAAGCAACAGAAAACGAATCTTTTTCTGGCCTTAACGACCAGATTCTTCTTGAATATCCCCAATATACTAGACCTGAAGTTTTCTTAAATTTTAGGGTTCCCAAGGTTCTTCTTTTGGGAGATCAGCAAAAAATAAATCTTTGGCAAAAAACAAAAAGCCAGAAATTAACTAAAAAACATCGGCCAGATTTACTAAAATAATATTTTTTTTGCCAAGTCGTTTGTTCTTCTGGTTTTTTTATATTTTTCGTAAAACCAGCAAAGCAAAAAATTAAGTTAATTTAATTTGATTCTTCATTTTAACTAAACTTTTATCAAGGGGGGTTATTTTAATCCCAAGGCTTTTAACTTTTTTATTGCTAAGAGCTAAATTTTTTTGCCAAAAACGAGAGGTTTTGTTTAGGTTCTTTTGATATTGCCTTAAACTCCCCTTTTTAACTAAGCTCGGATCAAAAATAAAGATTTCTGCTACTTTTCTAGCTAATTGATAAGGGGAAAGATTTTCTGAACCTACCAAGTGAAACAAGCCCCTTTTTTTAGAACTTAAAAAATAATCAACTCCTAGGGCAACATCGTCAATAAAGGTTGGAGTAATTATTTGATCCTCAAACATGGGGTAAAGGCTTTTTTCTTCTAAACCGTTAATAATTTTTCTAATTAAATCTTTTTTGGGAATAAAATTAGAACGATAGGGAAAAGCAATCCGAAGAATGGTGGTCGAAGCCTTGCTGTCTAGAAGGAGCTGTTCTGCTTCATATTTTGTTTGTCCATACCAATCGATTGGGGCAGGCCGATCTTCTTCGTTATAAAGCCCATCTTTTTCTCCTGAAAAAACAAAATCAGTTGAAAAGTGAATTAAGTGTTGGCCGTACTTTTGCGATTGATCAAAAACGTTTTTTGTTCCAAGAACATTAAGTTGATAACAAAGCCCTTTTTTATTACCCCTATCTTCATGAGCAAGACTAGTGTCGGTAAAGGCAGCTAAATGTAAAACTGCCACTGCATCGCTGTGTTCTTGAAAAGCTTTTTTTAAAACAGACTGGTTTAAAATATCAACACCACTAGTTAATGAAAAATCAATTAAATAATATTTATTGCTAAGTAATTCAACAAGTCGAGAACCAACCAAACCAGATAAACCAGTACCGATTATTTTCGTTTTCTTCATTTTAAATTAAAAAAATTACCAACTTAAATCAATTTTAATTTCTTCAAAAAAGGGAAGCTTTTGATCCTTCTCTGAAACCATTAAAGTTTTTGTTTGGGGCCAGGCAATGTTTAGGCTACGATCATTCCAGACTACTCCCCCTTCGGAATCAGGCCGATAAGGATTGCTAACCTGATATTCTAAATCAACCAGTTTGGTAAGAGCCAAAAATCCATGAGCAAAACCCTTGGGAATAAAAAATAGTTGCCTATTGTTTTCTGATAGCTCTACTCCCTGCCACCCTCCAAATGTTTTTGAATCAGGCCTCAGGTCAACCGCCACATCGAAAGCTCGACCCCGCACCACCCTTACCAGCTTGTCTTGAGCAAATCGACCTTTTTGAAAATGAAGACCACGCAACACTCCTCGACTCGAACAAGAATGATTACTTTGAACAAAGTTAGCCTTAATCCCGTTTTGAAGAAACTCTCTTTTACTATATGTTTCCATAAAAAAGCCTCTTTTATCGGTAAAAACTTTAGGGGTAATCAGAAACAGGCCCTTAATTTTAAGCTTAACAAACTCCACTATTTTTTAGCTAAACGCTGATAAAAAGATTCTGATTCTTTCTTCTTTTTTTCCCACCAAGACCGATTATCCTCATACCAAGTAATTGTTTTTTTCAAACCCTCTTCAAGGTTGTATTTAGGCTCCCAGTCTAACTCTCGATTAATTTTCTCCCAATTAACAGCATAGCGCCGATCGTGTCCGGCCCGATCGGGAACAAATTCCAACCAATCATCTGGACTTTTCCCCATAATTTTAAGAATTAATCTTGCCAGTGATAAATTATCAACATCTTTTTTTAACCCACCAACACAATATGTTTCTCCTGGCTTACCCCCAGCCAAAACTGCCTCAACTGCTCGAAGGTGATCTTCAACATAAAGCCAATCGCGAACATATTTACCATCACCATAAATAGGAATTTTCTTTCCTTCTAGGATATTAGTAATCATTCGGGGAATAAATTTTTCTGGATATTGATAGGGGCCATAGTTATTAGAGCAATTAGTGATTGTTACTGGTAGCCCAAAAGTATGATAATAAGATAAAATTAAATGATCCGCAGCAGCCTTAGAGGCAGAATACGGGCTTGAGGGGCAATATTTAGTTGTTTCGCTAAATTTATCTTCACTGTTTAGGGGCAGGGCACCAAAAACCTCGTCAGTGCTAATGTGATGAAATCGCCTGGCTTTGTTTTTTAGGGCAGATTCCAGTAAGTTATGGGTTCCCAGAAAATTTGTGATTAGAAAAGCTTGGGGGTCAGCGATTGAGCGGTCAACATGAGATTCAGCGGCAAAATTAACTATAACATCAACATTCCTTACTAGCTTAGACACTAAGTCTTTATTGCCAATATCTCCCTGAACAAAGCGATAGTTTGCTGACTTTTCAAGTTTTCTTAAATTTCTCCTGTCTCCAGCATAAGTCAGCTTGTCGAGGTTAACAATTAAATCTTGGGGGTAAGTCTGATGATGGTAGAAAATAAAATTAGTGCCAATAAAACCCGCCCCACCAGTCACCAGCAATTTCATCTTGTTTGATTTTAGGGAAAAAGGCCAATTTAGTCAAGACAAAAAGATTCAAACCAAAAGTCCTTTAAAGCTGAGAAGATTTTTTTTGAGCCCAATATTGGCTTGAGCGAAACAAGCTATCAAAGGTGCCAGCATCTGACCAAAACCCATTCAACTCAAACCAGGTTAATTTGTCTTTTTTCAAATAGTGATTGTTAACATCAGTAATTTCTAGCTCTCCTCGCTTGGAAGGTTTTAGAGTGCCAATAATGTCAAAGATTTTGTGATCATAAAGATAAAGCCCAGTAACGGCAAAGTTTGATTTAGGCTTGGTCGGTTTTTCCTCAATTCTAACAATCTTTCTTTTGTCTTGAGAGTCAAATTCTGGTACCCCAAACCTCTCCGGATCGGGCACTTTTTTTAAAAAAATCGCTGCTCCGTCAGTAAATTTCTTTATTGCTCCCGCAATATCAGCATCGGTGGTGTTGTCTCCTAGAACCACCGCCACAGATTCATTAGCAACAAAATCTCTAGCTAGCGACAGGGCGGCGGGAATACCCCCTTCGCCCTCTTGAAAGGCAAAGCGTAAATGTTTTAACCCTAGCTCTTTTCCATTTTTTAAAACCCTCAGAAAGTGTCCAGCATGAGGACCACCAGTAACCACCAAAACCTCGCTAATCCCAGCTCGAACCAGGGTTTGAATGGGGTAAAAAATCATTGGCTGATCATAAACAGGCAAAAGGTGTTTGTTTGTCGCAGCAGTAAGTGGCATTAACCTCGTTCCTAATCCTCCAGCTAAAACAACCCCTTTCATAAGAATGAGAATAACCCAAAGCTTTTCAATTTGTCAAATCAAACTAAACAATAAAACTGCCCCCAAGAGTGACACCACAAAGTACTCTAAAATAACCCGAAGCTCTAATTCTTCTTTTCGATAGTGATACCACAGGCTCCAAAGAAAATACCAAGTAGCCAGGGCAATAATTGCCCAATTTTTCTTTTCCGATAAGGGGGGTAATAATAAAAAAACAATTACCCCAATAAATAAAACCATTACTAAGACCAAATAAGCAATTAAGTCAGAAAATATTCTTTTTTTTCTCATAAGCTAGAAATTGACCTTAAAATTGTTCCTGGCTGAGATAGCAAAACAAGCAGTAAAATAACCACTAAAAAACCAAGATGGGTCCAGTTATTGCCAGCTAGTCGACTAATCCCTTTCCTTCTAACAACTAGGCGATCAATTAAAAGAGCAACTATTAACAAACTCAAAACAAAAACAGCAATCGCCTTGCTAATGGTTAAAGGATTAACAGGCTCTGTTCTGTTTTGATAGGCTAAGTTTTCCTCTGCTTGAAGAAGAGTTTCCTGTTGATTCCCTGCTTGGCTTGACCCACCCTGTTCTGCCAAAATAGAGGCCGCTTCGATTAATCCATTTGCCTCATCGGATGACTCTGAAGCGACAGTTTTACTTGAAGCACCAAACATTTGTACCACCAGGGTTGTTTGCATTCCCCCCAGCTCTCCTTCCACCACCGCTACCCCAATTTCTAGATATTGATCATTAATTAAATTATCTTTGTGGGTCGGAGAGGCCATCCAAGCAGAAACCACTGCTTCGGCTGAAGAAAAATCTCGAGCTAAGTTTTCGCCAGCATAAAGATAGTCATAGCCAACTTCTCTAAAAAAAGACCAGGGGTCTCTGCCAGTGGGCGAATTGTGAGACCAGTAATCAAAAACAAACATATCCGCCGCCTTTCTTCTCGCCGCTTCATTAAGATCTTTGTTCATTGTTAACCCATTTAGCCCCATCTTTGTTCGCTCTTGGTTGGTTAACTCTACAATTCTTTCTAGGGTAATTTGAGAAGAATAACCCAAAACTGCTGGACGACTTAAGGCGATTAGGGCTGTTCCTGTTTGCGACAACAAAAATAAAAAAACTAAAACCAGCAAAGACGGCAAATGTAGTATTTTGGCCCGATAATTATTAGAACTAGAAGGCACAAACAGGTTGTAAAATTTATTCTTTTTTTTCTTCATTGGTTCTTTATTATTAAATGTTAAGCCCTCAATCTTGTCAATAAAATTTCAATAAAAGTCTTCTTTGGTAAAAAAATCACCTTAACAAACTTTAAAAAACCAATTAAGGTTTTTAAAAAAAATAGACCCAAGAAGAACAAGAATCGCGGTTCTCTTTTTGCCCAAATTTTACTTCCTAATTTGATAAAAGACCAGCACTCCTCCAACCAAGAAAGCCAAAATAAAAATCACTAAAACCCTGGGCCAGTTAAGGGCAAAACCTGCTTCTTTTTCCTCTGTTGTTCTTTCTGTTTCTTCATTTTGGGAGAGATCTTCGAGCGCTTTGCCGGTTTCGCCTAAAGTCAAGCCTCCTCCGTCCTCGTTTTTGCTAGCAAAAAGATTGTCGGTTGTAAAAGAAAACTCCTGACTGTAAACAACTGGGCTTCCAAAGGCTAAAATCCGACCAAAATACTTCCCTGAGGGCAGGGCTGGCAAGCGATATTGGTGAGTCATCACTTTATCCTTACTAAGCTGATCGCTTGCCCAAGCATAGCCTAAATTGAGAAAATCATCTCCCAAACTATTTGGCTCTAGGGTTCGTGACTGACGATCATAAACTACTCGACTAAAACTAGGATAGTTTGTTTGCCAAGATAAAACTCCATCAACTAAAAAAATATTAAAAATTTTTAGATTTCTTTTTAGACTGATTTCCTTTTTGCCAATATTTCCTGCTAAATCTGTCACCTGAGCCAAAAGCCGATAGTCGCCCAAGGGTAAGTCGTTGGGAAAATACCAGGGTGTTTCTTTTATTTCCTGCCAAGAGTTGCTACGATAGCGATAGAAAAAACGAACCCTCTCTGTTGGCTTGCCTAAAGAATCTTCTGTTGTTATTTGGAGTTCTAGTGGCTCGACCAAGCTATCACCATCAACTGGACTTTGCCAGAAAAGCTCTGGTGGAGTTTGATCAAAAACAAAGCGACTAGGAGAGTCAATAATAACTAACTCCTCATCCTGATTGTAAACTCTAGCCCGAAGAAGAAAACTACCTTCTTCTGTTGGAAACCAACGATGTGACCAATAATAATTTTTCAAACTAAGATCCTGGTCTAGCAGGTTTCGCCAAGTTTTTTCATCAGAAGAAAATTGAATAATAATTCGACTAAGGCCTTTGTCATCCCAAGCTTTAAAAGCTAAATCCACTGATTCATTAAAATAAACTTTTACTTTGTTGTCTGGAAGTAAAAACTCTCCTCTTGGTAAGTTTTTTTGAACAGACGGAGAAGGCGTTGGTGTTGGTGAGGGTAATGGTAAAACGGTTGGGATGGGAGAAATCGGCGGTTTGGTTGGGGTTGGCTCTTGAAGGTTGGGTCTTGCTTCAATAATTGCCTGATCTATAGCCAACATCATTGATTGACTTGAGACTAAGGGCAGGGCTCTAATCTCTAGTCTCCAAGGGCTATCATTTTCAGTTAGTCCTAAACTAGGAAAAAGCAAGGAAAGATTAATAGTCTTTTCTTGCTTCTCTTCACTAAGAATGAACCAGTCTTCGTTTTGTTGAAAGGAAAGATCTTTCCAGCCATCTCCCCAATCAAACCTTAGCTTAATTATTCCTGTCGAGGCGGTTACACTTTTAAGGTTAAGCCGTAACCACAAATCCTCCCCTGAAGAACCTAAAACAAAAGAATTAAAAGTAAAAGTAAGCTTTTGAGAAGAATCTTGACCATCAAAAAAACCCTGAGAAAAATAAAACCAATTATCATTGTTCTTTACTGCTGGTAGGGCAAAGCTTTCCCCTCGACAAAGCCAAAACCATCTTTCTTCTGAACAAAAAAAATTGTAAAAAGTATTGTCTTCAATTTCGACCGTAAGGGAAGAACTGTTTTGGGAAAAAACTGGACTAAAGTTTAGAAAAGAAAAAGAAAATAATAAAATTAAAAATAAGAACAAGCCCTTTATTCTCTTCATTCTATTAAATTAAAATTTATTTATAACTAATCTAATAAAAATTAAAAATAACAAATATCTAAAACAAAAACATCACTAAGATTCGCTTCGAAAAACAAACAATAGATTAACAATTCTTATTAATAAGACCAGCCATTGGGATGGTTCTGGTACCAAGCGGCCAAAGAACTAATCGTTTGACCAAGATCTTTTTGGGGCTCCCAGCCAAGATGTTTTTTCGCCTTAGCAATATCAGCGTAAACCTTGGCATATTCTCCTTTTCTGGTTGGCCCCTTATTAATTGGAAAAAAAACCCCTGTATTTTTCTTAACTCTTTCAATAATTTCTAAAACCGAATTTCCCCGACCAGTCCCCAAGTTAAAAACCTGACAACCGTTTTCTTTTTCTAGCCAGTCAAGGGCCAAAAAATGAGCAAAAACTAAGTCTTCAACATTAACATAGTCTCTAATTGGAGTTTTGTCTGGTGTCGACACCTCAGGGCAGGTTAACTGGAAAGGTTCTATTCCTAAAGCGCCCCGAACAGCGTTCTGAACTAATAGCTGAGACGGCTTTTTGCTATCGCCAATCAAACCAGTAGAGTCAGCGCCAGCTACATTAAAATAACGAAAAATTACCGCTCTTAAGTTGAATAAGCGACAAAACCAAAAGATTTCTTTCTCTGCCATTAGCTTTGATTCACCATAAGGATTAGTAGGATTAATCGGGTGATTCTCGTCAACGGGCAAATATTGGCTTTCTCCATAAACCGCACAAGTAGATGAAAAAACAAGTTTGCCAACCTCATGTTTTTTCATTGTCTGTAGCAAATTCAATGTTCCCAGAACGTTGTTTTCAAAATAATCAGCTGGTTTTTCCATTGATTCATTAACCAAACAAAGAGCAGCAAAATGTAATACACTAAAAAATTTTGTTTCTTTAAAAACTTTATTAATTTGATCCAAATTTCTTAGATCGCCCACAACTAAGCTTAAGTCAGAAAATTTCTTTTTTAGAGTATCAATTGGCTCTTGATACCCCCGAAAAAGATTATCAAAAACCACTACTCGAAACCCTTTTTCTAAAAGAAGCTTAACGGCATGAGAGCCAATATATCCAGCTCCACCAGTAACTAAAATCGTTTTTTTCTCAACCATATTTTGGAAGAATAATTTGTTTTTGGGAAATCATTTTTCCATTAACAGGAACTTCTAAAAACCAACCTAAAACATTTGCTACAGAAAGCCCTATTCGTAATCCAGTAAAAGATCCTGGTCCCGAACTAATCTTAATTGAAGTGATATCGCTTAAGCTAAATTTTTTAGTCGACAAAAGGTTAACAATTAACCCTAGCAGGTCTTGGCTTTTTTGCTTTGAAGAAATTTTTTTTCCTTGTCCATTAAAAGAAATAAACAAGGAAGAAGTCTTGGTAGTGTCGATAGTTAAGGTCATTCTTTTTTTAAAATGCTAATTTTCCGACTTTTTTCTTTTTTACAATACTCAAAGTATATCTCAATTCTTTGTTTGGGTAAAACCCCTAGACCTCTGTCTGCCCATTCAATGGCAACAATGTTTTCTTGACTGAAAATCTCTTCTAGCCCTAAGGCCACTAACTGTTGTTGGGTATCAATACGATACCAGTCAAGATGAAAAAAACGACCACTTTGATTTTTAAGAAAATAATCCCGAATAACAATAAAGGTTGGGCTTAAAACTCTTTCTTTTATTCCTAACCCCTCTGCCACTCCCTGTAAAAATGTGGTTTTGCCTCCCCCTAAGTCTCCAAATAAAGCCAAAACCACCCCTGGTTTTAAATCAGTGCCAATTTTTCGGCCCAAACTCTTAGTTTCTTGGGCGCTTTTGGTAAAATAATCCATAATAAAATTAAACCAAAACAAATTCCTAAAGAGTCAATTAAAATATCTCTTAAGGTTCCACTTCTGGTGGGGACATAAAGTTGATGAATTTCGTCAATCACTGCCCAAAAAAAAGCAATTATTCCTGCACCCCAGGCAGAAGAAAGTTTATTTTTAGTTATCGTCGTTTTGATGGCTCGATAAAGCAAAACAAAAAGAAGGGCGTATTCTAAAAAATGTAAACTTTTAAAAAAAATAAAGTTTTGCCAACCCCCAGAGCCAATAATAAAGGTGGGCCGAGAAGAAAGATAAAAAATTATCACCATTAGGACCATTGGTGGAAACCAATAATTTAGCCAAAAAAGGGCTTTTTTCACTTTGCTTGTCATTATAGCCTATTGTTATTAAAATCGCGAAATTTTGCTGAAAAATTTTAAATTAAAAATTTTCGCCTAAAGATTCTTGTTAAGCCAAAACCAAAACTACCACCACCCCAAGAGAGTAATAACCAATCAGGAAGCCAATAATCAGAAACCCTATCAAGTCTTTTGCTTGCCAACAATAAAGACGGCAATTCTTTTTCTTCTTTTAAATAAGTTTTAAAAATTGGAGCTTTATTTAAATAAACATAAACAGAAGCTTCTTCGCCTAAAACATTATTTTCCTCTTTGGGGGTTTTTAGAGCTGGGGGTTGAGTTATTTTGCTTAAAACTGGCGAGGATATTGTCGGTGTTATCCTGGAAGCAGAACAGGGCAAGTTCTGCTGACCAGGAGTGGCCTCCTGAAAACACCAACTATTAGATTGTTTACCCCAACCCTGGCTTGACTCTGTTTTGGGATAAACCAAAAAGTCTTTTGGTTCTCCCAAAGAATCTGTTAACCTTACTTCGTCCCCAGCGTTGTTAAGCATGGTCTTGCCCAGACTAACCACCCCATAGCTATTGGCTTCTATTATAAGAGAAAATTTCCATGGATTACTCCCCCCTTCAGCCAAATCATCAATTAACCAATTAACTAAGTTAATCTTAAAATCGTTATCGTTATATAATTCTACCCACTCAGGTCCTTCTTGGGGATCGGCCATGACTTCGTTAAGAAAAATTTTATTATAGTTTTGAGTTGGACTAGTAGGATTGGGGGTTGGGGTGGGCAAGATTGTTGGTGTTTCGGTTGGGGTTGGAAGCAGCGAAGGGTTAATTGTTGGCGAAATTGTTGGTGAAGGCGACGGCAGAACGGCAGTTGGCGAAACACTTGGGAGAGGAACAATGGTGGGAAAAAAACAAGCCTCATCTTGAGGGGTTGGCACTAAAAACACTTGCCAAAGATTAGCCCCATTTGAAACTCTTCCCGTAGATTGATTAAGCAGGTGGGCAGGGACAAGGTCAGAGAAATAAACTATTCTATTAACCTCATTACTGCTGTTATCAATTAATCTAATTTCATCACCACCATTATTGAGTCGATTAGAAAAATCAAACTTTCTAAAAGAATTGGGACAAATTATTCCTTCTAGATTTATTTTGTTCGTTTGGGTTTCATCACGAAGCTCCCAGCCGTCAAGGTTAATAATTTCTTCTCCTAAATTATAAAGTTCAACCCAATCGGGAGAAGATAAGGCTGAAAATTCATTAATAACTACCCCTTGGGCCCAAACTAGAAAATGTCCTCTATTCCAAAATAAAAATATCGCCAAATTAATCAGAAAAAAGAAAAGCTTTTTAATTAACATTTGCTAAACTGATCCCTAGCGTACTTTGGACTAGTAAGGTTATCTTACTTTAAATTAAAACACTTTCTCAACTTATTTTTCTTTTTTTTAAAGACAAGCAGAATTAAACTTAGTATTTTTATTTTCAAAAATATTCTTGGGGATCCCAGAAGAGAATTAAAGTTCTTACTTGTCTTAGTTTTTTAGTTTGAAATGAAAGCTTGGGTTGCTCCAGATAGTCTCATAAAAAAAATAAATCTAGTATAATAAAGCACTATAGTCCTAAAAAAATTATTATGAAAGAAATAGAAAGCAGCAAAAGCTATTGTCAAAGGGTAAAAGAAAAATTTTTTCTTGAAATTTTTTTAGCCTTGTCAATAAGTTCTTTTGAAAAAATGAAAATAAAAGAACGGCTTAGTCTTAACGACGAAGAACAAGAGCTTGCTACTATTTTTCTAGCCGAAAGAATTACTCTGGCCTATCAATATTTTTTGCAAAGAAAAAATACTAAACGCCCTTTCTTGCCCCAAGCTGATTATTCTTCCCAAGTTTTTCAAAAAGCTCCTGAAATGATAACAGCAGGAGAAGAAACAAGACTAAGAAGACAGACAATTTATTTAGCAATTAACGACCTTAGTGCTAACATTAATCACAATAATGATCAACAAAAATTAGACCTAATCCTCTATTTTGCTAATTATCAACTGAGAGACTTTGAGCTTGATCAATGGGGAGAAAAATGGCAAAGAAAACTTAAAAATCAACCCAATTAAGCTTCTTCCTATTTTCTTGCCCAAAAACTCATCTTAGATCCTAGCATAGTTAACATGAAGATAGAGGGTGGAAAAATTTGAGTTTTCGTGATCTACCTTTACATACCTCAGTGTTCCTCCACCACAGGGGATGCTACCATTGTAAAGAGTTCCCCCTTGAACAGCCAAAACAGACAAGTCTTCGGCCACAATATCAATACCCGAATGAAATTCATACCAAGAACCACCACTAGTAATCCACCAGGTGTCACCGCCAAACCCTTGGGTTAACCGAATCGTTCCCGAAAGAGGCCAGGGCCAATCGCCACCAAAATGATATGAGTCTCCCCCAGAGCGATTATCAATTCTGGCCGACCTCAGGTAGTCAAGGGGGTTTCTGACCATATTCCCCTCCCTCACTTCGAAATGTAAGTGAGTACCAGTAGAACAAGCGGATTGGCCAACAATAACTGAAGCAATTCTTTCCCCTTGTCTAATCTCGCCAACCCTAACCTCTCTTCCTCTTCCTGCAATAATAGCCTGAATTGCTTGGTACTCAGCCCTAGCGGCTGACAACATCGCCTGATAACGGTTCTCGTCATTTTGAGTAACTGTTAATAGGCGTTCTTTACCTATTTTTTGTCGAGCCAAAACAGCATTCTGTTCTTCAAGTTGAGTTCTTAGTCTTTCTAGGGCCGCCTGTTTTTCTTCTTTAAGATTTTTTTGGCGATCAAAGTCCTGTTTGGCCTCTTCAATCGCAATCATTAACATTCTGTCATGCTTTTGGGCCACTCTTAAATACTGTTGATTTCTAATAAAATCCTCTGCATTTTCGGCAGTCAACCAATAGAAACTTGGATCAATTTGGCTTCCTTTATAGCTCGCTACAATTCGACGTAATAAAATTTTAGAAATTTTATCTAAAGATAGGTCTAATTTGCTAATTTTTTCTGACAAAGAGGAAATTTCTTCTTCTAAAACCACAACACTAGCCTTGGTTTGGGTGATTCTTAGGGTGGCCAGTTGAATTTGCTGGTTCATCTGAACGACTTGAGAAGAAAGAGTTCGTCGCTGCTCTCTTGTTTGTGACACCTTTTCTTCTAGTTCTTTAATTTCTCTTTGGATCCTTTCTAGGTCTTCTCCAACAACTGCTTCGGGTAAGGAGGGGGGGCGACTAAAACTAAAGGCTGCCAACAAAAACAATAATAATAAAAGAATAACAAGGTTCTTTTTCATCATCATCAACCGCTAAAAGTATTTACCTTAGATAACGACGAGTGGCGATATAACTGCCTAAGCCACAAATTAAGGAGGAAAAAAGAGTGAGTCCCCCCAAAAGAATTAGTAAAAACTCTTGAGAAATTGGAAAAACACCAATATCGGCAAAAAAAGAAAAGTCGATTAGAGTTTTCCCTAATTGAGACAGGGCAAGATACATTCCTCCAAAACCAAGAAATGTTCCTAAAACGCCGTAAATTATTCCTTCTACTAAAAAAGGTGATCGAGCCTGCCAAGAAGAAGCCCCTAAGAGTTTTAAAATTTCTACTTCGTCTTTCCTTAGGGCAATTTTCATTGAAGTAATGACAACCATCAACAGCAATGTTTGCGAAATCAACAATATTCCTCCTCCTATTCCTACCTGTCTTATTGCCTTCGTCCACTCTTTTAACGACTCAGCAATATTTTCTGCAAAATCAATTTCTTTCCGACCCCCCTCAGAAACAGAAACAATTTCTTCCTTGGTTAGAATATCAGCGATTTCTTTTAAGTATTCAATTTTAAGCGCAGACACCTCAATGCTGGCCGGCAAAATTTCTGCTGTAACCATTTCCAATAAGAGTGGACTATCTTTATTAGCCTCCTGATAAATTTTTAAGGCATCCTCTTTAGAAACATAAATGATTTCTTCGACCATGCCAGTATTTTTTAGTCTAAGAATCAAATCATCAACCTCTTCTTGTTCGGCAGAATCCTTTAAATAAGCGATCACTTGAGGTTGGGCTTCAAAAAAAATCAAAACCCGTTGAGAAACAAAGGAAAGGGTCGCAAAAGAAGAAATTAAAAAAAAAGCAAAACCCAAAACCATCACCACTAAAAACGACTGATATGGTGACCGAATAATGTGGTTAAGGGCAACTTTTATTGTTTTCATTAATCTTTTTTCTCAACCTCTTTTTGATACTTAGACTGGGCTTCATCTCTGATTATTTTTCCTTTATCAATTTCAATTACCCTAACCCTTAAGGAATTAACAATATCCTCGTCGTGGGTTGCTATCAAGAGAGCGGTTCCTTCTTGGTTAACCTTCTTTAACAGTTTTATTATCTGCCAAGAGTTTGCTGGGTCTAGATTGCTGGTTGGTTCATCGACCAGCAAAATTTTAGGTCGATAAACTAGTGCTCGAGCAATGCCAACTCGCTGCTTCTCCCCTTCGGACAGCTGGGCTGGAAAAAGATGGGCCTTTTTTTCTAAGCCCACTAGCGCCAAAACCTCCTCTAGGGTTTGATGAGAAGAGTCAAAAATGTCAAAAGCAATTTCAATATTTTCTTTTATCGTTCTGTCGGCAATCAATTTTAGGTCTTGAAAAACTCGACCAAGCTGACGCCTTAACCAAACTAAACGACCACTTGATAACCGACCAGAAACCTCTTGGTCTAAAAACCTAATTTCCCCTGAGGTAAGAGAAATCTCTCGGGACAAAAGCCGAAAAAGGGTGGTCTTACCAGAACCAGAAGAGCCAACCAAAAAAGCAAGCTCGCCAGGTTTTAGGTCAAAGCTCACCGAATCTAAAATCGTTTCCTGGCCAAACTTTTTAGTAACTTCTTTTAAGGACAGAATAGGTGCCGTTTTCGCCATAAAACAAAAATCATTTTTTAATCTAACACTTTTAGTTTACCAACATCCATTAACCAACCTGCTTTTTCTGCACTAAAAGTTTCTCCCCAAACCTCAACCCTGCGACCAACAAAAGAATTCAAATCTAAAACTGAAGAAAATAAGAAAACTGTTTGAAATGGACCTCCCTCTCTTATAAGGTGGTGTGTTCCTTCACCGTTAACGCCTCCTTCGGCAACTTCACCAACAGCATTATCAGAAAAAACATTCTTATCTTGTACTCCAAACTCTTCTCCTTTTTGAGGTTGCTGGCCTTCGCTAACTTCAAGTAAAAGCGGTTTTTGATTAAAAGCCGGACCTCTGGCCAACAATCGACCAGAAAACACCCCTAAACCAACAATTACTAACAAAACAACAGCTGTCATTAAATTTCTCTTGGGGGAAAAGCTTTTTGAGAAAATAAGCGCCTTCTCCTCGAGTGGCCAAGAGGGAGAACTTGTGATTCTTTTAGATTGATCTTTATTAAGATTAATTTCTTCAATCATTAGAGTTAGTTTAAAGCTAGGATCACTATAGCACAATTTTTAGCTGGTTGCCAAGAGCTTAATACTGGCTTCAACAAAATCATTTAAATCGCCATCTAAAACTGCTTCAACATTACTGGTTTTATGTTCTGTTCGCAGGTCCTTAACCATTTTATAAGGGTGTAAAACGTAGGAGCGAATTTGGTTACCCCAAGAGGGAGCATGGTATTCCCCTTTAATCTTAGCCTCCTCCTTCTTTCTTTCCTCTTCAGCCAAAGACCAAAGCTTGTTTCTCAACAAATCAAGAGCAATCTTGCGGTTTCGCTGCTGTTCTCTTTCTGATTGGGCGGTAACCACAACTCCAGTTGGTTTGTGGCGCAAACGAACGGCAGTGGCAACTTTGTTAACATTTTGCCCGCCAGAACCCCCAGCTCGAAAAGCTTCAAGCTCAATTTCATTTTCATTTAATTCAAAGTCTGTTTCCGACAAAACCGGCAAAACTTCTACTCGAGCAAATGAAGTTTGGCGAAGCTTATCGGCATTAAAGGGAGACTGGCGAACCAACCGATGAGCTCCTTGTTCGTGTTTTAGAGTACCATAAACATTGCTTCCTTCAACTTTCATCACGACGCTTTTTATGCCGGCTTCGTCACCGCTTGAACGATCTAGGGTTTGACAAAACCAGCTTCTTCTTTCAAAGAACCTTTGATACATTCGCTCTAAGATAAGAGTCCAATCCATCGCTTCTGTTCCCCCTTGTCCTGCTTGAATGGTAATTACTGCCCCCCCTCGGTCATACTCACCAGAAAAATAAAGTTCTTTTTCTAGTTCTCTAATTATTTGCTGTGTTTCTGTTAGTTTTCCTTCTTCAAGTAATAGTTGGGCCATTGTTATTTGTTCAATCCATGACTCTAGGGTAGCAATTTCCCTCATGGTGTTGGCCGCTTTTTGGTGATCTTGCCAAAAAGATTGACCCCTCATTTCTTCTTTAAGCTCAGACAATCTTTGGGTTTTCTTTTCGACTTCTAGCTTCTTAAAAACAAAGTCCAGCTTTTTTTTTAATTCTTCCCTGGTCATAGTTTTATTTTCCTTATTAGTTTTTAATTTTTTATTCACAAAGACAGCGACAGTTAGGAAAAATCTCTTTAATTAATTGTTCTTTAACTTGAGCTAGTTGTTGTTGGGGTAGTTTTTTTATTTCTTCTATTAGGGTTGTTAAAGATTGATTAAATTTTAAATTTTCTAATTGTTGCTCTCCAAGGTTAGGATTGTTTTCCTCTGTCACTAGTTGAGGTAGGGGAGCCAAGTCTTCTTGGTTGGGCCAACGAACATAGCGACCAATAATGTCTTGAGCGGGAGTTAAAATTCTTTCTTCGACTGTTGGCTTAAGATTTTCTCCTAAAACCTGAGGGGAAAGAGGGAGTTTGACGGCTTGATCAGGACCAATAAAATAAATCAAAGCCCCTAACAGAATTCCTCCTAAAAATATTTTTTTTACTGCCGAACCTAGCACAAGTTCATTATAATACAAATAGAGTATTAGTCCAAAAAAACTTTTATCGACCAAACCCTTAGGGTGGGGAAGTGAAAATGATTATTTTTAAACAAAGCTTATCCTCATTATTACTCAACCTCTGTTTGAATTTTCCATAAGTGTTGATAAAATCCGTCTTTTCGTCTTAGCAGGTTTTTGTGACTACCAACTTCAACCACACGACCGTTATCTAAAACTACAATTCTATCGGCTCGTCTAACCGTTGAAAGTCTGTGAGCAATAATAATAGCAGTCTTCCCCTTCTTTGCTCGCCAAAAAGACTCTTGAATTAGTTTTTCCGAACCTGAGTCTAATTGAGAGGTGGCTTCGTCGAAAATAATTATTTGAGGGTTAACCAAAATCATTCGAGCAATAGCTAGTCTTTGTTTTTGGCCTCCAGATAGTTTAACTCCCCGCTCGCCAACTAGAGTTTGATAACCCTTGGGAAGAGAGTTAATAAAATCGGTTAAATTGGCCATTTTGGCGGCAGCAACAACCTTATTTTGATCGTGGCGATCTAGACCATAGCCAATGTTATAGGCAATAGTGTCGTTAAAAAGAACTGGCTCTTGAGGAACAATGCCAATCAATGCTCTTAATTCACTTTTGGGTAATCTTCTAATGTCGACTTCATCAATCAAAATTTTCCCTTGATCGAGGTTGTAAAAACGAATCAATAACTTAATAATTGTTGACTTACCAGCCCCAGAAGCACCAACAAAAGCAACAGTTTCTCCAGGACGAATGATTAAACTAAGGTCGCTAATTGCTCCGAGCCTCCCTCCAGGATAAGAAAAATTAACTTTATCAAAAATAATTTCTCCTTTAATTTTATTTAATTTGGCTGGCCTAACAGGGTCTTTGACCAAAACTGGCTTAGTCAAAACTTCAAAGTATCGCTTTAGGTCAACGTGTCGAGAGGTTAGGTTCCTTAAATTAAAAAATATTTCAAACAAACGAGGAAAAAAGCTATTAACAAAGCCCAAAACCAAAACAAAGTCGCCCGGAGTAATTTGACCCGCAACTAATCTTCCTAAAGTAATTAATAAAATCAACCCAACGCCTAAATTGGAAACCGCCCCCAAAGAAACATCCATTAATCGAAAAGAGTTGGCAAAACGCCATAATTTATCACTCCAATTCGTAAACGATTCTTTTAGGCGCTCACGTTCCCATCTTTCTTTGGCAAAATATTTAACCGTTTCAAAATTAATTAAATTGTCGGTGATAATAGCAGAAATTTTATCTTCAGCGTCGTTAAACTCCTGTCGCCTGCTCATATTAACCAAAACCAATCGATAAACTAAGGCAAGATTAATAATAAAAACTAAAAACAAAGGAAAGGTTACCCAGCGATCAACTTCGACAAAAAACAACAACATCACAATAAAAATAACCCCAATTCTAAATAAATTCATTAAATTGTGGAAAATATCAAAAAAAGCACTATCTCCTCGTTTAAAAGCACTAATAAGGGCCCCAGTGTTTTTTTCGGCATGATAAGCAAAATCTAAATCTTGAACTTGAGCAAAAACTCGCAATCGAGCATCTCTGGCTGCTGGAATCAAAACTTTATCACCTAAATAATAGGTTGCCACTGAAACTAGGTTGTCCAACAGTCTAACGCCAACATAAATCAACAAAATCCTTATTAGTAGGCGATAGTCTAATGAAGGTAAGTTGTCAACAAAAATTTTATAAAAATAGGGTTGAATTGCCGTTAAAATCGACCCTGTTAATAAAACTAAAACAAAAACAACAAGTAAATATTTATAACGCCACAAAAAGTAAAAGAAAAAGCTAAATGTTTTCATCAGAATTTTTCCAAAAATAATTATTACCTAGATAAAGCCAACCAAAAAACCAAGGGTTCTTTAAAAACCGGGGAGATTGCCTATTAACCGAAATTATAACACAGCAAGTCGCTTCTTTATTTTTTTATTTTAAAATTTAAAAAGCAAAAAAATAACCCTTCTCTTTTCTTAGCCGTATTGGGGATAGCAGCAGTGTTTATATTTTTTTGAAGTCCCGTCTTCTTTTTTTGCTCCACAAGGACAAGGATCATTTCTTCCTGGCGATTCATTCTGATGAACCATTGTTTGGGTTGTTGGTTTTGATTCTGACCAGTTTAAGTTGTTTTGACGAATCAACCCCATTCCGTCTTGATTGTTAACGTTAGTTAAGAGGTTGGCTTGATTAGGAATAACGGTTTGATTGGCAAATTGAACTCTAAAAAATCTTCTGGCGACTTGATAATCAATTTGATTCATTAATTGCTCAAACTGAATAAAAGCTTCATTGCGATAGATTGATAGTGGATCTTGTTGACCATAAGAACGAACCCCCACTCCTTCTCTCAAGTCCTCCATCTGGTCGAGATGATCAACCCAAAGCCGATCAATTGTCCCCAAAATAACAGTCTTGTTAATGTCAATTAGTCTTTTTTCACCTAACTTTACGGTTAACTCTTTATAAAAGTCATCAACTAAAGACCTTAAGTGCTGTCGAGACTGATCCTGCTTTTTCTCTTTCAAAACCTTGGCTAATTTTTGTTGTGAGTCATTATTTAGGGGGATGATTTCGGCAAATTCTCTGACCAAAGCTTGATAGTTAACCGAAGCCTCTTCTGACTCGGACCCAGGAGTAAAATTAATCGTAATTAAATTGTTAATTTCTTGATAAACCCTAGAAAGTAGATTGCTTTTTAGAGCCTCAAAGTCTTCTTGGTCAGCTAGACTTAAAATTCGATCACGAACTCGATAGACAATTTCTCTTTGTTTATTCATAACATCGTCATATTCTACTAACCTTTTTCGAGCGTCAAAGTGAATTCTTTCAACCTTAGCCTGAATTTGCTCAATAGAACGACTAATCAATCTATTCTCAATTGGAACATTGTCGGGAAAGTTAAATTTAGTCATTAACGAGGCAATTTGTTCGCCACCAAAAACTCTCATCATGTCGTCATCCAGGGCAATAAAGAATCGACTGGAACCAGAGTCTCCTTGACGGCCAGCTCGCCCCCTAAGTTGATCGTCAATTCTTCTTGCCTCGTGTCTTTCTGTTCCTATTACATGTAAGCCCCCCAAGGCTACCACTTCGTTATGTTTTTTCTGCCAAGTTTGATGATTTTTTCTGTAGTTATTTTGGGTTTTTTTAGGCTCTTCTCCTCCCAAAACAATATCAACTCCGCGTCCAGCCATGTTTGTTGCCACGGTAACCGCTCCTTTCGCGCCAGCTTGAGCCAAAATTAAGGCTTCTCTTTCGTGATTTTTAGCATTCAAAATCTGATAAGGAACCTTTTTATGTTTTAGCAGGCGAGCGATTGTTTCGTTTTTTTCAATTGAGGTTGTGCCAACTAAAACCGGTTGTCCTTTCTGGTAGCATCGGGCGACTTCGTTGGCAACAGCAGTATATTTAACTCTCTGGTTTTTAAAAACAGCATCTTCGGAGTCTTTTCTGATTAATGATCGATTAGTGGGAACAGCCAGGGTGCTTAATCCATAAATTTTTCTAAATTCTTCTGCTGAAGTCAGGGCAGTACCTGTCATTCCAGAAAGATGACGATAAAGTCGAAAATAATTCTGAAAAGAAATGGTTGCCAGCGTTTTAGACTCCTGTTTAATTTCCACTTCTTCTTTTGCTTCAACCGCTTGATGAAGTCCCCCAGACCAGCGTCGACCAAACATTAATCGACCGGTAAATTCGTCTACAATCACAATTTCTCCGTCTTTGATAACATAGTCTCGATCACGACGAAACAACTCTCTTGACTTAAGGGCGTTTTCAAGGTGATGAATGGTTTCAAAATCTTTTTCATAAAGATTTTCTACCTTAAGAATTTTTTCTATCTTGGTAATACCATGATCTGTTAAGGAAACCATTCGCGACTCTTCGTCAACCAGATAATCAGTCTGGGGCGACAATAAGCGAATCATTTGGGCAAACTGATAATAGCGCTGGGTTGGTTGGGCTTCCGGAGAAGAGATGATTAGCGGAGTTCTGGCCTCGTCGATTAAGGCAAAATCAACTTCATCAACAATAGCAAAATAATGAGAACGCTGTACTTTATCGACTAAATTATAGGCCATATTATCTCTGAGGTAATCAAAGCCAAACTCATTGTTAGTACCATAAGTAATATCGGCTAAGTAAGCGTTTTTTCTTTCTACTGGTCGTAAGTGCTTTAACCTCTCGTCATCAGCTTCTTGACTAAAATCGGGATCATAAATAAAGGCTTGATCGTGAATTATGCCTCCGGTAGATAGACCTAATAAATGAAAGATTTGCCCCATCCAGCCAGCGTCTCTTCTCGCCAGATAGTCATTAACTGTTACCAAGTGGGCCCCTTTGTTTTCTAGGGCCCTTAAAAAGAGGGCAGGGGTCGCCCCCAATGTTTTTCCCTCACCAGTTTTTTGTTCAATTGTTTTTCCTTCAAATAAGGCAATTGCCGCCATCATTTGAACATCAAAATGTCTTTGACCAATAGTTCGCTTAGCTGCTTCTCGCACTAAAGCAAAGGCTTCTGGCAAAACAGCCACCGTCGAGGATTCTTTGCTGACTTTCTTTTTTAATTTTTCTGCCTTACTTCTAATCTGACTATTATCTAGTCGATCAAGCTTCCCCTCCCAGTCATTAATTTGATCAACTAATTCTCTTAGGCGAGCAATTTCTTTTTCTTGACTGGAAAATATTTTCTTCAAAAAATCAAGCATACTTTATTGATTATATCAGCAATAGCGGTCAGAAAGAGAAAATAAGTTTTAGAAAAACAACAAAGGATAAATTCTTTTGTTATTCTATTTTTTTCTTCTGTAATATAATTCTCTTATGGCTATAATCACCTTTTTGGCCAAAACACTAGGTTGTCGGGTTAATCAAGCTGAAACTAAACAAATTGTTAATGAATTAATCTCTTTAGGCTATCAACCCTTTGGAAACCAATCATCCCCCAAAGTTATAATTCTAAACACTTGTGTTGTTACCCAAAAAGGAGAGCGAGAAAGTGCCAAGACCATTCGCCATCTAAGCAAGCAATACCCAAAGAGTTTGTTGGTTGTCACTGGTTGTGCCGCTAATCTTTGGTTAAAAGAAGGCCAAAGCAAAATACCCTCAACTTGTCTTTTCGTTGCCAATGAAGAAAAAAGCCTTATTCCCAAAATAATTAAAAATAGGCTTCCTCTTTCTTCAAGAAAAAAAAGTTTAAAAAACAAATTAAACCAGAGCGATTTTAGAGTTTTTATTAAAATTCAAGATGGTTGTAATCAGTTCTGCACTTATTGTCTCGTTCCCTTGGTTAGAAACAAGATTGTAAGTCAATTGCCAGTTAAAATTATTAAAAATGTTAATCAAGCAAATCTCCTTGGCGGCAAAGAGGCAATTTTATCTGGCATCAATTTATCTTTATACGGCCAGGAACTAACTCCACCCATTTCTCTAAATCAGTTAATTAAAGAAATCCTAAAAAAAACTAATATTCCCCGTCTTTCTTTGAGTTCACTTAAGCCAGAGTTAATTAACCAAGGCTTGCTAGAAATTTTTAATAACGAGCAAAAACAAGCCCGAAGGCTATCAACTTATCTGCATTTATCGCTTCAATCGGCCTCAACAGAAGTTTTGGCCAGAATGGGCAGACAAAACAATCTTAATAGTCTCAAAAAAACATTACTTTCTCTTAAAGAAATTGTTCCAGAAATTACCCTTAGGGCTGATATTATTGTTGGCTTTCCTGGTGAAACCGAACAAGAATTTGAGGCCACTCTTAGTTTTGTTAAAGAAACAGGAATTTCCTTCGTCCATTCGTTTAAATATTCTCCTCGACCAGGAACTGTTGCTCAAAAAATGATAAACAAAAAGCATTGGAGTCAGGTGCCGGAACAAATAAAAAAAATCCGGCAAAAAAAACTTCTTCGAATTGTTCAAAAAAATCAACAAAAACAAGCCCAAGGTTTGATTGATAGCGTTAGGCCGGTTTTAATTTTAAAAGAAACCAGGAAAGGTTGGTGGGGACTATCAGATAATTATTGGCCAACCAATGTTATTTTTAACCAATCTGAGCAAAAAAATTATTTAGGGAAAATTGTCCCCGTCAAAATAGTTAGTTTTCAGAGTAAGATTTTACAGGGTAATTTTTTCGATTCCAACTAAGCCTCTTAAAACTTGGGGAATAATAATTGAACCGTCGGGCTGTTGATAATTTTCTAAAATTGCAACTAAAATTCTAGGGCTAGCCAGAACTGTATTATTAAGGGTGTGAACCAAAACTTTCTTTCCTTGTTTATTCAAATAGCAAATATTAAGTCGACGTGATTGCCAGTCGGTAAGATTAGAGTCAGAATGGGTTTCGCCGTAATCGTTGCGAGAAGGCATCCAGGTTTCGATGTCGTACATTTTTCGCTTTCCTGCTCCCATATCTCCAGTACAAACTTGGACTACGCGATAGGGCAAACCTAGGTCACGTAAAATTCCAGCGGAAATGTTTTTCATTTCTTCTAACCATTGATCGGAGATTTTATTGTCAGCCTGACAAAGAACAACTTGTTCGACCTTGGCAAACTCATGAACTCGATAAATTCCTTGGGTGTCTTTTCCATAACTGCCCGCCTCAGAGCGATAACAGGGTGTCCATCCCGCCACCCGAATTGGTAAGTCTGCTTCCCTTAAAACAGTATTAGCAAAATAAGCCAAAAGAGATGGTTCTGCAGTTCCAGCCAAGTATTCTGAATCAATTATTTTCTCACCACTGGCTAAAAGACCAGGATTAGCGATTTGATAAACATCTTCTTTGAAAAAAGGAAAGTGGCCGCTACCAACAAAAGCAAACTCTTTTAAGATCGTTGGCGGCACCATTGGATTAAAACCAACCTCAACAATCTTCTGCCAAGCATAAAATAAAACCGCAAAATGAAGTTTAGCAGCCGCGTTTTTAAGGTAATAACCTCTAAAACCAGATGTTTGGGCTCCTTTTTTTAAATCAATTAAGTCTAGCTTTTCGCTTAATTCAATGTGGCTGAGTGGAGAAAAATTGAAATTTGGTTTTTCTCCCCAAGTTTCAAGAATTAAATTATTTTCTTCGTTTTTCCCAATCGGCGTATCTTCAGATGGCACATTGGGGACCTCAAGCATTAACTTAAAATATTGTTCTTCAACTTCTTTTAACTGAGGCTCTAGTTCCCCAAGTTTAATTTTAACCTCTTTCCCTAAATCAATGTTTCTGCTCCTAGCAGCCTCATTTCTTTGTGCCCGCAAGCTGTCAATTCTTTCAATAAGTTCTCGGCGTCGGTCATCAACGCCAAGAAGACGGTCAATTAAGTCCTCAGCCATTTGTTTATCACGAACCGCTTTTTTAAGCAATTCTTGATTCTCGCGAATAAAATTAATATTAAGCATAAGAAATGTTTTTCTTTGTTTTTAACCCTTAGCCTTTGCTTTTAACTTTACAACTCAAGCTCTTTGCTAATCTTTTTCATTGACTCCAGTCCGATTGAAACAAATTCCTCCAAGGAAAGAGTTAGTTTCTCAGAAGAAAGATTTATATCTTCTCTTCTGCTTCCAGCAGCAAAGCGCTTAATCGGAAATTTTTTTAAAATAGATTCTGTTGTAACCGAAGCAAGTTTTTTATCTGGCATTACTAAAGCACAAGCAACAATTAACCCTGTTAAAGAATCTCCACAGAACAAGGCCCAATCCATTGCCGTCTCAGGCTTAACTCCATTATTATGCCAATTATGAGCAGCCACAGCCCGAAGAACATCACCTGACAAATTAATTCCTTCTTTCTCTAAAAGTTCCCCAACTTTAAGACCGTGTTCTTTTGGGGTGTTCTTGTCGTTATAATCTAAATCGTGAACTAGGCCAGCTAAGCCCCAAAGATCCTCGTTCCCACCTAAATGTTTAGCCAAGCCCCTCATAAAGGCTTCCATCGCCAACATATGTTTAATAATATTTGGGTTTTTAATTTGGTGCCTAATGACGGTTAAAATTTTATTTCTATCCATAAAAAAAATAAAAAAAGGACTAACCCTTAAAATTCTTCTAATATTCTTCCGGTAAGTAAAATAAAAACTTGTAAATTAAGAAGAAATAAGGTTTTACTTCTTCTTGGCCTATTTCTTTATTGTTAACTATTTTCTTTTAAGAGAAATTTGCTTTTGCTTCTCTGGCTTTAGGGTGGGGAATAAAATCACATCTCGAATGTTTTCCTGACCAGAAAAAAGCATTACCATGCGATCAATCGCCAGACCTAAACCACCAGTGGGGGGCATACCATGCTCTAGGGCCTCCAAGAAATCCTCATCCATTGGCGGAGCTTCCTTATCGCCAGCTTCTCTGGCCTTCACTTGTTCTTCAAAAAACTGACGTTGCAAGAGGGGATCGTTCAGCTCAGAATAAGCATTGCCCACCTCAAAACCAGCAATATAGGGCTCAAAACGCTCAATTAAGTCTTGATTTTCCGGCTTTAATTTGCAAAGCGAGGTGGTTTCTTTGGGATAGTCGGTAATAAAAATTGGTCCAATTAGATGAGGCTCAACCTCTTGAAATAAATCAGCGATCGCCAAACCTCGGTTATAACTACCCACCAACCTTGTTCCTTTCTTTTTTAATTTATTTTTTAGGTCTCGATCAGAAATTTTATTAGCATCCCAGCCCAAGTATTGCTTAATCGCCTCAAACATTGATAGTCTTGGCCAAGGGGCCTTAAAATCAATTTCTTGCTTTCCAAAGGTAACCTTAGTTGTTCCCAACACTTTTTTGGCAATTTGAGAATAAATTTTTTCTGTTAACCTCATCATGTCAAGATAGTCAGCATAGGCCCAATAACACTCCATTAGAGTAAATTCAGGATTATGACTTTTATCAATTCCCTCATTTCTGAAGTTATGATCAATTTCGTAAACCTTATCTAGTCCACCAATAATTAGTCTTTTAAGATAGAGTTCATCAGAAATTTTTAAATAAAGATCGTTGTTTAGGGCGTTGTGTCGAGTAATAAATGGTTGGGCGGAGGCACCACCATAAACTGGTTGTAGGGTGGGGGTCTCTACCTCTAAAAAACCTTCATCATCTAAAATCTGTCTCATCGTGGTAATAACCTTGCTTCTGATAATAAAAGTCTTCACGGTAAAATCATTAGCCAAAAGATCTAAATATCTTTTTCTTGATCTTAGTTCAACATCCTGTAGTCCCCTCCATTTGTCGGGAAGGGGCCTTAGTGATTTGGCTAAAATCTGCCACTTGCTTATTCTAAGCGTAGTTTCTCCTCGTTTTGTTTTAAAAACTGTTCCCCAAGAAGCTAAAAAATCTCCAATATCTAATAAGCTTAATCGACGATATTGCTCCTCACCTAGGTCGTCTAAGAAAAACGCTAATTGAATTCGTCCCGAACCGTCTTTTAAATCAGCAAAAGTCATTCCTCCGTGAGATCGCCAAGCAATAATGCGACCAAGCACAGTTACCCGGCTACCTTCTTTTTCTCGAGCCTGGCTAATACTTAAATGTTTGGGAGAACGTGGGGGATAAGGGTCAATTCCTAAATTACTCAGCGTCTTTAATTTGGCAATCCTTTCTTTTTTTAAACTATCTAGCCGAGCAACCATTTGGCTATTAGTTTATCATAAAAATACCAAAATACCCTCAGTTAATGTCAATTATTTTATAGTTTACTTTTCCTCGTGGAGCTTCGAATACAACTTCATCGCCCGTCCTCTTGCCCATTAAAGCCTGTCCCAAG
Organism: uncultured Gammaproteobacteria bacterium; assembly: GCA_964348895.1. Classification (GTDB taxonomy): domain Bacteria; phylum Patescibacteriota; class Microgenomatia; order 0-14-0-10-38-17; family 0-14-0-10-38-17; genus JAQVFF01. Next base: position 64,208 of record CAYGEH010000001.1, read on the forward strand.
GGAGAGGTATAAGAAATCTTCTTGTTAAGAGGATTAGATTCATGTTCTCCAACCAACCGATAAACAACTTCTTCATTGCTATCATTTTTTAGCGTTACTAGACTTTCTAGTCCCACACTGGAGGCATTGCTGTTTTTGTCAACAATTTGAATGTTGGCCAAAACTTCTTTTAACTCATTGATTTGAGTGTCCAAAAGAGTTAAATCTTCTCGGGCAGCATGATATTCGCTGTTTTCTCTCAAATCTCCCATTTGTCGAGCAGTTTCAACTCGCTCAACCGCTCCAGGACGCTGACCCTCAAGCTTGGCAAGGCTTTTTTTAAGGTCGTCTAATCCGTTTCTGGTTATCAAATTCTTCTTAATCATTATTTTCTTTCTTAAAGAATATATATAGTTTTACCAATAAAAAGCAAGTTTTTTGTTATTCAAAAAAAGAGAAGTAAAAATCGCCAAAACCGAAGGCTCTTTTTAGTGTTTTCCCAAGATAATGAAGAAGATTATATTCTTCCTTGATTTAATTGTCAAATATTTCACCACTAGAGCCTTTCGATTAAAAAGTTAAAAAAGCCTGGTCGACTCAAGATAATCTGTTTTTTTTAAATTAAAAATAATTATTTTGTTCTTAATTTTAAGATAAATAATAAAAAGTTTTTATTTTTTTTAGTATAATCAACAAGTAGAAATTAAGAAAATAAAGACTTTGTTCTTTTAATATTTTTATTGGCCCCATCGTCTAGCGGTCAGGACGCTAGGTTCTCATCCTAGTAACGCGAGTTCGATTCTCGCTGGGGCTACTGACCCCCAAGAGAAAAGGGGTTAACTAGGGCTTCCGATAAAGTAAAACAAATAAGTCGATTTTGGCAATAATTAATCTAGGAGTGGGTTAGAAAAAAATGTTTCGTGACCTTCACTGCTCGTTAAAGCAAAGAATAAAATAAAAAAAGGCAAAAAAAACTATTTTTTTATCAAGACTTTGTCCAAAACCTGATCTAATCGATCAGCAAAAACAAACTTTAGCTCCTTTTTTATTTTAACAGAGACGTCTTCTAAATCTTTTTGGTTACTTTTAGGCAAAACTACCATTTTTAAACCTGCCCGATGGGCAGCTAAAATTTTTTCTTTAACCCCACCTATTTCTAAAACCCATCCCCTAAGAGTAATTTCTCCAGTCATTCCAACATCATGCTTTAATGGCTTTTTTGTTAGGGCAGACACCACCGCGGAGGCAATTGCCACTCCAGCCGAAGGACCATCTTTGGCAACCGCCCCTTCTGGCACATGAATATGAATGTCAATTTTTTCAGCAAAGTCTTCGCTTAAACCATATGTGCTCCAATGAGAACGAACATAGGAAATAGCCGCCTGACAAGATTCTTTCATAACTTCACCTAATTTACCGGTCAATAAAATTTTTCCTTTTCCTGGCATTAAGGCCACTTCAATAAATAAAATCTCTCCCCCAACTTGAGTCCAGGCCAAACCAGTCGCCTTGCCAATCTCGTCTTTAACATCAGCCGCTGTTTTGGAAAATTGAGCCGGACCAAAAAGAGAGCGCACCTGACTAACGGTAATTTGCTTGCTAATTTTCTTCCCCTCAGCAATTTGACGAGCTAATTTTCTGGCTAAACGGGCCATTTCCCTTTGCAGTTGACGCACTCCCGCCTCCTTGGTATAGCGATCGATAATTTCATAATAAACACTTGTGTTTAATTCAAACTTATTCTTGCCTAAACCCTGATTATGTGTTTCTCTGGGCCATAAATAATCTTTGGCAATATGGTGCTTCTCTTCGTCGGTATATCCAGGGAAGCGAATTGTTTCCATTCTGTCTCGAAGGGCGGGGGGAATAGTATCTAAAACATTACCCGTAGTAATAAAAAAAACCTGAGATAAATCATAGGGAACCCCCAAATAATGATCAGAAAACTCTTTGTTTTGTTCTGGATCTAGGGCTTCTAAAAGAGCTGCTGAAGGATCACCCCGAAAGTCATTTCCTACTTTATCAATTTCATCCAACATAAAAACTGGATTAATGGTGCCAGCCTCTTTCATTCCCTGAATTAATCGTCCTGGCAGGGCTCCGACATAGGTGCGTCGATGTCCTCTGATTTCAGCCTCATCTCTTAGTCCTCCTAAAGAAACTCGAACAAATTTTCTCCCCATCGCTCGAGCAATTGATTTTCCGACTGAAGTTTTGCCCACTCCTGGTGGACCAATAAAACAAAGAATGGTAGGCGAAAAGGCTGTTTTTTTCTGTTTCGCCTGTAATTGAATGACGGCTAGGTGTTCTAAGATTCTCTCCTTGATTTTATCCAAACCGTAATGGTCTTGATCGAGAATTTTCTTTGCCTTTTTAATGTCTAGGTTGCTTTTAGACTTTTTACTCCAAGGAAGGTCAGTTAACCACTCTAAATAGGAATGAATATAGCCGCTCTCTGGGTTCATCGGAGACATTTTAGTTAATCGATTTAATTCTGCCCTCGCTTTTTGGGCTACTTTTTGGGGCATTTTTCCCAGTCTTATTTTCTGTCTTAGTTTTTCAATTTCTGGATCGGCAACCTTATCGCCAATTTCCCCTAATTCCCGATCAATTGTTTCTCGTCGCTGTCTTAAAATCGCCTCTCTCATTGACTTATCAAACTTATCTTGGGCCTTGGAGCTAATTTGCTGATCTAGCTCTAAAACTTTTATTTCTTGGGCTAAATATTCAACTACCCTGTCCGCCCGTTCTCTTAAGCTGTCAATTTCTAGCAATAATTGTTTTTCTTTACCAGAAATTTCTAAAATCATCGCGATACGATTGATCAACTCCTGGGGGTTTTCTGAAGAAAGATTTCCTATAGCTTGAGGGTCAACTGCCTTGCCTAAAGACATCGCTTTTCTTAGTTGTTCAACTAATAAACCAGCTAAAATAGTAAGATTTTCCCGACCCCTTCCCTCCTTGTCCGATAAAGTCGTTACCTGTCCACTAAAAATAGGCTTTTCTGCCCCAAGACTCTCAAGTTTAGCTCTAGTCAAGCCGCGAACAATAACATAAATTGCTTTTCCAGACCTTAAGACGTTGTCTATTCTGGCAATTGTTCCCACTCGACAAAGATCTTCCTCTCCTGGGTTATTAATACGGGGGTTTTTTTGGCAAACTAAGAAAACTTCTCTTTTTTCTCGAAAAGCCAAACTAATTGCTTCCACTGACTGTGATCTTCCAAAGGTAAGAGTTGCTTCTGTTTGGGGAAAAACAACAGTATCGCGCAAAGCGACAACAATCATTTCTTTGTTAGCTTGGTTCTTTCGTCCAGATTTTCCTAAAATAATGGCCATTTTTATAAAACTAAAAAACTTAAGGTGATTATTTAGCAGTCTAACATAAAACCTGCTAATCGTCAATTTCTTGATAATTTTCTCTTATTTTGTTTACCTTGTGCTCTAAGCTTGAAAGTTGTTTTTTTAAAAAAGAGGCTAGACTTAGCCCTCTTTCAAGCTCATCAATTCCTTTTTCTAAATCTATTTCTCCCGTTTCAAATTTATCTGCAATTACTTCCAGCTCCCTAAAGGCCTCTGCTAGGCTTTTTTCTTGTTTTTGTTTGGGTTTCTTGGGGTTCATTGTTTTAATTTGACTTGAGAAACAACCTCTCCTCGATAAAAACGAGTAACTATTTGATCGTTTAGAAAAACATTTTCAGGGCTGGTAATTATTTTACCACGATCATTTATGGTTAAAGTGAATCCTCGTTTTAAAATATTCCGATAGTCAAGACTAGAAAGTAATTTTTTAAGACCAGAAAGGGTTTCTCTTTTAGTTTTTAACCAAGACTCACAAGTGTTAATTGTTCTTCCAAAACGGCCCAAAAGAAGATTAACTTCGCTAATTTGTTTTTGATAATAAAAAAGCAACGAACCGGTCAGGCTGGCAACTGCCCTTTGTTCATTTAAAATTGCCTGTTGGTATTGATTAACAATTAGTTTTGATAAGTCGTTAATGTCAACTAAAACCCTTTGGTTTTGACCATTAATAATTTGAGCGGCTCCGGTTGGAGTGGGGGCTCGAACATCGGCAACCAAATCAATTAAACAATCGTCCTCTTCGTGACCAATAGCCGCTAAAATCGGCACCGAAGACCCATAAACCGCTTCAGCTAAGGCTTTGCTGTTAAAGGGAAGCAAGTCCTCTAGGCTTCCGCCACCCCTAGTTAAAACTAGCAAGTCATAATCTTTGGCTCGGCGGTTAAAAAAGTTTAGGGCTAGTTTTATTTGTGTAATCGCCTCATCGCCTTGGACTAAAACCGGATAAAAATCAACTTCTATTCCAGCCGGCTGATCGCCCAGAACAGCGACAAAGTCAGAATAGGCTCGAGAACCAGAAGCTGTAATTAACCCAATTTTTCTAATGAATCTAGGCAGGGGTCGCTTGCGTTCGGGAAGAAAATAGCCAAGAGTACTTAAATCTTCTTTTAATTTTTCTAATGCTTCTTTTAGCGCTCCCCTTCCGGCTGGAGTAATGGTAAGAGCAAACAGGGAAAATTTGCCAGTTTTTTGATAAATTCTGGGATTAGCACTAACTCTTACTTTCATTCCCTCCTGTAGGGTTTGCCAATTAGAAATTTTAGTTAAAAGTGAAAAAATTTCAACACTGGCTTGATCATCTTTTAGGGTTGCGAAAAACCAACGCCCAGAATTAATTCTAATTTGAACAAGCTCTCCTTCCACTAAAACTTGAAGAGGGGAAACAATTTCATTAATTAGCTGATTAAACTGGGTAACCGACAAAACTTGGTTTTGAAGATTAAAGTCTGACAACTGAATTACTCCTTAGCTTTACTAACATAAGCACCATCTTCGGTTCTAATAATAATTAGGTCGTCGTTTTTAATAAAAAGTGGGGTTTCGATTTCAATTCCACCCTCTATTATTACCTTTTTGGTTGCCGCAGTGGCGGTATTACCAGCCGTTGCCTTAGGGGCCTGAATTGCTCGTCGCTTAATTTTAGCTGGAGGAATAATCCCCACCGGTTGTTCACCAACAAATTGTAGCTTATAACTTTCGCCTTCCTTTAAAAACCGAGCAAAATCTCCAATCTGTTTTGCCAACAAACTAACTTGATCGTAAGTTCTGTTATCCATAAAAAAAACCTCTTCTTCCAAGCGATAAACAAAGTTCATCGTTTGTAAGGATAAATCAACCGCCTCAAACTTATCAGTTGGTCGAAAGGCTTCTTCTAGTGTTGCTCCAGTTTTAAGGTTTTTTATCTTGACCCGATAAACTGCTCCGCCTCGACCTAGGTGCTTGGCTCTAACAGAAAGAAGCACAAAGGGGTCTTCGCGAAAAATAAAAGCTTCTCCAGGTTTAAAATCGGCAATAGAATTTTTTATCATCTTAAGCTTAATAATAACTCTTTAGCCTTTAGTATTCAAGAAGAAACAAAAAAATTTAAGTTCTTAAAATTCACCCAGCTTAAGCGTTTTTAACTTTTTTATTAACTATAAGTCTTTGCTTTTCTCTTCGTTTTCTAATATTTTCTCTATTTCGACTAAGTTTTTAGCTTCAACCAGCCTCTTTCTTAGTTTTTTTGCCCCAGAAAAGTTATTAATATACCAAACCAGATGCTTTCTTAGGGTTACAAAGCCGTCTTCTCCAAAAAGACCAAGATAATAACGACAATGTTCCCTCATTACCGAAAAACGCTCTTTGTTTTCAGGAATTCTGTCCACAAACAGCCAAGGATTCCCCATTACTCCTCGTCCCAGCAAAAAACCATCAAGTCGATATTGATCAGTGATCTTTTTTGCTTCCACCAAGGTTTTGACTCCACCGTTACCTAAGAAAATTTTTCCATTTCTTCGAGCAATTTCTGCTCCTTGACCCAGAGCTTGATAGTCGACTGGCCCAGAGTGACCAGCAACTAAAAGCCTACCATGAACCGTCAGGGCGTTAATTGGTAGCCTGGAAAGGAAGCCAAGCCAATCCTTAACAACCGGCTTATTAGTTCCCAGTCTAGTTTTAACAGATAAACCCACCATCTTTCTTTTTCCATTTCTTTTCACCCCTAACTTCCGAATTTCTTTTTTAGTTTTTTTAAGAGCAACCAACAGTTTTTCTTCAATTGCTATCTCTGGTTTCTTGTTTTTCTCCCAATCATCAAGTCCTTTTCTTGTTGAAAGAATTAATTTTTCTGCTAAGGGCTTGTTGTTAATTAAACCTGCTCCAGCACCTCGACGAGTAACGCTTCGAGCTGGACACCCCATATTAATATCAACTCCATCAAAACCTAGGTCAGCGGCAATAAAGGCAAACTGATAAAAAAGCTTGGGACTAACCCCAGAAAGCTGAGCTACAATCGGATGCTGATTTGGAGAATACCAGAAGCGGGCCAAGAGCTTGTCGGGACGAGCAATAGCATACTCGACATTGATAAATTCAGTAAAAACTATGCTGGGTTGACCGTATTTGGCGGTAATAAAGCGCATTGCCTGATCGGTTACTCCATCCATTGGAGCAAGACCTATAATTGGTTTTTTTAAATCGGCCCAAAAAGTCATGAAAAATATTCTACTAATCCCCCAAATCAATGGTCTCTTGCCCGCCAGCTAGACCAAGGTGTTTTCTAGCCCGATCAGTAGCCACTCTTCCTCGAGGAGTTCTCTTTAAAAAACCTAACTTCATTAAGTATGGTTCGTAAACATCAATGATTGTTTCTGTGTCTTCAATTAAACCAGCCCCTAAATTATCAATTCCCACTGGTCCCCCTTGATAACCCCTAATAATTAATTTTAATAAATTTCGATCAACGCCGGTTAGTCCAATCTTGTCAATGTCAAGGTCGTCTAGAGCTTTCTGTGCGGTTTCTTGGTTAATCTTGCCCTCTCCCTTAACCTGAACAAAATCCCTTACTCGCTTGAGTAATCGATTGGCAATTCTGGGCGTTCCTCGAGATCGACGAGCAATTTCTAGGGCTCCCTGTAGATCAATGTCAATTGCCAAAAGCTTAGCTGAGTTAACAATAACCTTAACAAGATCTTCTGGTTGATAAAAGTCTATTTTATGAACTAAGCCAAACCTATCCCTCATTGGAGAAGAAATTACTCCAATTCTGGTGGTAGCCCCCACCACAGTAAAGCGCTTTAATTTTAATCTTATTGATCTTGCTGATGGTCCCTTGCCAACAATAATATCTAAACAATAATCCTCCATTGCCGGATAAAGAGTTTCTTCAACCACTTTGTTAAGACGATGAATTTCGTCAATAAAAAGAATATCGCCATTGTTAAGATTAGTTAAAATCGAGGCTAAATCTCCCGCCCTAGACAGAACCGGCCCAGAAGTAATTTTAATATTAGTTTCCATCTCACGAGCCAAAATACAAGCCAGGGTTGTTTTCCCTAGCCCAGGTGGCCCATAAAACAGAACATGCTCTAGGGTTTCCTTTCTTTGTTTGGCAGCACTAATAAAAATATTAAGTTGTTTTTTTAGTTGTTCTTGACCAATAAAATCAACTAAGCGCTTAGGCCGAAGATTATCAAAAGCGTTTTTTTCTGCTTGAGGTAAAGCAACTTTTTTTCTTTTAGTCATTATCTGATAATAACTTTAATGCCTGAGTAATTTTTTCTTCATCTCCAGCCTCAGAGTCAATTTTATTAATTACTAAGCGAATTTCTTCTTTGGCAAAACCAAGTTGAGTTAAGGCCTGATAAACAGTTTCTTCTTTTTCTTGAATTTCTTTTTCTTCTTGAAGACGGGCTTGGTCTAGAGTTGAGCGCAAGTCCACAATTAACCTCTGGGCGGTTTTTTTACCAATTCCTTTTATGGCTTGAAAAAAAGCCACATCTGCCCTATTAATCGCAGCCTCTATTTTCTCCCCATTGTGGGTATTAAAAATTTGCAAGGCAGTTTTTGGTCCAACTCCAGAAACAGAAATTAGCATTCTAAAAACCCCTACCTCCTGACGAGAAGAAAAACCATAAAGTTCTAAAATTTTTTCACCAACAATAAGATCAGTATAAAGGGTGGTTTTTTCTCCTATTTCTAAATTATCAATTATGGTTAAAGGGGCCAAAACCCAATAACCAACTTGACCCGTCCTAATCTCGACTCCACGAAGATTCTTAAAGCTCACTGTTCCCGTTAAAGAGCTAATCATTCTACTAAGTCCTCCTTCCTAAGAGTTACCAAATGAGTTAGGGCTGCCGCTGCCGCGTCAGCAACATGATCATTTGCCAATTGTTCGTTTTCTCCTAAAGATTGGCAAACCATCTCCGTCACTTGGCTTTTTTCAGCTCGACCATAACCGGTAACAGCAATTTTAATACGCAAAGGTGTATATTCAAAAACACTAACTTCGGCTTGAGCAGCAGCAGCTTTAATTACCCCCATTGCTTGAGCAACTAAAAAAGCGGTCTTGGTGTTTTTAGCAAAAAAAACCGACTCTATTGCTAGCTCTTTAATTTGATATTGACGACAAAGACCAAACACTTCTCGATAAAGCTGACTTAAGCGAAAGGCTAAATCAACTTCTTTTTTTGTTGTAATACAGCCACAAGAAGAAAGTGTTTGAGCGTTGGGTAAAACTGCCCAACCACAAGAAGCTAATCCTGGATCAATGCCTAAAACCATAATAATTATTAGTATAACAAATAACAGTAAGAATCCGCCTCTACGTATGAAGTATAAGTAAAAAATAAAAAAACAATTCGCCCAAAGACAATAAAACTAGCGGGTAGTAATCTCCACGCTGGTAATAACTATCGGATCAACTGGCGAAGAATTTTCTCCCATCCGACTGGACCTAACTGGGGCGGTGGCAATCCGATCAACTGTTTCTATCCCCTCGACCACCCTGCCAAAAATAACATAATCAGGAGGAAGATCATAATCTTGATGAAGAATAAAAAACTGACTGCCATTGGTGTCAGGTCCGGCGTTAGCCATCGCCACTGTTCCTCGACTATATTGCCCCTCAAATGGCTCATCGTCAAATCGATATCCTGGACCACCGCTCCCGTCGCCGTTAGGACACCCGCCCTGAATCATAAAGCCCCTAACTATGCGATGAAAAATAATTTCATTATAAAAACCCTGATTGGCCAAAAAGACAAAATTATTAACTGTTATTGGGGTATTTTGCTCTAATAAGTCAATTATAATTGTTCCCGCTGATGTGGTTAAGGTTGCAAGATAGTCTCTGTTTTCATTAATGGCTAGCGGTGGTGGAGAGGAAAATGAGATTTGTTTTTCTTCGTTATTCACTTCTGTTTGGGTTGTTAGTTCTTGATTGTTAAGATTTTCTGTCAGTGTTGATTGATTGGTGATCGGGTCAGTTTCGGTCAAAAGTCCTCCCCCTAGGGAATCATTTCCAGTTTCATTGAACAAGCGATTCGCTCGGGGTCGATAAACAATTCCTAGGCCCACCAAAACTCCAAAAAAAATTAACCCCACCACTAACTTCTTTTTATTCATAAAAAATATTATTTTTTAGGAACGCCTAGCTAACTTTGCTCTGTTAATAATTTCCATTAACTCGCCCTCTTCCGTCTCAATTACTTTTTCTCCAGTTAAATTTTGATATTGCCAAAGGTCTTCAGAAAGCGAACCCTCTAGTTCTTTTAAGGAAAGCCTAAGCTCTCCAACCTTTTCTTTCATTGTAACTACCGCTGGATCTTTTAAAATTTGCTGACGAGTGGCCAAATAAACTTTTTTGGTTTCCCTGTGTTTGGCCTCGTGGTCTTGATAAACAGGATCATTCTCGAAAGAGCTTTCAAACATTTCTCTTTGTTCTTTTAGCTTCTCCCTCGCCTCTTGAATTAAAGAGTATGTTCGCCTAATTTTAGCTTCCAAAACTAAGAAATCGGCTTTTTTTTGCTCGTCATCTTGATCAGCCATGGGTAAGACTATACAAAAAAAAATTTCATTTATCAAGAAGCTCTTTTATCTTCACGCCTTAAAGCACTCTACTGCTGGCTCTGTCTTGTTTTTTGATTTCAGGTAGAAAGTAAACACTATAACCAAAATCATCTTCGCCAACTGGCTTTGCTTGACCCCTAACAACCGCTTCCATTGGTAAACAAAAAAAACAACCCGACTCTCCCTTGGGACAAGCAAAGCGGTCAAGTTGATAAGAAAGGCGAATTTCCTTGCCAATTTTAAGCAGCTTCTTGAGAGTTTGTTTCCGAGATGGTAGCTCAATTTCTTGAGGGTAATTTTGTCGATCTAAATACCAAAATGAAGCTTTCTTTACTGGTCTTTCCTGGCATTTTTCCGCAATTAAGCGGTAAATTGGTAGTTGCAGAGAATCTTCCTCTTCGCTTCCTTGTCCAGTTTTAAAATCAATAATTCCAACAGCGTTTTCTTCAGGAAAATATTCGAGCCAATCAATTTTGCCGCAAAGAATTAAATTATCTTTTTCTGACAACCAAAAGTGGGGTAAATCTAGGTTAATTTTAACCGCCAAGTTTACTAAAGGACCAGGGCTATTTGTTAAACGAGCAATCATTTCTCTTCCTCTTTGCTTGTAGCGATTTTCTGTTTCTCTGTTGTCAAATCCACCCCTGGGGCCAGAAAATTTCTCCCAAATTCGATCAAATCGAGCCATTAAGGGCAAAGCCAATCGCTCGTCTTTGGGCAAAACAGAAATCTCTTCAAGCACCTCGTGGAGTACTTGTCCCAAAGTAAGTGGAGCCGAAACCAGCTTTATTTTCCGACCAGTTTTAGGATCACGATAAATGTGTTTTAAAAAATAGGCTCGAGAACATTTTTGAAAATCAACAATTGAGGTGTGAGACAACCAAGCGGCACTATAAGAATCAGCCATATTTGTAATTATAACAGCAGATCTTTTTCTATTTTTTTTTTTTTTTTGCGAAAGAGCCTTTTGGTTTTTGCCAAAAATGTCCGTGATTTTTTAAAACAAAAGGTAAGGCTTTCTTTTAAGAACACTCTCCCTCAAAGTAATAAGCTACAGCCTCGTTTCGACAGGCAAAACAACTATTACTATAAGTTTGATTATTGTTTCCGCAAACTGGCTGATAAATTTCAAAACAAACTTCCGCCCCTCTTTGTTCTTCATAACAAAAGACTGCTGTCTCGGTTGATGGGGTTTCGTCAATAAAAGAAGACTCATTATCCTCTCTGTTTGTCTCCCTTAGTGTTTCTTTTCTATTTAGGTTGCTAAAATTTAAACCCAAAATTACCAAAAGAAATAAAATCGCCAATAAAATTAATACTAATCGACTATTTTTGGGCATTATTTACCTCTTTTTTATAGCAAAAATAAGAATAAATTGTTAAAAAAATCGCTGACAAAAGCACTGGGACGATTACTAGCCAAAAACCAAGATCTGGTAAAAAAAACCCTCCCAGAGCGATTAAACCTGAAATCTTAAACAATAATCCACCTAAGCTATGGGTTTTTTGCCAAACTAAATCTGAGCTAATTGTCCAAGGAGTTTTGACACCAATAAACCAATTTCGCTTGGTCTTTTCCAATAAAGATCCCGTTAACCAAAGTAAAATTGCAAAAGGTAAAACCATAAAATAAATCAGATTAAATCGCCAGCCCAAATTCCAAGCTAAAACCAAAAGATGAAGATAAAGCAGAAACAGCAGTATCAAAACAATAAAGCCATCAAAAGGAGAGCGAAATTTTTTAATATTTTCCCTTAGAGGATCAATTCGGGGGATTAACCAAAACAAACCAAGCATTATCAGGGCTATTATTGGAGACAAAAATAAACCCCAAAAGCGAGAAAGATAGCTATTGGGTTGACCTAAGTAATCCCAACCGGAAACCATTTTTTCTGGCATCCGAGAATAAAAAAGCCCCCCCAACAAGAACCCTAAAAACACCAGTAAAACCATTAACCAATTGACCCATTCTTTACTGTTCTTTCTTTTTCTTGTCATTTCCTTAAATTAAAACAAAAAAAAGACTTGAAGGCAATTCTTTTTTTTATGATATAATAACTAACTGTGGTTTTTAAAAACCTATAGGATATGAATAATAAAGAGGTCTTATTATTTCCAGAGCAACAAAAATATTTTACTCAACGTGGTGAAGCCTTTGTCATCGGTGAAGACATCACAAAAAAATACCCAGATCAAATAGGGTTTTTAACCAATCAAGGCTTATGGAAAAACTGCCTAAGAAAACATCGAGGCGGTCTTGGTTTGGCCTTGCTCTTAGATGCTGATAAACAAACTGGCTTTGTTTTTAACCCCAACAACCAACAAATAGAAAATATATTTTCTATTCAACAAGAATCATTACCCGAAACAATCGCTGGAGCCATTGTTGTTTGCCCCCGTTCCCCCAACAGCCTAGAGTCTATTTCCGCTAACCTAGAAAGCATCCTCCTTTTTCTTTCAGAAGATGCGCCAGTTTTTGCTTTTGAAGATTTCCCTGAAAAGAACAATATTGACAAATCGCAAATAACCCAAGAGGCTCAAGCAAGAAAAGAGGCTCTTTTAGACTTAGGATTAGCAGAAGCAAAAATCTTAACCAGGCCAACCCTACAAAAAGGCGAGAAAATAAACTCCTTTTTAGTTTGGCGAAGTCGAATGCCCAAAAACTGGCGACCAAGAAAACCAATTAACCTTCTTGATGAGGGTCCGCTTTGGCGAAGAAGCTTAGTGGAAAACTCTTTGATAGGGGCGACAAGACAATACGAACGAGCAGGGCTTACCGTCTTGAATGATGACGAAATTAGAGAAGCCCTAAGAAAAACTACCTTTCCTCTTAATACTATTGGGCAGGCAAAAATGGCTTTTGGCTTTCAAGTTGAGGCGCGTTGTGGTTGTTGTTGGAGCATTGATCTAAAGGGGGTTCAGACAAGAACTTATCAGTGCGAACGAGATTGTCAAAGTTAACCGATAACAACTGCTATTGGTGTTAATTTAATTTCCATTTTAGCTAGTTGTTCTTGATTTCTAATCACTTTTTCAATATCTTTGTAAGCCCAAGGAGATTCTTCGGCAATATTTCCCTTTTTCACTTTTCCCAAAACAACCCCCCTATTTTCAATATCGGCTAAAACCATTTGGGGAGAATATTTTTTCTTGGCTTCGTTTCTTCCCATTGACCGACCAGCACCATGGGCACAAGAAGAAAAGCTATCTTTATTCCCCAAACCTGTTCCAAGATAAGATGGGGTTCCTAAGCTTCCTGGAACAATCACCGCTTCTCCTTTTCCAGCTCGAATTGCTCCTTTTCGATGAACCCAAACCTGTTTACCAAAGTGGATTTCGCAGGCGGCATAGTTATGGTGAACATTAATTGTTTCGCTAAAATTAACAGAGCCAAAGATTTCTTCTAGAACCCTTTTGGCCTTAGCTAAAATCACCTGTCGGTTTTTCTGAGCAAACTCCATCGCCATTTCCATCGCTTCAATATAGGCCTCCGCCTCTGGTGTTTTGCTGTCAAAATAGGCTAAATCATAGTCTGGTAAGTCAAGGCCCTTGTGATAGCATTGTTTTTTTGCCATTTGATGAAACAAGCTGGCGACAGCGTAACCAAAATGCCGAGAGCCAGTGTGAACCATCAAAGCTGCTTGACTCTGTTCGTCTTTTAATAAATCAACAAAATGGTTTCCTCCACCCAAACTCCCAAGCGATCTTTGGGCTCGATCAACTTCTCTCTCAAGCTCTGGCGGTAATAACTCTTTCCTTAAAAAAAGAGTTCCGGGCTGGGGTTGATCATAAACTCCAAATCCAATTGGAATTTCTCGCCTTATCTGGTTAACAAATCTTTCTAGATCGTTCATCTTAATCTTCTCAATTGGAATGTCGGTTCCGACATAAGCCATACCACAACCAATATCTACCCCAACCGCGTTGGGACAAATCGCTCCCTCCAGGGCCAGAACACCGCCAATGGGCATACCATAACCAAGATGAGCATCTGGCATTAGGGCGACATGGTGATAGGCTGAAGGAAGATTAGCCATATTTTTGGCTTGCCTCAAACAGGTCTCCTCTAGTTCTTTTGGATCAGCAAAAACAAGCAGGGGAACTTTTTGATCTTTAATTATGATCATAAGAAAGGCTTCACTTCTGTTCGTTATGCCAAAAGGTAATTATTTTCTCTCTGCGACTATCCAAGGATTCTTGGTTAATAATCCCCGCTCCGCTAATACAACCGCCTTCGCAATAAAGAATATCCAGTAATTTTATTTCTGGTTGACTAGAAAATTCCTGAAGTGTTTTCTCGACTAATTCTGGTCCAGAAATAACACTATATTCGGAATCAGTAAGCGTTTTGGTTAGTCCAGACGATTGGGCCAATCCTCCGGAAATCGGATAGAGCCTTGTGTGCGAGGCAGCAAGGTCAAAAGAATAATCTTGGTCGCTTTTTTGAGGAAAAATATTTTTAATTCTAAATATTTCCGCTATTTCTTGATAAGTTAAAACCACTATCTCTAGCTCCGCGTGGTCCTCTTTGGCTTCTAATTTCTTGGCAACACACGGACCAATATAGACTTTTCGATGATTTGGATATTTTTCGGCGACTATTTTTGCCGTAGCGATCATTGGTGAATCAACTAAAGCTAGAAATGGAACAAGATCGGGGTATTTATTTTTAACTAAACGAACAATCGTAGGACAAGGAGCAGTGATATATCTTTGACCAGGACTAAGTTTTAATAAATCAAGCAGTTGGCGATTGGTCTCCACCGCTCCGACCCCAACCTCAACCACATGGCCAAAACCCAATCGCCTTAACATTCCAACAAACTCAGGATAAGAAAAATCAACCAGAAAAGATGGGGCAATCATCGCCACCATTTCCTCTTTTCTCTCCACAAATCCAAGAATTTCTTCTATTTCCGCAGTGTAATTGCTCATAAATAAAGTCAGAGTCTGTTAATCTTTTTTAAAAAGAAATAGGCCAATAAACCACCAACTAAAGCGGTAAAAAGCTGCGACCAACCCATCATCAAGACTATTCTTTGGGCAACTTCTCTTTTACTAAATAAGCCAACCACTGTCATGCTGGAACTGAATAAGAAGAAGAACTTTAAAGTGCCGGCCACCACTACTCCTAGCCAATAATTGTCCTTCAAATAATTAAAAGCTATTACTAATATAGTGTTTCCCACCATGATAAAAGGAATCATTGGGGCTAAAACTGGAGGCAAAAGGCCAGTGGATAACGCGATTAGACTTGGGATCAAGCCAACTAAAATCCCCGCCTGAACACCCAAAAGAATAGTGGAAACAAATAGGGTAGCGTTAACAAGGGGACCAGTAATCGCCTGATGTCCAAATAAGGGCGCCAGGGTAGCAACCCCCACTAAAATTACAAGCTGGGTTAGAAAAAGAATTCTTTCTTTGTCTAGTGTTAAAATTTTTGTTTTATTCATAAACATTCTCGTTCTTGTTTTCTTGTTGCTATTTTCGCGTAAAATCAGCTGGCGCACTGTTTAAATAATTCAATCCGTGTTCTTATTATGACACAAAACTTCTATCTCTTAATTGGTTAGACTCATAGATTTAGAAGTTTTTCACCTTGTAAATATGCACTCAATGGCTTCAAGTGTTCTATCCCCTTATATGATCTGTAATAAAAATAATTTTCATTATTTTTTATATAAAACAAAATGCGGCAAGAGATTTAAGTCAATATAGTTAAACATCCAATAATTAGCCCTTTTAGCCGTTTGTGGTAATTGATATTTTTTTAAATTATTTTTCGATACAAAAGGATAAAATCTAATTTCTTGATGGCTCCCAGATTTATCTTCCCACTTAAAATTAGCTATCATTGGAGGAACGAGAAAACCTGATTTCAACACTTTGTCCATTATCTGCCAACCTGCTCCAAAGATTTTCTTTTTTGGCTTTGAAAGATTGGTTTTTACTTGTGCCCGAAAAGAGCATCCTGTACATTGGACATCATAGAGTGGGTAGTTGGGAGGTAGAGCCATTAGTTTCTTGCTACAATTTGGACAAGGGACAAGTTCAATAACTTCTAGTTCTCCTGTATTTCCAGCTTGTTTATTAGACATATTTTTATTTTTTCTTTGTTACAGGTGTGGCTTTTTCTTTTAGTTATTTTCAGTGATCCTTGCCAGCCAAACACCACCAACAATTCTAAAAAAGAAGTTAACTAAATATCAAAACAGACGCTATTAGTTTTATTGTGGTCTTTGCGACTGTTGTAATAAAATTTTCCTTTTGGGTGTTTAATTTTTTCTATTAACTCTAGTTTAATTTTCTATCAATCCCTCATCATAAAATCGACAAAGCTTATTTTCTTCGGTAATCTTTTGTCCACAAAACTTACATAACATACATCATTGTCCCTCACTAAGACTGTAAAGATAAGCCCATACGATAACTGCAATTGCCGTTAATATATAAGCCAAAACTAGCCTTCTTTCTTCTTTAACCACTATTGTCCCTGTTTTTGTATCATGCCACGCTTGCCTTTTGTCATTCTTGTTCATATTCCAATATCCGACACCAAAGAAAAGCAGTGAAAGAGGTTGTAACAATGAACGCCCCAAAGCTGACCCAAAACCCAACCTTTCTTTGTTCTTGGTAAGAATTCTCAAACCATATAAATGTTTACCAGGGGTAGTTGACCAGATGCTTAGAACTAAAGTATTATATATAACAAAAGATAGATAGCTCGAAACCATATTAGACAAATCCCAAACACCCTCACCAAATATTGGACCTAAAACAAAACCTATTACAAATATATAGCCTACTCCTACCACCAAATAATCAATCAAATACGCACCAAGCCTAATCCAGAAACCAGCATAGTCTAATTTTGTGGAGCTTTTAGTCATCTCCTCTGCTATAGATAATTCCTTGTGACGGTTGCCAACAATCTTATTTCCACAATGCCTACAAAACTTGCTATCTTTGGGTATTTTTTCCCCACAATGTTTGCAATACATGTATTTCGCTTCTTCTTACTTAAAAGGTGTTAATTTTTTATAAATCATAGTCGGCGCTTTCTATTTTCCAAGTCCACCAAGATTGGCCTCGTGGGTAAAAATTTATAGGAACCTGAAAGCTAAACGCCCCGTTTGCCTCGGCACCACTCCAAATGGTTACAATACGAGTATCAAAATGTCTTTTCAGAGCCTCGTCATAATAAAAGTCTAGTCTCACACTTACATTCCGGGCCGCCCCTGAATAAGCATTTTTTAAGGTTCCCACAAAATAGCTTTCAAAATAATCGTCATAAATGATGTCATAATCAGTTATATTTAGATGGCTTATGGGGAAGGTGGCGGATTCTGTTTTAATATTTGTTGTTTGGCTCTTTTCGCTTGACAGTGAAGCTAGCACTGTTATTCCAATAAACCCTAGTATAGTCCCCACGCAGGCAATAAACACAAACCTTTCAATAGGTTTTTTTGAAAACATTTCCTTTTTCTTTGGTCTGAATATTACATCATCAATCTTTTCGATCTCTTCGTGAAGCGAAGCAGCTATGGTTTTAACTTTTTTTAAATTTTCGGAGGTTAACTCAAATCCACATTCCTGACAAAATTTACTTCCTTTTAAGTTCTCGAACAAGCATTGGGGGCATTTAATCTTCATATTAAATTCCTAACCAGATTTTATCATAAAGCTTTCTCTCCAAAACAGCATTAAGTTTTTAATTCTGTTGGTAATTAAGGGGTGGCTAATCAAAAACTCGCTGAATTTTACAGAACTCATTTCTGCGGTCTTAATTTGGGCTACATAGCCTTTTATGTTTAGTTGCTCATATAACTTCTTGCCAACAGCCAATTTGATTAAAGCCGAAAGGGCACTATCGATATTCTTCGTAAGTATTAATCCACACCTGTCACAGGAATATTCTGTTTTTCTACTCCAAAGTCCAAAAATTAGTCCACTTAAAACATTATTATTTCCTATTGGTATGAACAAAGTAGACAGTTTTGTGTGTCCGGCTTTATAGTGTCCTAATTCATGTCCTATTACAAAACTTAGTTCCTTCTGACTAAGTTGTTCTACAAGAGCTGAATTTAAAACTACCGTGCAACTTGTTATCCCAAGAGTAAATGCATTAAGATAGGGGTCTTGAATGATATACAAAGAAGCCCTTGGAAGCTCTAATTTCGTTGCTTGATCTCTAAATAATTCATAAATGTCTGAATATTGACCTTTGTGCACCCTAATGGCGTTCCCTAAAAATTGTGCTTGCTGTAACCGCACATAAATTACAGCCCCAAAGAGGACAAACAGAAAGATGTAAATATCGAATATATAAAGAAAAAGGCTTATTCCAATAAGAGTAGCAAGGCTTAAAAGAAAGGCAAGATGTTCGCGGGGAACACGAAACATCCACGCCTCTACTTTGTTTATCTCATTTTCATAAGTTTGATTTTTCATTTGTTGCCCAGCTAGGATTCGAACCTAGATTCTTCGGTTCAGAGCCGAATGTCCTACCATTAGACGACCGGGCATTAAAGTTAAGGCTTATTTTATCAAAAAAAGAGAAAAAGTTAGCCTAAGGTAACTTGAAGTCTTTCTAGGCTTTCTCTTTGCCCTAAAATCGCCATCGAATCATTAATCGGTGGAGTCTGACAAGAGCCGGTAATGGCTATTCGTAAAGTCATAAAAAAGTCGCCTGTTGGCCAATTGTTTTTCTCAATTAAAGCCATTAGTTTAAGAGTTATTTCTTCTTCTTGCCATTTTTCAATAGATTGAAGCGCTTTAACTGCTTCGACTAAATAATTCTTATAATCTCCTTTAACATTTTTAGCTAAAAAGTCTCTTGTTACCTTGGGGGCTTTGAAAAAAAATCCAGCTAAGCTATTAAATTCGGTTAATTTAACTATCCTGTCTTTCACTAGCGGAACAATTTTAATTAACAAGTCCTCGCTTACTCCCTCAGAAACGAACGGTTTTAATAATTCAACTAGCTCTTTAGTGTTCTTCATTCTAATATATTGACCGTTAAACCAATCTAGTTTTTTAATATCAAAAACAGCGTTTTGTTTTTGAATTTTTTTGTAATCGAAAACCTCTGTTAGTTCTTCTAGGGAAAGAAGGTGAGAATTATCTTGATAAGACCAACCAAGATATACCATAAAATTAATCAGTGCTTCTTTTAAATAACCTTCGTCACGGTAGTCAAGGACTGATTTTGCCCCATGTCTCTTGGAAAGCTTAGTTTTATCCGGCCCCAAAATTAAGGGCAAGTGCATCATTTCTGGCACCTCCCAACCTAAAGACTGATACAGAAAAAGATGTTTAGGGGTAGAAGAAATCCACTCTACTCCTCTGATAATATGACTAATTTCCATATCATGATCGTCAACCACAACCGCCAAGTGATAAGTGGGAAAACCGTCCGACTTTAATAATACTTGGTCGTCTAAGTCTTTAGAATTAATAGTAATTTCCCCTTGAATCAAGTCAACCCAAGTAAAATCTTTTCTTTCGGGCATTTTTATGCGAATCACAAATTGGCCCATTTCTTTCTTTTCCTCGATTTCTGTTTTTGACAAAGATAAGCAATGGCGATCATATTTGGGGACTTGACCAGTCTTTCCTTGCTCTTGGCGAAGATTATTTAGGCGAACAGAAGGGCAAAAACAATAATAAGCAACCCCTCTTTCAACTAATTCTTTGGCCACTTCCTGATAACGAGCTAGGCGTTGGGACTGAAAATAAGGGGCAAAGACTCCTCCCACCCCAGGGCCCTCGTCCCAATTTAATCCCAAAAACTCTAATATCTCTAAGATTTTTTCTAAAGACTCTGGTTGGTACCTTTTTCTGTCGGTGTCTTCCACTCGAACAATAAACTGCCCCCCAGTTTGACGAGCCAATAACCAATCAAAAAGAGCGGTTCTGCTGTTACCAATATGGGGAATTCCGGTTGGGGAAGGAGCAAAACGAACTCTAACTGACCTCATCTTGGTTTGAATTTTATCATCTCTGGGTGTTATACTCAAACGTAAGGGTTGTCCTCTTTAGTAAAAAAATGAGCCAATTAACTCAAGCTGCCCATTATGCCCGAAAGTTTATTAAGTTTTCTCTTTTGGGTCTAGCTGCAATCATTCTTCTCGTACCTCTTGCTAGGGCCTTTGGTGAATATTGGCGAGATCGTAACCCCGTCCCCCCTCCACCGCCAAACATGGCTCTTGGTAAAATTCCACCCATTAATTTCGGCTTAGAAAGACATCAGCTAGAAGATTTTTCTTTTCAACTCCAAACCCCAGATGGTGGACTTCCGAGTTTGGGAACCCAATCCAGGGTTTATTTCATTCCAATTTTAGGCTCTAGGTTTTTCGACGAAGATAAAACCAGAAGAACAGCTTCTCAAATGGGATTTACCAGAGAGGTTGGTAAAATTAGCCCAACTCGCTTTGCTTTTTCTAATCCTAGAACTAACGCCACCATAAGAATAGACACCGTTAACAACAACTTTGAAATTAGCTTTCCTTGGGAAGAAAGTCTTTTCTTTGTTAATAGCCAAGGTCCCGAACAACTTCAGGCTTTAAGGTCAGTCCAAAATTTTTTGTCCAGAGCCAATTTATGGCAAGAAGATATCGCGCCGCAAAATGCAACTTTTTTGTTTTTGAAATATGATCAAGAACAGCAAGATCTAATCGCTGTCTCCTCCTTGTCAGAAAGCCAATTAACTAAAGTAAACCTAAGAAGGACCGATTTGGATGGCAAGCAAATTATGCCTCCTGATCCTGACGAGGCGAACATTTCTTTTATTCTTTCTTCTCAAAGAGAAAATCAAGAAATTATTTTCGGCAAATATATTCGCTACCCCATTAATTATGATCGCTGGGGAACATATCCGATTAAATCTTCAGTTACCGCTTGGGAGGAACTTAAGTCTGGGCAGGGCTTCATTGCTCGATTGGGAAACAATTCCGTCAATGAGCCAATTATTATTCGCAGTGTCTATTTGGCTTATTTTGACCCTGAGGTGCCTCAGGATTTTTTGCAACCAATTTTTGTCTTTGAGGGTCTTAATGATTTTCTAGCCTACCTCCCCGCCCTAGACCCCTCAATGGTTAGTCAAGAAAATCAAACAAATTAACTTCTTGGGGAGAAAAGCTGACCAACCCCCAACCAAGCAAGTTTTGAGTTTCCCAGAAACGATTTGGAGATCCCAAAACAACACTTAAAAACCGACGACCATTTTGCTCCCAAAGACCAATAAAACAAGCACCCGCCTGAAAAGTGTAGCCAGTTTTTACTCCTAAAATCCCAGGAAAAGTCAACAAATCATTAGTAGTTTTAATTTGATAACAATTATCGCCAGTCAAATTACAAATCTGCCCATCTCCACGCTGAATGGTTTTAGCGAAATCATCATTTTTAAGAGCATATTTTGTTAAAACAAGCAGGTCTTGGGCGCTGCTATAGTGGTTTGCTTCATCAAGGCCATGAGGATTAGCAAAGCGTGTGTTTTCTAGTCCTAAAAGTGTAGCTTTTTCATTCATCCGAGCAACAAAGGCTGTTTTTCCTCCTGGAAAGTTATCAGCTAGAATGTCCGCCGCGTCATTCCCCGACATTACCAGTAAAGCATAAAACAAATCCCGAACCAAGAACTGTTCTCCAGGAATAACGCCAACGGTTCGCCCTAGGCTTTGGTTTCGATTAACAGTCGCAATTTGATCTAGTCCCATTTCTTCTAAAACAATCAAGGCTGTCATAATTTTGGTTAGAGAAGCCATGGGAAGAGCCTCGTCAATATTTTTCTGATAAAGAATTTGGCCAGAATTATAGTCAAGCAAAAGGGCTGAACGAGCTCCAATCAGTGGCTCCCCCGTCAAAGACTTAACTAAAAGTGGTGGCAAAGAAGGCAGAGCCTGATAAGAATAATTGGCTTCAATCGCCAGCCCCCCTTTTAAGGGCAAGGTTTCATAAAAAGAATTTCCAGGAAGAAAGACTAAGCTAAGGGCAACAAGAAAGAAAAATCCAAACTGCAAAGAAAAGACTTTTTTCAGTTTTTTTCTAAAAACGAGGCTTGCTCTAGACAGCTTTATCAATATTTTCATTAGCAATTTTTAAACCCAACTCTTCTAATTGAACTAAATCAACCTCACCCGGAGCCTCCATTACTGCCGTTCGACCAGAGGCGTTAACTGGAAAAGCAATTACCTCCCTAATACTCTCTTCTCCTAATAAAATCGCTGTCAGGCGATCAAGACCAAAGGCAATTCCACCATGGGGTGGTACTCCATAAGCAAATGCCTCCAAAAGATGGCCAAATCTTTCTTTAATATCTTTTGGGGAATGGCCTAAAATTTTGAAAATTTGTTCTTGAATTTTAGGGTCAGTAATTCTAATGCTGCCGCCAGCGATTTCCTGGCCGTTTAAGACTAAATCATACTGCCAAGATCGCACCATCAAAGGGTCGCTTGCTAGTTGGCTTAAATCGTCTGGGTTAGGACTGGTAAAGGGGTGATGAACTGGGTTAATTTCTCTGGTCTTAGTTTTTTCAAAAAGAGGAAAATCAACAATCCAAGCAAAAGCTAATTCCTTTAGATTAGCTGGGTCTTTTCTTAAGTCTGGCTTATCGGTTTGATATTTTTCCTTTGCTTCTTGATAAGAAATTCTAGGAAAGGGTCTTTGATTTACCGCTAATCCAACTTTTTCTATCACCTCAATAACTACTTCTTCCATTAAATTTAAAACATCATCTCGAGTAACAAAAGACATTTCTACATCAATTTGTTTAAATTCTAATCCTCTATCAGCTCGCAAGTCTTCATCTCGAAAACAAGTAGCAATTTGAAAATACTTTTCAATTCCCGCGACCATCAATAGTTGTTTATACTGTTGAGGCGATTGAGGAAGAGCATAGAACTTACCTTGATGAAGTCGAGAGGGAACCAAAAAGTCTCGCGCTCCTTCTGGGGTTGACTTGGACAAGTTGGGAGTGTCAATTTCCCAAAACCCTCGATCCGACAAAGATTGGCGAACCGCTTGAGTTAGTCGATGACGAAACTCTAAGTTTTTCTCTAATCGTGGTCTACGCAAGTCAAGATAGCGATACCGAAGCCTTAAATCGTCATTAATTTTCTTACCTAAGCCAGCAACATCAAAGGGCAAATCCTTCGCTTTAGACAAAACCGTCACTTTTCTTGCCTCAATTTCAATTTTACCAGTCGAAATTTTATCGTTAATTAGGCGCTCGGGGCGCTCTTTGACTAATCCCTCAATTTTTAAAACAAATTCATTTTTTATAGGTCCAAATAAGTCGCTTCTTCCCACAACTTGAATTAAACCAGAGCGATCTCTAAAATCAACAAAAACTAGCTTGCCGTGATCCCGAATACTGTTAATCCAACCATAGAGGCTTACTTCTTTTCCAACCTTATCAATCGTTTGAACAATTAGGGTTCTTTCCGTTAACATTGCTAAATTATAGCACCAAAAATTATTAACAAGCAAAAAATTAAGCTCTTAACAAAATCCTAATTTTAAATTTCGAAGATTCGTGTTTTAGGTGGTAATTTTTAGAGCTGTTTTAATTTTTTTCTTAGCCAAACGGGTTTTGGCAAAATCTAGCCAAGAAGAAGCTGGACCCTTTCGGTTGCGATCTAGTATTATTTCAACAATTTCGCCATTTTTGAGTTGATAATCTAAACCAACCATTCTGCCGTTAACTTTAGCCCCTCCAGTTTGATAACCCATTTTGGTATGAACAGCATAAGCAAAGTCAATTGGAGTGGCTCCGTCAGGCAAGTCGAAAGCATCACCCTTGGGAGAAAAAACAAAAATCCGATGTTCTAGAGCATCAAACTTGACTGAGGCAATAAAATCACTAGAGTCAATAATTTCGTCTTGCCAGGCAGCCAATTGCTGAACCCAAGCCATTTTTTCCTTCGGCGAAAAAAAGCTTATTTGATCAATTTTGCTTGAATCAGTCCTGGTTTTTGATTTTATTTCCGAAAAATACCAATGGGCGGCCGCCCCATACTCGGCCTGCTCGTGCATTTCTTCAGTTCGAATCTGAATTTCAATTATTTGACCATCACCCAGAAAAACATTGGTATGAACTGAGCGATAACCATTTGGTTTAGGCTGAGCAATCCAGTCCCGTACCCCCAGATGAGGAACTGGACGCCAAAGCTTATGAACTAAGCCTAGGGCCAAGTAACACTCATTAATGCTGGAGGTTGTAATTCTTAGGGCCATTAGATCGTGAATGTTGTCCATGTTTTTTTCATTCTCTGGCCGCAATAGTTTTCGCCACAAACTATAAAGATGCTTGGCTCGACCATCAACCTTTGCTCTAACTCCTTCTTTGGCCAACTCTTTCAAAATGGTTCTTTTAAGTTTTTTAATCCGCTCTTCGGCTTTATTATAATAAGAATCAGAGTATTCAATTAACCATTCGTATTCAGCCGGATAGCAATAGAGGAAAGCCAAGTCTTCTAATCCCCCCTTAACCTGCCCCATCCCTAATCTTTCTGCCAGTGGCGCATAAACTTCTAGGGTTTCCTCAGCAATACCAAACTGTTTTTCGGGAGGTAAGTATTCTAGGGTTAACATATTATGATAGCGATCGGCTAATTTAATAAAAACTACCCGTAAGTCTCGAGACATTGCCAAAAACATTTTTCTTAAGTTTTCAATAAATTGACTGTTATTAGAACCACGCAGACGAACTCGACTAACTCGAGTTAAACCATCAACCAGTTCCGCTATTTCTTCACCAAAAACTCCTTTAATGTCTTCCACCTTGATCGAAGTATCCTCAACCACATCATGTAAAAGAGCCGCTACAATTGAGGCTGAATCCAATTTCCAGTCAACAATAATCTTAGCTACGGCTAAAATATGGGTAGTTACCGGAGCACCAGAGAGGCGTTTTTGCCCTTGATGAGCGGTAATTGCAAATTCATAGGCTCGATTAATTAAGTCAAGGTCGGCCTCAGGATGATAGTCCTTAATCTGGCCAAGTAGCTCTTCAAAGGTAATTTCTTTAATTTTATTAAACAGCATTTTCTCTAATGTCTTTAATGTTTAATTGTAATGTTTCCTTTTTTTGATAGCGATTTATAGTCAAGCTAAAAACTAAATCAACCCGATCACCAATCATCAAACTTTTTCCCCCTAACCCAAACCCAATTCCCAAGAGAGTTCGCTGTTTATTTAACTTTGTTTTGGCTGAAATTCTTTCTAATGAACTAAGAGCACCTTCCTCAAGAACTAGCTTTAGGTGATCGCCGTTTCGACCAACCTTTCTTATTTCTCTAATTATAACCCCAGAAGTATAAAAAAGTGGTTCTGGGTTTGCTAGACCAAACGGCTTAAATTGATCCAGGCGAAGAAAAAAGGAACGGCTAAGATCAGTAAAACTAACTTGAGCGTCAATTGTTAAGACTGGAATTAGAGCTTTTTTGTCAATCTCTTTTTCTGCTAAAGTCAAGAACTCTTTTTTAAGCCTGTCAAGATTCTTTCTTTCAATTGTAAATCCAGCGGCTAGGGGGTGACCACCAACATCAACTAGACAATTAAGTTGTCTTAGGGCCAAAATAATATTAAAACCTCTAATCGAACGACATGAGCCTCTAAAAAAACCATTTTCTTCTGCCAAAACCACACTGGGCCGACAAAATTTTTCTGTTAACTTACCTGCGACCAGTCCTATAATACCAGAATGGAAAGAGGGGTGATAAACAAAGATTGCCTTTTGTTTGGTTAAATTTTCTTCAACAACTATTTTCTCGGCTAATTTCAGGGCCTGTTCGGTTAAAAGCTGTCTCTCTCGATTCGCCAGATCTAGTTTTTGGGCTAAACTCTTAGCCCTTTCCTTGTCTAGAGTACAAAGCAGTCTGACAGAATCAAGAGCGTGATATAGTCGCCCCATGGCATTAAGTCGAGGACCAAGTAAAAACCCTAAATGATAAACAGACAGGTCTTCAGTATTAATTCCCGCCTGATTCATTAAAGCTCTTAATCCAACCCTGTCGGTTTTTACCAAATCTTCTAAACCATATTTAACTAAACTGCGATTTATTTTTAATAAAGGAATCATGTCTGTCACTGTCGCCAACGCCAGCAGGTCAAGAGCATAAGTTTTATTTCCCAAAACTTCTCTAGCAAGAAACCAGGCCACCGCTGCTCCGCAAATTTGATCACTCCAAATAAGAGCAGACGTTTTGGGGGGCAAACTTTTAGCTCGAGCGTGATGGTCGGTAACTATTATCTTCACTCCCATTTTGGTGATTTTGTCGATTTCCCAATGAGCGACAATTCCATTATCAACAGTAACTATTAGGCCAAGATCGGGGTTTTCCTGATAAATCTGTTTAAAAGATTTATAATTTAAACCATATCCTTGAGCCCGATCAGGAATAAACGGCAGAACATTAAAACCAGATCTCCACAGCGCCTCCCATAAAATAGTTGTCCCAGCAATACCGTCAACATCATAATCGCCCCAAACTAAAACTTTTTGATTTGCCTCCTTAACTGACCAAAGAATCTTAATTGCCCTTTCAATTTCTCTTTGATTAATCCCCGCTTGAGTGGGAGTAAGCTTACTGGGGTGCTGGGGTTTAAAAAACTCTAAAACATCTTTAATTTCTCGATCAGCTAATAAAAAATTAATAATTTCTTCTCGTCGTTTAAGGACGGTTTTTGCTTGGGGAACAAACTTAATTTGCCAGTCTTTCATGATAGAATGAGGTTGATAATTATTAAAACTTCAAGCTATAAGCATATTATAATGAATAATCAAATAATTGCCAAAACTAACCTTTCTTTGCCTCAAACAGCCCTTTCTTTTTTTCAAAATTTTCATCAAGCTGGCTTTGATATTTTTTTAGTCGGAGGTGCCGTTCGCGATCTATTATTAAAACGACCACTTAAAGACCTTGATTTCACCACCTCCGCTACACCAGAAAAAATCCAAATCCTTTATCCTAAAAGTTTCTATGATAATACTTACGGTACAGTTAAAATTCCCCAACCTAAAACTAAGATTGAAATTACCACTTTCCGCTCTGAATTTGATTATGATGATTATCGTCGGCCCAGTAAGGTTATTTGGGGGAAAACCATTGAGGAGGACCTGGCCCGACGAGACTTTACTATTAACGCTCTGGCTCTAGGGGTTAGGGCAAAACAAAAAACACTTCAACCAAGCCTAGTCGATGTTTTCGCTGGTCAAAAAGATTTAAAGAATGAGCTAATTAGAACCGTTGGTAGCCCAGAAGAACGCTTTAATGAAGACGCTTTAAGATTATTAAGAGCCATTCGCCTTTCGGCCCAATTAAGTTTTAAGATTGAAGCTAAAACCCTGAAAGCGATTAAAGAAAAATCTTCTTTAATTGAAAGGGTTTCTTGGGAAAGAATTCGGGAAGAGCTTTTTAAAATTTTACAAACAGATCAGGTTGAATCTGCTTTTGAACTAGCCAGAAAAACTGGTCTCATTAATTACCTTCTTCCCGAGCTAATTGAGGGTTATAAGTTAGAACAGAAAGGTCATCATCTTTGGGAGGTTTGGAAACATTCTCTTCTCTCCGCCCAATATTGTCCAGTTAGCGATCCAATCGTTAGACTTGCTGCCTTAATTCATGATGTCGGAAAACCAATTGTAGTTAAAGATGAAAACGGAGAAAGAACCTTTCACAACCATGAGGTCGCTGGTGCTTCTCTGGCTTATCAAATTGGGCAAAGATTAAGACTCTCCCGAAAAGATTTAGATCGTTTGGTTAAACTAGTCAGACACCATCAGTTTTCTGTTTCTGAAAAACAAACTGACAGGGCTATTAAGCGCTTTATTAGAAAAGTTGGGCTAGAAAATGTTTCTAGTTTGTTGGCTCTAAGAACCGGAGATCGCTTGGGTAGTGGAGCCAAGGAAACTTCTTGGCGAACCGAGCTATTTAAAGAAAGACTTGTTGCAGTCCAAAAAGAACCCTTTTCCATTAAAGATTTAAAAGTTGATGGCTATGATGTAATGAAAACTTTAAACCTTTCTCCTGGACCAAAAGTGGGTAAAATTTTGGCTCAAATTTTTACTCAAGTGGATCAGGGTAAATTATTAAACGAAAGAGAGCTGCTTTTGGAGGCAATAAAAAATAATCAACTAAGCAAAGAGGAATAAATTTAACCCCGCTGTTTTCTCCTTAATTTCCATTTTCGCCAAACCACTAAAAGAGGCACAACCAGGAAGGTTGACGAATAGGTTCCTAAGGTTATTCCTATCAAAAGGGCGGTGGCAAACCAGCGAACCGTTTCTCCCCCCAACAGCAAAATTGCCACTAACATAAAAATAATTGTCCAAGAGTTGTTAATGTTTCTAACGACAGTGGCATTAATACCCTCGTTGGCCACTTTTTCAATTTCCGCTTCTTGAGTAAAGGATTGTTTAAGCTGGTCTTTCATATAGCCAAAAGTTACCACAGCATCATAGACTGAGGTTGCCAGGGTGGTTAAGGCAGCAGTAACAAAAAGAGAATCAACTGGGGCTCCCAAAAATCGTCCCAAAAAAGCAAAGCTTCCCAAAAGAATTAAATTATCGTGAATCATTGCTAGTGCCGCCGCCAAACCAAGGTCAATATCTTTAAAACGCCAGGCAATATAAAGTAAAACCAAAATAACAGTCAGGGCAATTGCTAACAAAGCCTTTCTAAACAACTCTTGACCAAAAGTAGGACCAACCGTTTCTAATCGCGAAACAACCAATCCTCTTTCCTCAAAGAAGCTAACTGCTCTGTCCCTTTCTTCCCATCCTCCTTCAAGGCGAACAAGCAAACTCTCTGCTCCAGTTTCTTGAACTTGAACTACTGCCAGCCCAGCATCACCGAGCTCTTTTCTTAAATTAGACAAGTCTTCTTCTTGTTCAAACGAAACCTCTACTAATGAACCACCAACAAAATCCACCCCTAAAACTAAACCAAAACGAATCAAACCATAAATTGAGGCTGAAACCAAAAAAACAGAAAGAATAAAGCTAATTAAGCGATATTTAATAAAATTCATTTTAAAAAAATATAATTATTTACCAAAAACCTTCATTAGATTTCTGGTAACGATAATGCCAGTAAAAAGTGATGTTACTACTCCTAGGCTCAAAGTTAAAGCAAACCCTCTTACCATTCCGGCTAAGGGCAAAAACGACCAATCAAAGGGATTAAATAAAACAAAGCCAGCAATCAAAATACAAATATTAGCATCTTTAATAGACTCCCAAGCTTTACCTAAGGCTAATCCTTGAGCAATTCTATTTTCCTTGCCAGCGCGCTGTTCTGCTCTTAGTTTTTCAAAAATAACAATATTAGAATCTACCGCCATTCCCACTGAAAGAATAAAACCAGCAATTCCTGGAAGGGTTAGGGTAATTGGAATTACTCGATACAGAAAAAAAGAAACTAAGGCATAAATCAGCAAAGAGATACAGGCAAATAAACCTAACTTTCCATAAAAACTAATCATAAAACCCATTACTGCCGTTAATCCAACTAGTCCGCCAATAATGCTTTCCCTCACTGATTGAGCACCAAGAGTTGCCTCAACGGTTTTTTGGCTAACTAGATCTAGGGAGACCGGCAGGGCTCCGGCATTTAGTTGGGCAGCCAATTTTTTGGCCTCATCAAGGGTGAAATCACCACTAATTAAAGCCTGTCCCTGGGTGATTGGTTCTTCAACAACCGGAAAAGATAGGGGCATTTCGTCTAAAAAAATTGCTAAAATTTGTCCTTGAACTTCTTGAGTGATTTGAGCAAACTTTTCTCTTCCTTGATCGGTAAATTCTAGGGTTACCACCGGCTGATTGGTGTTCTGATTAAAACTTACTCCCGCTGATTCTAAATCGCCACCAGTTAAACCAACTGAAATAAACCCAGCCGCAGGAGAAGCTTCGTCAACTTGACGTCTAAAATCCAAAGAGGCTGTTTGCCCAACCAAATCGATTGCTTCTTGAACATTTTCCACCCCCGGTAGTTCAACAATAATTCTTAGAGTTTCGTTTTCCCAAGCCGATTGAACTAAGCTTTCGGCAACACCATAAATGTCAATCCGACGACGAATATTTTCTGTTAAAGATTCAGACAGACGATCTCTTTCTTGGCTTCCAGTTAGGTTTTCTGTTTGAGTTTCAAAAACTAAATGGCTCCCTCCAGCTAAGTCTAAGCCCAAACGAAGAGGATAGTAGGTGGGAACCTCTAGTCCCAAAAAAGAAATAGTCGGACGAGGCAGATTAAAACTAAAGTCAAGGGGGCGTCCTAAAAAGTTAGTTTTAACTGAAATTTGAGAAGGTAAATTAATATACAAACAAAATAGACTTAAAACAACAATGGTGATAAAAATCTTAATTGGTCGAGTCATCTCTTTTAGGTTAAAAGGTGGGTCTCATTGCCTAAAACGGTTAAGCGAGGAGCCATTAAAAGATTGGTTAAAAATGGGTCTTTGCCCGAGTAGCGAAACCTAAATTCCGCCTCATCCATCACTGAATAATTAATTTCTCTTTTTTTGTTTCTTTCTTCTTGAGAAATCAATGCCGACAATTCTGGCAAAATAACCTCACCAACAACAAAAACATCAATCGCTTCGTCTTGTCTGGGTTTCCCTTGGGCAAAACTTTTAGAAAAAAAGACCCATTTTATTTTCCCCAAGCGAGGCTGATTTTTAATAATTGCCTCTCCTAGGCCAACCGTTTTTAGAAAAAGTAATAAAAGTGCCTCATAGTGAACAAAGTCTTGGTCAAGATAAAAATAAATCCGATTAGCTCTTTTTTCGCTTTTAAGAAGACCAAGTCTCCTCAGATTATCCAGCTCCCGACGAACGGCATTTATTTGCTCGTTAATCTTTCTGGATAATTGCCGACCATAATAAAGCTTGTCGGGACAAGAAAAAAAGGTTTCCAGTAACTTAATCCTTACCTTAGAAACAAATAGATGACGAAGCATAAATTAAAACTTAATCGTGTTTCCGGCTGGAACAACTCCTATCCAAATTGGACCTCGGTTTAAGCGTATTTCTGCACCAGTATTGTCAAAAAAACGTGTTCGACTGGTTCGAGACTGTTTCTCCCAAGTTCCTCTCTTGGCTTGTCCATCTTGAAAAACTAATAGCTGTCCAGTGCCAATAACATCATAAAGAAGGTGTTTGTTCTCTCCAAAAGGACCTCTTTCTCGAGCAAACTGAACAATTACAGTTTTAGCAGACAGGGTTTCATCGTTAATAAAATCCTTTTGGGCTTCCTCTCCATTATAACGAAGATAGATGTTCTTCTCTTTGTCATATCGCCAAATAACGTCATAATTTGGCTGATTAGACCAAAAATAAACTTCAATTTCAGCAACGTCACCTCGATTGGCCAGAATCTCCTCTTCTTTGAATAACCAAGGTCGAAAATTTTTGTTCCAGTCATCCCCAGTTTGAGTAGTTTTATTGGTCAATCCTCGCTGGGCTGCTTTTTCCCATAGAGCAGGAGTATCGCAATACACGGTGTGTTCGGTGGCAATGTCTGCCCCTAGCCGAGTGTCTCGACGACACTCTCTATAGGAAAGAGAAAATTGATTTAGGTCGCTCCAGGTTCCTTTGTTCATCCAACCATACTGGCGAATTTGACAAAGAGCCCTGGCTTCTTCGCGAACAGTTAGATCCCCACATTCCCCAGCCCCACCAACATGAACATAAAGAGGATAGTCGCCATATTCTGAAGCCCAATCTAAAAAGTAGGTCCTGGCAGAACGAACCGGTCCAATGTCATATTTTTCTTCCGCTTTCAATGCAGCCTGACAATAAAAAACCGCCAAAAACCTCGTAATTCCCCCCTCAGCAACTACTTCATAAACCACATCCGCCCTTGATAACCCAGACTGAGGACGAGCCTCTAGATGATTTTCTATTGTTGCTGTTAGAGGCCGACGAGTCTGCCAAAGGTCTCTTTCGGTTTTGGTAAAATAAGCTCCATTGAGAGGACATTCCTGATCTCTGGGTCCAAGAGCAACGATTTGGTCTCCCTGTTCACCCTGGCTAGTCGGATTAATTATTGTCGCTCCTTGATGGTTAAAATAAGCAAACGCCGCCCAAGAGACCCCAGTAACCGCCAAGTATAGCCCAATTCCGCCTCCAATAAGAAGTTTTTTTCTTTTATTCATTAGTCGATTTATGTTTACCACTAATAGCTTGCTTTATAGCTTCTTTTTCTTCCTTAGAAAAAGAGCCATCAGTTTTACCGCCAGTAACATTCTTGGTATAAAGCCTTGTTCCTTCCCGACTGTGAAAACTAGAAACAACTATACCATTGTTTTCTCCATCCAACAAGACCAGGGAAAAGCTTTGATTGCCGCCCGTTTGGTTAAAGGGATTATATCTAATTATCGCCACTTTTTGAACATGACTCTTAGTTTTATTTTCTAGAGCAACAAGGGCGTTTTTGTTAAGCTTCGTCTCTTTTCGGTTTTCTTCCTGATCGACAACTAATTTCTGAACAATCTTATCTAAATTGCTGGATCCAGCACCTCTTATTAATCGCTGGTACTTTCT
Organism: uncultured Gammaproteobacteria bacterium; assembly: GCA_964348895.1. Lineage (GTDB taxonomy): Bacteria > Patescibacteriota > Microgenomatia > 0-14-0-10-38-17 > 0-14-0-10-38-17 > JAQVFF01. The sequence goes on from CAYGEH010000001.1 coordinate 96,637, forward strand.
GATCGTAAAAATAAGCAACAAGGTTAATGCTACCAGCCAAAAAAAAACTGCTAGCCAAACTAAATTTAAATCAATCCCAAAGTTAGCTAAAACCATCTATCCCTATAATAACTTTCTCCTAACAATAATGTCAACAAAAAAATTCTATCCTTTCCGCTTGCAAACCAGCTTTGCTTAAGCTAAGATAAGGCTGATGGCTAAAAAAACTAGAAAAGAAAAACTAGCCGCCGATTTAAGAAGGAGTCGCCCTGTTGTTTCTCAAAACTCTTTTCTCAAAGTGGGCCAAACACCATCCACCGTTCTTTCTCCTAATCCTTATCCCCACGTTAAAGGGGATCTTTTAAAAAGCATTCTTTTGGCCTTGCTTATTCTTGGTCTTGAGCTTGTGTTATACTGGCAACTAAGTTGAAGCTAAAAATGTTAAATGTTTCTCGCTTAATTAGCAATCAGTTTCAAAAAAGCTTATTAAACTGCCCAAAAGGGGGTGACAACAATGACCTTTTATTGCGTTAAGTGTCGCGAAAAAAAAGAAGTTGACAACTACGAAACCGTTACTTGGAAAAATGGTCGTCGAGCCGCTAAGGCTAAGTGTCCAAATTGTGGCACCGGTATGTATCGAGTGCTTCCCATGGCATAACGGCCAGAAAGTTGTTTCTTTTTAAACAACCAAAACAACTCACTTGTTTTCTCTTAAAAAACATTTAAGGGGTAAGATAAGTGGGTTTTTTGGTGTTACTGTAAAAAAGCTGTTTAAGTTCTTCATTTTTTTTTATTTTCATTGTTTTAGACTTGCTCTCTTTATTTGTTACCAAAAGATAATTTACTTCAAAGCTGCCTCGCCTAATTATCGTTTCAACAAAGAAATTTAATTTGAATAAAAAATTGTTTTTCCTTCTCTGGTCATTTTAATTGGCCATTCTTTGCTAACAGCTTCCTTTGTTTTAACGTCAATAATAAGCTCAACTAGAATTCCCCTTTCGACCTCGGGCTGAAAAAATTGATCAAAAACAAAATTTCCTAAAGAATAATAAATTGTTTTTCCTTGATAAATTTCTTTTTGTTGAACCACATGAGGATGTGACCCAATAATAAGATCAACCCCCTGATCAATAAACTCTCTGGCTAGTTTTTCAATAACAGCCCCAGCGCGAGGTTGATATTCATTGCCCCAATGGGAATAAAGAATTAGCCAATCAACCTTTCCCGCTAAACTAGCAATATCTTCTTTTGCAGCCACCAAACCTCCTTCAAGAAACTGATTGTAGTTAACAAACCCCAAAACTAAACCGTTAATTTCTTTTGTTATGGTTCTGTTCTGCCTGTCTCCAGTAAATCCAAAAAAAGAAACTCCACTATCGGTTAAATATTCTCTGGTTGTCAACAGGCCTTCTCGGCCAAAATTTAAAATATGGTTGTTTCCTAAAGAAACCAGCCTAATGTTGTGATTGGCCAACAGAGGGGCAACTTGAAGGTCGAAAGTGAAAATAAAGTTCTTGGGTGTTCCTGGAACTGTTCCCAGGCTAAGCGAAGAATTTTGAGTAATCGGTCCCTCCAAATTAGCAACAACTAGGTCATACTCTAAAAAGAATTCCTTAAGATCAGAAAAAATAGGGTCATAACTTCCTCGTTGCTGGCTCTTGAAACGAATGTGGCGATCAAACATTAGATCTCCTCCAAAGAGAAGCCTTACCTTGGTTGCTGTTTTTTTGTCATCATTTAACCAATTATCCTCCTCTGTTTTGGGGTAATCAGATAGAGAGTCTTCGTTTTTAAAAAAAAATAAATTTATTTTTGGCCAAGACAAAATCCCCACTCCTAGCATCAAGAAAAAGGTTGTTAAAAATATAATCGCTTTTTTTCTCATCACTTCTGTCATTACATATCGCCAAGCTTTTGCGATCGAAAACTTAGGGCTTCAGCAAGGTCATTCTGGCTAATTATTTCTCGATTGGCCAAGTCAGCAATTGTTTGAGCCACCTTAATAGTCCGATAAAAGCCCCGAGCTGAAAGAGCCATTGTTTCTGAAGCAGAAGAAAGCATTGACCAAGACTGGTTTTCCATGCGACAAAACCGCTTTACTTCTTTGCTTCCCATTTCGGCATTGGAACCCAACCGAGTACCAACAAAGCGCTGATGTTGTTTTTTCCGAGCCTCTTCTACCTTTAACCTAACTTTACTTGAACTTTCTCCGTTTTCTTTTTGAATTAGTTTAGTAATTGGTACGGCTGGAACCTCAACATGAATATCTATTCTGTCCATCAGAGGCCCAGAAAGACGCTTTTGATAACGACTAATTTCCGTCGAAGAACACCGACAAACTTTTTTAGAATCACCCAGAAAACCACAAGGACAGGGATTTGAGGCGGCCACTAAAGTAAATTGGGCTGGATAAGAAAACCGACCCCGAGATCGAGCAATGCTTACAAAACCATCTTCTACTGGTTGACGCAGAGCCTCTAAAACATGTCTGGGAAATTCTGGTAATTCGTCCAAAAACAAGGCCCCTCGATGGGCCAAAGAAACTTCTCCTGGAAGAGGAAAGCTTCCTCCACCAATCAAACCAACCTGAGAAACACTATGGTGGGGGCTTCTAAAAGGACGAAGACTAACCAAGCCTTTTTCTAAATTGCCAGAAACCGAATAAATTTTCGTTACCTCCAAAACCTCTTTCTCGGTCATTGTCGGCATAATTCCCGGCAAAGCTCTCGCCAATAAAGTTTTTCCAGAGCCGGGTGGTCCATAAAAAAATAAATTATGTCCTCCAGCGGCGGCAATCTCTAGGGCTCTTTTTGCTTGGCTCTGGCCGTTAATATCTTTAAAATCAAAATCTATTTCCTGTTTTTGAAAAAGAATTTTTCTATTAAAAACAAAGGGTTTAATCAGCTTTACTTCACTAAAATGAAGCAACAATTCTCTTAATTTTTTTAAGGGATAAACAACCAAGTCTCGGATAATCGCCACTTCTACTGAATTATCAAAGGGAACAAATAATTCCTTTATTCTGGATTCTTTTGCCAAAATAGCCGCCGATAAACAACCATTAACCCGACGAAGATCGCCACTTAGCGATAATTCTCCTAAAAATAAACCACTGAGGTTAGTTTTTATCTGACCAGAAGCTCTAAGTATTCCCAGAGCAATCGGCAAGTCATAAAAAGTTCCCATTTTGGGAATATCGGCTGGAGCCAAATTAACAATTATCCTGTGGCTAGGAAAATCAAGTCCAGAATTCTTAATCGCACTTCTAACTCTTTCTTTGGCCTCCTCAACCGCCTTGTCTGCTAGGCCAACAATGGTAAAGCTAGGTAGTCCTTGATTAGAAACATCAACCTCAATATCTATGCCAACTGCCTCTAGTCCTAAAATCGCTGCCGAAGACACTCTGGCCAACATAGCCATAGCTTACTCCAATTAAAACTTCGTCGCAAGAAGAGGATGATTAAGGAAAAACCCTCAAGAGAGAGTAAGCCAGGTTCTGTTTTGCGATGGAAATCTATCTAATGCTCCTAAACTAAAGATTAAGGCGGAAGTGGCCATCTTTTTTTGGATTGCAACCGGGAGGATTGCCTCGCTCGTCAAAGACAAGCGCATCGCCTCAGGCGATCGTTTCACCCCAATCCCTTCAGTCTCAATAACTTTTGACCGAAAAGAACTGGAATCGTCTCTGTGGCTCTAACTGTTCCCGTCCAAAAGTAGGACGAGACCCCCAAACCTTAATTGGGGCACCGAACTTCCTGTTGCCTGGACTTTCCTCTCCGTTATCTCTAAAAAAATAGAAACAACAGAGTATCCATCCTTCTCTTAAGGGTAGGCTAATTATATCAAAAAAGAAGCCAAGACTCTAGTTTATTTTTCCAATTTGAGGCAAAACTACTTCCTTAACCAAAACCTTAATTATTAATATTGTCGGCAAAATAAACACTGCCCCAACCACTCCAGCTAAACGAAACCCAATCAATAACCCTAAAAGAGTAATTATTGGATTAATACCAATAATACCCTCCATCACCTTCGGAGTAATAAAATTACTTTCTAATTGCTGTATCGTTAAGAAAACTAGGGTTGTCAATAAGCCCATTGTCGGGCTAATAGTAAAGCCGATTATAATCGCTGGAACGGCGGCAACAACCGGACCAACGCTAGGCAAAATCTCTAACAAGCCAGCCAGAAAGGCCAGAGGTAAAGCATAGGGAAGACCCAAAAATAGCAGAGCCAAGTAAATCAAAAAGCCAACAACAAACATCATTAATAATCGGCCCCACAGCCAATGACCCACTTCTGTCTCCGACTTTTTGATTATTTCTTCGATTCTTCCAGCCAACCCCTCACCAAGAAAATTACCCAACCGAGTCGATAATTTTTTTCTATCCAGAATTAAATAAAAGCTAACTACAAAAACAGCAAGCACTTGAACTAAATTGCTAAAAATAGCTTGAGTCACCCGAAAAATATCTCCCGACAGCGGTAAAATGCTTCTTAGCGGATCGCGTAAAAACTCTAATAGCCAATCGCTAGCCCCAGTTTGTTCGCCTAATTTAATAATTTGTTGAATCAATAAAGCACTTTGTTGTAATAGGGGCCCAGCCAAAAGAAACAGGGCTAGGGCTAACAAACCAAAAAAGATTAAATAATTTAATAAAATTGCTATTGCTCTAGGAATTCTTAAGCTTTCTAGTCTATTAACCCCTGGACCTAAAGCCAACATTAGCAACAAACCAACATAGAAAATCAAAATAATATCTCGAATTAAATAAGCAAACCAGAGTAGAAATAAAATACCTAAGACAAAAAGGATTGTTTTATGGGAAATCTCCACTTTTTTAATCATCGTTATTACTAATATACCATTAGTTTATTTTTCTTGCCACTTTGGAAACCAACCCCTCTTCTTGGGCCATAAACCAGTTTATTGCTTTGTTCTTTTTAAACCAAGTAATTTGTCGCCTGGCATATTGACTTTCATTTTTTCGCCAACGATCAAGAACTCCTTGAAGGACTTTCTTTTTTTTGTTTTCTGGAGAAAAAAAATATTCCTCCCACTCTTGGTAAGCAATGGTTTGACCCAAAGCGCTGTGTTCAAAACTATACTTACCCAAAAGCCTCTCTATTTCCTCTTTTAAGCCCAATTTAAGGCGATTATTAATTCTTTGGTTAATTCTTTGCTCAAGCTTTGACAAGGGGGCTTTTAGGCCAATCCAAATAATATTTTCTTTGGCCAAAAACAAGTGTTCTGTTTTTTTTACTTGATCGGTTTTTTTACTAATAGCAACCTCAATCGCCCTGATCAATCTTCTTGGATTATGTTTATCGGAGTTGTTCATTTTATTAAAGCGAGCGACATCAAGTTTGTTTAGCTTTTGCTGAAGCTCTAGAAGACTTAATTGATCAAGTTTTTTACGCAAATCTTGGTTTGGTTTTACTCCGATAGTTTCAACTCCCTCAGTTAGAGCTTTAAGATAGAATCCAGTTCCGCCAACCAAAATAGGCAACTTTCTTCTCTCCCAAATGTTATTTATCACAGGAACAGCCACCTTAAGATAGTCAGCCACACTAAAACGATAATCAGGCCAAACTAAATCTAGCAACCAAATTGGTACTCCTGAAACTAAATAATAGCCAATTTGATATTTTTCTTTTTTTAATTCTGGAGCTAGGCTTTTTGTCTTAAATTCTAGCCCCACAGGAATGTCTTTTCCGGTTCCAATATTCATTCCTCGATAAACTTGGCGAGAGTCAGCATTAACCAGCTCGCCGTTAAGCTTCTTGGCTAATTTAACGGCCAAGGCTGTTTTTCCAACTCCCGTTGGTCCACAAATAATTAACAGCTTTTTCATCTTTTCTTTCTTTTTCTTGTCAATATTACAGAGCTCTAAAATAAACTAGATTAAAAACTAATAACAAAAAATATTTACAAGGTAGCTCTTTTAAAAAACTTGCCTTGAATTAATTAATTTTTCTAAAATTTGCCAGCGACGCTTTTTCTCAGCCCAAGAAACGTCGTCAACCAACTTCTCTGCTACAGTTCCCGGTCTTGGTGAATATTTATTAATATAAGCTTTATAAAAATCAACCTTCTGGCAGAGGTCAACCGTTTTCAAGAATTGCTGCTTTGTCTCCCCAGGAAAACCGACGATAATATCGGTACTAATCAAAATATCAGGAACTTCTTTTTTAATTTTTTCTACTAATTTAATATATTGAATTGCAGTATATTTTCTATTCATTTTTTGCAATATTTCTTCATCGCCAGATTGAACTGGTAAGTGAAGTTGTCGACTTACCTTATTGAACTTAAGGGACTTAATAATGTCATTATCTAAATCGTGAGGATTAGAAGTTAAAAAAGAAATTTCTTCAACTTCTTTCAGATTATTAAGCGTTCCAATAAGTCGAGCAAACGGGGTAGTAAAATCATCACAGTCCAAAACTTCTAATTGAACTTTTTTTAAATCTTTGCCGTAACTATTAACATTTTGGCCCAATAAGAAAACTTTTTGTCGACCATTATTTTTTGCCACTTGCTTGATTTGACAGATTATTTTTTCGGGATCAAGAGACTTTTCTCTCCCTCTAGCATAAGGAACAACGCAATAGCTACAAAAGTTACTACAACCGTCTATAATAGAAACATAAAGTGGACCAACGTCTTTTTTTTCAGAAAAACTACAATTAACCTTAACCGCCCAATGTTGAAAAATAAATTCTGGCCAAGAAGAGGATTTAACGAAATAATTAACTCTGTCGACAAACTTTTCTTTTAAATATTCGTTTTTATGATAAAGAAGACATCCAGAAACAATGACTATTGGCTGTTTTTCCTTCTTGTTTAAATTATACGCCAAACCAATGACTCGATCTTCGGCCGACTGACGAACGGCACAGGAATTAATTATTACCAAGTCAGCTTTGTTTATTGTTTGGCTTTTTTTTAAACCAACTTGATCTAAAAAAAAAGAAATTTTTTCTGAGTCAACCTTGTTGGTTTGACAACCAAAGGTTTTAATATAATAGGTTTTTGCCTTAATAAGAAGCATTTTTATTTTATAAATAATTCACAAACAGCTCCACTTGTAGCACTTCTTTTAGTTCTAGAAAAAGAGGGTCTTGTCGGGATTTTTATCTAGTCAATAAAACAAACCTTGCTTTTTTCATAATCTTGATTAGAATGGGGCGGTTTTTTTTCATCGGGATAGCCAATTGGAAAAGTGGCTATAACTCTAAAATCTTCAGAAATATTAAGAAGATTTCTAATATACCGCTCGCTTTCTTCTCCCTGACTTGTCTTTGAGTCGCGATTTTGTACCCAACAAGTTCCCAGTCCTTGATTTGTTGCCTCTAAATAAATATGAGCTCCTACAATTGAAGCATCTTCCAGCCACTCCCTAGACAAATCTTTATTGGCGCAAACTACAATAGCCAAAGGGGCTTGGGCTATAAATGAACCCCAGGGTGTTGCTTGGGCTAACTTGGCTAGAATCTCCTTGTTTTTTACCACCCAAAATCGCCAGGGCTTTCTGTGATTAGCCGAGGGAGAAAATTGAGCGGCCATTAGAATTGCCTCTAATTTTTCTTTTTCAACTGGTTTATTTTGATAAACCCGAATACTGCGTCGTTTTCTAATTATCTCAAGCATTTTTACTAAAATAGATTATACTATACCTCATTTTTCCAGCCTAAATACCCCAATTTTTTGGCATTATTAAAAAACTATTTACCCGCCCTAAACTCTACCACTTCATTGCCCACAAATTGATAATCTCGCCCCTCAAACCTTGTTTTGCCAAAATTACGACAGTTAACCCAACCTCCTAACTTAATAAATTGATCGAGGCTAACTATTTCTGCCTTGATAAAGTTTTTTTCAAAATCAGAATGAACTATTCCAGCCGCCCAAGAAGCCAAGGCTCCTTTTTTAATCGACCAGGCTCGAGCCTCTTTATTGTTAGCGGTATAAAAACTAACCAAGCCTAAATTTTTATAGGCCTGATTAATTAATTGCTCTAGGCTAGACTTGTTAACCCCAAGGCTAACTAAGTATTCTTTTCTTTCTTTTGGAGACAGTTGAGATAACTCTGTTTCCATCTTGGCAGAAATAATCATCACCTCTTCACTGAAAAGATCACTAATATTCTTAGAGTTGGTCGTCACCATTTTTTCTTCAACATTTAAAACAATCAGCTCTGGTTTAGTCGTCAACAGAAAAAAACTGTCTAAAATCTCTTTTTCTTCATCAGTAAAATCAACAGTATTAAGAAGTTTTCCTTCTTTCAACAAAGAAGTAATCTTCTTGGCTAACTGAAGGCGAGCCAAGTCTTCTTCTGTTTTTGTTTTTTTGTTCAAAAAGTTTTCTAAAACCTCAAGATCCTTTAGAGCTAGCTCCATTCTCAAAACAGCCAAATCTTCTTGGGGATTAATTGAGCCAGCCCTAGAAACATTCTCATCAGCAAAGGCACGTAAAATATAACAAATTAAGTCTACTTCTCTAATATGGGCCAAAAATCTGTTCCCCAAACCTTCTCCAGTGGCAGCTCCCTTAACTAGCCCAGCAATATCAATAAACTTAACCACCGCTGGAACTACTTGTCGACTACCAGCAACCTTACCCAAAATCGGCAATTTGTTATCTGGCACTTCGACTACCCCAATGTTAGGATCAATTGTACAAAAAGGATAATTTTCCGCCCGAGCCACCTGACGACCAAGAAGGGCATTAAACAAGGTTGACTTACCAGCGTTGGGCAAACCAACTATTCCAACCGATAAAGACATACTTCTATTATACCCCTCAAAAATAATTAAGTTATAATCTTAAACAATGCTTTTCGATACCCATTGTCATCTTAATTTTGAAATCTTTGATAATCAAGAAGAAGCGGTTCTCAACCGTGCTCTTGGGGCTGGGGTTGATTTCTGTTTAGTGCCGGGGTCAAACCTAATCACCTCAAAAAAAGCGATTATCTTAGCTAAAAAGCATCAAACTCTTTTCGCCGCCGTCGGCGTTCACCCTCATCATGCTCAAGAAAAAATCGACTTTAACGAGCTAGAGGACTTGGTTCAAAACTCTCAATGTTCGGCAGTAGGCGAAATTGGCTTAGATTATCATCAATACCAAGAAACAAAACATAAACAATATCAGCTTGATCAGCACTTTAAGGAAGACCAAAAAAACCTCTTTGTTAGGCAAATAGAATTAGCCAAAAAATATAGAAAACCAATTATCTTTCACAATCGAGAAGCAAAAGAAGATATTTTGATAATAATCAAAAAACACTGGAATAAAAAACTAGAATACAAAACAGTGTTTCACTGCTGTGAACCAGATGAAGAAGTATTAGCCTTTGCTCAAAAATATAATATTTTTATTGGTGTTGATGGTGATGTCACTTATTGGAACAAAAAAGCTCTTTTTATCAAAAAAGTCCCCCTAGAAATGCTTGTTCTGGAAACCGACAGTCCCTATTTAACCCCTGAACCAGTCAAGAAAGAAAAAAGCTTTCCCAACGAACCCAAAAACCTTATTTTTCTTGCCCAGTTTGTTGCGAAACTAAAAAATATTCCCCTTTCCGTTCTCGCCCCTCAAACCACCGCCAACGCCAAAAGGCTTTTTAACCTTTAACTCTTTTTGGTCCGCTTTCTCTTGATTTACCTCACCCACGAAGAGCCTGTCCCACTTCTTCTAAAAACCTAAAACCCTTTTCGTGAAACGGAGAACCAGGCAGTTGTTGGAATGGGGAAATAACAACCTCCACTCGTAAAGAGCTAACTTCTATTTCTTTTGCTGCTTCAGCCACCTCTTTTAGAATGCCCTTACCAGCCAGCAGGTCACTAACCTCATTGCCAGAAGAAGGATTAATATCAACCACCTTGATTCCATCTGAAAAAGTCTTAAACTGTCTTTCCCATTCGCCCTGTAGCGGTCTAGTTGGTAATCCAGGCTGACTTATTACTCGCCTTGAGGGAAGAAGGTGTTTTGGGTCAAAAACTAAACCAAACCCTCTTTCTTTAGCTTTGGCTAAAATTTCTTCAGAAGAAAGATTTATACCCTGGTTTATCTCCACTAAAAGCCTGTCGTCTGGAAAATCTACATCAATCTCGTGAGAGATAAACTTCACTTCTGGAAAAGCTTCGGTTATTTCCCGAAAAAGCCTGTCACAAGTTGTTTCGCTAGGAAAAAAAGAGTCTTGAAGTATGGGTGGCTCGCTTGTATCTCCTCTATATCTTTTCCAATGTCCAATCAGGCCAGCCAAAACCGATTTTGTTAAGTTGTCTTCTGCAGTGGGGTTCCATGCTTCTTCAATATGGACAATCTGGAGAGGTGATCTTTTTATTTGATCGACCCCACTCTCCATTAAGGCCCTAAAGGGTAAAATACACCCAGATTGATAACCTGCTTTGGTCAAACCCCCCAGCAACTCTTTAAAATCTTCCTCTCTTATTGTAAGAAGCAAACCCCCTGCTAGGTTATATTCAAGCTTTGGGACTTCCGCCCCCGTTGTCTTTTGAGTCTCCATCGACATAATATTTGTATTCTATCATGGCCCTGTCTTTGGATTATTTTTTTAATTGTTCCCGTCTTGGCTCTTTCTACTTTCAAAACGAATTGAAAGACAAACTAAAAAAGCGCCACAAAAACAAAATCTGTGAGCGCTTTTTTAAATAGGTTAAAGTTATTTAACCGCTCGCTTAAGGGCTTTACCTGGACTAAATCGAGCTGCTCGATGAGCTTTGACCTTAACGGTTTCACTGCCACCCGGAACGATTACTTTTTTCTCTTTAACCATGGTAGTTCTAAAGGTACCAAATCCAGAAATAACCACTTTAGACTCCCCTCGGGCTAAAGCTTTTTTAACTTCCTCTAAGAACAAGTCAACCACCTCACGGGCGTTTTTCTTAGTAGTATTGGCTTTCTTGGCTACCTCTTCAATAATTTTACTTTTGATCACTTTTGTTCCACCTCCTTTTTAAAAAACAATTTTTTCTATTGATAAGTCAATTAGTCTCATTAAATAGGCAAAAAATAGAATAACTAATTTCGATCAGACTGTCAAGATTAGTCCTCTTCTAGGGGGGCAGTTTCAGTGGCTCTAACCTCCCGAATCACCGTCACTCTAATTCTACCGGCCCAACGGGCCATTTCCTCTAACCTTTCAGCAATTTCGTGTGCCAAAATCGTGACCTCATCATCAGAAACCTTCTCTGGTTCAACCACTACCCTGACTTCTCTACCCGCCTGATAGGCGGCTACATCAACCACTCCGGGGAAAGATTTTGCCGCTTCCTCTATTTGAGTCATTCTTTCAACATAGTCTTCGTGTGGCTCATAACGAGCCGCTGGACGAGAGCCAGAAATTGCATCGGCAACCCAAATGATAGCTGATTCCATTGAGGAAAACGGCTTGTCTTCGTGATGTTCGGCGATAGCATTAACCACCTTCTCTGGCATATTATATTTCCTGGCAATTTCTACCCCTAAATCAATGTGGGACCCCTTGCGATCAGTAACTATCTTGCCAACATCATGAAGAAGACAGCCTAGCCGAACAACATCCACATCCGCTTTTAATTGGCGAGCAATTTCCATTGCAATTTTGGTTTCTTCTAAAACATGAACTAATAGGTTTTGACCATAAGAAAAACGAAACCTAAACTTGCCAATCATTTCCATTAATTCTAGGGGCAAGTCATAAACACCCACTGCCTGACAAAGTCTGGTTCCCTCTTCTAAAATAATTTTATTTACTTCTTGCTTAACTTGATCAACTACTTCTTCAATTCTATTGGGTTGAACTCGACCATCACGAATTAGCTTCTGAAGAGCTCTTCTGGCAACCTCTCTTCTTTGAGAGTCAAAAGAAGAAAGGCGAATTTCCCCTTCTTCTTCTAAATCTAAATCTACCCCAGTGGCTCGCTCAAAAACTCTAATGTTTCTTCCCTCTCTGCCAATAATCTTGCCCTTAACCTCTTCCGAAGGAACTTTAATTGAAGAAACTGTGTATTCGGCTGTAATTTCTGTTGCCCCGTGTCTCATTGCTTCAACCAAAATTTGACGGGCCCTTTCTTCGGCTGTTAATTTAATTTCTTCTTCGGCTTTGGCGATTTTTTGCGCAACTCTAACTTTCAGCTCCTGATCTAAATCTAAAAGAAGTTTTTTTCTTAAGGCTTCATTTTCTTCTTGAAGTTTGTTAATTGTTTCGGATAAATCCTGATTAGTCATAATTATTAATTGTCTTCTTCTAAAAAATGTCTATTTAAAGTGTTTGGGGAAATCAGAAGAACTTTAACAAAAAAGAGACTCTTTTGGGGATGAGTAACTTTTTTCTCCTCTGATCACCATAACATTTTTAAACCAACCCCTATTGTAACTCTTTGACCGCTTTTAGTCAAAGGTCCTGTTTTTCTAAACCAAGCTTAATGGCCGACCAAGAAAATCCTCGCCGTTTTAAATAACCAATCAGTTTCTCTTTTTCCACCAGCCCTGAAGTTCTTTTTAAGCGAGATATTTTTTGCTCAATTAATTGATCAACTAGGGCTTGTTCATCAAAATCTGACAAAACTTTACCAATAACTTCTCGATTAACCCCTTTACGAACCAGTTCTCCTGTTAAAATAAATCTGCTTCTAGGACGAAATTGATTGCGCTGTTCTCGCCACCAATCGGCAAATTTTTCGTCGTTAAGATAGCCCTCTTTCTTAAGCCGAGAAATAATTCCTGTCGCTACTATTTTTTTTACCCCTTTTTTCTCTAGATAATAGTTAAGCTCCTGCTCCGATCGAGGTCGATAAGATAAATAGTGATAAGCTCCAGCTATTTGCTCGTCTTCTTCAATCTGATTCTTTAAGTCAACCACCTCTTTTTCTGATAATTCTTTACCAACGACTAAGCCGACCTTAAGGGCTAACTCTTGGCTCAAACCAAAAGCAAAGCGATTGTCTAAATAAAGATTGACTCGTCCAGGGGCTTTTTTTTGATTTTCTAATAGGGTAATCTGGGGCACTTTAATTTTTTTGAGAAGCTTTTTTAATTGCCGAAATTATTTCTTTCATCACTTCGGGACTCTCTTCTAAATATTTTTTGGCCGCCTCTCTCCCTTGGGCCAAAACCTGATCGTTTCTTTTATAAAAAGCACCTGATTTTTCAATTAAACCCAATTTAACCCCTAAATCTAAAACATCTCCAGAAAGAGAAATTCCCCCCTTGTTCATAATATCAAACTCTGCTTCTCTAAATGGCGGAGCAACTTTATTTTTTTTAATTCTAACTCGGTGATGAGAACCAATTGTCTCTTCGCCTTCTTTAATGGCACCAATATTTCTAATATCAATTCTAACTGAGGAATAAAATTTCAGGGCCAATCCACCTGAGGTCGTTTCTGGGTTGCCAAACATAACCCCAATTTTGTGTCGAATTTGATTAGTAAAGATCACTGCTGTCTTTGATTTAGCAATCGCTCCAGTTAATTTTCTTAAAGCCTGACTCATTAGCCTTGCCTGAACACCAACTTGAGCATCTCCCATTTCTCCTTCAATTTCAGCTCGAGGTACCAGTGCCGCCACCGAATCCAAAACTATCACTTCCACGCCACCAGAACGAACCAGTGTTTCCACAATTTCTAGGGCTTGTTCTCCAGTGTCCGGCTGAGAAATTAGAAGTTCGTCAACATCCACCCCAATCTCTTTGGCCCTTGAAGGATCAAGAGCATGCTCAACATCAACAAAAGCAGCCACCCCACCCTGCTTTTGAGCTTCAGCGATAACATGTAAACAAAGAGTGGTTTTTCCTGAAGCTTCAGGGCCGTAGATTTCGGTAATTCTTCCCTTGGGGATTCCGCCCACTCCTAAGGCTTGGTCTAGAGATAAACAGCCAGTGGGAATTACAGAAATGTTTTTAGTTATTTGATCTTCGCCCATTTTCATAATCGCCCCTTGGCCATATTGTTTTTGAATTTGCTCCATTGCCAACTTAACTGCTTCCATTCGAGGAGAGATAGAAGGCCCTGCCTTGTTCATAGCTTCTATTGTGGCATGATTTTTGTTAAAATACAATCGTTGTCTAAAAAAATAGATAATTTTTACGGGGATTAGCGCAGATGGCTAGCGCGCGCGCATGGGGTGCGTGAGGTCGCCGGTTCAAGTCCGGCATCCCCGACTAAATAGGAATTGACGATGTTTCAGGAGTGTCATAAATGGTTCTTTTAGTTGATATGACGCCACTTTTTCATCATCAACTATCCAGTTCGCAAAGATTTGACGGCAAATCATATCTTTACCCACAGCATCAGCAGATTGGATTGTGGTTACGGCATTTTTCGACAAGTTCGCAAGCTCCTCAAGTGTCATTGGTTCTGTTTCCGACTTCTTTAGTTCCTCCTCTAACTTTACGATATCCTTAGTAAGAGCCTTACAGTCATTGTCTAACTCTCCTATGTGCTTTTCATTCTGTTGGTAGATAACGCTTTTAGGATCAAGTTTGAGGATAGCTATACTGGACTCTGCTAACTCTCGTTCTTTGCGTTTGAGTATTGCCCGTTTGGTATTCAACTCGCCTCGTAAAGCGATCTTACGGTCACCTGAGAGGTGTTTCATACCATCTAAGTACTGTTGGTATTCCTTGTCCGTGAAGTTTAATCCCTCTTTGAGTAGCTCTGCCACAAAATCAAGAAAAACTTTGACTCTGATTGATTTTTTCTTTCGTTCACAACCTTTACTGCTACATCTGGCATACAGGTAGCGATCCTTTTATTACTACTGGTTGCAGGTGCGACTCTCATTGTCTGATTACAAGTAAGAGCACAAAATCATCAGCCTTAACGGATAATAATTATCTCTATGTGGACTTGATGGTTTGATTCTCCGATATGTCATCTATTGAATGGTTATAAAATCCTCCTCTGTTGTCGCTGGTACAAAATCATAGATGAGGCGTAAATCGGTAGTCTGTTGAGCTTGATTAAGCATTCCTTAATAAAAGCTATCTTTGAACATGTCGCTTAATTTCTGCTTGGTCATATATGTTTTACGATTGGTTGATTTAATCTCACGGTAAAACCTTGATCGTTCAGATATTTAGTAATTGTCTCGATAGGCTCACCTTTGACTCTCATACTCCATGCGTCACAAATAAGCTCATGATTACGATCGTCTGGTCTATACGGTTCGCTTTCATCACGAACATAACCATACTTTGGTGCTGGTGATTTACCTTCTGCGAGATCGCTTCGTACACCCCTTGTAACATCTTGCGATAATAACTTATCGCTGTACTGCTTGGATAACACAAACGCCATGCCTAATAACATCTTTCCGTTAGCATCTTTGGTGAAGTGATGGGTGACAAACTTGAGATCTTTGATGATGCCCTCATCAACCATATTGATGATTTCACCACCCTCAAGCATGTTCCTAGCTAATCTGTCTGGATTCCATGCAAGAATAGCGTCATATTTGCCGTTGTAGATATCCGTGAGCATTTGACGAAAGACTGGACGCTTCCCTGGTGTCTTGGCTGATTTTGTCTCGATAATTAGTTTACCAAAAACTTGTAACTGTCCTCGTGCTGCAAAGGCTAGGCACTCATCAATCTGATCTGGAATGGACTTTACCTGTCGAAACTCGTCCTCAGATGATTTGCGTACATATAAAACATATCTCAGTTTTGTAAAATAAATTACATCCTCGTATCCGTAAAGCCCCATATGACGTGTATTTTACAACAACCTCATTCATAAAGATTATGGTAAAATCACAATATGAGTGAAAGTCAACTTGATTCATTTTTAAGAAAAGAATTTTTGCCGCTGAAAGAATTACCTGATAATCCCGATTTGATTGATGTTCGTATGAATACTTGGGGGGTAACAAGAGCTGATCATACTAATCCTATACTAAAAACAATAGGATTGGGTCCATGTGTTGCCGTAGCACTTTATGAACCAGATTTAAAAATTGCAGGTCTAGTACATATGACAGCACCAGCAATGACTCCCAGATGGGAAGCACCCCATCAAGATATCTTAAATATGCTTACAGCCATGCAGCGAAATGGTGTTTCATGTGACGCACGAAAAAACATAAAAGCACATTTAGTAGGTGGATGGGCACATGATGATTTAGCTGCGCTTGCGAAGGAAAGACTACACCAGCTTGGTATAGATCAAATTCTGACAGACATGCGTACCGAAGGCGTAGACCATCATTGCATTGCATTGGACTCAAGGTCAGGAGATCTTTTCAAATTGATAAAAATTATGCAAGATGGTATGGATACACTTGATGTAATGCGCGCAATGATTAAAGTGAGAGATGGTGCAAGTGTAACTTCAGATCATAGATCACTAAGGTGACATTTACCAAACAAATCCATTACTGATCTGCTAAATCTCTAAACACATCGACTGCTATTGATGTAGGTTATAGCCCTTTGCGTAAGGATTGTACTCGTTGAAGCTCATGTAAGGCTCGATAAAATTGACGCTCACATGCTGTAATGTAACGCACGTATGTTTTATCCAACGTTTCATACTCTGAGTTTCCAACTTGAATACTGTCGGTTTCCTCTGAAGTGTAGCGAATCATAGGCATCATAAATCCTTGTGTTAAAAAAGCCTTTTCCGCTTGTATAGCTCGTTGCATACGCATATAGGCAATCACCATAGGCTCAAGGAGCAAGTCCTCAGTGACACCGTGAGGCTCATATTCAGCTAAAAGAAGTGAGAGTATAGTTTGAGCTTCATCCTTTTCCGTAGATATCAAAGTTCTTTGAAGTACACCATGACGGATAGCGTTGTACTTGGAGATCTCTTTTCCTGCTTCGGTTTTAACTCCTGCGTTTTGTGTGTTTGTCCTATTTGCTGATATTTGAGCCTGTGTTGCCATAATTCATAGTTCGCATCACTTCTTCTTAATAGGAAGCTACTTGGATCGTCTACGCCTTTGAACGTTTGTGAGCGTGTCTCCTCATCATTAAAGGTTATTCTGTTACCGTGATTGTCCACCATACTATCTTTATTGAGTTTCGCTTCAGGTGTATCTGTTTTAACCTTTTTCATTGACCCTACAAGCTCTGTAATAGGTTGTGGTGAGGTTTGTGGAGCGGTTGGTTGAGTGGAAAGTGCGACACCTGTCGCATCTGTGGTTTTCGTAGGTACGTTACCAGCTTGGTTAGGCTTCTTGATACTAGCTGGATTGTCTACTCCGTAAAAGATTTGCATCTTTCCATTAGTATTCATACCTAATCTGATTATACTTCATTTGAGCTTGGTTTTGTAGCGATAAATAGAGTATATTTTTATCATATGAGCTATAATTCCAGTAAGAGATAACTGACTCGTACACTGGTTTTAGTAGTTCGAGCTTTATCGCTTTATCTCGACTAAATTAAGAGAAAGGGTTCGTCGAGGCGGAGACTCTTCGTGTGCCACCAACTACACGAAGCCTCGCAAAGATCTTTTTTGTATTCTACCGAGAGCTGCCGATTAGCTAAAAACAAATCGAGCCAGCTTGAACCAGCCTCCTAAACTTTGCTGATTTCTCCTGAAGTTTAAATTTGACTTTTCAGGGCTTATTTTTTTGTTTGTAATTTTTGGGGTTGACGACACTGTCAAGGCAATCATTCAAGAGATCTAAATTTGTGCTATATTTTTTTATAGAGACTCATAATGGAAATGGAAAATCATATTAATATGGGCGACCAAAACGCTCAACAAGCCAAGCAAGGTCCAGTTAGTCAACCTTCTCAGCTACCAAATAAACCAAAAACAAACTGTTGGATGATTTCTACTGTTGTTTTGATAGTTCTGCTTCTGTTAATTATGGTGGCGCTTATAATAAACCTTGAAAGAATCACCAACAGCAGGCCATCTCCAGAAAGCACACCGAGAGGAAACAACAATGAATCAATAATTTCTACTCCGCAACAAACGATTACCCCAACTCCTGCCTCTAGAGAAAATTTAATTCCAGCCCCAGAACCAGGATTCAAGCAATATTTAGATGAAAACCTAAGATATGGATTTAGCTACCAAGATTCACTTTCCCTGTCGAAATGTGCCGATATTCCGTGTGCTTCGATAGATGCAATATCGTTACGAATAAATCCGCTTGAGGCTTTTCATTTAGCAGAACCAGATCCAAAAGCAAGTCTTCTTGCTGGCGATCTATACTGTGATGCAGGGGGACCGATGGAAAACATAGAATGCAAAAATACAAAAGTGGAAGATTTTACAAATTTACTGGGTTTTGGGGGATTTAAAATATATCGTACAAAAACCGTAACAAGAGGCGATGAAGAAATTCCCGCAGAAGTTTTTCAAGACATTGCTTATGTTTTTCCACTAGAGAAAGTGGCGAATGGTCGGGGATTGACCAATTTTGCGGGCATACTTTTTGCTGTAGATACGACGACAAAGTCTAACCTCTCGTCTCTTGAAGAAATAGTTAATTCTTTTTTCAGTTTCTAAACTTTTACGAAACAAAAAGTAAATCGCGCGCGCAAAAAATAGCGGAAGCGTGACGCCCGTATTTGTCTTGCTAGAGTTGCGAGGACGCCCTCCAGACGACTGAATTAACTTTTGCACAAATTCGGTTATAATTTTTTCGTAAATTTCGACCAAGCGAAGCTTAATGGATTTTGCGGACAGCTTGTTATTTTACTCACCACGCCACAAAAACAAGTCTAATTACCTAAGGTTTGGGACTTTTATTAGATAATTACAGGGCGAGGAAAAGAAAATAAGGTGCTAAAATCTATTAGCAATAATTTATGAAAACGCTAATTTTTTCTGACACTCACCTAACCAACAAGCCCGACCCCAAACGAATGGCTTTGTTGAAAAAAATTATTAATGAGGCCGACCAGGTAATTATCAACGGCGACTTTTGGGAGGGTATGTTTATTAGTTTTGATCAATTTTTAACTTCTTCTTGGCAAGAGCTTTTTCCTCTCTTAAAAAAGAAGAATACTGTTTATCTTTATGGTAATCATGATAGAAAGAAGCGCTGTGATAAAAGAGTAGATTTGTTTTCTAACCATCAAGCCGAAAGCTATTTGTTGCAATTCGGTAGCAAAACTTTATTAATTACTCACGGTCACAATTTAGACCTTTCTTTTGCTAAAATCATCAAAATTTTAAAGGCTTGTCGGCCTCTCTTAAGATTTCTATCTAATACCGATCATTTCTTAATCAAGGTTTTGGGCCGAAGATATCTTTCTTTTTCAAGAAAAAAATATAATCAAGAGATTAGGGCCGAAGCTAAAAAAATTCTCAAAAAAAATCAAATTTTAGTTTGTGGCCACACTCATTTAGTTCAACAAAACCTCAACAAAGGCTTTATTAATCCTGGCTGCTTTGACTTTGGTTTGGGACAATACCTAGTTGTTAATGGCAATAATTTAAGTTTTCACGATGTCAATTATTGATAAAACAGAAGTCTGCCGTTTTTTTTAAATTATCAGAAGCTAGGAGTAAAGAAAAGCTAGAAAAGCTTAATGTTTTCTAAACCAAAAGAAGCCTAAATTGTTTTTTTTCGCCAGTAAAAAATAAAGATTATTTCCAAAGCTCTCCTTGTGCAAATTTTCCCCTTAATAAGTTAAAAAACAGCTTTAGCTTACCGGTAAGCAAGAAATTTACTGCTATTGCCATTTTAAATACTTTTAATCGATTCGAAGAATAATTTTTTTTAACAAAAAGTAGCATTGAAGCAAAAAACTGCTGATAGAGGGCGTTTTTATTTTTATCTAATTTATTCTTCCAACTGGCCCCGCCAAGATGAACAATCTTAGCCTCAGGAACAACAAGGAGTCGAACTTTCATTTTTCTTGCTCGCCAACTCCAATCAACATCTTCCCAAAAAAACCTAAAATCAGGATCAAGGCTGCCTACTTTTTGCCAAACCTCTCGACTTGCCATTAGGGCGGCACCAGGAAGCTGATCAACCTCAAATGGTTCTTGTTTGGCTTCTTGACAAATCAAATTTTTTAGGGGCGTTTTCATTATTATGGGTCTTAACAAGGGGTTGTGGTAAAAAAAGATTTGCCAAAGAGTTGGAAAACGCATATAGTAATCAAGCTGGGGTTGTCCACTTTGTAATTCTAATAAAGGGGAAACAGCGGTATTTTCGTTTTTATTTAAATATTCAACCAACCTTTCTATCGCCCCAGTTGTTACAATCGTGTCTGAGTTAAGGAGCAAAATATATTGTCCAGAGGCCTGTTTAATCCCGCTATTATTCCCTCTAGAAAAACCTAAGTTCTCTTTATTTTCAATCAGCTTAATATTAAGTGGCTGATTGGTATCGGCTACTAGTTTCTTTAAATACTCTAGGCTTCCATCAGTTGAGCCATTATCAACCACAATCACTTCTCCAAAAGGAGGGAGGCTTTCTAAACATCCTTTTAATAAGTTTTTGGTATTCCAAGATAAAACAACAATGCTAACTTTGATTTCTTCAGTCTTTTTCGGCATCCTCGAGAACACTTTTTCTGGAGTAGTTCTTTTTTCTTCTGCCTTGGTCTGTTTTTTCATAAACCCTAATCTCTTGCTATTCCCCAAGAATAAACCTCAACCGGCCAGTAACGAGGTTGAACAGGATAAAGACGGTCAACTTCTAGTTCTTTTTTAAGGTTGCCTGTAATATACTCCCTAACCCCACTTGGCAACTTAGTTTCCCAGCTTTCTAATAAAATTAGACCCCGAGAATTGTCAGCAACAACCCCCTTAAGCTGATCTAGGTCCCAAAGGTGTCGTGCCCCCGAAACTGGATCGATTTCTGTTTTGTGGTTGGGCACCCTTAATAAATAATCAAGGCCGCCTTCACCTAAATACCAAATAGGGTGATCGTTCCAGTTAGAAATAAAAACTGCTTCTGGGTTCGCCTGTAGTTCTTTCTCAATGAAAGCATAAATTTTTTTATAATCAACTTCAGGAACCTCTTGCATATCTTCACTTAAAGAATAAAACCTCCTAGGACGCAGGGTAAATTTATGACCCATAGTGGCAAAAAGCAAGGCAAGCAACAGCAAAAGCACAAAGCCTCCTCGGGGGCGAATTAATCCAAGCTGACGAGGCAATCCCTTCCAAGAAGAAAGAAAATAAGAAGCCTCAGTCAAGCCAATCGCACCAAGAAGAATTAAAAAAGGAAAAACAATATAGAAATAACGGACAAATGGCTGAGGCAATAAAAGAGAAATCAAGGTAATTTGAAGTGCAAGAGGAAAGGCTAAAAAAGCTAGTTTTAACCATTCTTTTCTTATAAAAAGAGCTAGTCCCCCTATTAGGGCCAAGAGAACTAAGGCTGGATAATCATGCCAAAGAAAAACTCGATAATAAAAAAGATTATTAACTCTGCCTAGGCTGGAAATTACTGCCCAAAGGTGGCCTCTAAAAGCATAGATCAGGGGAATACCAGCCAGAAAACTAAGAGGGAGCCATTTCTTTATTAAATTAAACCGAAAAACGGCCAAAAACAAAACACCAGCCAAAAGAATTACTATTCCCAAGCCATGCAAAAGCGAAACCAAAACTCCGCTTCCCAAAAATCCTAAAAAATAACGCCAATTAAGCTTCTTTTCCTTTACCAATCTCCAAACAAACCAAAAAGCGAGCAAATAAAAAAACTGCATCGCTTGATATGGTCGGGCTTGGCGAGACCAAAGAATTTCAATATTTAAGAAGGTGATAAAAAAGGCGGCCAGCAACGGAATAAGTTCTTTTGCTGACGGTAAAGTTAAACAAGACGAAGCCTTTGTTTTTTCCGAAACAGAAAGGGGAAACAATTCTCTTCCCAACAGCCAAATCGCCCAAATTGTTAAAACGCCAAAAATAAGCGAAGGAAAGCGAAGTGCAAATTCATTCAAACCGAAAATCCTTGCCGAAACCGCCCCTAACCAATACCAAAGCCACTGATAAACTCCAGTAGAGTAGCCATGATCTAAAACTGGCTGACCCCTTTCTAATATCGCCCTAACAAAAATGGCGACATGACCCTCATCATTCCAAAAAGAATAATTATTTCTTAAGCCGTAAAACCGATAAAAAAACCCAACAAGCAACAGAAAAATTAAAGTAATTTTTGAACCCAGCTGTTTTGACCACTCCGGAAATGTTTTACTGGAAGTGGTTTTTTTGGCTTCGGCCTTGGTTTGCCTCTTCATGTTTTTTTAGTCTTTTTAGTCTCTTGTAAAAATTCAATTACCATCTGGACTATCCCCACCACTAAAAACATATAGGCCCAAATAGCAGCTTTTTCAGCAATTAAGTCTTTTTTTAAAATTAATAAAATCGGACAGGTAATTAAAAATCCCAGTGCTCCTGTCACCGAAATTCTGCCTTTAAATTTATAAAGCCAAACAGACAGAACCCAAAGGCCTGTTAATAAAAAAATAACTAAATCAAAGGTTGGATTGAAAATAAAAATATCAAACAAAATCCCCGCTCCTGTGCCAATTAATATCCAAAATTTAAATTTCTGCAAAAATTCTTTAATTTTTCTCATTTTTTTCTTTTAATTAAACCATAGCCCAAATACCCCAAAGACCCAATCAAGGTTAAGCCTGAAATAAATAAACCCAAATAAAATAAACGCTGGGGTTGTCCCAAGAACTTTTTTTAAAAGTTCAGGGACAATTAACCCTGAATTTATAGTTTTTATAATAGTTCTTCAACCTGGTGTTTATGAATTTGGTTCCCCATCTGCCCTTTAAGTATTTTTCGCGATTTTTGGCGTCAACTTTGTTTAAGCAAGCTTCGTAATAAATAAGCCTAAGGGGTGTCCTATTTTTAGTTGAGATGTTTGTTCCTTTATTGTGTTCATCAATCCTTTTCTTTAAGTTTTCGGTATATCCAATATATCTTCTCTTGTCCTTTAGGCTTTCTAAAATATAAGCGTAAAACATAAAAATTATAAATTCTAGGCGTTTAATTTATTCCGAAATTTATCATATATTAAATAAATGATACATCCTATAAAAACAAAAATACTTATAAATAAACCCAAATAAAATAAACGCTGGGGTTGGAACTCAATTATCACTTCGTAATTTTCCCTTCCTCCGCTGTCTTCTGGAGTAATATACCAAGAGTTGGCATAACCATTAACCAGTAAATGACGCTCTTGAGGAAGCGGATCTTTGCCCCAAGTCTCAAAAGTGGCTTTTTCTAAAAAGATGTTGCGATGAACACCTTCTTTTATTTCTCCGTCAAAATAACTGGCCACAATTTCTTCTTGATTTTGCGTTGTTCCTCTTAAATTTTCTGTTTTATTAATATAAGCTCTCCAGCCCCGATGAAAGCTTTCAGAAAAAATTAAAGTGTATGGTTCTTTGGCTCCTTCTACTCTAACCCGATATTTTGTTGGGTTAATCTTGGTAAAGGTAATTCTTGGCATTGCCTGCTCCTCTTGGTTAATGTTTTCTGTTTTGGCGCGCAACATTATTTTAGGCCTGACAACTTTTCTTACCTGTAAATTTCTAAACTCCACCTCGGCAAGCTGATCTAAATCAGCTTGGGAATAAAAATAAATCTTGGCCTCCAGAGCATTTTTATCCGCAGTTAAAAATCCTTCAAACTTTTTCCACTCTTCAGTTGAGCCCTGATTCTTTAAATTCTTGGTAAATATTTTTGTTATTTTCGTTCCCTCTTCTGCCTCTTTTCTTCTTTCTTCTAATACGCCAACCCCCAGGCTTCCCTTCTCGATTTTGTACTCAAAAGTCAAATAATAAAAACTATCTGCTTGCCAATCATTAATTTCTTGAAAAACAAGATTTTCTGCCCCAGGAAAGAACTCTTGGGGAAAAAATCCAACCCCTTCTTCTGCCTTTTCCAGCTCTTTCCTTGTCTGCCAGTCGGGGCCAACTAAATTAGCCGACTCTGGTAGGCGAAGGGTTAGTTTGTTTTTTCCTTGATTAAATTCTTCCCTGCCAATCTCTGTCCAGCCTTCATTGGCGACTAATCTTCCTTCTTCTATTTGTATTTCTCTGCCCTCTGTTAGTATTTCTAGACCTGTCAGCTGGCTAATGTCTTGAATAAACAGCGAATAGATTCCGCTTTTAGGAACCTCAAAGCTATATTCCAGATTTTTTAAGTCGCCACTACCCAAGGGGTCAATTTTTTCGGCTAATTCTGCAAACATTTTTCTCCACTCGTCTGCTGTTGTTTCTCTCCCTTGCTTGTTAATAAATATTTTTTCTACTCTTTCTTGATGCGCCTCCCAATAGGCCCCAATTTTTATCATCATTTCTGTTCTCTTTTCTGCTTTTGGTAATTGCTTGGCTTCCTCTAGGGCTTCTTCCATTTTTAGCCGATATGCCCTTAGGGTAATTCCTTGAACTCTTTTTTCTTCTCCCCAGCTCTCTAGTTCAGAAATTCTCTTTCCCGCATAAAATAATTTCTTTTCAATTAATTCTTCTTGATTGTTTCTTACCCTCCATTCCTCTAACCATTCTCTGGCTAAAGCCAAGCGATAGGCAAGGCTTCCCGGCTGATGACGAACATGGGGAAAAGGAACGCCAATTTTAAAGTTATCTCTTTTTCTTGTTTTTTCAAAAAAATTATCGCCAATACTATTTTCTAGGTTTGTTTTAATAAAGATTTTATCCGCCCGACTTCTTAGTTTGCTAGCTGTTTCTTCTTTTAGCTCACCAGTCTTAGTTAAATAAATTCCTGATCTTATTTTGTAATCCTCAAATCCAACTACATCAACTAAGCTTTCAATTCCTCCAGTTGAGTAAATTATGTTTTGGGGAATATAAAAGTGGGGAAGAAAATTGTTATTTTCAAAAAGTGAAACCTTGTTCCAATCCATTACTAAGCTTAGGTTTTGTAAGCTTTTTAATGTTGATGTTATTTCTTCTCCGCTTTTTTCTCCAAATAAGACATTATTCCGCACGGCAACATATTTAGCTCCAATCAGGGGCAACATTTTTTCTAGGAATTTTCCTTCTCCTCTCTTTGTTTCTTCGGCTATTTTTAAACCAATAATAGACCCTGGATTGTCTAAATCTCGATCAGAAATCGCCCAACCTCCTCTTTTGGGAGAAAAAATAGCAAAAATATCAACAATTCCTCGATATTCACCCAAAAAATTTTTGTTGTCATTAGGTTTTAGCACTCCTCCGATGGGAAGATATAAAACCTTAACCCCCTCTTTTTGTTTTTCCAAATAACTTTCCAAACTAAAATATTCTGAAGGAAAACTATAAGCTCTTAACCTAATATCATGTTGTTTTTTTTGCTCTTCAAACAATTCCCCACCCCAAAACGGATAGGCATTAAGAAAAAGCAGAACCACCAAAAATCCTCCAGCGAAACGAAAGGCTTTTTTTTTCTGTTTAAAAAGAAAGTTTAAAAACAGTGTTGTTAAAACAACAAAAGAAAAAGAGGGAAGAACCAAAAACCGCCCCATATCTCTGAAAACGTCTGAAAACGGCAATCTGCTAATAAAATGCGGACCAAAAGAAAAAAGAATTGGTGTGACTAAGGCAATGAAAACCAAAGAAATTATTAGTTTTTTTTTAGGGAAAAAGATAATTGAAAGAAAAGATAGAACTGGTAAAAGAAAAGACAAGGGGACTAGAATTTGAGGATAACTTGTTTCATATTGATAATTAAATAAACTTCCCCATAATCTTAAAATATTTAAATAGCTTAATCTTGTCCAGGTTCCTAAGCTTGTAGGCGAAAGACCAAATCTTGTTGTAAACAATCCACTTCCACCGCTAAAAAGAGGGGGTGCCCACCAAAAAGCGCTTATTCCTAAAAAAACAAAAAATATAATGAAAATAGATTTTAAATAAACAGCGAAGCTTTTTTTGTTATTAATAAGAAAAAAAGCAAAAGAAAAAAAGGTTAACGGATACCAAAAAACAGCTTGCGACTGAAATGCTGCCAAAAAATAAAGGAAACCAACCAAAACTGAATAAAAGAATCTTTCTTCTTGAACTGACTTAATAAAAAGGATTAAGGCAAAAGGTAAAATCCCCATTGAAAGAAGAACAAACTGCCAGCCCATTGACGCATAATTAAAAAAGAAGGGAAGGGTAATATAAAGCAATCCACCCAAAAAAGAAGTTTTTCGAGAACAACCCAAAAACTTACAAAACAGATACATGAAAAACCCTGAAAGAAAAAAAATTAAAAACAAAAACATGCTAGGAATAATTCCTCCAGAAAGCCCTATTATCCCCAATAAATAGACTATTAGCCTAAAAAATAAATCACTTAAAAAAAACTGAGGAGCCCCCAAAAGATCATTTTCTGCCCAAGTAAATAAATTTCTCAAGAAATAAGCTTGGGTTTGACCAAACCCCATGGGAAACAACCAGTCTCCCCCAGAAATTATCCCCGAGAAAAAAAA
This sequence comes from uncultured Gammaproteobacteria bacterium, assembly GCA_964348895.1. Classification (GTDB taxonomy): domain Bacteria; phylum Patescibacteriota; class Microgenomatia; order 0-14-0-10-38-17; family 0-14-0-10-38-17; genus JAQVFF01. The sequence goes on from CAYGEH010000001.1 coordinate 122,983, forward strand.
TAACTCTTTAAATAAAAAAGAAATAAAAAAGAAATAAAAAAAAGTAACCAGTAAGTTTATTTTCATTTTGTTATTTTTACCATTAAATCTCGATAAAAAATTTTGCCTATTCGAGGAAGCTTTCCAAACAGGGCGGGAATTGTCACTAGGGGATTTTGGCTAAGATTTAAAACCTTAGCTTCTCCATTTAATTTAAGCTTTTTGATCAAATTATTCATATATTCTTCGGACCATTTGTACATATGTTCATTATGAAATATTCTTCCTGCACCAATTAATCTCATAAAAACTTCTCCAATCCAGTCAGAGTTATCGGTAATAATGACTACCCTCTCTCGTGCTATTCTAAGACAATTCAAAATAAAATCGCTGGGGTTTAACAAGTGTTCAATAACATAGCTGTTTCTCACCACATCAACAGAGTTATCTGCAAAAGGCAAAAGCTCGGCGCTTCCAACTATAAAATTAGCGGGTATTTTTTGAGGAATATAAACATCTAGCCCTATAGTACCTTCATTACTTTCACCACATCCAATATCTAAAATTATTTTATTGGGCAAGGTTTTTGCTTGTTTCTTCTTATAAACAAATAATTTACTCCAAGAACCAGCTCTCTTTATTCTTTTTTTTTCTTTTTCTTGAAATAAGCGAAATTTATCTGGAACAATAAAAGGTATATCGTTCTTAATCTTAAAGCTTCTTTTACATCTACAACAAAACAGGGAGTCAAGAGATTGTTGAAAAGAAAGTCTGCAATAAGGACAAACCAACAAATTATAAAAATCTTTTCTCAACATTTTTTAAAAAATTTTATTTTCTGTTAATAATCTCAACTGTTTCTTAGCAACATTATCCCAATTAAACCGACTGGCATTTTCAACAGCTAGTCTTGATAATTGATCATAAAAATCTTTGTCTTGAAATAGCCTTATCGTCTTATTGGCAAATTCTTTAAAGTTTCCTTTTTTTACTTTAATCATTCCTTTGGGAAAAACTTCAGCAAAAACAGGAAGACTCCAGGCAACAGCTGGTACTCCCAGCGCTTGGGCCTCAAGTGGAGCTATTCCAAATCCTTCTTCGTGACTAGGAAAAACAAAAACCTGACTCGCCTTAATTAAACCAAAAGCTTCGTCATCTTCTAGGAATCCTAATAAATCAATATTTTTTTCTAGACCAGAAAGTTTAATTTTTGACCTAAGCTTATTTATCACCCTTTCATCTCCCCTTCCTATTACTCCTAGTCTTGCTTCTGGCTTTTTTTGACAAACCAGCTTCCAAATTCTTATCAAGTCAAAAATTCCTTTTGATGGATGCAGTCGAGCCATAAAAATCCCATTATAGCCCTCTCTGTCTTTTTTTACTGATTTAAGATATTTAAGATTAGCCCCAGGATAATTAACGAAAATTTTTTGTATTTTAAAACCCATTTTAATCAAATCATTTTTAAGCAGCTTATTATCAACGATAATTGTGTCAGCTAATATTTTTATTAAAAGAAAGCTAAGTCTTTGAGCACAAAAAGGGATTTTCCTAGAAGAGGGAATCAAATGAAAAATATGCTGGATCCATTTATTTTTTCTATTCTTCACTTTCAGCCAAAAAATTGGCAAGACATCAGGTAAAAAATCGGAAGTGCCAAGAAAAATGTCTTCTTTTTCAATTTTAAAAATCAGAAGAAACGACTTAATTGTTCTTTTAAAATAGGTTAGAATTATATTCTTGAATTCTTGTTCTGTGGTGGTAATTAAAAATTTTCCCCTTAGGCCACTTTTTTGACACAATTTTTTTCCCAATAAAGAGGTTATAACGATCTTGTCGAACTCTTTAATTCTTTTGGCTACCTCAATAAAAACCATGTCTCCCCCACTCTTCCCTTGAGAGAAGGCGTTCATAAAAGCAATAATTTTGGGTTTTACTGTGTTCATTTTATTGGGCTTATTGCCCCATTCTTTTCGATTTAATTCTTGAAAACTAAAAACTCTCTAAACTCTTCCTGTGACAGAACCCCTAAAACAAATCAACAAGCTAAAAGGTGAAAAGACCAAGTAAAGTCTGCTCTTTGAACAACCTTTGACATTTTGATAAAGCAATGAAATTGTGGCAATACAAGTTGGGGTAAATTTTAACAGACCTATTTTTTGTTTTTGCTCGACTGTCATATTTGACAAGCATTTCTTTTTTTGCTACAGTTAGTTTAACCTGCTCCGCATACATGTATGCGGAGCCTTTTTTTTATTTAACTTGGGTTACTAGGTTATTTTGGCTAATTTTTAAGACTTTCGGTCGCCTTTTTATGCTTCTTAGTTTCAACTTTCTCCCAGTAAAATTAAGCAGAAAAACGGGAAAACCAATCAGCGATCTAAACATAAATTTGTTTTCCAAACAAAGTACAGAAACTTTCTTCTTCAATCTTTTTGCCGCTTCTAGAGCCTGAATAAAATCAGCGTCACCAGAAAATAAATAAAGATTCTCATACCTGCCCAGGTGGGCAAGGTCCACAATATCTACTGCCATTTTAACATCAACTTCTTTTTCTTTCCCGCTACTTTGAGATCGATAGCCTTTAAAAAAAATCGTTTTAGCTGTTTTTTTAACCCCTCGATAAAATAGGGCTTCGTTTTTCAAATAAAGCTTTTCTTTCTTGGTTAACTTCTTTTCTTTCGGCGAATATGAAGCATAGAAATAAATCTGGTCAAATTTTACCCCTACCCTTTCTTCAGTTTCGTTTATAAATTTTGAAAAATCTAAATATTTGTCTGGCCCAAAAAGTTCATATTGAGCAGCGTATAAATTAGTCCCATCAACAAAGAGGTAGGTTTTCATTTTTTAAAATCAGCTAAATGTCCCAGCACCGCCCTGCCTGCTCGCCAGAAAAACCTAAGATCAGCAAAACTCCGAATAGAGGAAATTTTTCGGATAATGAACTTTGGGGTCATAAACGACTTATAAATTCCCTGTGTCAGGGCCAAAACCTCCTCATCTTTTAGGGGTGTTTTCATTACTGGTCGGCTCATATCATAATCGTCCCAGTTTCTTGTTTTTAACCAGTTTTCTTTTTCACACTCGCTAAAAAGAGCCGTCCCTGGATAGGGAATAACGATCGTTGCCTGAAGGGTGTCAATTAAGCCTTTTTCAAATAGGCTTTTGGTTAGCCGAACTGTTTCTTTGGCCTGACTGCCTGTTTCCCATGGATAACCAACCATACAGGTCACATGGGGCTCAAGGTGACCCCCAACTTCCTCATTAACCTCCTTAACAATTTCTAGCTCTTTTTCAATTTCGGCAATTTTTATTCCCTTGTTTAACCGATCGACTGTTTCTTGACTGGCTGACTCAAGTCCATAAAGTAAAAAGCGAAAACCAGCCTTAGCAATTAAACGATAATCCTCTTTGGTTAAAGCACCGAAGCGAAGATTACAATCAAAATAAATTTTTTTATTAAACCCTCGCTTAATCATTCCCCGACAAAACTCCCGCAACCACTCGCCAGCTGGAAAAGTCCCAGTGTCGTCCATAATTTCACAAACGGGCTGATGTTTAAGAATTTCTTCAATTTCAGTTAAAACATTTTCTGGCGACCTTGTTCTATAAGCAGGATAAAGAACTGTCCAGGCACAGAACTTACAGCCATTATCTTTCCGCCACCAGCAATCTCTCCCCGCCATAATATAGGTTCCAGGAGTTTTCTTGTAGTTGCCATTCTCATAGGCGTAAAGCTTCCACTTCGTCAGCTCTCGATCAATGAAGGGTAATTTATTTAAGTCGTGATTTAAAATAAATTTTCCTGTGTTTTCGATCTTTTTAGCTTCAGATTCTGTTTTTGTTTCTTTTTGAAACCAAATTCCTGGTTCTAACTTTTCTTCCTTTGCTAAATGGTTTGCTAGATTCAATAAAAGAAAATCATAGTCGCCACCGGTTAGAACATAGTCAACCTTGGAATTTTCAAGCGACTCTTCCGGCAAGGCGGTGACATGATCACCAACCAAAACGGTTTTGAGGTTTGGCATTTGCTCTTTAAGGCTTGATATTATTTTCCAATGTTTCTTAACCACTGGTGTTTTTGTTTCTATCATTATCAGGTCTGGTGCTTCTTTTTTGACTTTTTCCAGCCATTCTTGATAGCTCCACTTTTCCGCTATGCCATCAAGCCAGGAAACCTCATAACCAGCATTTTTTAGTCCTGTCGCTGCATAGGCCGGCACAATGGGGTAAATATAGGTTGGGTTATGAAAAACCTGATATTGCCGATTTTGAGACAAAAGGGGCGTTCCCTCTACCTCTTCAAGCGGAGGAAAACCAATAATAACCTTCATTTTATTCCTTAATACTTTATCATATAAAAAAACATTTAGAGGCTCGCTCCTCCTTGTTCTTGGGTCCAGGAAGTGTTTTTGAATCGAAAAAAAGAAGAAACCGCCTAGAGCTTATCTTGGCCAAATTTACTTTGAAAATCTTGCTTGCCTAAACCGTAAAGAAACATTACCCCATAAAAAAGATGACTAACAAAAATTGTTGGAAAAAACAAAAGGGCGGAGAGGGGGTTTTTACTTTGTTTTAAAACCCAAAAACTACTAGCTAAAAGCAAAGCCCCATATATTCCTAAAATAAAAAGATAAATCGTTAACAAAACTCTTGCCAAAACCAGAAAACCCATTATTTGTAGAAGAATTATTAAAATTGGAGATAAAATCACTCCAAAAGCAAAAAGCATTGGCATAAAGTAGCCTAGTCTTTGCGAGGTTTTAGGTAAAATTTTGACAAAATGGCCTCGATGCTTGCCATAGCGACCAATTTGTTTTAAATGGGGAAGGAAGATGTTGCGGCGGTGGTGATAGACCAAAACTTGAGGATCATAAATAATTTTTTTTCCTTGCCTGTGGACCAAGTCGTGACAAAACTTAGTGTCCTCTCCTGGCCAAAATCGAGCATCAAAACCGCCTGTTTTTAAAAAATCTTTTTTCTTTACCAAAAGATTAAAAGTGGGGTAATCGTCAACCTCACGCCTTGGTCTGGGCCAGCAGCGATATTGACCTGCTCCGCCAGAGCCAAGAAACGAAGCCCACATCCAACCAGAAACTTGAGCCAAAAGCGGATCGCTTGGTGGTGTTACCCCTGGTCCACAAACAGCAGAAAGGGTTTGAAGTTCAAATATAGACAAAGCTTTTTCTAGCCAATTTTTTTCAGGATAAGCATCATCATCAAGAAAGGCCAAAATTTCTCCTTTTGCTTGATCAACGCCAAGGTTTCTTTTGTCTGCTGGCCCCACTTTTGGCCAAGTGGGAATAATTTTCGTTTTGGCAAACTTTTCTTTAGAATCGTGGTCAGGTAAGATAATTATTTCAAAGTTTTGATAAGTTTGTTTTAAGATTGCTGGAATTGTTTCTTTGCGAAGATAATTGTTAATTTCCTTAACTGGAATAATAATAGAAAAGAAAATTTTTGCCATATTTTTCTTGCTATCCCTCATTAACCCTAAAGTTTAGCTCCTTGTCAAAATGCCATTTTCTTTTATTTTTATCACTATAATAGCCTAAAATTTTAAGGCGATAAAAAATTGCCAAGGTGTCTAGGGCCATTTCAAAAACATTCTTAAACCTTATCGTGCTGCTAAATTTAAACTTTTGTGGATCAATTCTTATTGGAGCTTCATAAATTCGACTAAAACCAAGGTGATGAGCAACGGCAAGCAATTCAACATCAAAGGCAAATCTTTTCACTAGTAATCTTGGTAAGACTTTTTCCAGGACTTTTCTTTTAAATATTTTTAAACCCCCTTGAGTGTCTTTTAGTTTTAAACCAAGCAAAACACGAACCAGAAAACGATAACCCAAACTGTAAACTTTTCTTAAAAAAGGATATTCTACTTGAGAGGCGGGGTGTCTTTTGGAACCAACAATAATGTCGGCTTCATACCACTCCATATGTTCCAAAACCATTGAAATTCCGTTAGGGTCAATATCCATACCTGCGTCAATGAAGGCAATAAAACTACCCCTAGTTCTGACCATTCCATATCTGACGGCATAGCCCTTGCCCTTATTAGTTTTATAGCCAAAAACTTTTATTTTTGGCGATTTAACTTTCTTGGCTTCTTGGAGGGTTCTGTCGCTTCCGCCATCAACAACACAAATAATTTCATAATCATAGCGGATTTTTGCCAAAACACCGCTAATTCTTTTAAGGTCTTTGGTAATTGTTTTTTCCTGTTTATAAGCAGGAACAATCACCGAAAGAAAATTAGGGTTCATAGTTGGCTTAGTTTAAATCTAATGTTTTTCAGATAAAAAAGCAAAAGGCCAATTAGCAATAAAGAAAGAGTTAAGATGTTTGCTTTAACGATTTCTTCAACGCTACCGCGATTAAAATAAATTAAAACTACTTGGACGATAGCAAATAAAACTGATAAAAAAATCGCCTTGGTTTGAAAAATTGATAGATAAAAGTTTAAGAATAACGAGCAAATGGCGTAAAGGGTTAGAAAAATAGCAAAGAGCCACAAGCTTGAGGCCGCCCCCAAATAAGCTGGACCAAAAAGAAGATTAACCATTAATTCGGGCAAATAAAAATAAATAACGCCTATGCCTAAAGAAATCAGCAGTATCAGCAAAAAGCTTAACCAAAAAATTTTTTGACAACTTTCTCCTTTTTGATGCTTTTGGGAAACTAAGGGAAACATCACTGAAATAATCGGACTGGAAGCAAAAAAAATAATTTTCCCCAAAACCGAGAGGGCCGCATAATATCCTGCCTGAACAGGGGGCAGAAAATGTCTGGCTAAAATTATATCCACCGTAAAAAACGAAATTAAAGAAAGATTAGTAAAAAGAACCGCTATTGAATATTTTCCCATATTGCCAAAATAATTTTTGGGGACAGCTACCCCTTGCTTAAATATTGCTATGTATTTCTTTATCCTGCCTAACCCAAAGGCCCCGACCAATAAAGACGACAAAACCAAACCCATCACCGCTCCCCCCACCCTAAAGCCAAGATAAACTAGCAAAACCGAAATAAAAAGTTTTAACCAAGAAGAAAAAATATTAAAAACAGCCAATTCCTTGAATTTCATTATTCCCTGAAGGGAGGAAGAAAAAAGAGCTACAAAAACGCCCAGATAAGCCGATAAACCTAAACCAAAAAAAAGCCAAAAGGATTCGATTCTTAAAAAATTTCTAAAAAGAGGAAAAAGGAGAAGAAAAAAGATGAACGCGAGCAAACCCCAGTAAAAAGCTTTGTTAAAAAACTTGGTTACAAACTGGCCAATCTTTTCTGAACTTCTTTCTCCAGAAATATATTTAACTATTACCACGTTAAAAACCATCATTGGAAGACCAAGATAATAAAGAATTGAAATGAGGCTTTGAAGAATACTATAGTCGGCTGGTCCAAGCAGTCTGCCCAGGGCCAAGTGGTAAAGATAGGCGCCTAAATTGGCCACCACAGATCCGCTAAGAACTATCAGGCTTCCGTTAAAAAATAAGTTATTTAAAAAAAGAGCTTGAAGTTTTGTTTTCATTATCTTTTAAAATAATGGCACTAAAGCCTATTTCCTTCTGTTTTCACACACATTATACAATGTATGGTCTTTTATTAACATCACCTTCTTTAAGCCAGAAAATTAGCAATAAAATAATAAAAAAAATTTAGGACGAGCAAAAAGGCTCTTTCTTTAAAAAGAAGTGGCCAGAGCTGTTTCGACAAAGATTAGAGGCCATTCCCTTAAGCTAAAATCTAGCCAGCCTTCTTGCTTGAAAATAGTAAAACTGATACAATTTAAAATCGTATGAGCCGAACAAACAAAAACTTAAAGGTTCTAAAAATTGCATCCTCAAAACAAAGCAACCACCCTGATTCTTGGGAAAAAATTCAAGCCTTAATCGAAAAAGAAGAAGCCAAAGAAGACTTAATTGACATTCAAGAAGAAATAGAAAACGCCTTTCTTGAGACCATTAATTTTAATTGGCGACAAATGAGTTTCACCGAAAAAAAGCTGGCGATTCAGTTGGGCTGCCTGGTTAAAAATCTAAAAAAAGGCCTTGAAGAAGCTTTTGAAAAAAGCCTACATTAACCCCCATTAAAAAATGGAAAAAAAGTGTGTTTTCTGTCAAATTGCCAAAGGTAAAATACCCGCCCAGGTTATTTATGAAAATAAACAACTCCTTGCTTTCTTGGATAACCAACCCGAAGCCTCTGGTCATATTTTAATTATTCCTAAAGAACACTTTGCTACTCTTTTAGATGTCCCCGCAGATATTCTCACCAACCTTGTTCGAGTTTTACAAAAAATTGCCCAAAACATTGCTAATCAATTACATCCCGACGGCTTTAATGTTTACCAAAACAGCGGCTCTTTCGCTGGACAAACCATCAATCATCTTCATTTTCATCTCATCCCTCGCTATCGCCAAGATCCCTCAATCGACAAAAAAAATTTTCCTTTAATCGTTAAAACATTAAGAAAAGAAATAATAAGCTATGACTAAACAAGAACTTTCGTTTCTAGAAATTAAGATCCCCAAAAACAATCTTTACACCACGGAGCAAACAGAGGCTTTATTGGTCAATTTAACTAAATCGAAAAATGGTGGACTATTTTCCTCTCCTCAAACCGCTCTAAGTTTAAACATTATTTCCCAAGAACAAAGAGTTCACTTCTTTTTCGGTCTTCCCCAAGAAAAAACCAACTTCATTCAAAGTCAAATTTTGGCCCAATATCCCGACTCGCTAATAACTGTTGGCAAAAACCCTCTTCTCTCTTTACCTGAACTAAGAAAAGCTTGTTTTTGTCAATTAGTTTTGGCTAACGCTTATTACTATCCCCTAAAAACCGCCGCTGATTTTACTGACACTAACCCCCTATCTTCAATTTTGGCTACCCTCTCCAAAATTAAACAACCCAAATCTTGGGCTGTTTATCAGTTAATTATTACTGGCAAAACAACAAGCGCTGCCAAAAAGATTAATAATAAAATTTTGGTTGGGGTTAAAAATGAAGACGGCAACTATCGCTCTCACCCCGATCAGTCTTTGTTTGAGAAAAAAATTAGCAAAGATTTACTTGTGACAACCATTAATCTTCTTGCTTCTGATAAAACTATTCTTGGCGAGCTTGCCGGCAGCTTTGGCTCTTTTACAAGCCCCGGTAGCAACAATTTAACCATTAAAAATCCGACCTTTTTAAATAAAAATAAAATCTATCAATCAATTATTAATCATCAGTCAAGCCAAAAAACCATTCTTAATCTTGCCGAAGCGGCTACCCTTTGGCATTTGCCAAACGAAAAGGTCACTTTGCCCAATATCGCTTGGGGAAGAACAATCACCACTGAATCTCCTAGTGATCTCCCTGTTGTCCAAAATCTTAGCGAAGAAGAGAAAAAAGATGTTTGTTTTTTTGCTCGAACTGAATATAAAAATCAAATGGTTAATTTTGGCATTAAAAAAGCCGATCGCCGACTTCACTTTTATGCTATCGGTAAAACTGGCACCGGCAAATCAACCTTAATCGCCAATATGGCCATTTCTGATATTAGACGAGGACAGGGGGTTGCCGTAATTGATCCCCACGGAGACCTAATTGAAACTCTTCTAAACTATATTCCTTCAAATAGAATTAATGATGTTTGCTACTTTAATCCAGCCGATAAGGAATACACTTATCCTTTAAACCCCCTAGAAGTAACCAATAAAGAACAAAAAGAACTAGTTGCCTCTTCTATTTTAGCTATTTTCTTTAAACTCTATAGCTATTCTTGGGGTCCAAGACTGGAACACATTTTTCGCAACGCCCTTCTTACTCTGGTTGAAGTTCCCGATGTAACCCTGGTTAATGTCATTGACATTTTAACTAAAGAGGGCTACCGAAATAGCATCATCAAAACCCTAAACAATCCCTCTTTGGTTTCTTTCTGGCAAAATGAATACGGAAAAATGCCTGATCGGCTTCAACAAGAAGCCATTTCGCCAATTCTTAACAAAGTTGGTCAATTTATTTCCTCTCCTTCAATTAGAGAAATTATTGGCTGGCCTCGTTCTCGGGTTAATTTAGAAGAAATTATGAACGAAGGAAAAATTTTGTTGGCCGATCTCTCTGCGGGAAAACTTGGCGAAGATAACTCCGCTCTTTTAGGAGCAATGTTGATCACTCAAATTCAATTAGCGGCTATGAATAGGGTTAATGTCCCTGAAGAATCCCGCCGAGATTTTTATTTATTTGTTGATGAGTTTCAAAATTTTGCCACCACTTCTTTTATTAAAATTCTTTCCGAAGCGAGAAAGTATCGCCTTGCCTTAACTTTATCTAATCAATATATGGCTCAACTTGATGAAAAAATTCAAAGTGCTATTTTTGGCAACATTGGCTCCCTGACTTCGTTTATTGTTGGCAATCAAGACGCTCAAGTTTTGGCCCGAGAAGTCGCCGACGACTATAATGAAAAAGATTTAATTTCCCTCGACCGTTTTCAAATTTTAACCAAGTTGGCAATTAACGGTCGAACCTCAAAGCCCTTTCTGGCCTACACTCTTCCTTTGCCTAATTGCATAAACCAAGGCAAAAATAAAGTTATTAACGCTTCTCGTCAACGCTTCGGTAAAAAAAGATAGAAATCTTACTTCAATATAGTATAATATCATCATAGTTATCACTATCGGTTTTTATGTTATTTCTTAAAAAACAACTTTTTCCAATTAGTTTAAATTTAAACTTAAAGCTTCGCCCTGGCTGGAAGAAAGCTGGCTTGTTAATCCTATATTTCTTTCCATTAATCATGCTCGCTTTTTTGTTAATCAGACCTAATCTTCCCAAAATGAATTGGCAGATGGCCTTTGAAAGATCAGCCAATTACTCTCCTCAAAATTATCAGCAAAACAAGGAGAGCCAGTTGCCTTGGCTCTCAACTTCGGGGCGATTTATTGTTGACGAAGAAGGAAGACCTGTTATTTTGCGAGGAGTTAATGTTGCCAGCATTTCTTGGGGATATAAGGATTGGTTTCCAAAAGCCGTTGAGGTCGCAGCCAAAGACTGGGGGGTTAACGTCATTCGAGCCAGGGTTTATCAGGATAAATATTTCGAAAACCCAGAAGAGTTCTTTCAAATAATGGAAGAAACTATTATTGGTCCAGCCAGAAAGCTTAATCTTTACATCATTCTTAATCCTTGGATTGGTGAAAATGAACCTCTGCCTAATGAACAAACCTTTATCTTCTGGCAAGAAATTGCTCGTCGCTATCAAAACGACCCGGCCATCATTTATGATGTTCTGGCTGAACCATATGATGTTAGTCGCGTCCAGGTTTGGGAGGCTAATAAAAAATTAATTGAAGCTATTCGTCAAGTTCATCCTAAAAGTTTGATTATGGTCACTGGGGTTGGTTGGGGAAGAGAAATTAACTCTTATCTTAATAACCCCCTACCTTATAAAAATATTGTTTATCGAACTAACCCCTACAATAAGACTGGTGAATTTGAAGCCATTTTTGGTCGAATTGCTCGCTTTTATCCAGTCTTTATTGGCGAATTTGGAGCTGATGGTTTCCCTCCGATGACCCGAGAGTCGGTTGAAGAATTACTGTTGTTGGCCAACAAGCTTTCTTTGGGCTGGACAGCCTGGAACTTTCACTCTGTGGGTTGTCCCTGCTTGTTAACAGATCGTCAGTCTTATCAGCCTTCGGCTTATGGTCAGATTGTTAAAAACGCCCTGGGAGTGCCCTTAGCAGTCAATCAAAACAACCTAGAAATAAACTATAGTGCCGACAAAAAATTAATTATTTACTCCGACCACCTAGAAAATAATTTTCGCGATCTTTCCTGGGATGCTACAATCGATTTAGTCAATCAAGAACAAGCTTTTTCTGGTCAAAAATCAATTAAAACAGAAATTAATAAGGGTTGGGGGGCGCTTTATCTTTCTTCCTATCTTCCAATTGAAACGGAAAACCTTTCTTGGTTTAAATTTAAAATTAAAACTAATCAATTAAATCTTTATCGGACTAATTTAATAACAAACAACAACAGCAGTTCTAATGAAGTAGCTCTTCTTCCTTGGTCTAAACATATTTCTGAAAATTGGTATCAAGTTGCAATTCCTCTTACCAACCTTATTAATAAAAACGAAAAAATTATCGGCCTTAACATAAAAGATTCTTCTGGTTCTCCTTCGCTTTTTTGGGTTGATGATATTTATCTAGAATAAGTCTTGTTCAGTCTATTAAACTGTTATCCCATAGTCTTGATAGTTTGTGCCTTTTTTGCTACAATAGACTTAGATTGAGAGACGCTCCTATTTTGCTTAGGATGACTTTTCTCTCAATCGCACCTTGACAGGACCGAAAGAAAAAAATTCTTTTTAATATTCTTTCGTCCCGAAAAGGGGTGAAATTTTTTTCACTCTTTTTGGGGCCGAAAGAAGAAAAAAGAAGAAAAAGGAGAGACAATGAGAAAGAGAGAGAAAGAGAACAGCGGGTTCGATCCGGCTCCATTGCCGTGGTACTGGAAAAGGGTGTTGTTGGTGTTCCTCCTCGTTCTTGCGGCCGCCGCAACGGTACTAGGACTTGTTCTGGTACGCCCGTGGACACAAGGAGGGAGAAACAAAGCAGGGCTCATTGCCACCACGACAACTGTCCATCCCGAGGCGGTCGTCGCGCAAACGACTCCAACGGTTGTTGTCTTGATGAAGACAGCGACTCCCGAGGCGGCCGTCGCCGTGCCGCAGACAGTAGTCTGCAGTGTACAGGTTCGACTCGACGAGGAGGACCCGTACTGGAGTAACGCTTCGGCGCTACTCCTTGTTGAAGGCTGGTGTGCTCTTGTAGAACGAGACCAGGCTTGGCAACAGGTCAGGGACGAAGAAGCTCTTCGAAAAACCTGGAAAGAAGGGGCCACAGAAGATTATCTTCTTTTGTGCAACCCTGGACCAGGGTCGAGGCTGTTCAACTTACAGGACTCCTTTGGAGGCCGGCCACCAGACTGGTGGAATGACCAGGCAAAGGCTGTTTTGCTCTTCCGCCTCCCTGGTGTGACTACCAGCGATGATCTAGTCATCGCCGTGTTGTACGAACACGACGATGACCAACTCGAAGAAGGATGGGAATTCCCCATTCTTCTCCCTCACCAGAACTAGCACGCGTCAGCATCGCATCTTTCGGCCCAAAAGGAAGGGGGATTAAGCGGGAAGCAATGAGCTTTCTGACAAAAGATTCATCACTTATGTGATGTTCTTTTTCAGAAGCTTATGCTTCTCGCTCCCCCGTCCGCCCTTAATTTTTAAACAAAAAATGAAAAAGTTTATTGTGGTTATCTTAATTAGTTTTGTTCTGATTATTTCTTTTTTGCTGGTTAATTTTTATGGCTTTCTTTCTGGGTTCCTGTTCTTGGTGACCATTTTCCTGCTTTGTCAGGGCTCCTTTGCCACTTACTCTATACTTTCCTCTTGGTTAAATCCAGAAAGTTTAAAAAAAATTTCTCCGCCAAAAGATTTCTCCCAAAATCGGCTATTCTTCTCCTTGATTATTCCGGTTAGAAACGAGGAAAAAGTCATTGCCCAAACCTTGGCGGCAATGAAAAAAATTAACTACCCTCGCGATAAATATGAAATTATAATTACCGCTCGCGACGATGACACTAAAACTGTGGGAAAAATTTTGGAATCACTAAGCCACCTTCCTCCCACCTTTAATTTATTAGTTTGGGAAAACTTTCCCAATTCTAAGCCTCAAGGCTTAAACGCCGCCCTAAAATATACTCAAGGAGAAATTGTTGGCATCTTTGATGCTGAAGATGAACCTCATCCAGACATTTTAAACGCCGTTAACACCACTTTTATAAACAAGAAGGTCGACATTGTTCAATCGGGAGTTCAGTTGGTTAATGTTGACTCTTATTGGTATTCTCCTCATAATTGTCTAGAATACTATTTTTGGTTTAAATCGGTCTTGCCCTTTTTCTCCTCTTGGGGCGCTAACCCACTTGGGGGGAATACTGTTTTTTTTAAAAAAGCTATTGTTGGGGCTGCTGCTGGTTGGGATGAAGACTGTTTAACAGAGGACGCTGAGATTGGTGTTCGATTGTCGTCTTTGGGTAAAAAAACTGCCGTTATTTATGATGAAGAAATAGCCACTAAAGAAGAAACTCCTCCTAGCTTGGGCGGCTTCATTCGCCAGCGAACTCGCTGGCATCAGGGGTTTTTTCAGGTTCTTTTAAAGGGAAACTGGAAAGATTTGAAAAATAATCGCCAAAAGGGAATTATTCTTTATCAAATGACTTATCCTTTTATGCAAATTTTTAATTCTTGCTGGCTTTTGATCACCCCCTTCTTGGCTTTTTTTACTAAAATTCCCCTAGGAATAGCTCTTTTTTCTTATCTCCCTGCTTATTTTTTCTTGATTCAATTGGGGGTTTCCTTAATCGGTCTTTATGAATTAAACAAAAACTATCAACTTAAGTTTTCACCTCTAGTTTATTTTAAGTTTTTGGTTTTCTTTTTTCCATATCAATTCGTTATTTCTTTGGCCACCCTAAGAGCAATCAAGAGGCAGTTGGCGGGATTAAATTTTTGGGAAAAAACTGAACACATTAACGCTCACCGAAAAGCTTTTTCTTAAAAAGAATATGAAACTTTTCACTTTAGTTAAAAATTTACTTAAAAAGAAAAATTTTCTCCCCGTGCTTCTGGGGTTAGTTTCTGTCTTGTCTCGCTTAATTAATCTTTTTGGCTATCCAGAGTTTTTGGGCGACGAAGGAATTTATGCCTCTCAAGGCTGGTGGTTAATTAACTTTGGTCAAATTTCCCCCTATACTTACTGGTATGATCATTCGCCTTTCGGTTGGCTTCAAATCGGTCTTTGGCAAAAGTTAACTGGAGGGCCGTTTACTTTTGGCTTTTCTGTTAATTCGGGCAGGATTTTTATGGCAATACTCGCTGGGGTTTCAGTTTTCTTGTTTTTTAAAATCGTTTTAAAAATTACTAAAAGTAAGCCAATCTCTCTTTTCTCTAGTCTAGTTTTTATTTTTTCCCCCTTAGCGGTTGCTTATCAAAGATTGCTTCTTTTAGACAATTTAGCTGTTTTTTATTTTTTAATCAGCCTCTATTTTATTTTGATCGCAAAGAAAAGACTGCTCTTTTTTTTACTTTCTGGCCTGGCCGCTGGACTAGCCTTTTTATCAAAAGAAACTAGCCTTTTGCTTGTTCCTGGTCTTTTTATTTTAGTTTTTAAAAAATCGCTTGGCCCAACTCAACCCTTTTTGATTTTAATCTGGCTTGTCTCTTTAGGTTTTACTGCTCTTTTTTTTCCGCTTTTAGCTTTTCTAAAATTAGAGCTTTTGCCTGCATCTTGGCTGCCTGGGCAAAGACAGCATGTTTCTCTTATAGAGGGAATCTTGTTCCAAGCTGGCCGAACGGGAGGCAATCTTTTCAGTCCAGAAAGCGACATTAGGCGGGCAATTGTTGGCTGGCTAGAAATTGACAGAGTTTTACCTGCTCTGGGTTTATGGTCAATGCTTATTTTAGTAATCAACTTAAAAAATAGTCTTTCTATTTCCTTTTTAATTATGAACCTATTCTTCGCCTGGTATCTTTTGCGAGGCGGAGTAGTTTTGGGATTTTATCTTATTCCCCAAATTGCTCTTTGGTGTTTAAGCTTGGCCTTGGCAATCAAGTTGATTAACAATAAACTCCAATACCGACTTTCAGCAAAAAAAATCACATTTGTTATTGGAATAGCCGTTTTGCTTTTAATTGCCCAAAGCCCACAAGTTTATTTAATCAATAAGAATCAAGCTCATCTTAATAGTCTTAACTTTCTAAGAAATAATATTAATCCTGAAGCCGTTCTGGTTACTGACCCACTCTTTTACCTTGATCTAAAAATTAACTCTAAATATCCTACCTTTAGTCGAGTTGAGTGGTTCTCTAAGGTAGAAATGGACCCACAAATAAGAGAAGGAAAGCTTGAAAATCGATGGCAAAAGATAGATTACTTGTTAACCACGCCAGGAATGATGGGGGAAATAGAAAAAAACGACTATCAGTTTATTAGCCAAGCAATAAGCCGAGGCTTAATCTTAAGGAGTTTTGGTGAAAACGACTTTGAGACCAACATTCTTTATCAGATTCCGGAATCAGAAAAACTTTCTGGCTTTGGAAGAATAGTTTATGAACAAAATCAAAATAAAAATTATTTAGAAAAAATAAAGAAATTAATTATTTCTCTTGGAACAGATTTTGGTGGACAATTGATTTTGAACCCTAATCAGATTAGCCCTGCCAGTAAAATAACCACTTTTGTTGACCAAGAAGGAGGGTTAGTTAATCGTTTTCGAGAGTCACCCAACATTGCCCAAAGTCAAATTAAAGACAGAAATGAGGCTTTTCGTTTGGCTAAGGTCCGAGGAATTATGTTAAAAAGAAACGGTATTGATGTTAATTTGGCGCCTGTTTTAGATATTGGCCATTTACAAAACAGTTATATTGTCAGAGAAAGAAGATCCTTTTCTAGTAACCCTGAGCAAGTCATTAGCTTTGGCGAGGCAATGATTAATGGCTATCGCCAGGTCGGAATTAAAACAATTATTAAGCATTTTCCCGGCGGCCTAGGCCGCACTAGCCTTGATCCTCATTATCAGCTTCCTCAAATTAATCTCAGCCAAAGCGACCTAGAAGAAGACATTGTTCCTTTTAAAAAGCTAATTGGTTTGGCTGATGGAGTTATGGTCACCCACCTTGACTATCCTCAAATCGACCCCAATTTGCCTTCCAGTTTGTCCCCAATTTTTATAAACGCCCTGCTAAGGCAAAAACTAAACTATCAGGGACCGATAATTATTGATGACTTAAATATGAAAGCTATTAGTCAAGAATATTCTCAAGCTCAGGCGATTGCCTTGGGGTTAAGAGCTGGGGCCGATCTCTTTATTATTACCCAACCAGAAAAAAATCTTCTTGAAGACCTGATGATATTAATCGAGTCTGGGGAAATTAGTCCTGGTCTAATTGATCAAGCCCTAGAAAGAAGCAAGGAGCTGTTAAACCATTAAAAACTAACTTGAAAATAAACCGATTCTTTGATACGATTCTTTATCAGCAATCATAAAAACAGGTCAATAAAAGCATTGACTATTTTTTTTATTTTTAGCTGTTCTTTGATAAAAAAAAGGAGCGTCTTTTCTTGTTAACTCAATGGCGTGTTGATAGTCGAATCATTGTGGTTCGACTTCATCATATAGCTCAAAGGAGGGCTATAATGCAAGGAAGAGGTCCAAGGTCGAGTTGTGGTAGAAAGGGTCGTGGTTTTTGTGTACAAAAGGAGAGAATACAGGCAGGCTTGGAAGAGATGTTTGGGTTGATCATCCTTGATGCAACGGTAGAACCTAAAACTAGACAGGATCTTTCCAATCTCCTAAACGAGATCTTGGGAAGAATAAAACCTGGCAACAGGGGGATGTCGACAAGCGCCCAAGCTGTTGACAAAAAAGGGTCAGAAAACAAAAGCCCTGTTGTTCTGAAGTTGGCCCAGGAGATCCAAGAAAGGGTCGATGACCCCAAAAACGGCCTCTCCTCCGTTGACAAGGGTGCCATCAAAGACGTGCTAGGAAAAGTACGCAGAGCCTACGGCAAAGAAGCCGCGTAGCGCTCCTTTTCTCTAGAGAGGGAAAACAAGCTTTTAATCGCCAATTCTTGGTGATTAAGGCTCGTTTTCCCTCTCCGTCCGTTTTTTTCTTTAAAAAATTTTCAACAGAAGTTATTTGTTAAAAAGCGTCTTCTTTGACTCGAAAAGCCTGAAGAAGAAAAGAAAAAAAGGTCGAAGTAGTATTTTTTTCTTCCTCACTGGCCCCATTAAAGTCTGACAATGTTTCTTTAGAAACCAATAAAAAGCCTAGCAGTTCTTCTTGAAAATGTCTTTCGTTAACCTCAGGTTCAAAAGAACTATCACCATTGTTTGGCTTACTTGGGTGGCCTGGTAAAACAATGTTGCTTTCTTTGATTTTTTCTAGAACAAAAGCATAGAGAGGGGGTTTTTCTGGTAAACCAGAAAAACAAAGCTCGTGTTCGGTAAGAATAAAGTTAACTACGGACAAACATGCAACTCTTGCCTGACTACTAACTTCAAGTTTTGGAACAAATTCTTTTAAAAAAGCGGGCAAGCAAGAAAACATTCTTTCCCGAGCCAGTCTATTTGTTCTTATCTGCGGTCTTCTTAAAACTTCTATATCTCAAAACAATTGAAATAATAATATTGACGGGTGACTCTTTTTATTTTTTTTCAAAAAGTCTAAAGAGAAACTGCTAAAAAAATTAGCAAAAAACACTTTGTTTGTAACTTTTGTCCAGGGGATAGGATTCGAACCTATGAAGGGAAACCCGCCAGTTTTACAGACTGGTGCGATTGGCCACTCCGCCACCCCTGGTGATAACAATATCAAAATATTATAACATCACCCCCTCCTAAAGACCAAGTTGACAACAAGTTTTATTAGCGGTATCTTAAAAGAAGAAAAGTCATGAAAGTTGTCAATTGGATTAAAAACAATAAATTGTCTTCTGTTCTATTGTTGGGAATAGTAATTCTTTATTTAACCGCCCAGGTGGGTTTTTTTGCCCCTCGCTATCAATATGGTGATTATAGTGCTTCTGGGGAAGATTTTGGCTTTTCTGTTGGTTCTGTGAAGCCAGAGATGGGCCGTTCTCTTCCTAGTATTCTGCCTATTCCAGACCAAGGAATTCCCCCTTCGGACAGCCCTCTTCGAATGGTAGTTGCCCAAACAGATTTATCTTTGGTGGTTAACGATGTTAGACAGGCGGCAGATGCTATTGCCCAAAAAACAGAAACAATTGGTGGTTTTATGGTTTCTCGCTCTCTTAGTCAGCCCGAAGAGGCTCCATATGGCTACATCAGTCTTAGGGTGCCAGCCGAGAAAGCTGAAGAGGCTATAGGTCATTTCAGGGGGTTGGCAATCAAGGTGGTTTCTGAAAATGTTAGTGCTGATGACGTTACTGATCAATATGAAGATATTGACAAAAAATTAACCACTCTAGAGCAAACTAAACTAAGACTAGAAGAAATTATGGATCAAGCAACTGAGATTAACGATATTTTGTCGGCCCAAAGAGAAATTATTAATCTTCAAAATCAAATTGACAGCCTAATTGGAAGACAGGAGTATTTAGAAAAAACCGCTCAATTCTCTCTAATAACCATTCATCTTTCTACCGACGAATTAGCCCTACCCTATCAACCAACAGAAACCTTTAGACCCTTAGTAATTTTCAGACAAGCGTTAAGATCAATGATCTTAACTATGAGGGATTTTGCTGGGGCTTTAATTTGGCTGGGTGTCTATGGAGCAATCTGGATACCGGTGATTTTGGCATTTATCATTTTCAAATATTTTTACAAAAAGAAAAAGTAAACCCCCTCTTCTTCTTTATTTTGCTGATTTAGGCTTATTGCCTCCTAAGAAAAATTATTTTTTTTCCTCAAGCAAAAACAAGAAGTTTTTTGATGGGGATCTTATCTTTTTGGAGATTGACGCTTAGCTCGGGCACTACGAGCAGTTCCCGGCTTTCTTCTTTCTTTCTCTCTTGAGTCGCGAGAGAGAAATCCTGCTGTTTTTAGGAGGGTGTGAAATTTTTCTCTATTAGCTTCATCTAGGGCTCGAGCCAAACCATGAACAACTGCCTCTAGTTGACTGTTTTTTCCTCCTCCGACTACTTTAATAGTGGCATAAAACTTTCCCAGGGTGTTAGTTGTCACAAAGGGTTGCTCTAATTGTCTTTGGACCACCAAAGAGGAAAAATAAATACCCAAGGGTTGATCGTTAATGGTGATTTCGCCCTTACCTTTATAAAGCCACACTCTTGCTGTCGCCCGTTTTCTTGAGCCAACAACTTTAACAATTGGTTTTTTAGTCATAATAATTTTTATTTGTTTTTAAGTTTTTAGTCTGAGTTTATGCTGTTTCTTGTTTTAGGGGTACTTGTTTGTTGTTTGTAAATTTTTCACTAAACTTATGATCTTTTCCAGCAAAAACATGAAGCCTAACAATCATTTTATCTTGAAGTTTATTTTTAGGTAACATTCCCACCACGGCATTGCGAATAATTTTCTCTGGCTGTTCAGTTAGCATTTTAGCAAAAGCCACTTCCTTTCTTCCTCCCGAATAACCAGAATAGTGTTGATAGGTTTTTCTCTCAACTTTCTTGCCAGTTAGACGAATTTGCTTAGCATTAATCACCACAACATAATCACCGCAATCGGCTCGACGATCAAAATAGGCTTTGTTTTTGCCCATTAAAAGCGGAGAAATTCGACTAGCCAACCTTCCCAACACCTGATCTTTGGCATCAACTAGGTGCCATTTTCTAACAACATCATTTTTTTTAGTAATAAAGGTTTTGTCTGTGATCATTTCTTTTTATTTGCTTGACGTTTTATTTTTAACAGACGGCTTTTTTGAAACTAAAACACTTTTCTCTTTACTTTTCTTTTTTGGTTCTAAAACCTTCTCTTTAGGGGTGGTTTCCTTAATTTCTTCTGGGGAAGAAACCAGCTCTATTTTGGCCATCAAAGCCTGATCTCCCCGACGAGAACCCAACTTTAAAACTCGAGAATAACCACCGTTTCTTTTAATAAATCGAGGAGCAATTTCGTTGATTAACTTACTGGCGGCTAGGGGCTTACTTAAATAAGCATAAATAAATCGCTGGTTAACCAAACTAGGATTTTTAGCCTTAGTGATCAAGCGATCAATTTTACCTTTAATGGCTTTCGCCTTCACCTCTGTGGTAATTAAAGACCCTAATAAAAAAAAATCTGTCAAGAGGTTTTTGAAGAGGGCCTTGCGAGTTTTGGTGTTTCTATTTAATTTTTTACCTGCCCTTCGGTGCCTCACGACCAGCCAACCCCCTTCTTTTTCAATACTTTCTCCACCAAACTAACTGATTTTTTGCCTAAATTCTTCACCTCCATTAAATCTTTTGGTTCGGCCTTAACTAAGTCGCCAATGGTTTTGTAGCCAGCCTTTTCCAGAGCATTAATTGTTCTGGTCGGCAATTTCATTTCGGCTACGCTTTCTTTCATAATGGCCGGCTCTTTATCTCCAGCCTTCTCTTCAGATTGATGGTTATTATTTGGTTGATAAACCTGTTGAAAATAGGTAGTTAAAATACGAGCCGCCTCAAACAAAGCGGTTTTGGCGGTAATGGTTCCGTCTGTCCAAATATCTAAAACTAACTTATCATAATTAGTTTCTCGTCCAACCCTAACGTCCTCGACTGAAACATTAACCTTTTTCACTGGACTAAAAAGAGCATCCATAACAATAAGACCCAGAGCATCAGACGGTCTATCTTCAGCAGGAGAATAACCCACCCCACAGGAAACAGTCATTTGGGCTTTGATTCGGCTTTTTTTGTCGGCCAAATGAGCAATTACCAAGTCTTTGTTGGCCACTTCAATTTGAGCTGGAACCTCTAGGTCGCCAGCCTTGACAACACCTGGGCCAGCCTTATCTAGAGAAATTTTAATCACTTCAGATTCTTCTCCCTTAACAATAAACCGAATTTTTTTAAGATTTAAAATTACTTCAACCAAATCTTCTTTAACGCCAGGTAGGGTTGTAAATTGATGATTGGCATTATTAAAAACAACATCAGTAATGGCTGCTCCAGAAAGCGCCAACAGCAATACTCTTCTTAAAGAAGTTCCCAGGGTGTGACCAAAGCCAGCTTCCAGTGGGCCAATTTCAAGCTGGCTATAACCAGAATCGATTTCTTTTTCTTTGACTAAAAAAAATAGATCTTTCATTTTTTTTAAAAATTAACTAAGTTGTCTGCTCTCCTCTCTTGCCTGATTTATTTTAACAAAAAATCGGCTAAATTCAACCACTAAATTTAATTACAGCAATTAAAGATTATTAAAACTCTTTTTTATCTTAAAATATTATTCTTAAACGAACACACATTCGGCTTAACGAGAGTAAAACTCAATAACTGCGGAAACATTAGCGTCAATCTTAATTTCCTCTTTTTGTGGTTTTGCCTTAACTGTCCCAACTAAAGCTTTTTTTGCTAACCAAGCAGGCAGAGCCGTTTCTTCTTCTAGGGCCTGCTTTACTTGGGGAATTTTTTCAGCTCCTGAGACCAGAGAAACTATTTGGCCTAAACTAACTCGATAAGAAGGAATCGTAACTTTTTTACCATCAACCAAGACTTTACCATGAACAACTAGCTGGCGAGCAGTTCTACGACTAGAAGAAAAACCAAGGCGATATAAAACATTATCTAATCGTAATTCTAGAATTTGCGACAAAACTTCGTCTGTTGGTTCGCCCTTGGCTTCTCGTGCTTGGGCAAAACAGGCTTTTAGTTGTGATTCTGTTAAGCCATAAATTGCTCTAAGGCGTTGTTTTTCTTTTAATTGCTCAGAATAAAAGGT
Organism: uncultured Gammaproteobacteria bacterium; assembly: GCA_964348895.1. Classification (GTDB taxonomy): domain Bacteria; phylum Patescibacteriota; class Microgenomatia; order 0-14-0-10-38-17; family 0-14-0-10-38-17; genus JAQVFF01. The sequence continues at coordinate 145,414 of CAYGEH010000001.1, forward strand.
TGGACGAGAGAATTTATGACCATGGGCTCCAGGTGGAATAGCTCCAGCTCGATCAATGGGACATTTATCGTAACAGCGTCGGCCCTTAAGAAACAATTTTAGGCCCAACCTTCGACAAACCCGACACCTTTCATTTTGTAGTTTTCTCATTTTTTTTAAAAAAATTTTAAGCTCCTCGGCGCTTTTTTTTAGGACGAGGCCCATTGTGAGGCATTGGAGTAATGTCAGCAATTAAATTCATTTTTAGATCTGAGGCCTTGATCGCTCTTAGAGCTGCCTCTCGACCGGGACCAGGCCCCTTAACATAAATTTCAACCTCTCTAACCCCTCTTTCTTTGGCTTCCGAAATGGCCTTTTCAGTCGTAACTGTGGCTGCAAAAGGAGTCTGTTTTCTGGTCCCCTTAAAGCCAGCATTTCCCGCTGAAGACCAGTTAATAGTGTTCCCATCCATGTCGGTAATAGTCACAATGGTGTTATTGAAGGTCGTTAATACATAAACCTTGGCTTGATTAATCTTTCTAGACCGAGAAAGACTTTTTTTCTTAACCAGCTTTTTGTCTTTAACCGTTTTTTGTTGTTTTTCTTTGGCCATAGTGATTTTTCTTTTTGTTGTTTAGTTTTAAAAAAATAAAATCTTTATTGATATCACTTCTTTTCTTCTTGCTTGGTTTGTTCTTCTATTTTAGTTAATACTTCTTTCTTTAGGGCTCCAACCGTTTGTCGTGACCCACGCTTAGTTCTGGCATTAGTTCTGGTTCGCTGTCCTCTAGTTGGCAGGTTTGCACTGTGGCGACGGCCTCGATATGTTCCAATCTGTTTTAATCTTTCAATGTTTCCCCTTGTTTCTTCTCTTAAGTCTCCCTCTACTTTCATTTCACCAAGAACTTGATTTAAAGAAGCAATTTCTTCTTCGGTTAAGTCTTTTGCTCTTTTATTGACTTCCACCTTAGATTTTTTTAAAATCTCTTTTGCTCTAAGATGTCCTACACCATAAATTCTAGTTAAGGCTAAATCAACCTTTTCTCCGTCTGGTAAATTGACTCCAACGATTCTTGGCATATTAATTATTTTTTAGTTTAAAAGTTTTTTACTGAAACAAACCCCTTGGGAAAACAACTAAATGTTTGATTTTTACCCCTGTCTTTGTTTGTGTTTTGGGTTTTTACAAGCAATACAAATTCGACCTCGCCGTTTAACAATTTTACAATCCCGACACCTTGTTTTTACTGACGACTGAACTTTCATTGAATTAATCGTTAAAATGTTAATTAAAAAGTCTTAACTTGTTTAGTAACGGTAAGTGATTCTACCCCGCTTGTCGTCATAGGGAGTTATTTCAACTTTTACCTGGTCTCCGGGAATAACCTTAATTCGGTAAAGTCTCATTTTCCCAGCCAATTGGGTTAAAACCTTTCGACCGTCATCTAACTCAACCCGAAACATTGCATTGGGCAGAGCCTCTGTCACTTGACCGTTTATTTCCTGATTTTTACCCTTAATCATTAACTAATTGTCCTTATAAAAAAACTGGTAGCAAACGAACTTTATTTTAACATCAACCGGGCCTGCTGTCTAGGCACTAGTTCTTCTCCCAAAACCAGCGTCCTTAAAATAAAAGAGTCAGCTTAATTATGTTTTTCTTAAATTAAGCTTTCTTTATTTTTCTCCAGAAAATGTCTTATTTTTATTTTAACTTTAACCCTAAACTAATCAACTTTTTCTTTATAATCTGATAAATTGCTTCAATTGGCTGATCGCCATCAATATCAAAAACTAGATTTTTGTTTTCGAAAAACTTGATCACTGGCTCGGTTTGGTTCTTAAAAACCACTAGTCTTTTTTCAACTGCTTCGGGTTTTTCGTCGTCTCTTTGATAAAGACCTCCTCCACAAAGATCACAGCTGTTTTCTTTTTTAGGGGGATTGGTAATTAAATTGAAAACAGTTTCACATTTTCGGCAAATAATTCGAGAAGAAAGTCTTTTTATTAATATCTCTCGAGAAAGTCGAATATTAATAACCAAGCCGACTCCGCTTCGATCAATTAAAGCTTTTTCTAAAAAAACTGCCTGATCAATTCCCCTGGGATAGCCGTCAAAAACAATAGATCTATCAGGATTTTTAGTTAAAAAATCTATTACAATTTTAACCATTAATTGGTCAGAAACTAACCTTCCTTGTTGCATAATTTCGCCTACCTCAAGACCAAGGGAAGATTTTTCTCTGGATAAAGCTCTTAAAATATTTCCCGCAGAAAAATAAGCTAAAGAGCTAAAATCGGTTAAAATTTTTTGGGCTTGAGTTCCTTTGCCTGAACCTGGTGGACCAATTAAAACAATGTTCATATTTTTTTTCTTTGATTAGAAGTTTTTTATTTAATATTTTTCTAAAAATCTCTCATAGCCTCTCATTTGAATCAAGTTTTTTACTAAACGAACAGTTTCTAAAACTACCGAAACCACAATTAACACTCCAGTGCCGCCAATGGCTAGGCTCCCAATATTTGTCAATCCCTGGGCAATGGTTGGTAAAACCGCCACCAAACCCAAAAATAAAGCTCCGGGCAGAGTTACTTTTAATGAAATTTGCTGTAAATAATCTGCCGTAGAACGACCAGGCCTAATCCCTGGAATAAAGCCACCGGACTTTTTAAGCTCTTCTGCAATCTTTTCTGGATTAAAAACAATCATTGTGTAAAAAAAAGTAAACAAAATTACCATTAAAAAATAAGTTAAGTTATAAACAACACCATTGGGAGCAAAGGCATTGGCCAGTTGAACCGCTAAAGAACTGATAGTTTGGTTTCCTGATCCAGCCAGAAACTGTCCCAGCATTGACGGTAATAAAACCAAAGAAACGGCAAAAATAATCGGAATTACCCCAGCCTGATTTAATTTAAAAGGAAGATAGGTTGAGCCACCACCAGACATCTTCTGACCACTAGTTCGCTTAGCATACTGGATTGGAATTCTTCTTGCCGCTTCGGCAACCGAAACCACTGCCATTATCACTAATAAACTTAGGGCTAAAAATAAAATCAAGTTAAAAGCTCCTTGACCAATTGCCAAAACTTGAGCAAATCCTTGGGGCATTTGACTAATGATGCCAGCAAAAATTAACAAAGAAATGCCATTGCCAACCCCATAGTCTGAAACTAAACTTCCTAGCCAAACTAATAAAAAAGCCCCTCCTGTAAGAACAACTATAAAAGAAACTAATTCCAAAATGCCCAAACCAATAATAATATTTTGATTTCTTAATAAAGCATAAATCCCTAACCCTTGAAAAATGGCTAGGGGAAATGTGGCTATTTTAGTATAAAACTCTATTTTTTCTCTTCCAGATTCTCCTTCTTTGGATAAATTTTCAAAATAGGGAAAAACAAAGGCTAAAAGCTGAAAAATAATTGAAGCATTAATATAGGGGCCTAACCCCAAAGCAATAACAGAAAAATTAGACAAACTTCCGCCAGAAAAAATATCTAATAATCCCAAAAACTGATTGCCTAAGAATATTTGTTCCAAAACACTAATGTTGACACCAGGAACAGGAATATGGGCAAGAAGTCGCAAAATAGCTAAAATAAAAAGAGTAAAAAGAATTTTGCTACGAACCTGCTTAACTTGCCAGAGAGGCTTTATTTTTTCAATGAGTTTCTTCAGCACTGCTTAAATAGTTTTCAATAAAAAAACCGATCACAACCTCGGTGTTATCTTTTTGGCAATTGCCCTTCTTGAAGCGTTTTTGGTCGCTATCCTTCTATAAAATAAAAACAACTAAGTCCGAAGGATTATTTTTTTTCTCCAATCAGAATAAAAGCCTTATTTTTTAATAAAAGAGTTCACAAATTAGTTTCTTTTTTTATAGTATCACTTCAGATAAACAAAAAACAAGACAGGGAACACAAAACAGCCCCTGTTGTCGTTTAACCTGTCTAAATCTTAATGACCGTTTAAGAAACTAGGAGACAGGGGTTTTAACAATAACCTCTCCCCCTGCTTCTTCAATCATTTTCTTTGCTCCTTTGGATACCGGGAGGGCAATTTTAAGAGCCCTGCTTAGTTTTCCTTTAGCCAAAATTTTAATCGCTTTTTCTTGGGCAGTTTTTTGATCAATTAAACCTTCCTTAACTAGTTTATCTTGATCAACTGTCGATCCTGCTTGAAAGACATTAAGCTTTTCTAAGCCGATTAGGGTTGGTTTATTTTGCCAAGATTTCAGCTTTCCTTTTCCTCTCAAAAGAGGGGTTCGCCGTAGCAGCGACTTTTGCACTTTTCTACCTTCAAATAAAATATGTCTTTTGCTTCTGGCTCTTAAACCCTTGGCTCCTCTGCCAACAGTATGCCCCCCCTTGCCCGAACCATAGCCTCGACCAATTCGCTTCTTGGTCCGACTAGTTGTTTTAGGAAAATCGCTCAACAATGAAGAATTACTATCTTTACTAGTTGTCATAAGCTTTTAGTTTTTTAAGTGCCTCAATCACGGCATTAACGTTTGTTGTTTTGTTGTTAGCTCCTAATATTTTTACCGATAAATCCTGATATCCAGCCGCCTCCATTACCAGTTTGATTGATTGGCTAGCAATAATGCCACTACCGGGGGGAGCGGGCTTTAATAATACTCGGGCAGCTCCATATTTAACCTGAATATCATGTGGAATGGTTTTTCCCCTCATTGGAACCAAAAAAGTATTTTTCTGGGCTCTTGCCTTGGCTTTATTAATTGCTGATAAAACATCGAGCCCTCTGCCTAAGGCAACCCCAACCTCGTTCTCACGATTACCAACGACGATTAAAGCAGTAAAAGAAATGGTGTTGCCCCCCTTAGTTTTCTTAGATACCCTCTTAATTTCAATAATTCGATTGTAAACTTCGTCTTCTCTTTCTCTTGGATTAAACTTTTTTTTATTGTCAATCATAATTTTTTTATTAAAAACTTAAACCGCCATCCCTTGCTCCTTGAGCTAAGGCCTTAACTCGACCATGGAATCGATACGAACCTCGATCAAAAACAACTTTATTAATTTTTTTGGTTTTTGCTTCTTGAGCTAATTTCTCACCTAAAAGCCTTGCCCTTTCCATTGGTAAAACCGAACCCTCAAGTAAAAGAGATTTCTCGCTTAAACCAACCAGCGTTTTTCTTTTAGAGTCATCAATTATTTGAACGCTAATATAGCGGTTAGACCGATATACTGAGAGCCTAGGCCGATCGCTTGTTCCAAAAATTTTTCCCCTAACTCGAATCCGTCTTTTTTGTTGCTTGCTTATTTTATCATTCATAAAAATATTCTAAACATATTAAAAATAATTAACCCAACCAAGTTTCCTCTTTATTTTGCTCCCCCTTCGCCAACCTTGGCTGCCTTACCCGCCTTAAGCTTGATTTCTTCGCCAAAATAACGAATCCCCTTTCCTTTGTAGGCGTCAGGGGGGCGCAAAGAGCGAATTTGACGAGCAATTCGACCAACCGCTTGCCGATCAGCCCCAATGACCGTCAAAACATCTCCTTCAACTTCAAAATGAATTCCCTCGGGAGCAGGAAAATCAACTTGATGAGATAAGCCCAAGGACAAGCTTAATCCTCCGTCTTTCGGTTGAACTAAATAGCCAGTCCCCAGCACTTGTAATTTTTTAGTCCATTCTTCGGCAACTCCCCGAACCATATTAGCCAGTAATTGACGAGTAACACCATATATTGCCCCCCCCTCACTGCTTTGTTCTTTTCTTTCTACTAATAGTATTTCTTCTCGTTGAGATATCTTCAACCCCAAAGGAATAGTCAAAGACAGGGTTCCTTTTGGTCCTTCAACAATCACTCTGCTTCCTTCAATTGTCACTTTAACGTTCTCCGATAATGGAATTGGTTTTTTGCCTATTCTAGACATTTTTTTTAGGTTAATCTCTAGTTGTTTTAATCAATTTAATAGCTTAAGGTCTTCTTTTACCACACTCGACAAATAAGCTCTCCACCCAAACCATTTTTGATCGCTTCCTTAGTAGTCATTAGCCCCTTAGAGGTAGAAACAATCACTATTCCTAGTCGTCGATTGTGGTAAGCCAAATCTTCAACTGAAGAATACTGTCGAGTCCCCAGCTTAGATAATCGACAAACATTGTTAATCATTTTACTTTTTTCCTTAGTTCGATTAAGCTTAATCACCAATTCCTCCACACCCTTTCTAACAGAAACTCTGTCAACCCCAGATAAATATCCTGCTTTAACTAAGATTCCAGATAAATTTAGGTTAAATTGAGAAAAAGGAGCCTTAATTTCATTCTTTCTTAATGCGTAGGCATTTCTCAAGCTAGATAATAAATCAGCAATTGTATCTTGACTCATTTTTGTTTTATTTTTTTAACTTTTAATTTTGTTTTTCAACTCTATTTACCACGAGGCTTTCTTCACTCCTGGGACCTCGCCTTTGTCGGCTAATCGTCTAAAACAAAGCCGACACAGGCCAAATTGACGCAAATAACCTCGGGGTCGGCCACAAAGCTGACAGCGATTTCGATAACGAATTTTAAGCAAAACTTTTTTTTCTCTAATTATTTTTGATTTTTTAGCCATTTTATTGCTTTTTTTCAAATGGTGCCCCTATCGCCTCTAAAAGCTTTCTGGCCTCTTCGTCACTTCTGCTATTAGTAACAATGGTTATTTCTAGGCTTCGAGGCCGATCTATTTTATCATAATCAAGTTCAGGAAAAAGAGTGTTCTCTCTTAGTCCAAGAGTATAATTGCCCTGTCCGTCAAAACTATTTAAAGACAGTCCTCTAAAATCTTTCACTTGAGGTAAAACTAATTTGAACAATTTATCCAAAAAGTCACCTAATCGTTTCTTTCTTAGGGTAACACTTAGTCCAATGGGGGCTCCTTTTCTCAGAGAAAATCCAGAAATTGATTTCTTGGCTAAATTAACTCGTGGCTTCTGTCCTGTAATTAAGGCTAGACTTTCTTTGGCTTTTTCAAGAGCTTCTTTGTTTTCGTTGTCAGCCGCTATTCCCATGTTAACAACCACCTTAACTACCTTAAGAACTGCCATCTTATTCTCCAAGCCTAACTCTTTGGCCAAAACTGGCACTATTTGTTTTTGATATCTTTGCCAAAAATTATCCATAATTAAATCGCCTCGCGGCATTTTTTACAAATTCTTATTTTTTCTTGATCTTTAGTATTTTGTCCAGAAATCTGATAACCAACTCTGGTTGGCTGATGGCATTTGGGACAAAGCAGCATTACCTTGGCAACAGCCAATGGTCTGGCTACATCAACAATACCACCCTTATCTTGTTCTTTTTTGGGTCGAATTGCTTTTTTATAAATATTTAGACCAGGAATAACCACTGCTTTTTCTTTAGGCAAAACCTGATCAACCACCCCTTCTCGGCCCCTGTCTTTTCCAGCTATAATTTTAATTTTATCGCCCTTTTTTATTTTCATAGACTATATTTATTTTTTTTAAACTACCTCTTTTGCCAACGAAGCAATTTTGTTGTAACCAGCTTCTTTAATTTCTCGAGCAATCGGTCCAAAAATTCGCGAACCCAAGGGCAACCCAGCAGAGGAGATTACAACTCCAGCATTATCTCCAAAACGAATGTAGCTTCCATCGCTTCTTCTGGTTTCTTTTTTGGTTCTAACAATTAAAACATCAACCTTGTCACCTTTTTTAACCTGACCAGTTGGAATTGCTTCTGTTACGGTTGCCTTTACTACCCCACCAAGATTAGCCACATGTTTTCTAGAAAAACCAGGAAGCTGAACTACTCGCAATTCTTTTGCCCCACTATTATCAGCTACCGCTAAAATTGTTCTTATTTGAATCATTTGATAACCTCCTTGACCACAAAGCTTTTTTGCTTGCTAATTGGTCGACTAGAAACAATAATAACCTTATCATCGACCTTGCTTATCTCTCTCTCATCATGAACCAAATGTTTTTTTCTTCTAATAAAAATTTTCCCGTGTTTTGGATAAGAGGCGGCCGTTTCCACTAGCACTTTTACCGTTTTTAGGGACGGCTTGCTAATTACCACCCCAACTAAAGTTTTAGCTTTTTTAATCATTGTTTGTTTTTGAAAATTTTTTCTGGCTTATTCTGGTTTTAAGAAAAGCAATTTTATGTTTTAATTCGCGAACCTGACAAGTATTCTTTAGCTTAGCTAAGCTTTTGTCAATCATTAGTTTGGCTAGGTCTTGGGTTTCTTTAATCAGTTCTTTTTCTAATTCTAGTAAAGACGCCTGATTGATTTTTTCTTTTTGATCTTTTTTCATAATTTGTTTTCTTAATTAAAACTCTTTACTAACAATTTTAGTTTTAAAAGGCAACTTGTGACCGGCTAATCTTAACGCTCCTTTGGCTAAATCATCGCTTATTCCCCCTAGCTCAAAGATAATTCGACCTGGGCGAATAACCGCAACATGAGCCTGAATGTCTCCCTTACCGCCACCCATCGTGGCCCCTGCAGTTTTAGTAGTAATTGGCTTGTCGTTAACCACTCTAATCCAAACTCTTCCCTCTCTCTTGGTGGCATGAACAATTGCCTGACGAGCCGCTTCTAGTTGGCGCTCAGTTAACCATCCACAGCCAAGAGCTTTCAGTCCGTGTTCTCCAAAAGCAACCTGATGTCCTCGACTAGACTGTCCCTTCATTGACCCTCTAAATTGTTTACGATACTTAACTCTTTTGGGAATAACCATAATTCTTTATGTTTTTTAATTATTAACCTTTATAAATCCACACTTTTACTCCAATATAGCCCTTTCTAGTCAGAGCTGGTCGCTCAGCATAATCAATGTTAGCCCTAATCGTACTGGTAGGAACCTTGCCTTGAGAATACTTTTCAACTCGGGCAATCTTGGCACCATCAACACGACCAGCAAGTCGCACCTTAATTCCTTCTGCTCCAGCGTTAATTACTTGTTCCAACTCTCGTCTCATAACCCTTCGGTGAGGCATTCGATTTTCTAATTGTTCCGCAATTCTTTGGGCAACAAAAACAGCTGATAAGTTCGGCTCTTTAACCTCTTCTATTCTGATTTCTAGGTTTTTTTGCGGTTGATCTAAAGAAACGAGCTGGCAAAGTTCATTCTTTAAAGCTTCTAGGTTCTTCCCTCCTCTACCAATAACTACACCCGGCCTAGTGGCTAAAAGAACAATTTTCATTCGATTGAATGAGCGCTCAATATTAATCGCCACTAATCCTGCCGTTTGGAGCTTGTTGCGCAAGAAGATTCTAATCTTGACATCTTCCAATAAACGACTTCGATATAGTTTTTCATCACTAATCGCCCAAGACGAACTCCAGCTCCCTCCAGCAGCCAGTCTATAAGCGAATGGATTAACTTTTTGACCCATAAAGATTTTTTTAAATAAAAAAATGAATGAAAGTTTTTTTTAAACCTTGGTCTTTGTTTTTAATTTTAGATTTTTAGATTTTAATTTTGGGCTTTTTTTATCATCTTTGTCGATAGCCTTTGGGGTTTTGCTCTCCATTTTTTTATCTTTATCGTTCTTTGTTTTTTCTTCTTTTTCTTCTAGGATCACTCTTAAGCGAGACAATCTTCTTTTAATCATTCCGCCATTAAAGCGGGCTCCATGAGAATAGTCTAGTCTTTTATGACGTATCCCCTCATCAACTATTACTTGACTAATAAACAGGTTCTTTTTGTCTAATTTAAAATTATTAACTGCATTGGCTGATGCCGAGCTAACTACTTTTTGTAAAATCTTGGCCCCTTTTTGGGGAAGATGATTTAGCCAAACTAAGGCCTCCGAAAGCTCTTTGCCTCGAACCATTTTGGCTATCAATCTTAGTTTTCTTGGTGATATTGGTAGGTTTTTTCCTTCTGCTCTAACTTGAATCATAATTCTTTAAATTAAAAATAATTTTTATTCTCTTAATTTTCGATCTCTTGTTTTTATGTTTTTTCTGTTGTTCGCTTAACCATTCGTCCATGACCCCTAAAAGTCCTGGCGGGAGCAAACTCTCCTAGACGATGGCCAACCATATCTTCAGAAATAAACATTTCAATAAAAATACGACCATTATGAACCGCAAATCGATGGCCAACAAATTGAGGTGGAATTTGAGAATTCCTCGCCCAAGTTTTGATCGGTTCTTTTTGACCCTTAGCTAGCTTTATTAAAAGCTTTTCGTCAATGTATGGACCTTTTTTTAATGATCGGGACATAAATAAAATTAAATTTTTAGTTTTTTACTGCTTAATAATTGAAACTTATTTAAATTTAAATCTGCTCTATTATAACAAACAATTGTCTTTCTGTTTAACTTTAAGTTAAGTTATGTTTTTTTATTTATTTTTGTTTGTTTTTCTTCTGAGCCCTAGTTCTTCTTCTCATTAAAATATTTCTATCGCTATATTTAGTTTTTTTTCTAGTTTTTTTACCTAAAGCTTTCTTTCCCCAAGGAGTTTTGGGTGAAGACATACCAATCCCCGATCTCCCTTCGCCACCACCATGGGGATGAGACCCTGGATGCTGAGCCACTCCTCGAACAGTTGGCCTAATTCCTTTATGTCTTTTTTGACCAGCCTTAGTCATCTTTTTCAAAGAATGAGCTTCGTTCCCCACTTGACCAATAGTAGCCTGACAGTTAAGAGAAATTTTTCTTAATTCACCAGAGGGAAGACGAACATGGGCCATTCCCCCCTCTTTAGCCGTAATTGTTGCCATAGTTCCAGCCCCTCTAACCAGCTGTCCTCCTCTGGCTGGCTTTAATTCAATAGAATGAATTGGTGTTCCTACTGGAACTTTATCTAAAGCAATCGCAGTACCTTCTTTTATTGGGGCCTGATCTCCACTCATAATCGAAAAACCTGGCTTCATGTTTTTAGTAGCCAAAATATAGCGTCGCTCTCCATCAGCATACAAAATTAAAGCTAAATCAGCACTACGAAAAGGGTCATATTCAATTGCCTCTACTTTTCCAGGAATATTGAACTTATCTCTTTTCCAATCAATTTTTCTAATTCGCCGCTTTTCCCCACCACCACGATGGCGAACTGTCACTCGACCATTTGATCTTCCGGCCTGACTTTTTGTCGCTTTGGTTAATCCTTTTCTAATATTTTTCATAAACAAAAATTGTAAATTATTTATTTTTAGTTTAAATAATTAAAAATTATTAAAATCTTCAGCTTAAGATTTAGTGTTAATTCTCGTAAATCTTTAATTTTTCTCCCTCTTTGAGTTTTATGGTTGCTTTTTTTATCGGTGCTGATAAAACTCTTCGTCGATTAGATAGTCTTCTTGTTTTTTGCTTGATAATTACGGTCTTTACCCCAATAACCTTAACTCCAAAAACAGTTTCTACTGCTTGCTTAATTTGGTCTTTAGAAGCTTCTCTGTCAACAATAAAAGTATAGCAATTACTCTCCGCCATCTTCATCGATTTTTCACTTACTAATGGTTTCTTAATAACATCAGTTAATCTCATAGTCTCTTTTTTAAAACATCAATTGCTTCTTTGGTTAGAATTATTTTCCCTGACGATAAGGCTTGATAAACATTAAGTTTGTTAGCTAAATCAACATTAACTCTGGATAGGTTTCTAAACGCTCGAAGAACATTCTCGTCTTTTTTGGCTAAATAAAGAGTGGCTTTTTTATTGCCAATTCCTAAATTGTTAATAAATTTGGCTGCCTGTTTAGTTTTGGGGGTAATTTTTTCCAAGTCATCAACAACAAAGATCGACTCTTCTTTAGCCCTAGCCGATAAAACAGACCTTAGGGCTGCTTGCTTCATTTTTTTAGATATCATTAATCTTTGCTTTGTCCCCACCGGACCATGGGCCTTGCCTCCGCCAACAAAAATTGGGGCTTTATTGTCTCCGTGTCTAGCCCTGCCAGTACCCTTTTGTCGCCAAATTTTCCTAGTTGACCCAATTACCTCCCCTCTATTTTTGGTCTTAGGAGATGCTTTGCGTTGGTTTGCCAAAAAAACTCTCACGGCTTGGGCTATTAGGGGCAGATTAATCTTTGCCTCAAAAATTTCCTTGGGCAAAAGCATTGACTTTTCCGTCTTCTGACCGTCTTTGTCGTAAATTATAACTTTCATTGCTATTAAAAATGTAAATTAAACTTTTTTTTGTGTTTTTATTAAATTCATTTGATTAGTTGCTTTTGGTTTTGTTTTTAAATTATATTTTTCTAACCACTAAGTATCCCCCTCTTGGCCCTGGCACTGCTCCAGATAAATAAAGCTGATTCTTTTCTTTATTAATTTTAAAAACCACTAAATTTTTGAGCGTTACTTTGTCAACACCAAAGTGTCCAGGCATTTTCTTGCCTTTATGAACTCTTCCTGGATTGGTGCCTTGGCTAATTGAGCCAGGGGCTCGAAGTCGATCTGACTGTCCGTGGGTCTGAGGTCCACCATGAAATCCCCATCTTTTTATCACTCCAGCAAAACCTCTTCCTTTAGAGGTCCCCGAAACCATCACTTTGTCTCCCTGAGCAAAAACCTGATCTAGGGTTATTTCTTGCCCAAGCTTAAGATCATCACTAAAGTCACCTCTAATTTCAATAATTTTCTCTGGGGCAAAATTAAGCTTAGCCTTTTGGGCCTCACCAAGAGTTGGTTTCTTCTTGTATTTCCCTTTTCCTTGACCAAAAGCTATTTTTATTGCTGTGTACCCGTCAGTTTCCTCTTTTTTGAGTTGAATTATCCAGCAGGGACCAAGTTCAATAAGCGTTAGGGGGATAACTTTCCCATCTTCGGCAAAGTCTTGCTCCATTTGAATTTTTTTACCAATTAAGCCAGAAATCATAAAACTATCGTAACTTTATTAATAATTTATTTTTTTATCTTTCTAAAACCTTTAAAAACATTATCCATTCACCCTAAAAATAACCTCTTTAAAATTAAAGTGTTTTTTTTGTTTTGAAAATAAACCTAATAATAAAAAAAGAGCCCACTGATGAGGCTCTTCTAATACTTAAAACTGTGGGTAACTTTCCCTTAACCCATTATTTTCGGCCTTCGAAAAAAATTGACAAGCCAAACAGTCATTAAAATTGCCTCCAATTAAAAAAACACATCCTTTATTATTTAGGACAAGCTTAATTCTATCATAAGGACAAAATCTAATCAATTAGAAGAGAGCCTTGCTTTCCTTCTGAAATATTGTTTATAGAGGGAAAATTTTTCAGGCTACTCAAGAAAAATAATCTTTAATTAAAGAAATTATCAATTAAAAAAATCAAGTTTAAAACAACTGAAACTAGGATATTATTGTTTTAACAGAAGTTACATTTTGATCTCAATATCAACTCCAGCGGGGAGATCAAGGTGTTGCAAAGAGTCAATGGTTTTATTGGTTGGCTCGAGAATATCAACTAAGCGTTTGTGAAGAATCATTTCATAGTGGGTCTGGGCGTTCTTGTCAATATTGGGAGCTTTTAAAACGGAAAATAATTTTCTTTGCGTGGGCAGAGGAATTGGCCCCGCTACTTTAGCTCCCGTTAAAAGGGCGGTTTCAACAATTTTTGCTGCCGCCTCATCAATAACCCGATGATCATAAGCTTTTAAACGAATCCTAACTCGCAAATCAGCCATATAAAAGAGCTAAAAAAAAATAATTTTTTTAATTTTTCAATTAAACCAATAAACCTCAATCAAAAAATCTGTTGTTCTTGGCTTCTTTAGAAGTTGGGGCCCAGGGAGAATTCCTTTAAGTAGTTAAATTATCAAGAAGATTATTTAATTACTTTAGTTACTACTCCGGCACCAACAGTTTTGCCACCCTCACGAATAGCAAATCGCAAACCTTCTTCAATGGCGATCGGAGTAATCAACTTTACCTTAACATTAACATTGTCTCCTGGCATTACCATTTCTGTTCCTTCAGCTAAGGTTGCCTCACCAGTAACATCAGTGGTGCCAAGATAAAACTGAGGTCGATATCCGGTGAAAAATGGAGTATGGCGACCCCCTTCTTCTTTGGTAAGAATATAAATCTCTGCTTCAAACTCGGTGTGAGGAGTAATCGACTTGGCCTTACAAAGCACTTGTCCCCGTTCAACATCTTCTTTTTCCACTCCTCGTAGCAAAATCCCAACATTATCTCCTGCTCTGGCTTCGTCTAAGCTCTTTCTAAACATTTCAATGCCCGTAACAACAGTCTTCTTGGTATCGCGAAGCCCAACAATCTCAATTTCTTCGTTAACCTTGAGAACACCACGCTCAACTCGACCAGTAACCACTGTTCCGCGACCTTTAATAGAAAAAACATCTTCTACCGACATCAAGAAAGGCTTATCAACTTCTCTCTTTGGTTCAGTAATATTTTCATCAACAGCTTTCATTAAATCTAAAATTGGCTTAGCCCATTTCTCATCTTTCCCTGCGGTTTCTAGAGCTTTTAGGGCTGATCCTCGAATGATTGGAGTATTGTCCCCATCAAACTTATACTTGTTTAACAGTTCGCGAACCTCAACTTCAACTAAATCAATTAGTTCTTCGTCATCAACTAGATCAACTTTATTCAAGAAAACAACCACCGAGGGAACATTAACTTGGCGAGCCAATAAAATGTGCTCTCTTGTCTGTGGCATCGGACCATCAGCGGCAGAAACAACCAAAATAGCCCCATCCATTTGGGCTGCCCCAGTAATCATATTTTTAACAAAGTCAGCGTGACCTGGACAATCTATATGAGCATAGTGTCTTTTTTCAGTTTCATACTCAATGTGAGAAATATCAATTGTGATCCCTCTTTCTTGCTCTTCTGGGGCTTTATCAATTTGATTAAAGTCAAAAGATTGAGTGGGATTACCAGGTTGAGCAGATAAAACCTTAGTAATCGCTGCGGTTAGCGTAGTTTTACCATGATCAACGTGACCAATGGTACCAATATTTAAATGGGGTTTTGTTCGTTCAAATTTCTGTTCGGCCATATGTTTATTTTAATCCTTATTTAGCAAATTAAAAATCTTACTTTTTAAGCTGTTTTTTAATATATCAGACTCTTTTTCTTTTTGCAAGAGGAAAATACACTTTAATTTTTTCTGGCAAAATCTTGCTTACTAGCCAAAAATTGGCTTAATTTTCTTTTTCTTCTCCTCTTATTTTAGCGACCAAATCTTCTTGAACATTTCTTGGTAACTCCTGATAATGAGAAGGTTCCATATAAAAAGAGGATCTGCCTCCAGTAATGTTACGAACGGCGGTAGCATATCCTGACAACTGGGCCAAGGGAACTTCGGCATCAATTACCCTAGTGTTGCCCCTTGCTCTGCTACCACCAACCTGCCCTCGTCGAGAAGAAATGTCGCCAATGACTTGGCCCATAAACTCTTCTGGGCAAGTAACTTCTAGTTTCATTATTGGTTCTAAAACTTTGGGTTCGGCTTTCTTGGTGGCTGCTTGTAATGCAATTGATCCGGCAATTTTAAATGCCATTTCTGAAGAGTCAACATCATGAAAAGAACCATCATAAACCACTACCTTCATATCAACCAAGGGATAGCCAGCAACAACTCCCTTTTCCATTGCTTCAACAACCCCTTTTTGAATAGCTGGAATAAATTCCGCTGGAATTCGCCCTCCCTTGATTTCAGAAACAAACTCAAACCCTTCGCCTCGCCCCTTGGGTTCAATTCTCAACAGACAGTGTCCATATTGCCCCCTTCCTCCTGACTGGCGAACATATTTTCCTTCGGCGATTTCGATAGCAGAAATTGTTTCTCGGTAAGCAATTTGTGGGCTACCAGTTCTAACTTTTAAACCAAATTCTCGGCGTAATCGCTCTACTAGAATTTCCAAATGTAATTCTCCCATACCAGAAATTAGAGTTTGACCTGTTTCTTGATTGGTTTTCACTCTAAAGGTAGGATCTTCATCAGACAATCTTCCGAGAGCTTGAGCCAATTTTTCTTGATCAGCTCTGGCTTCAGGTTCAATCGCCAAAGAAATTACTGGCTCAGGAAAAGAAATTGCCTCTAATAAAATTGGCTTATCTTTAGAACAAAGGGTGTTTCCCGTTTTGACATTATCTAGTCCAATCACCGCCACAATCTCTCCCGTAAAGGCCTCGTTAATTTCCTCTCTCTTATTGGCGTGCATTAATAATAACCGACCAATTCTTTCGCTATTTCTGGTATTGGCGTTAAAAACAGCCGATCCAGCCGAAAGAACTCCAGAATAAATCCGCAAATAAGTTAACTTACCAACATGGGGATCTGTTTGAATTTTAAAAGCAAGAGCACAGAGTGACTCTTTGTTGTCTGGCTGCTTGATGATCTCTTCTCCAGAAACAGGATGGTGACCAATTATTGGAGGAACATCCAGAGGTGAAGGAAGAAAATCGACCACTCCATCAATAACAGGTTGAACCGCCTTGTTTCGTAATGAACTGCCACAATACAATGGCACTACCTTGTTGGCAATGGTTGCTCGACGAATTCCCGCCATTAAATCCTGGGTGGTAATTTTTTCATCAGCTAAAAATTTTTCCATTAAAATCTCGTCTTCACCAGCAATTAATTCAGTTAACTTGGTTCGGGCCTGAGCTAGTTTTTTGACTAAATCGTCTGGAACAGGAATTTCTTTGATCTTTGCCCCCAGCTTGTCTTCTTCCCAAACATAGGCCTTTTCCTCTAAAACATGAACAATGCCCTTAAAAGACTGTTCTTTGCCAATTGGAAGAGCAATAATGGCTAGTTTTGTTGCTAACCTTTCTTCGATCATTGCCACCGAACCTTCAAAATCTGCTCCCAGTTTATCCATTTTGTTTAAAAAACAAATTCGAGGAACTTGATAGCGATCAGCCTGTCGCCAAACCGTTTCTGATTGAGCCTGGACCCCCTCTTCGGCATCAAAAACCATTACCGCTCCATCTAAAACCCTTAGAGATCGCTCTACTTCCGCTGTAAAATCAACATGACCAGGAGTGTCAATAACATTAATGCGGTGGTTCTTCCAAAAGGTGGTTGTTGCCGCTGATTGAATAGTAATTCCCCGTTCTTTTTCCTGATCCATCCAGTCCATTTGGGTGTCTCCCTCATCAATATCGCCAATTTTATAGGTTTTACCAGTGTAGTAAAGAATTCGTTCAGTGGTGGTCGTTTTTCCGGCATCAATGTGAGCAATAATACCAATATTTCTAATCTGGCCCAAAGAAGTCTCGCGATCATCTATTTTCGTGGTTTGATTCATTTTTTTTAGTTAAAAATATTAATAAAGTCTAAAAACGCTAGCTATAACATCAACTTGAAGAACTTTTTAAAGTTTTTAAAGTTTTTGTGAGTTTATTTAAAACTTATGGGTTTTTAGAATCCTAAATGGTTTTTTACCACTTAAAGTGGCTGAAAGCCTTGTTGGCTTCGGCCATTTTACGAGTATCTTCTTTTTTCTTAATTG
Source organism: uncultured Gammaproteobacteria bacterium (assembly GCA_964348895.1). Classification (GTDB taxonomy): domain Bacteria; phylum Patescibacteriota; class Microgenomatia; order 0-14-0-10-38-17; family 0-14-0-10-38-17; genus JAQVFF01. The sequence goes on from CAYGEH010000001.1 coordinate 162,793, forward strand.
CCAAGCCTTCATTTCTAATAGCATCAACTAGTTCTGCCGCCAACTTTTCAGCAAAAGTGTGATATTCTTTGTTGGGTCGAGTCCTGGCTGCATCAATCAACCAGCGAATTGCTAAAGAAATTTGTCGACGAACCGAGACTGGCACTGGAATTTGATAGGCTGCTCCACCAATTCTGCGTGGGCGGACTTCCATTTGAGGTTTAATATTATCAATTGCTGCCTCTAGAGTTGCTAAGGGTTCTTTTTCAACCTTCTTGCCGGCCTCTTCAAGCGCCCAATAAACATGTTTCTGGGCTATAGTTTTTTTGCCCGAAAGCATTGCTTGATTGATCACCTTGGCAACTAAAAGACTGTCAAATTTTGGATCAGCCTTGATGGTTCTTATTTTTGCTTTTTTTCCTCGCATTTTAGTAAGTTAAAAATTAATTAATTATTTTTCTTGTGGCATTTTTGCCCCATATTTGCTTCGAGAAGTTTTCCGATCAACTACACCCTCAACATCATATTTGCCCCGAACAATATGATATTTTATTCCTGGGAGGTCTTTGACTCGACCACCTCGAATTAAAATTCGGGCATGCTCAACAATATTGTGTCCTTCACCAGGAATATAGGCAGTAATTTCCTGCCCATTAGACAGTCTGACTCGGGCCACCTTTCTTAAAGCCGAGTTTGGTCTCCTTGGGGTGATTGTTTTTGTTTGTAAAACCACGCCTCGTTTTTGAGGATTAATTGTTTTTGCCATTCGTCTTTTGGCAGCATTAAAAGAACCACGCAAAGCCGTAGTTTTAATCGTTTTCTTTTTTTGCCGCCGGTTTTTTTTAACTAATTGTGAAATAGTAGGCATATTAAAAAATCAAAAAAATATTAATAAAAATAATTTCAATTTAATAAATTATTTAAAATGTGTCTTTGTTTAAAGAATTAAGCGCAAAAAAATTAATCTTGATCGTCAATTATTATATCACCCCAAGCTTAAAAGTCTAACCAATCCTCGTTAATTTTGGCTCTTTCTGCAGTAACAGGAATTAAACGACCAATAATGACATTTTCCTTAAGGCCGATTAGAGGATCAATCTTGCCCTTAAGAGAAGAGTCGGTTAAAACATTGGTTGTTGTTTGAAAAGAAGCAGCCGACAACCAAGAGTTAGTTGTTAGGGCAGTCCTGCTAATACCCAAAAGGGTTCTTTTTCCTCTGGCTATTCTCCCGCCATTGTTCCGAGCCTTTCTGTTTTCAGCTCGAAAAACTTCCCAATCAACCCCGCTGTCAATAATCATATCGGTATCGCCAGCGGAAAGAACCTGAACTTTACTGGACATTTTCCGAATAATAACCTCAAAGTGGCGATCGTTAATTCCAATCCCTTGAGATTCATAAACAGCCTGAATTTCAGCCAAAAGATAATTCTGGGCCGCTTCTCGACCCTTAACCCTCAAAACATCCTCAATGTCAAGGGCGCCACTGGCCAATTGTGTTCCCACCAAAACGTCTTCTCCCTTTTTAACTCTTAATTCTAATATCGCTGGAACATAGTATTCGCGACTTTCGCTATCATTTGTTATTACCACCAAATAACCACCCTCTCGATCTTTAATTGTTACCTTGCCATTAATTTCTGCAATCGGCGACATAGATTTGGGCATTCTTATCTCAAAAAGCTCTTCTACTCGTGGTAGCCCTTGGGTAACATCAATTCCAATTACACCCCCTGAGTGCTTGGTTCTCATTGTTAATTGAGTTCCTGGCTCGCCAATAGATTGGGCCGCCAAAATTCCAACTGGAGTTCCAAGAGTGGCTAGGCGACGACTAGAAAAATCCCAACCATAGCAATTAATACAAACACCATATGGTGTTTGACAGGTTAGGGCTGAGCGAACCACAACTTGATCAATGTTTTCTTTATTAAAAAGAGACACCTTTTCTTCGTTAATCGTTTCGCCTCGTTTTAATAAAACTTTATTACCCCTTTTGACTGCTTCGGCCAAAACTCGGCCCAAGATTCTCGAGTCAAACTTCTCGCCCCTAGTTCCTTGACGACTAACAACAATACCTTTCTTTGTTCCACAGTCTTCTTCCCGAACCAACATGTCGTGAGTGGCGTCAACCAACCTTCTCGTTAAATAACCAGCGTCTGCCGTTTTAAGAGCCGTATCTGTTAATCCTTTTCTAGACCCTCGAGCCGAGGTAATATATTCAAAACCAGACAAACCTTCTCGAAAATTAGACTTAGTCGGCATTGGCACAATGTTTCCCGTTGGATCAACCAAGAGTCCTCGCATTGCCGAAAGCTGCTTTACTTGATCTCGAGAGGCCCGAGAAACCTTAGCATCGATAATTAATCTCACTGAAGAGGTTTCATCGAATAATTCCCAAGTTTTGTCAGCCAATTCTTCTGTAGTTTCAATCCAAATTTGCTGAATAAGTCTTTCCTTTTCTTTTTTGGTAATTAATCCTTGCTCGAAGCTTTGGTCTACTCCCAAAACTCTTTTTTCTGCTTGAGCGATAACTTCTTTTTTATTTGGATAAAGCAAAATATCGTTCACCCCTACCGATAAACCAGAAACTGTTCCCGCCCAAAAGCCCAAATCTTTTACTCGATCAATTGTTTCGACCACCGTATTTGTGTCTTTTTCACCAAGAAGACGATCGAAAATGTTCTTTAAAACACCAGAATCAATGTTTTCATTAACAAAACCAATGCTCTCAGGCAAGATCTGATTAAAAATAATTCTGCCAATGCTGGTGGTGATTCTTTGGCCTTCTTGCCAAATAATTACTGGTTGACGTAAACCTAACAAACCTCGCTGATAAACCAGAAGTGCTTCTTCTGTATCTAAAACACTCTCATAAGCCTTGGCCTGAGGATCAATTGTAGTAAGATAATAAATTCCCAAGGCCATTTCTTTCCTGCTAGGAATAGAAATTGGAGAGCCATCAGCTGGTTTCAATAAATTACTAGCTGGCGTCATTTTTTGAGCAGCTTCTTTTTGAGCATCTTCTGATAATGGCAAATGGGCCGCCATTTGGTCTCCATCAAAATCAGCATTAAAGCCAGAGCAAACACAGGGGTGGAGCTGAATTGCTAAACCATCAACTAAAACTGGATAAAAAGCCTGGATTGAGAGCTTATGAAGAGTAGGGGCTCTGTTTAATAAAATTACTTTATTTTCTACTACCTTAGCTAAAGCGTCATAAACCTCTGAAGAACGCTGGTCTAGAACAACTTTAGCGGAACGAATGTTGGGCGCCAAACCCTGAATAATCATTTCATGTAAAACATAGGGCTTAAACATTTCCAAGGCAATTTCCTTAGGAAGTCCACATTGGTCAAGCTTTAGTTTTGGCCCAACAATAATAACCGAGCGTCCCGAATAATCAACTCTTTTCCCCAATAAGTTTTGTCGAAAACGACCCTTCTTTCCTTTTAACATCTCTGACAAGGATCTTAGTTCTCGGTAAGAGGAGGCTTGGCGACGACGAACCTGAGAAGAATCAATCAAATTGTCAACTGCTTCTTGAAGCATCCTCTTTTCGTTACGTAAAATAATTTCTGGGGCCCCAATATCCATTAAATTGCTAAGCCTGTTGTTTCGATTAATAACCCGACGATAAAGGTCGTTAAGGTCTGAAGTGGCAAATTTACCACCAATTAATTGAACCATTGGTCTTAAATCAGGGGGCAAAACAGGCAAAATATTTAATATCATCCAGACTGGATCAATATTTGCCTCAACGAGATCACTAATTAGCGCAATGCGCTGATAAAGTTTCTTCAGTTTAGTTTTACTACGAGTTTGTTCGGCTTCTTTTCTAAGGTCTTTTAGGGTTTCTTTTAAGTTTAATTTTTTTATTGCTTCCACCAGAGCCTCAGAACCCATTCGGGCGGTAAAGAAGTCGCCAGCCTGATGATCGTTTAGGGTAAAATGCTCGTCTTCGGAAAGAAAGTCTAAAAAGGACATTGTTTTAACCTTTTTTTCTAGAAATTGATACAACTGATTAACGGTTTTTTCTTGTTTTTCCTGTTCTAACTGAACTTGTTGAATTTGTCTTTTCGTTCTTAACTCTAACTCTGCTAGAGCTAGTTCTTGGGCCTCTTTATCTTTGAGGCGTTTTTTGATCTCTATTTCTTCTTTTTGGGAAGCAATTTTTATTTCTTTGCCTTTCTGTTTTTGAGATAGTTGAGTTTTCTCAATTTCGCTTTTATAATCCCGCCCTAGGTTAGCTAAAACCGTTTTCCTTTTTTGTTCGTTAATTTCAATAATCAAATAATTAGTAAAATAAATTACTCTTTGCAAATATTTATTAGAAACACCAAATAAAATAGAAAGAGGCGAAACGGAGCCCTTAAAATACCAAACATGGGCACTGGGGGCGGCCAAACCAATATGACCCATTCGTTCTCGTCGAACCCGAGATCTAGTTACCTCAACTCCACACTTGTCACAAATCACTCCATCATAGCGGCGGTGTTTATATTTTCCACAATAACACTCCCAGTCGCGAGTCGGTCCAAAAATTCTCTCACAAAACAAGCCGTCTTTTTCTGGCTTTAGGGTGCGATAGTTAATAGTTTCTGATTTAGTTATTTCACCGTGAGACCAGGAACGAATTTCTTCTGGTGAAGCTAGCTTTACCTTTAAGGCCTCAAAGTCAGTGACTTGATTATGAAAATCGCGTTTGTCAGTCATAAATTTTTATTTTTTCAAAAATTTTAAGTTTTAAAGTTAAAAACCAGAGCTTAATTTTAAATTAAAACTCTTAGCAGTGCAAGCTATTGTTTTTTTATCATTCATGTTTGTTTTTTTAAATTAAGATAAAAAGGCTATTCTGTTTCTGGATGGCTTGCTTTCTCTTCTTCTTTTTCTTGTGCTTGAGTTTTTGGGAAAACAACCTCTTCTGTTTCTTGGGTTTTTTCTTCTGTTTCCAACCCTTCTTTAATTGTTCCCTCTGGAGTCACCGCTAGTCCTAAGCTTTTCAACTCAGAAACCAAAACTTTAAATGACTCTGGAATTTGCGACTGGGGAATTTGAGTTCCCTTAACAATCGCCTCAAAAGCCTTAGCTCGACCAACAACGTCATCGCTTTTAATAGTCAAAACCTCCTGAAGAGTATGGGCGGCTTGATGAGCTTCCAATCCCCAAACCTCCATCTCTCCAAATCGCTGCCCCCCCATTTGTGCTTTTCCGCCCAGAGGCTGTTGAGTTACCAAAGAATAAGGGCCAATCGATCGAGAATGAATTTTATCTTCAACCATATGAACTAGCTTTAAAATATAAGCATTACCAACCACCGCTTTTTCTCCATAAGGATCTCCTGTCCGTCCATCATAAAGAACTAGCTTATAATCGCTTGGAAGACCAGCTTTCTTAAATTCTTGAGCCATAAAATTTTCATCAAATTTTTCAAATACTGGTATCGCCACTCGATAACCCAGTCTATGGGCCGCTAGTCCTAAATGAGCTTCTAAAAGCTGTCCCAAATTCATTCTTGATAAAACCGACAAAGGAGAAATGATTAGATCTACTGGTGTACCATCATCCAAGAAGGGCATATCCGCTTCGGAAACAATTTTAGAAATAATTCCCTTATTGCCGTGGCGACCAGATAATTTGTCGCCAACTTTAATTTTTCTCATTTGAGCCACTCTGACTACAACCTTTTTGCTAATACCAGAGGACAATTCTTCGTCCTTTTCTCGATCTAAAACTTGAACATCAATTACCACTCCTTCAACTCCATGGGGCAACCTCAAGGAGGTATCTCTAACTTCTCGGGCTTTTTCTCCAAAAATGGCCCTAAGCAATCTTTCCTCGGCTGTTAATTCGGTTTCTCCCTTGGGGGCAATTTTTCCAACCAAAATATCATTAGCTCTAACACGAGAACCAACTACCACTACACCGTCTTCGCCTAATTTAGCCAACTCCTCTTCGGCAACATTGGGGATGTCGGCAGTTAGCTCTTCTGGTCCCAGTTTGGTATCAGCCACTTCAGCAATATATTCATTAACAGTAATTGAAGTTAAAAGATCCTCTTTTACTATTCTGTCTGAAATAACAATACCGTCCTCATAGCCCAAACCTTCAAAAGAACAGTAAGCAATTGTTAGGTTTTTTCCTAAGGCTAGTTCTCCGCCATCACAGGAGGGACCATCAACAATCAAGTCTCCCTCTTTAACTTTGTCGCCAACATTAACTGCTGGTTTTTGAGAATAGCAAGTCCCATAGGGAGATGTTCTAATAAACTTATTAACAAAATAGGTTTCTTTCCCTTGAGCAATTTCAACATTATCATCAAACAAGTCTTCTTTTTCGATTTGCTTGGGGTTATCAATTTTGACCACTACTTGAGTAGCGTCAACATAAATTACTTGACCGCTATGGCGAGCCCTTATTGTTCGACCTAGGGCTTGGGGGATAACTGCTTCCATTCCCGTTCCCACTAGAGGAGCATCTGGTTTTACTAAGGGAACCGCCTGACACTCCATGTGAGAACCCATTAAGGCCCTAGACGGTTCATCGTGGTCTAGAAAGGGAATCAAAGAAGCCGAAGCGCCGACAATCTGTCTAGGGCAAATATCAATTAACTGAACTTGATCAACTGCCACATCCAAAAATTCACCTCGATAACGAGCTGGGACTAATTGATCGACAATATAACCCTTATCGTCAAGGTTAACGTCATTGGCAGTAATATAGTGCTCTTCTTCGTCGTCAGCTGGCAAATAAACAATTTCATCGGTTACTTTCATTCTAGTTTTCTCACCACGAATCTCTTTGGCAACTTTCTTATATGGTGTTTCTAAAAAGCCATATTCGTTAACCCGAGCATAAAGAGCCAAATAAGTGACTAAACCAATGTTTTGCCCTTCTGGGCTTCGAACCGGACAAACTCTTCCATATTGAGAAGCAGAGACATCACGGATAGAAAAAGGGGCTCTTTCTCTTGTTAGTCCTCCTGGACCCATTACAGATAGCCGACGTAAATTGTCTAACTCCGACAAAGGGTTTGTTTGGTCAAGAATAGTAGAAAGCCTATTGGTGCGAAAAAATTCATTAATAGCGGCAATAATTGGTTGACTATTAATTAACGCCGACAGATTAACATCTTGGTCTCGAGAAAGCAAAACCATTCGATCTCTAATCATTCTTTCAAAACGAGACAGACCCACTCTAAAGGGTACTTGAGAAATTAATTCTCCAACACAGCGCAAATGTCGATTTGATAAGTGATCAATGTCGTCAATTTTTCCTTCTCCTCCCATCAAGCCAATCAGGTAGGCTAGGGTGGCAACAAAATCTCCTTTCTTTAAAACCAGCCCGGTGGAGTCATTTTTAACTTTCAGTCCCAATCTTTTGTTAATTTTATAACGACCAACCGCACTTAGATTATAGCGACGAGGATTGAAAAAGGCGTCTTGAAAAAACTCTTCAGCGTTTTCAATAACAGCAGGTTCTCCAGGACGCATTTTCTGATAAATTTCAATTAGGGCTTCTTGGCGTGTTTCTGCGATATCAGCTTCAAGAGTGGGCATAATCATCTTTCCAAACCGATCAGCAATTTCCTTACTAGTCATCCCCAGGGCCTTAAAAAGAATTGTGACATTAAATTTGCGTCGTCGATCAACTCGAGCAAAAATGATGTTGTTATTGCTCACCACAAACTCTAACCAAGAACCATAAAGCGGTCTTATTTCTGCTTCATAAAGTGTTTTTCCTGTTCGTTTGTCAAGATTTTCGGTGAAATAAACTCCCGGAGCTCTAGTTACCTGAGAAACAATGCAGCGCTCAACACCATTAATAATGAAGGTTCCTCGCTGGGTCATTTGGGGTAAATCAAAAAGAAAAACTCGCTTCTGCCAAGTTTTTCCAGTTTGAAGACTGGTTAGACTAATATCACATTCAACTGAAACGGCATAAGAAACTCCTCGTCTAATTGCTTCTTGAGAAGTGATATTGGAGGGTAAAAGATGATGATCGCCTAAAATTAACTGCCAGCGTTCCCCCGTTTGATCTTTAATTGGAGAAATTCCCCCCAATCCCTCGCTAATGCCTTTATCTAAAAACCTCTGCCAGGACTCCTTTTGGACCGCTAAAAGATCCAATGGGGGTAATTTAGAATATTTCTTGCCTAAAATAATTAGATCTTTTTCTTTACCAGGCTCCATAAAATTAAAATTCCAGACTGCTTTTCTGTCGTTAAAAAATCACTATCGCCCCTAAAAAAGGCCATTAAAAAACCCCCCTTGGCTAGGTGGGGATTTTAGTCAACTAAAAACTAAAACTAACCCTGACAATCAGACTGTTTGAAACCAATAGAGTTTGAATTAATTATTTCTAAAAAGAAGCAATGGCAATAATATAACATAGGCTAAAAAAAAACGCAAGAAAGAGATAAGCACATTTTGTTTTTTTGGCTACTTATTGATCAAAACAATTAAGAATTGTAGTAGAAAAACCTCTCTTTGAAATAATTTAATTTATCTTAAATATTGTTCGATGTTTTGTTCGTGTTCGGCTAGAGTTTTGGCTGGATGCAGTTTACCAGAAAAATCAGAAATATAATACCAGTAAGGGGAGGTTAGAGAAGCGGTAGCTACCGCTTCAATTGTCTTGGGAGAGGGATTAGAAATTGGTCCTGGGGGAAAAGAATTGTGTTGATAGGTGTTGTAGGGAGATGAAACCGCTCTAATATCTTGGCCGGTTACCTTGGGCCACCAAATACATTCAGTCGGATAATCGGTTGAACAGCGCTGATTAGCTAAAGCATATTGAACACTAGCGTCTATTTGGAGCGGCCAGCCATCTCTGAGCCTATTTAATAAAATTCCAGTAACTATCTGCTGATCGGCAAAAGTTTTAACTTCTCTTTCTACTAAAGAAGCCAAGATAATCAGTTGTTCCTCGTTGAGGTTTCGTTCTTGGGCTTGAGTTAAAATTTCTTCAGAAACTTTTCGTCGATAGTTTCTTTCAATAATTTGCCAAAAAACCTCCCAAGTAGCATTTTTGGGTATCAAATAAGAGTCTGGCATCAAATATCCTTCTTTCTCTTGTAAATTTTTAAACCAATCAAGGTTAAAATTGATTAGATTTTCCTTAACAACTAAAGCAACCTCTTCTGCTCTAGTTCCAGGAATAATTGTTACCCAAACATCTAGTGGTACTCCTGAGGTTAGGCCTCGAGCCACTTCCCTGGCTTCCATTGAGGCCGAAAAACGAAAATCACCAGCTTGGATTTTTTGACTTAAGTCTTGTTGGTAAACCAAAAACATAAACACCCACATATTTCTAATTAAACCCGCCTGCTCTAATCGATCGGCAATTGACTTTAGGTTTTCTCCAGGGAAAACAACAAAGACTTTTTCCTCTGCCTTAAGTTGACTAGGAGCTCTTAAGTTAAGAAAATAAAAAAACACCCCTAAAACAGCGGTTGTGATTAGAAATAAAGTTGCTCCTCCCCAAAAAACGAAGCCAAAAAAAGCTCTTTTCTTCTTTACCATAACAAATTAATCTAAACCTCCTTAAAAAGAGCTCGGCGATATTTCTTGCTTTTAGGGTCGTAAATGAAAATTCTGCCACAGCGACAAGTAATCTTTTCTGTTTGATTTTCTTTTTCTTCTCGTCCGCCTTTTTCCAAGGGCAGCCCACAGCCGACACACCTGCCTTGAGACAGTAACCAAGCCTGAACTGGAGCGATAACGTTTTTAAACATGGGTCACCTCCTTATTCAACTAAAACTAATTTCCAACTTCTTTTTTATCACTATCAAAGTAAGCAGCTAAAATTTGAGCGGCAGCCACAGCATCAACCTTCTCTCGTCGACTCTTTCTTCTAGCCAAGCTTACGAGCATTGTATCAGCCGCCTCTCTGGTTGTCAAAGACTCGTCTTGAAGAATTATTGGTATTTCTAGTCGCTTAGTCAGTTGTTTTTTGAAATTTTTAATTTCTTGCTCTAAGTCTTGACTAAACCCTAAAATGATTTTATCAATCTTTTCTTCAAGGCAAATTTTTTCGATTTTTGAGAAAATATTTTTATCTTTAAAATAAACCAGTAAAGGAGAGGTTAGTCCTTGTTCTCCTAGGGCCAAACCAATTCTTTTTTTGCCATAATCAATACCAAGATAGCGCATTTTTAAAGTTTTTAATTAATTGAAGATAATTCCAGTTTTAGTAAAAAAATTATAAACAAAACTCGGCGAGTAACGTCAGGGTGTTTTTTGGTCTAACTCTAGCTTGTTCGTAGTTAGAATTTTAGGTCATTGACTTCTTACTAGCCTTGCCCTAACCACCAGTCGACGAAGGTAAGTTCCAGGAGGAACACAGGTTACTAAAGAAATATAAGAATCATCAAATCTTTGCTCTAAAATAGACAAATCTTCCGGTAAGACTTCCACCATTTCCCCAACTTGATACCGGTAGCGAACTCCATCAAAGTCAATTAAAATTTCATCACCATATGTTAATGTCGGAAGCAAGGAGAAAATGGTCATATAATCTTCGGGGTTAAAAAATTGAGGCAAAACCGAGTGTCCAAAAATAACCGCATTGCCAAAATCGCCTGGATAGGCAGTGCCACCATAATGAATTAAGTGTCGGGACAAGTCTTCGCCCCCAACTCGAACAACGGCATTAAAAATGTTTAAAGAGGGGATTGTTAATCCATAATAATCAACCCGACCCCCAACTCCTCTGTTTGATCCAGCTGGCAACCAGTTTTTGACTTGAACTAGGCTTTCTTCAGCCCCAGAAACAGAGAAAAGTGACCTTTCTTGGTTTGCTAGGCTATCTCCTAAAACAAGTGAATAATATGGCCTAATCAGATTGTTTGCTTGAAACCTTCGCCAAGATTGAAGTTGATATGAGGCAATTGGCCAACCAGCGTAAGACAAAACCAAAAAGCCCATTACAAAGATTAAGGCTGGCACCAACCTTAACAGTCGCCAAACGACTCTATTTCTAGATGGTTGTTTTTTAAGATAAAGATAAGACATTTTTTTTATTTGTCTTTACAAGTTAAACACTTTATAAAAATATTTAAAAAAATTGAAAAATAAAATTTTTGTTAGACCGAAATTTCATTTAGATCTATAGTCCCCAGCCTCCAAAGTGATTAATTTTCTGTTTTAATTTTAATCGTTATATTTTCGGTTCGACGAGGAAGGGTTAACAAAAAATCAGGCATTGGCGGAGACAGGGTAACTCTGAAGTCATTAACATTAGGCAGTAAAGAAAGATAGTCCTTAATCGTGTTAATTCTTCTGCCAGCAATTTTTCTCTTCACCTCAGCCTCATCAATATCAGGATATAAATTGGTTTCAAAATTCAAATTAAAAAGAATTCCATCCCGCTGTTTTTCAACAAAATCAAAGCTTGCCTGTCTTTCTTCACTTAAAACAAAACCATCAGGAACTTGCTGTTTTAACAATTCTCCGATTAAGTTGTTTAAATCTTCCTCTCGATAAGCCAATCCTGACAGGCTTGCTTTTAACGCCAAGGACAAACTATCTGTTTCTTCGTTGACTTCATGACTAAACTCTTCTTGAGTTATTTCTACAACAAGGCTTTCTTTAATTAATTTTTCTCCTGAAGCGAACTGTTCAACCAGCTCTTCTTCTCCTCTGATTTTAGTTTTTGATAACAGGGCTTCTTTTAAATCCTCCCTGTCTTCTTCGGTTACCACTCTCACCTTCCGACTGCTTCCCCCAGAAAGGTCGTTCTCGTTTCTGGCCACAAAGTTTTCTTTAATAAAAGAGGCAAGTTCAAATTCTTGACCAGCCGAGAGGTTATAGTCTGGTCCAATTTTTTCCGCCTTAACAGCAACATTTTTTCTGCTGGGCGTGGTTGTTTGATTATAGTTTTCATCAATTTCCACCGAAGCTGGACTAAGAACAACCTCCTCCTCAGTTAGAAATCGCAAGCCGCCAGAAGCAATTAAAATGGTTCCTTTTTCAAAGGTTCTTTCAATTTGAGTTCGATTGAAAATTGTCACCTCTCCCGTTGCCATATCTCCCGCCTCGCCTTCGCCTGTAGTTTCGATTGAATCACTTTCCTCAAGAACGGACGAAACTTGATAGCCAGGAATGATTCTTTTTTCAAAATCAACTTCATCGGCTCCTGTTAGCACCAACAAGGAGACATTGTCCTCCAAGCTTTTTGATGCCACCGATAAAACCAGCTCTGCTCTGGGCAAATACCACCAAGCAGACACAAGGCCGGCCAATAAAATAAAGATTAGCAAAATAATCGCGACAACAATTCTTGGTATCCCCCTTTCTTCCCCCTCTTGCCTTCTTCCTTGTCTTCCCAAAAAAAGCGACCTTGCCCTTTCTAAAAGTCGCCTTGCTTTCTCTAAAATTACTACCCTCGAATCACTATCTTTATCTTCTTCAAAAAACTCCCTTTGCTTTTCCAAACCAGAACTTGGAGTCAAGACTTGGTGATCAGCATCGGCCCCCTTCAGACTAATAATATCTTTATTCTTAACAAACCCTAGGGCCTGACCTTGCTCACCTTCTGTTGGTGTTTGTCTGGGTGGTTCTGTCAATGTTTTGCTGGTTTCTGCTTTAAAGTAACCAGGAATTATTTGAAAGAGAAAATCGTTTGCTCGACTAACCAAAACAGCCAAAATCCGTTGATAAGAAAAAATTTCCACTTTAGGCAAATGAAGGAAAAAGGGTCTTTCTGGTCTTCCCCAAGGATAAGAAAGGATTTCGGAGCGAACCCGACTTAATTCGTCTTGCTGTCCCAAAAGCAACACTCGGGGAGGAAAAGAACGATCAAAATCAAAGCGAGCCAGACCCTCTTCTAAGTCTAGAGTAATACTATTACTTCTTTCGACAACTTGAGAACCCAAGATCTTCCCTCTAACAATAGGAAGAATGCTTACTTTTTCTTGACCAACGTCAATCGCTACTAAATTAGGAAAATCATCATCTTCTTGTTTTTTAAAGAAAGTTAACCATAGTTCTCCTTCAGCAATAAAGCCCAAAGATTCTAAGTCTAGTCGCTCTAAAATTTTTTTTAATAAATCAGATTTTGTTTGATTAATTTGACCATCATCATCAAGCCAGAATTGAGGAACAGCAAAGATAGCCGAAATTAATCTTTGGTCGAGATTGAGAAAACTTTCAGGAAGAAGAGCTTTGGTTTTATGATAACTCGCCTCAACAGCGACCAAAAGGCTTGCCTCATCAGAATAAGTTTCTTTGTTTTCCTCGGAAAAAAAACTGGGCTTATCTAAAGAAAGCAAATCATCACCTTCAACAAAAGGTTGTAGCGCAGTTTCAACCTGGTCGAGACCAATGCCAATTACTAAATAAATCTTTTTCTGGTTCATTATTCCACTAATAATCGTTTTGTTAGAAAAGTCCTCCTATATCAGAAAATAAGCCCACAAGTCCTTCTAGTTCTTTTTTAGAATACCATAAATTCTTCTTTTCCCAGAGCTAACTGATTTTTCTTTAACAATAACAAACTGTCCCATTCCTCCAGTCGTTCTTAAGTGAGGACCTCCGCAAACTTCTTTAGAAAAATCTCCAATTTGATAAAGCTTAACTCTTTCTTCATAGTAGCGTTCAGTAAAAAAAGCCAAAGCTTTATCTTTTTTTGCTTCGATTAGAGTTTTTTCTTGACAAGAAATTGACAAGTTGGCTTTTATTTGCTGATTAACAACCTCTTCTATTTGGCTAATTTGTAACTTTGTTGGGGCAACAGGGTGGGTATAATCAAAGCGAAGCCTTTGGCTGGTAATATTAGAACCAGCCTGGCGAACATGGCTACCCAAAACTTCTCTTAGGGCCTGATGTAATAAGTGGGTGGCTGTATGATAGGCGATTACTTGATCAGAGTTATCCGCTAGACCACCCTTAAACTTTTGTATTGATCGAGACTTTTGCTGGTGTTCTTTTTCAGCAACAATAAACTCCTGATCAACCGTTTCGCTTAGAGTTAGTTTTTGTTTCTGAAGCTCTTCTTTAACTAACTCTGATGGTAGCCCAAAAGTTTGAGTAAAATAAAAAACTTCCCTGCCAGAAAGAGCTCCTTTATTGGCAGGAATTAAGCTTATTTCCTTCCTGCCTCGATTAATGGATTCGCGATAACGCCTTTCTTCCTCTGCCAACAACTCTTTTATTTTTTCTTCTTGGTCAGCTAGATGGGGATAAGATGTTTGATAATTAACAGTTATTGTTGATACTAGTTTTTCTAGAGCCGGTAAACCGATTTTATCGGCGGCATCAACGGCTCGTCTAATTAAACGCCTCAAAATATAGCCCTGCTCTTGATTCCCAGGCAAAACTCCATCGGAAATTAAAAAGATGCTAGCCCGAAGGTGATCGGCAATTCTGTTAACAAGCTGATCTTGAAGAAGATCTTTTCCGTAATTGATAGAAGTTAAGTCAGCGACTTTTTCTATTAAGGGCCAAAACAGATCTGTTTCAAAAACGCTGTTTTTTCCTTGTAAAACCATCGCCAGTCTTTCTAGTCCGGCACCAGTATCAACACTGTTAAAGGGTAAAGAAAGATATTTTCCTTCTGGGGTTCTATCATACTGCATAAAAACTCCAGCATTCCAAATTTCCAAAAAACGATCGCAGTCACAGCCTGGGCGACAAGAGCTTTGACCACAACCAAAAGAACTTCCCCGATCAAGATAAACCTCGGTTGACGGACCGCAGGGTCCAGTTTCTCCAGGCTGCCAAAAATTATCTTTAAAGCCCAGGCCAATAATATGGTCTGTCTTCATACCCACTTTTTGCCAAAAACCAGCCGCTTCTTTGTCAGCCAAAATTTTGGGATATTTTGGGTCGCCAGCAAAATAAGTTGCCCACAGAACCTCAGGAGCAAAACCTAAGCTCTCTGTTAAAAACTCCCAGGCTAATTTTATGGCTTCTTCTTTGAAATAATCACCAATCGACCAAGAGCCTAACATTTCAAAGAAAGATAGTGTTCTAGCGTTCCGTCCAACAAGATCAATGTCGGTTGTGCGAAGACATCGCTGAATATTAACCAAGCGAGGATGGGGTGGTTTTTCTAAGTTTAGAAAATAAGGTTTTAGAGCAACCATTCCAGCCGAGGTGAACAAAAGAGTAGGGTCATTCTCTGGAATCAAAGAGGTCTGGGGAATAAGCAGATGATCCTTTTTAACAAAAAAACCTAGAAACTTGTCTTGAATTTCTCGAGCCTTCATATTTGCTTTTAATTATATGATAAAAGCTAATTCAAAACAAAAACCTAAGGTTTTCTTATTCTTTTAGATAAAAGCAAGAGCAATTTTTCCCTAGGAGAGATTGCGACCATTACGATAAAAGGATCGTGATGAAGAAAGCTTAAGTCCTCGCAAACCAACTGAAACAAGAGGAGAAGAGTCCTCCTCCTGATTTTGGGTTGTTTTTTCTGTTTGTTCTTTTTTTAGCAAATCATCATCAACCAATTGAGAAAAAAGTTTGTTTTGATCTTGGTCTTTAAGAAAAAGATTAATTTTATCCACTGTTTGACGCAATTGTCTAAGCAGTTTGAATGCCTGAAAGCCAATTAAAATCGACAAAGTCGCCAAGGCAACAACCACTAACATCAATAAGATTTGAATAGCATTAAACATCAACTTTAATAATAAACTATAAAAAAAGTTTAGTCCAGTAAGATGTTTTAAAAAAAATAATCAGGACAACGTGGCTTATTCTTTTTGACAGATAAATCTTCTCGTTAATTGTTTTTGATCTTGCCTGTGATTACTTGCTTCAATAAAAATTAAATTCTCTCCCGATTGGCAATCAAGAGCTAGTTCAAAAGACCCATTGTCGGTCAACAAAACTTTTTCGCCATTAACAGCCACCACATCAGCTCGCCTAACTCGACCCCTCACAACTACTTGATCTCCAACAACCAACTCTCCTTCTTTGGGAAAACTTAGAGAAAGCGCTGGTGGACCACTCAAAAGAAAAGATCGAGAATAATAAAAGAAGCCAATTAAAATTGTCAAAAATAAAATAGAAAGCCCAACGGCACGAGTCGGGGTCCAAAAGTTATTTTTATCTTGAATTTCATCGGGTAAAACCGCCCCAGTTCCGCCAATATAATCTCGCCGAAAAATAGCTCTCATTTTAACTGGATCAAGTTTCAAAACCCTAGAATAATTAGATAGAATTCCAGTAATAATTGGAACCCCACCAGGAATAGCCTGGTATTCGTCTTTCTCTAAGGCAGACAAATATTCTGTTTTAACTTTTAACTCTAGGGCCAATTCTGTCAGGTTTTTTTTCAACTCTCGACGTTCTTGGCGCAAAATTTCTCCTACTGTCCTCATTGGGTTTTATTAAGCTAACTTTTTTTTAAGAAGGCACTGATAATTTCTCGAGCCTCTTCAAAACTATCAACTAAAATTTCCCTAGGCTTAGAGGCATTGTGCGGCCCAATAATACCAGCCGCCTCAATATCATCTAAAAGCCTAGCCGAACGAGCGTAGCCCACTTGTAGGTCGCGCATAAATAAGGATGAAGAAGCTCTTTTGCGTCGAAAAATTACCTCAAGCGCCTTCTCAAGAAGCAGCAAATCTTTGTCCTCACCTATTTTGGTTCGACTTCGAAAGTCCATTGTAACTGGAGTCTCTAAAACTTCTTCAGTATAAACTGGTTCCACTCCAGTATTTTTAAGAAAGTTTATCAACCTTTTAATTTCTTCTTCACTAACAAAGGCTCCCTGAATTCGCTGAGGCTTGGGTCTATCTGGAGGCAGATATAACATGTCACCACGACCAAGTAACTTTTCCGCTCCGGGCGAATCTAAAATCACTCGTGAGTCAACCGAAGAGGCAACTCCACAGGAAATTCGGCAGGGAATATTGGCTTTAATCAAACCAGTTAAAACATCAACCGAAGGCCTCTGGGTCGCAATCACTAAATGAATCCCGGTTGCCCTAGCCATTTGAGCTAAGCGACAAATTCTCTCCTCCACTTCGGAAGGAGCCAATAGAATAATGTCGTGTAGTTCGTCAATAACAATTACTAAATAAGGCATCGTCACAAAACCAGATTTTTGATTATAAGAGTCAATGTTTCTGACTCCAACCTTAGCAAACTCCTTATAGCGATCTTCCATCTCTTTTATTGCCCATTCTAGAGCAGAAATTACATTCTTGGGCTCAACAACCACCGAAGACTTTAAGTGAGGAACCCCCTCATAAACAGATAACTCTACTCTTTTGGGATCTACCAAAATAAGCCTGACTTCTTCTGGAGTTGTCCTAAAAAGCAATGCGGCAATCCAAGAATTTAACAAAACGCTTTTACCAGAGCCTGTCTGCCCAGCAATTAAAACATGGGGCATTTTATCAATTCGACCAATAACTGGTCGACCAGATACCCCTAAACCCAAGGGAACGGCCAGTTTAGACTTTTCTTGACGCATTTCATTTGAAGAAAGAATTTCTTTTAAGGTAACAATTTCTGGGGAGCGATTGGGTAACTCAATTCCAACCAGAGATCGACCTGGAATGGGCGCCTCAATTCTAATTTGACCAGTAGGAGACTCAAGGGCAGAGGCCAAATTGTCGGAAAGACCACTAATTTTAGAGAGCTTTGTTCCCAAGCCAACCTCAATCGCATATTGAGTAACAGCTGGACCAGGGTTAAACTCAATTACCCCAGCTTTTATTCCAAAAGATTCGAAGGTTTTTTCGATAATGTTAGCGTTTTTATTGACATTTCCCCTGTCTGCTTTGCCTCCCGGCTTGTCGCTTAACAGACTCAAGCTGGGGTAACGCCAAACACTGCCCCTTGCCCCAGGAACATCAGCTAAGACGTTTGCTTCTTCAGTTTTTCTTACCTCAAGTGGTTGATCGGTCTTGCTTGGCCTATCTCCCTTTAGCTGATCAGCAATTCTCATATTTCTTCTCTCTTTGCTCCCAGAGAAGCCTTCTTCTAAAAAGCTATTTTCGTTGAAAAAAACAGTTCTTTTTTCTTCTTTAACAAAGAGGCCTTTAATTTTAAGGAAAATCCTACTAATATCATTAGTAATTTTCGGTATTGAAGCTTGAAAAAGAACTAAGATGCCAATAAAAACCCCCAGAAGATAAGTTAATATTGTCACAATTTCGCCAATAAGATTGGTCAACAAATTCCTTAACGCCTCACCTGCTATTCCAGTTCTCCCCAGTCCTAATAGGGAAGCAAAAAGAATTATCGCTCCAATCAAAACATTAATCTTCGCCCAATCTTTTTTTATTCCAGATAAAACTAAACTAAAAGAGAGAAGAACAAAGCCAAAGACAAGAGCCGTCCAGCCAAAAAGCCTAACTAAATAATCGTTAATATAAACTAAGCCATGGTGTTGCCGAGAAAAAGAAATCTTTACTGACAAAGATAGTACAAAAAAAATGGCCGCCAAAATTGACGATAGGGTGCTTTTCTTAAGAGGAAAACCAAAAGCTTTCTTTTTAGGACGACCTCGTTTAACCATAAGATACTTACATCTTATAATTAATTGGGGCGATTTGACAAGGGCGGAAGAAGGAATGTCTCTAAAAAAACTATTAATTTAAAACTTATCGCGACAAGCTTTAAATTAAATTAAGATTTACAAACAACTTTATTTTCGCTATCAAAGACGTTATTTTAAAGCAAGAATGGTCTGGAAGAATCTTTCTTAATTAAGGTTAAAACACCCTCAACTTTTCTTAGTCGACTTCTTGATTCGAAATAAACAAAATTAAGAAGTGTTACTAATTTAGGTTTTTTAAGTTAAAATCTCCTGGGGTGAATCAATATTAACTAAAGATTCTTGTTAGTCTTTCTGTTACTTCACTATATTGAATAAGTTCTATTTCTTTTTTACCCCTTTCTTTCCATTCTATTTTGTTATTAGTTTTGCTAGAAATCACCAACCTAATTGGAATACCAATTAGGTCTGCTTCGGCAAACTTTTCTCCAGCTAAAACTTTTTCTCGATCATCATACAGAACCTCAAAACCATTCTTTATTAATTGGTGATAAATTTTATTCGCCTCAATAGAGTTTTCTCCCAAAACAATTAAATGAACTTGAAAAGGAGCGATTTCTTTAGGCCAAACAATACCGTTTTGGTCGTGACAGGCTTCTACAACTGTGGCTAGGGTTCTTCCTAGTCCAATGCCATAACAACCCATATAAAACGGCCTCCTTTGCCCATCTTCGTCAACAAAATCCGCCCCCTTCATTAACTTAGTATAGTGATAGCCTAACTGAAAAATATGACCAACCTCAATCCCTGTTTGTTTTTTTAGTTTACCCCCAGAACAGCGAGAACATGGTGCCCCATCATAAGCGTTAGTAATGTCGGCTAACTGTTCGTATTCAAAGTCACGACCATAATTAACGTTAATTGAATCAGTGTTTATTTCTTTTTGACCACCAATAAAATTTCTAACTGATCTCAAACCAAGATCTCCGATATAAATCGCTCCTTTGTGTCCCCAAGAATGAACCCAGCCCGACCGCGACCCCAACGCCATCAAGTCATCGTCAACTGCCGCCGTTAAACCCACAACTCCCAGGGCTTTTTTAAGTTTTAGTTCATTAACTTCTTGGTCTCCTCTTAGACAGGCAATAATAATTCTATTTTGATCATCTTTATAAACAACGTTTTTTAAATAACGCCAGCGGGGCTGACCATAATGTTTGACATTGTCCGCCATTGTTTCTACCCACTCTGGCTGACTAACTATTTCAAGCGGCTTTATTTCTTCATTTGGGTTTTTTTCTTCTCGAAGAAATTCTGCCCGATCGCCATTAGCTTGATAATCACAATTAGAGCAAATAAAAACTTCATCTTCACCAACTCCAGAAGGATAAACAAACTCGTGACAATAATCACCACCAATATAACCACTATCAGCCTCGACCATCAGGGTTGTGTCTAGTCCCAAGCGAATAAAAATTTTCCGATAAGTTTCTTTCATTTTTTCATATTCTTTTTTAAACTCAGCTTCGTCGCGATCAAAGGAATAAGCATCCTTCATTATAAATTCTCTCACTCTTAGTAATCCCCCTCGGGATCGTAATTCGTCACGAAACTTAGTAGAAAACTGATAAAGATTAAAGGGGAGGTCTCGATAAGAAAGGTTTAAGTTTCTGACTAAATTAACAAACATTTCCTCTGCTGTTCCCCCTAGGGCAAACTCTGCCCCAGTTCGACTTTTAATAGTCATTAATTCAAAGGCGACAGCACTAGTGCGATTAGTTTCCTGCCACAGTTCAATTGGGTGAAGGGTTGGCGAAAGCATTTCTTGGGCTCCGATTTGATTCATTTCATCACGAATTAATTTCTCAATTTTTTGATGAACCATCCAGCCTAGAGGAAGAAAATAGTAATAGCCAGCAGCGCTCTGTCTGATAAATCCGCCCCGATAAAGCAATTTGTGACTATTTAATTTAGCTCCTCGAGGGATAGTTTTGGTGGTTTTGCCAAAAAGGCGAGAGTAATACATTAAATTTTTATTGGGTTGGCTTTAAATTTAACAAAAAAGTTTTTTAGCTATTTTCAAACTTCAATAATGGTCAAAAGCACCATGGGTCGACGACCAGTGGTTCGATAAAAAAATTTTTCCAAAGAATCTTGAATTAACACTTTTAAGTCACGAACGTTAGTTTCTTTTTTAGTACCGCTGATAATTCTATTGATTTCTTTTTGGGCTAAAGATAAAATTTGCCGACCATCCTTAATTTGACCATAAACAAAGCCTCGACTTAAAACTTCAGGTTCCTGAACCGGTTTTCTTGTATTTTTATCTAACATTACCACTGCTGAAACCACCCCCTCTCGAGACAAAATATCTCGATCTCTTAAAACAACATTGCCAACGTCGCCAACACCTAAACCATCAACCATCACATCACGAGCCTGAAACTGACCAATAATTTTGGCCTGTCCTTGACTAAGACCAACAACATCACCAGAGTTTGGCAATAAGATTTTATCTTCAGAATAGCCAATTTTCTGAGCCAGAAAAGAATATTGTTTCATTTGGCGAAATCCACCGCCAATTGGGATCAAAAATTTTGGTTTGACTAAATTAATTAACAGCGACAAGTCACCACGAGCACCATGTCCAGAAACATGTAAATCTTCAGAAATATCAATATAAGAAACCTCTGCCCCCTGACGCATTAACAAATCAATTAGGGCTTGAATTGATGATTCGTTGCCAGGAATATAGTCGGTCGAAAAAACAACAAAGTCGCCTGGTTTAATTCTAATGTTTTGATGGGTTTGAGACGCAATTCTGTCTAATGAAGAACCGCTTTGAGCTTGAGAACCAGCAACTAAAAGAGTAATTTTATCGTCAGGACAGCGATTAATTTTTTTAAGACTAACCTCTTCTTTTTCCGGTAAATTAAGATAGCCAAATTGACGACCAATTTTAATAATTTCAATAATTGAGCGACCAACTAAGGCTATTTTTCGTCCGCGAGACAGAGAGGCGTCAATTGCTGTTTTTAGCCGACTAATATTAGAAGACATGGTGGTAACAATAAAGCGACCCTTTGCTCTATCAATTTCTCTTTCAAAAATTTCTATTAACTGTTGTTCTGATTCTGTATATCCCTCGCGTTCAGAGCGTAAACAATCAGAAAGCATTAAATCAACTCCTTCGCCAGAGGCCCAGACCATTTTTTCTACTTCAATTTTGGTTTTATCAATTGGCGTCCAATCAAATTTAAAGTCTGAGCCGTGATAAACGTTGCCATAAGGAGTTCTTAAATAAATATGAAATGCTTCGGGCACAGAGTGGGTAACCTGAATAAAACTAACCCTAAAATCACCCAAGCCCAGGTCTTGCTTGCTGTTAATTGGCCGCAGGTCTGCTTTAACTTGGTTTTCTTTTAATTTCCTTTCCACAATAGCCAAGGCCAGAGGAGAAGAAAAAACTGGCACACCCGGAAAAAGCGGTAAAAGAAAGGGCAGAGCCCCAAAGTGATCCTCATGACCGTGAGAAAGAATAATTCCCCTAATTTTTTCTTTCTTATCCTTCAAGTAACTAACATCAGGGATAACCAAATCTACTCCCAACATTTCTTCGTCAGGAAAACCAATACCACAATCAACAATTAAAATGTCCTTAGGGGTTTCGTAAACGAACATGTTTTTCGTTACTAGACCAAATCCCCCTAAAGAAACAATTTTTAATTGATTTTGCTGATTATTTGCTAGATTGTTCATTTGAAAAAATATTTAAATTAATTTCATTTGTTTTTCTGTTTTATTTTGGTTTGATTTAGGGCTATCCTTTTGTTTGTTTTCTTGATTCTCAGTTAGTTTAAGTAAAAACTGGCCCAATTTTTTAAAGTCTTCTTCTTCAAGAACTCTTATTCTACCACTTCTTAAGGAAGCAGCTGGATGATACATTGGAAAAACAATTTTTTCTCTGCCTTTAAACTGAACAAAGCGTGGTTGACCATGAACTTGGGAAATTTGTGCTCCCGGCAAAAACTTTTCCAAGGAAAATCTTCCTAGTGTAACAATAACCCGGGGAGAAACTATTTCTATTTGACGATCTAAGAATGGCTGACAGGCAACCATTTCTTCTTCTAGTGGATCACGATTGTTTGGTGGACGATGCCTTAACATATTCGCAATAAAGACTTCTTTTCGGTTAAGAAAGGCTAATTCTAAAAAAAAATCCAGCAATTTGCCCGCTCGACCACAGAAGGGAACTCCCTGTTGATCCTCGTTAAACCCAGGCGCCTCACCAACAAAAAAAACTAAAGCCTCTGGGTTGCCAGTGCCCGGAACTGGACTATTAGCTGTTTGATAAAGACGACACCTTTGGCAGCTAGCCACCAATTGAGATATTTGATCTAGAGCTTCTTTTTTATCAATTACCATGACGGCAAATATTGATTAATGTTGTTCTCGTCCACAACAAACTTCTCTCCTTCTTGAGAAACAATTTTCTTGGCTATTTGTCGACAAATACCATCAATGTTTCTTTTCAAGGTTCTAACCCCAGCGTCATACCCTAAGGGGCGAACAATTTTAGGCCAAAGAGAGTCTTCTATCACTATTTGGGTTTCCTTAAGACCAGCATCTCTTAGTGCCCGAGGCAAGAGATATTTTCGAGCGATAATAATTTTTTCTTGATCTGAGTAAGAGGGCATCGTGATTATTTCCAGTCGATCTAAAACTGCTTGAGAAATGTTTGTGGTGTTGTTGCAGGTTGCAATAAAAAAGCTTTCTGATAGGTTAAACGGATAGTCAAGATAATAATCTAAAAATCGATCATTTTGTTCTGGGTCAAGCAGACCCAATAAAACCCCCATAATAGAATCCCGAGATTTTTCGCTAATTCTGTCAATTTCGTCTAATAGAATAATTGGATTTCTAACTTCAGCCCGTCTTAGTCCTTTAATAATTTGCCCAGGTTCAGCTTGAGGTAGAGATCTCGCTTGGCCTCGTAAATAAAAAGGTCTTTCAATCCCACCAAAGGGGATTCTAATCATTTTCCGCCCCATGCTCTCGGCGATTGAGGCAACCAAAGTAGTTTTGCCAGTTCCCACTAATCCCACTAAACATAAAATTGGTGCTCGAGCAACCTCTCCAGCCCTAGACTTTAACTCCATTACCGCCAAATACTCTAACACCCTTTCTTTAATATCAACCAACCCATGATGATAGCTGTCTAGAGTTTCTCTTGCTCTTGCCAAGTCTAATTGATCAACAGTTTTCTTTTCCCAAGGTAAATTAACAACCCAATCAATGTAAGCGGCAATATTGTCATACTCTTCAGAAAAACCGCCGAAACGAAGAGAAACTCTTAGCCTTTCAATTGAAGAAAGAGTCTTTTCTTCTAAGTCTTTTGGTAGTTTGGCTTGAAGAACTTTTTCTTTAAGTTGATCAACCTCAACTAGGTGATTTTCATTCATCTTTTTAATCTTATCACAACCAAAATTAACTAAAAATTAAGCTTAGTGTTTTTTTGTTTTTTTTAGACCCTACCCAAACCAAGCTTTTTTGTCTTTTAAATCAAAGACAAGGAAACTAAGAAAACAGCAAGACGACTTTTGTTGGAGAGTTAAAATTTAATGTTTTCGAAAGTGGGAAAATCGGTCAAATTCAGTTTTTGATTTTCTGTCTCGCTGTCTTCGATTGCCAAAACTTCGATCCAAAGAAGGTTGAGGCTTGTCCTGACCAGATTGATTATTGGTAATTTTTCTGCCAGAAACATCTTCTTCCTCCATTACCATGGTTAAGTTAATTCTATCCCTTTCGTCAATTTTAATCACTTTAACTTTTACTTTGTCACCAAGAGAAACAATTTCCTTGGGATCTTTAACATAGTTTGTCGACATATTGGAAACATGAACTAATCCGTCTCGATTAGGCAAGATATTAACAAATACCCCAAACGGCTCAATTCGTTCAACAGTTCCCTCAAAGATTTCACCTGGCCTGACTTCTCTTACTAATCCCTCAATCCATTCAATTGCTCTTTTAACCGACTCTTTGTCTTGACCGATAACACTCACTCTGCCGTCGTCTTCAACATTAACTTCACAACCAGTCTCTTGACTAATTTTCTTAATCACTCGACCGCTTGGGCCAATTACTTCCCCAATTTTTTCTTTATTAATTACGATCATTTCTACTTTGGGGGCCCATTTGGAAATTTCACCACGAGCCTGACCAATTGCCTCGTTCATTTTTACCAGAATTTCCTCTCTGGCTTTTTTGGCTGCCGACAAAGCCTCTTTGGTCATTTCTAGAGTCAAGCCTTGATTTTTAACATCAAGTTGAATCGCAGTAATTCCCTTAATGGTTCCAGCAACCTTAAAATCCATTTCGCCGTTAAAGTCCTCTATTCCAGCAATATCGGTTAAGAGTTGATATTCCTCTTTGTCGCCTTCTTTTTGAGACACAATTCCTATCGCAATGCCCGCAACCGCTTCTTTAATTGGCACTCCAGCATCCATTAAGGACAGAGATGAGGCGCAGGCAGAAGCCATTGAAGTAGATCCGTTAGATGACATTACTTCAGAGACCAGCAAAATTGTATAGGGGAATTCTTCCTCAGAAGGAATAACTGGCAATAAAGCTTTTTCGGCCAAGGCTCCATGCCCAATTTCTCTCCTCCCTGGTCCTCTCATAAAACCAACCTCTCCCACCGTGAAAGGAGGCATAGAGTAATGATGAATATAGCGTTTTTCCTCTTCTCCTTCTGGGCTTTCAATCATTTGACCCAAAGATAGTGGCCCCAAGGTAGTAATGTTTAAAACATGGGTTTGTCCTCGCTTGAAAAA
This sequence comes from uncultured Gammaproteobacteria bacterium, assembly GCA_964348895.1. Classification (GTDB taxonomy): domain Bacteria; phylum Patescibacteriota; class Microgenomatia; order 0-14-0-10-38-17; family 0-14-0-10-38-17; genus JAQVFF01. Next base: position 188,058 of record CAYGEH010000001.1, read on the forward strand.
AGCACTCCCGTGAGTTCGGGGAAAAATTCCAACTTCAGCCTCAATCGACCTAACTTCATCAACTCTGCGTCCATCAGGACGCTCACCCTTAAGTAGTCTTTTCTTTATTTCTTTTTTAAACAGCTTCTCTACCACCTTGTCGACTTCAGTTGAGTTACTGTCCTTGAAGTGTTCTCTGGTCGTTTTTTTGACTAAAGCAAGGCTCTCTAAAAGATCTCCTCCATTAGTAAAAATCGCCAGTAAATCTTTTTTAACAAACACTTCAATCTCTTTTTCTAGGTCTTTGTTTTCTTTAAGTTGCAAAGCTGTCTTTTCTCGACCAACAACCTTGCTCATTTGGTTAATAAAATCAACCAATACTCCATTTGCTTTTAGGCCAAAATCAATCGCTTGTGCTATTACAACCTCCGAAACTTGATCAGCCTGACTTTCAATCATCACTGCTCGCTTGTCCGTACCAGCTACAACTAAATCTAAACCAGAGTTCTTCATTTGATCAGTGGTTGGATTCAAAATAAATTCTCCCTTTTCTCCTAAACCAACACTAACAATTCCCAAGGGCCCAGCCCAAGGTGCTGGCGAAAAAGCTAGGGCGGCAAAAGAAGCAATTGCTCCAACTAAAACTGGATCGTTTTGGCCGTCAACTGACAAAACTGTAATAACAATTTGAGTCTCGTTAAGATAACCCTCGGGAAAAAGTGGTCTAATTGAACGATCAATTAATCGACCCGCCAGAATCGCTTCATCCGATGGTCTTCCGTCTCGCTTAACCCATCGACTTCCTTTAATTCTGCCACCAGCATAAAGCTTTTCTAGGTAGTCAACCGTCAAGGGAAAATAGTCAAACTCTGGTTTAGCCTGACCAGTGACAATAGTAGCCAAAACACAGGTTTCTCCATAAGTGGCCAAAACAGCCATATCGGCCTGAGAGGCGAAACGGCCAACTTCAAAACTTAAAGTTCGATCACCAAAATTAATTTCTTTCTTAACTATTTTCATTTTAATTTAAAACAAGAAGTCTCCAAGCAAAGGTATCAGACGCGAGGCCTTTGTGAAGAAATTTCTTAAATTATCTTTTTAGCTCCAATTTTTTAATTAGTTCTTGATAGCGTTTTTGATACCGACCGGCTAAATAATTTAATAAACGGCGTCTTTTAGAGACCATTGACAGCAGTCCTCGTCGAGAGTGAATGTCTTTTTTGTGACTTTTGAGATGTTCTGCTAACTTCTCAATTTTAGTTGTCAATAAAGCAACCTGAATTTCTGGAGACCCAGTATCCCCTTGTTCTGTGGCAAACTTTTTAATAATTTTTTCTTTTTCCTCTTTACGTAAAGACATTTTTTCTTTTAATTAATTATTTTTTTAAATTATACAATACACATGATACACGTTGTTTATTCTAACACTTTCGTCAGAAAAAAAACAAGAGGCATTTATTTAATCAAAACCCTTATTTTTGCTAGCAAGACTCATTCCCTAAAGAACCTGCTTTCTCTTGGTCTTTTAGATTTGGTAACAGAAAAAAAGTCTCATCTTAAGAATTAATCCCCAGCGCTCCCCCGATAGATTTTTGGCCTAGCAAATTCTGTTGTTTTTTCTGGAGAAGTTTGCTCGGAAAAATTATTTTTTAACAGCTGTCCTCCGGCTCGTAAACAAAACGCCGCTGCTTCGAAAGTGTCTGGGCCAAGACCAGAAACAGAAAAGGAGTTAGTGGCCGCTTGAAGACCTAAAAGTAAATTACCTGCGGACTCTCCCTCGATTGGTAGGGATAGCCCTTCAATAAGCCCAGCAACTATTTCTGAGAAAGATGAAGCCTCAAGATCAATCAGCTTAATTTGCCCAAAAAACTCACTCTCCCTATTAAGGTTAATATTAACTAAGCTAAGAGAATCTAATGTTTTTTTAACACCCAAAGATTTAATTGTCTGGTCTAGTTCTTTTTGAGAAGAAAAACCAAAAACAATCGCATTTTTAAGACTTCCACTACCTTTCTTAAAAGAAACCAAGCGATCGTTAATTGAGGGAGCTTCTGGTTTTGGCTCTATAATTAAACTTACTCTTTCTTGTTCTCGATCGTCCCAGTTAATTTTTTCAATATTAGCCAAAGAATAATTGATGTTAATAATAAAACTTCTTCCTTCAAGTTGGTTGGTGATTTTCTCAACTCCAACCACCTGACTGAATTCGACTGTTAGGGGCCGAGAACATACCACTTGAGTTTTTTTCCCGCTTTTATTTAATGAAGCAGAGAGGGCGGTGGCGGCAGCAACTTGATCAAGGCGAGGCTTTTCTGGCAGCAAAATTTTAAGATCATCTGCTTGGCCCAACCAGGCGTTAAGATCGGAAAGGGGATAGCTTTTTTTGTTCATTAATATAATGAATTATTTTTAAGACTGCCTGTATTTTATCACATCGCCAATAGAAAAATCAACCGCAGGAAAAAACATTGCCCCAAACTCTCGACCCTTTTCCACTCGACTAACTTTTTCTTTTCCTCGCTGAAGAGAAACTATTTTTGTTTTTTTCTCTGTTTTGTCTTGCTTAACAATAAAAACTTCCGTTTGGTCTTTTATTTCCCCAGAAAGAACCTTGGCTCCAGCAATTCTTCCTTCAGGAAGAGAGAAATTAGCCACTATTTCTGCTTCACCAAAAATACTCTTTTCTTCTTCGATATTTTTTAGGGCTTTTATTCTCTCTTCAATATGTTGAAGTAACTGATAAATTATTAGTTCCGTTTTAATAAAAATTCCCTCTATTTTTGCTAGTTTTATTGCTGAAGAAGAGGGTTGAACATTAAAACCAATTATTTCAGCCTGACTTAAAGAAGCTAAAAAAACATCAGACTCGTTTATCTGCCCAACGCCAGTTTCAATAATTACCAGGTCTTCTTTTGGTAAAGAATTAAGTAGGGCCTCTAGTGTCCCTTGGGTGTCGGCTTTCACTATTAGTTTCATTAAAGCCTTTCTTTGTTCGTTGGTTTTTTTATCTTCTTGGTCTTTGCTGTGAGGTTGCTTAACTTCAAGACTAGAATCATAAACTATACTGCCAGCCGAGGGTTGACTGGTAAAGCCTAAAATTGCCACTGGCTGACTAATCAAGGCTTCTTTGATCGATCTACCTAAGTCGTCAAAAATAGCCTTAACCTTAACCTTTTCTCCTTCAGAAGCAATTTCCTGACCAACCAAAAGCTTGCCCTGTCTAACAATCACATTTACCAGGGTTCCTTTTTGACGATCAACATAAGACTCAACCACCACTCCCTTAAATGGTGCCTCTGGAAGAAAAGCAAGTTCTTCCATTTGAGCTAAAAGAACAATCATTTCCAGTAACTCATCAATTCCTTGCCCAGTCTTAGCTGAAACTGAAACAAGAACCGTTTCACCGCCTCGATCTTCCGTTACCACCCCAAATTGAGTCAACTTATTTTTAATTTCTTCTTCATTGGCGTTAGGTAAGTCAATTTTATTTAAAGCAATTAAAAAGGGCACTCCAGCTTTTTTAATGTGATCTAAGCATTCTTGAGTTTGGGGTTTAATTCCTTCATCAGCGGCAATCACCAAAACCACTAAGTCTGTGGCCATAGCTCCCCGTCCTCTCATTTTTTCAAAAACTTTGTGACCAGGGGTATCAACAAAAGTAATTTTTTGCTTACCAATAACAACCTGATAAGCGCTAATGTGCTGGGTAATGCCACCCGCTTCTCCTTTTTGAAGATGGCTTTGCCGGATTCGATCAAGAAGTGAGGTTTTGCCGTGATCAATATGCCCCATTAAGGCAACAACGGGAGGACGAATGGGGTCTTGAGTTTGATTGGTCTTCATTTTTATAATTTCTATTTAAAAGTTTGACAAAATTAATCTGGCTGATTAAAGAAATCCTTTTGTTAATCATTTCAGTCAGACTGTTTTGATTCGACTCTTAACTTTTCCTTCGCTCCTTCTTTGCTGTCTTTTGGGGTTTGTTTCTTCTTGCTAGTTTTCTTGCCCGCTTCGTTTGCAAAAGAATTAATATCAATCTCAAATTCAGTCAGTTGACTGGCTAGTCGAACATTTTGCCCCTCCTTTCCAATAGCCAAAGATAATTGGCTTTCTGGAGCATTAACTTCAGCTGTCTTCTTAGTCTGATCAATTTTAATGACTAATTCCTCGGCTGGTAATAGAGCAGAAGCAATTAGCTTTTCAGGATCGTCAGTAAACTGAATTACATCTACTTTTTCGCCTCCCAGAGCCCTAATCACTTCCGCCACCCGAACCCCTTTTTGACCAACACAGGCCCCCACTGGATCAACCCCTCTTCGATTAGAATAAACGGCTAATTTTGTTCTAACTCCAGCCTGACGAGCAATTGCTCTAATCTCCACTGTGTTGTTATTAATTTCGGGAACTTCTCGCCTAAACAGAGCTTTCACCAAATCAGGACTGGTTCGAGACAAGATAATTTGTCGACCCTGATCTTCTGTTTCGGCAATTTCTTTAATTAGAAAACTAAATTTGTTGCCAATCGAATAATCTTCGCCACGAATCTGATCAGAAAAAGGTAGGACTCCATAGGTCCTACCGATATCAACCGAGATTCTTCGACCATCTTGTCTGATTACTGTTCCCATTACGACCGAACCACCCTTATCTTGATAATCGTCAATTATGGCTGACTTTTCTGCCTCACGTACTTTCTGTAAAACCACTTGTCTGGCGGTTTGGGTGGCAATTCGGCCAAATCCTGGCGGAGTCACTTCTAGTGCTTGATCGGGCTTTTCTTCGGGCCAACCATAAATCTCAACCTCCCCAGTACGATTGTTTAAATCAACTCGATATTGCCAGTTCTCTCTAAGGTTTCCCGCCTCTTGGGCGTCACGAATATAAGCAGCTTTAATTGCTTCTTTAATACTAGACAAAACTACTTCAGGATTAATTCCTCTTTCGCGAGCCAGCTCGGCGACAGCGGCGGAAAATTCAGTTCTGGTTAGTTGAGGCATTTTTTTGAATTAAATTTAATTTTAAAAAAAATGGTGGGCTCTCCCCACCACCGTTTTTCTCTAGAAACAACCAAGCAGCCTTAATTTAGGCTCTCCTGGTAAAGGAAATGTTTATCGACAAATCTTCCAAAAACCAATCTCTAATTTAACACAAGAGGAGGTTTTAGTCAATTAAAGTTTCTCTAAAATATTCTTAAAAATAAAGAATTGAGGGTGTCCGTTCTAGTTTTTTCTTGGAGGTCGTTTTTAAATTAAACCTTTTTGCTTTTCTGTCGTTTTTTTTAACTAAATCAAAAAATTTTCAAAATAAAATCTTGGCTAAACTTGACAATTATTTAGCAATCGTGTTATAGTCTTGCTAATAAAAAGCTGTAATTATGGCTCCAACTAATCGTCAAATCGCTATTTTAAAAACCCTGATCGAAGAATATATTGAAACAGCTGAACCAGTTTCTTCTGATACTTTAGATAAAAAATATAATCTTGGAGTTTCTCCAGCCACAATCAGAAACGAAATGGCTAATCTAACTCGAGAGGGTTTTATTAAAAAACCGCATGTTTCCTCTGGTCGGGTTCCAACTCCAATGGGTTTAAAGTTTTACATCCAAAACCTAATAGAGCCAAAGCCTGTTCCAATCACTCAGGAGGTCAGCGTGAAAGAAAGAATCTGGGACCACCGACAAGAAATTGACAAACTTATTCCCGAGGCCGCCAGTGAATTAGCCCGCTTAACTAACTCAATGGCCTTAATAATCTCCTTGGATAATCAGAAATTCAATTGGGCTGGAGTGGCTAACATTCTCGACTTTCCTGAATTTTGGGACATTGACTTAACCCACGCCCTCCTTTCTCTGCTTGATGATGTTTCTTTTTGGCAAAAATTAGCCAATCAAGCCCGAGGTGAAGCTCGAGTCAGTGTTTTGCTAGGAGATGATTTCGGTAATGAAATTCTAGAACCCTGTGGTTTTGTTTTTACTAGGTTTGCCATTAGCTCTAGAGAGTATCTTTTGGGTATAGTTGGTCCAGGACGCTGTTCTTATCAAAAGGTTATTCCTTTGGTTGACTATTTTGGTCGCTTAATTAGCGAGCTTGGTCAGGAATAGAAAGTTTAAAAATTAATAAAAATTATGGAAAAGGGGTTAAAAAAAAATAAAAATAAAGAACAAGATTTTCAAGAAGAATTAAATAAATTAGAGGAACAATTAAAGCGAGCCCTGGCTGATTATGCTAATTTGGAAAAGAGAATTAGTCGAGAAAGAAGCCATTGGATTAATTCTGCCAACGAAGCCTTAATTGACAAATTGCTTTTTATTTTCGACGATCTAGAACGAGCCTGTCAAAATATTAAGGACTCGGGTGTTGCCATCATTCGCGATCAATTTTGGCAAATTTTATCAAGCGAGGGGGTTGAAAAAATTGACAGTCAGGGAAAAATTTTTGACGCCCAAAGTATGGACGCCCAAGAATTAGTTACAGGAAAGAAAGATCATGTTATCAGTGAAATTTGTCCCGGTTACTTTTATAAAGGGCGATGTCTTCGTCCAGCCAAGGTTAAGGTTGGTCGAGGCAAAAATAACTCTTGACAGCTTATTGGCAGTCGTGATAACTTATTGCTAGATAAATTTTAATATGACAGGAAATAACCTTAGCAACAAAATTATTGGTATTGATTTGGGGACCACTAACTCCTGTATTGCTGTGATGGAGGGGGGTAAACCTACCATCATCCCCACCGAAGAGGGCGGTCGCCTTATCCCATCAATAGTTGAACCAACCAAGGGTTTAGTTGGCGAACCAGCCAAAAGACAAATGATTATTAACCCCAAAAATACTTTTTTCTCTGTCAAAAGATTAATGGGGAAGCGCTATGATGACGAATCGGTTCAACAAGACAAGAAGTGGTTGCCTTATAAGGTCAGTCAGGGCCAAAATAATTTAGCGGTGGTAGAAACTCAAGACGGCAAACAGCTTACCCCCCAAGAAGTCTCAGCTAAAATTTTACAAAAAGCTAAGGCTGACGCGGAAAGCTATTTAGGCGAGAAAGTAGAACAGGCCGTTATTACTGTCCCAGCCTATTTTGACGACTCTCAGCGTCAAGCCACCAAAGAAGCAGGCGAAATCGCTGGCTTAAAAGTGGCTCGGATTATTAATGAACCAACCGCCTCTGCTCTAGCCTATGGCTTAGACAAAAAAAAGGCAGAAAAAATAGCTGTTTTTGATTTAGGGGGAGGAACCTTTGATATTTCCATTTTAGAAATTAGTGACGGAGTCTATGAAGTTCTCTCGACTAATGGCGACACCCATTTGGGCGGCGACGACTGGAATCAGAAAATTATAGAATATGTTTTGGCTGAATTTAAGAAAGAACAGGGAATTGATTTATCAGGAGACTCTCAGGCAATGCAAAGAATTAAAGATGCGGCTGAAAAAGCTAAGATTGAATTATCTTCCTCGCAAAACACTGAAATTAACCTCCCCTTCATTACTCAAGGCGAATCTGGCCCCCTACACTTGACTATTTCTTTAACCAGAGCAAAGCTAGAGCAAATTACTAGTTCTCTTTTAGACCGACTCTTGCCGCCAGTTAAGTCGGCCCTTAAAGACGCCAAGTTGACCACCAAAGACATTAATGAGGTCTTGCTGGTTGGGGGTCAAACCAGAATGCCCAAAATACAGCAAATCGTTAAAGATTTTTTTGCTAAAGAGCCAAATAAATCTGTCAATCCCGATGAAGTAGTTGCGCTAGGAGCAGCTGTTCAGGGTGGAGTTTTGGCTGGTGAAGTTAAAGATGTTGTTCTTTTAGACGTTACCCCCCTAACTTTAGGCTTGGAAACATTAGGTCGGGTGGCAACTCCCTTAATTGAAAGAAACACCACTATTCCTGTTAGCAAATCTCAGGTTTTTTCGACTGCTGGTGATAATCAAACTCAAGTAGAAATTCACATCGTTCAAGGCGAGCGAAGCATGGCGCCCGACAATAAATCCCTGGGCCGATTCACACTAGACGGCATTCCTCCAGCTCCCCGAGGTGTTCCCCAAATTGAAGTTGCTTTTGACATTGATTCAAACGGTATTTTAACCGTAACTGCCAAAGATAAGGCGACCGGGAAGTCTCAAAATATCATCATTAAGGGATCAACGGGTTTATCAGAAGATGAGGTTGAAAGAATGACTCAAGAGGCTAAAGCCAACGAAGAAGAAGACCAAAAAAAGAAAGCTTTAGTTGAGTCCCGAAATAAGGCAGATAGTTTAGTTTTTAGTGTTGAGGGCAGCTTAAAAGATTTAGGCGATAAAATAGGTAAAGAGGACAAAGAAAAACTAGAAAAACAAATTAAGGCCGTTAGAGACTTACTAGCTAAAGACAATCTTCTCGACAAAGAAGATTTAGACAGAGAAACTAACCAGTTAACAGAACTTTGGCAGAGCTTAGGTCAAAAAATTCACCAACCAAGCCAAGAAGAAAAAGAAGCTTCGCCAAAAGATAAGCCCGAGAAAAAGAACGATCAAAATGAAGCCGAAGAAGGCGAAGTAGTTAATTAAAAAATTCTTCTCCTTAAATCAAATAGATTTGTTAATTTAAGACTCCCTTTTTTCTTAAAAACAGTTTTTCTTGCTAAAATAGCAAAGAAGTAATTAAATCAGTTTTAATTTATTTAATTTATGAGTAAAGATTACTATCAAGTTTTAGGCCTAACAAAAAGCGCCAATCAAGACGAAATTAAAAAAGCCTATCGTAAACTAGCTCTTCAGTGGCATCCTGATAAAAATAAATCAGTTGAGGCTGAAAAAAAGTTTAAGGAAATTAATCAAGCCTACGAAGTTTTGTCTGATTCCCAAAAAAGGCAAGCCTACGATCAGTACGGAGAAGCGGCCTTTAGTGGCGGATCGCCCTTTGGGGGCACAACTGGTCGTCGGGGACCATTTACTTATACCTATTCTTGGGGAGGAAACGAAGACTCTTTTGCTGGTTTTTCTAATCCTTTTGATATTTTTGAATCATTTTTCGGCAATCGCTCCCCTTTTGGCCGAAGAGAGCAAGTTCCTCACTATCAAATTAGCCTTAGTCTAAAAGAAGCTGTTGTTGGTACAGAAAAAGAGGTAGAAGTTAATGGTCAAAAAAGAAAGATAAAAATCCCCGCTGGAAGCGAAACTGGCTCTCAAATCAAATTCAAAGATTTTTATTTAATCGTTCAAGTTTTGCCTGACGACAATTTTTCTCGCCAAAACGATGATTTAGTTACCAGTAAGAAAATAAGCTTTAAGACTGCTGTTCTGGGAGGGACTGTTGCTGTCACTAATCTTAACGGAGAAGAAATTAAATTCCGAATTCGACCAGGAACTGATTCGGGAAAAATCATTCGCTTGAGGGGCTATGGCGTTCCTCGTCGCTTTAGTTCAGGCCGAGGCGACCTTTATCTTCGTCTAGAAATTGCTGTTCCCAATAAGCTTTCCCGAAAACAAAAAGAACAAATTAAGAATTTAGACTTCTAGTTTTCGAAGTAGGGAAGAAAAGAAACTATTCTCGATTTCTCTCTTAGATTTTGATACCAGCCTTGAAATTTTTCGTTCATTTTGCTTTCTCTGATTGCCTGAAAAGCCTGATTGGCTCGCTCTTCTTCGCCTTCGGCTGTAATTAACGCCTCGTTATCAACTAAATACTGATCAATTTCTTCTTGGCTAATCTCAAGATCAACAGACAATAGTTCTTCCAAAACTAGCTGGGTTTCAATATCCTTTCTTAGTCGTTCCATTGTAAAGCCTCGAAGAGCCAGGGCCTCCTCTAAAGAATTCTCTGCCCCCAAATTTTCTTCTATTTGTTTTACTTCTTGGTCAATTCTTTCCTGGCTAATCTTTACTCCTTCTCTTTTTGCCTCTTGTTTGATTAATTTTTCATCAATTAGTTGTCCCAAAACTTGGCTTCCGTGCTGTTTTTCAAGAGCTTGATTAAATTGCCAGCGCCAAATTGGTTGACCGCCAACTGTAGCCACAACGAACCAGTGGCGCTTAAAATAAATTAGACCAAGAAGAAAAATAACCGCCACAATGGCAATGGTTGTTTTACGAGAAAGACGAAGGGGTTGGCTTATTTTTTTAATAACCTCTTTTACTCCTGCCATTTTCAGACAAGCAGTTCTTTTTTCTCCCCCCACACTGGTAACAGTTTTCTTTTTTATCATTAGTTAATTAAAGATTGTATCACAATAATTTTTCAAAAAAAATCTCTTTTTTGTTTTACCTTAAGTCATTCGCTAATTTGTTTTTGTCCACTTAAAAAAAAGAGTTAGGGGGCAATTTCCTGCCAAATCTGATGAGAAGAGCGAAAAAATTCAGGGGCATTAAAAAGATGTCGAGGATTAAAAATAAATAACTCGGCTGGATTAAAAGTATTGCCACCCTCAAGATCTTTATTTAAAGAAAAGGCAGTTCCGGAAAAGAAAACGCCTTCGCCAACAAACTTTGACTCGGCATCATTTTTAACAGTGGTAATTTGGCCATCAACGAGAAAGACTCCTTGAACTTGAGGAGTGGTTGAAGCAAGATTCATGGTGCCAACATCAATCGTCAAATCTCCGCTAACAATCACCGCCAAGAAACCACTTGGCCCAACAGTAATTTGGTCATTGATATTTAGATCGCCAGCCACAAAAATAATTTTTTTGACATCTCCAATTGCCCAACCATTAATATTCATCATTCCTCCATCTCCCGAAGAATAAACCACAATATTTCTGTCAAGTGAAACTGGGTTTGTTAGAATATTTTCTTCTCGAAAGGCTATTTCCTCGTTTGCTTCGTTAACGTCTAGAAGAGAAATAAAGTGAGAATAGTGATAGCGATTTCTTAGCGCACTTAGGCTTCCCCTGATCTGCCAGTTAGTGTTTCCTTGAGACACTTGGGCGCCGTTAAAATTATCCTGACTAGTGGGAAGATGACTCCGAGCTGAAACAAGCCCCGATTGTCCCCACACTCCACCTAAAGAGAAGAATCTGTTCGTAGCAAGCCGAGAGATCCGACTGGCAACATTACCCCCGTGAACATTTCCGCCCTGAGTTTGAAACCAGGGGGCAGGAGGTCTAACGGTAACAAGAATAGAATCATTGTTGGTGCAGTCACGCCAGGTATCACAAGTAAACCCACTTATGGGAGAAGCTCCCCAAGGACAGGCGGGATTACCAGTACAAATTTCGTTTAAACTTCTGGCATTACAAATAACATGATATGTGCCTGGTTGTAAAAAGGTATGTGTCACGCAACCATTGTTCGGAGGGGTTATGGGTTCTATAGGGCGAAGCCTTGTCCAAGAATTTGCGTTGTCAAGGGGAGACTCAGAAAAAGCAGAGAAAATTCCGCCACCAAGGTCGGCATTTTCTGTTGTAACACAGTATTGGGCTGGTTCACCAGAAACAGCCACCAGATTACCAGTAATAATACAAGTTGGGGGAGGGGTAATATTAAAGGAGCGTAATTCGCTATCAGTGCAACCATCATTATTACAGGCCCTAACAAACCACCAGTATACACCATTGTCGCGAACAGTTCGAGAAATACTTAAAACATTACTTCTGGTGATCGTGTCTGAACCGGAATATCGCATTTGATCGCTGTAAATTTCGTCACGAACCAGGGTTTCCTCTCCCCCCACTATTGTTCTTTCTGGCTCTTCCCAGTGAGCAGGTGTTTTGCTTTCAGCCTGGGCACGAGTTAGGTTTTTTACCCGACTAACAAAAAGCCCATATCTTCTAGTGTTAAGCGATATACCATAGCCTCCCCTGGCACACTGATACCCCCAACAAAATCTATCGTTATACCAAATATATCTACCCGAACTACAACCATAATGTCTTTGATCGACCCTGTCACAAGTGGGTTCTCCCCCTTGAAATTTCCACCAAGAAAAATCAAGAGACCCGCCAGTACTAATCCTTGTTCCTTCGGCGGGAAGGTTTAAAGAAGGTCTAGCTGGAGCGCAAGAACCACAACCAAGATCCCACCCTACATTAAAACAGGGAGTACAATTACCATGTGGAAACATTCCCCATCTTAACCTCTCACAGGGACCAGCCCCACACCCACCATACCCCCAACACTCCCGATAACCAGTAGGACCGCAAGTTGAACCAGAATCAGAGGTACCACCGGGTGGCGTTGGCATAACAATTGGAATTTCTCCGCCGGTTGTTCCGCAAGGATTCACCGTCCACGAAAACCCATCAAAAATACCTAGGCAAAGATCGTTGCTACAAGAGGGGCCAGGCGAACGAAAATCACCCCAACGAACAACCGCAACATTTGTCCCAGAACAACCCCCGTTCCCAGTACAAGACCCCCTTACTCCACTCAGTCTAGCTCCAGCTACAATACTACCGCTCACCTGACAACATGTTTTGTACCAACCACCAGAAGCACAACCAGTGTCGTTACAAATACCAGCGCAAATACTTTCTCCTGCTGGCTGAGAACCGACACAAGGACCACAGCGATCAGCCGCCGAACAATTTTGCTGTTGCCACTCCCAAGCACAAACAACACCTATGATTCCACCAGTAACCGAATAAATATGACGGTCGACAACACATTGGGCGCTGTGTGCATAGGTCCAAGTCTGCCAACCGTTGGGACAAGAAACCCCTGGTCGACAGCAAACATTGTTTGGTTGAGAAGAAGAACAAAGCGGAGTTGAACAAACAACACCAAGAGCACAATCTTGGTTTGCTTCCGGGACGGAACAACACTCATAGTCAAGAACTTCGCAAATTCCGTTATTACAACCTCTGTATAGTTGACAACCTGTTTGAGAAAAAAGATCTTTTGGTGAAAACAAAAATAATCCCCCTGTTAACAGTAATAAAAAAAATAGAACCAGTCTTTTTTTCATTTTGCTTGTCAACTAATTGGCTAAAAAATCTTTCGGTTCAAGTTTTATAATTTCCTTTTCAGCATCAAAAACAGAAACTATCAGATTAACTCCAAAGTCGGCAATTTCTCCTGATTGAGTCTTTAAAATTTCTTCTTCTGCCCAAACATTAACCAGCCTCTGTTCATCTCTTCCTGTTAAAACATAATTAACACTAAATCCGCTATTAAAATCGGTTAAAATTAAACTTGGAAATTGCCCTCCACTGGTCATATTAATATAGTTCATTCTACTGTTTTTAACCTGACCAGCAAAAACTGCCAAAATTGGTGTGTTTTCTGGAACTTGGTAGCCAATTCCCAAATAGCTTCCGTCAACTTCAACTATTTTTCCCCTGGAACAATATTCTTGAGGTACTGGACAATGAAGAAACTTTTTTATTGTGCTTCTTTCAATAAAAAGCTCGTCTTCTCGAGCGGGACGAAAAATAAAAAAATAATAAGAGGCTAAAAAACCAATAGTAGCCAACAACAAAATAAGGAAAAACAAAACTAAAGGCCGTTTCACAGCTTTTTTAGTTTAGGAAAAAAAAACCTCTAAGTCAAGAGCTGTTATTGGTCTCTATCTAAACTAAAAACCAAAGCCTGATCAACTCTCAAAATACGCTCTAGAGAAAAACTATGTGGTCCCATCAGACTTGATGCCGTAAAAATAATCTGACTTTCACTGTTTATGGAAATTCCTCTGCTAAACAAGCCTTCCTTTTCGATTTCAGTAAAGATAATTTCGTCAAAACTAACCTGCCTTGCTCCCCAATCTCCTAGATTAATCTCTTGCGCTGACTTAATTAAAAAACTTAAGCCATGATTAGCCCCCCTCAAATGCTTTTCTAGCAAATTCTCTGGTGTATCTATTGATATCGCGTAAAAACCTCTCTGTGGAGACCAAATAGCTCGAGTTTGCTCGATAAATGGAGAGCGAAATTTCGCCGTTGACGGTAACCCCCCAATTTCAACCCAATAAAATGTTTTGTCAGAGCCTTCTTCCCATATTTTTATTCTTTCTCCTCTTGGGTCAAAATTAAAAGCCATCCGCCACTGGTCTTTTTCGATTGCCTCCGACGTGTTAGTTTTTTCTAAAAGTTTTCTTCTAACTTCACTAGCCAAAGCTAACCCCTGTCCAGACGAAGTCCCAGTTTCATCATCAAATTCGAACAAGTAACCAGCATATTCTCCTTCTTGCAGGTTGTAGGGGTTGTCCTTCTCTGCTCGGTAAATAACCTTCTCCTCTTCCCAACCAAGAATTAACCCCTCTACGCTTGGAGCCTTGGCCAATAGCTCTTCTGGAGAAAAAATTCTTTCCCATTTCCATTCGCCTTGTTCTATGTTGTATTTTGCTTGAGCAAGGTTTTTAAAATCTCCTGTTTCCTGATCCTGACTTTTTAAGATAAAGCTGGTTCTACCCTCTTCGTCGACTGTTTCCTCAAAATCCCAAACCGCAGGCATTTCCTCAAAGTGGGGGACTATTGGGTTTTTGATCATCTCGCCATTTATTTGATCAACAAAAACCATTCCTACTTCTTTTCTAATTTCAGCAATTAGAGCTTCTCCTTCAATTTGGTTGAGGTTTAGTCGTGTTTCTTTCTGACCCTCGTTAAGAACGATCTGCTGGCTTTGAGAGTCAAATTGATAGCCATTGGCGACTAAAAGATTTTCCAGTGAAAGCGCATTTCTGTTTTCTGGATCAGCTGGAAAATGAGTGGGCAAAAGAGCTAAATAATGGCGAGGAACGCCACTTTCCCCTGAAGTCCGAAGATAGTCAGTAAAGGCAACTAAGACAGAGTTTAATTCTCCTCCGGGGGTATTTTTGTCAATGGTGATTTCCGTTGACGGCTTGGGTTCATTAAGCAAGCCCACCACGGTCATTTGGGTTCCTGAACGCAATAAAAAGCTTCGAGGAGTAATCCATTCTTTGAGCTCTGAAGCTTCTTGTTCTGCTTCAGAAGGAACCTCACTTAGAGTTAGTCGAGCCAAGGACAGTTCGGCCAATTGGGGAAAAATTACTTCTCCGCCTTGTTTTCCAGGAGCGAAAAATCCTTCCTCGCCTCGATAAGCTCCCAGAGAAACCAAATATTTTAATGGGTCAACTGATTTTTCTGGTAGGTGGGTAAATTTAATTGTTTCTCCCCAAGACTTGCTAACATAGTCTAAACCAAATTCAACTAGTGATGTTTCCGCTTGGCCTTCTCCCACTCTTTCTCCTCCGCCGACGCCAACAAAAGCATTTCTAAGATATTCTTCAGTGATAGTTGTCCCTAAGATTCCAATTACTTCTCTGGTAGGAGCTGGCTCAATGGTTGGAATCTTGGTAGGGGTAGGTTCTGGTGAAGCAATTACAGAGGTCTTGTCGACCTGTTCTGGCTGTCGTCCGCAACTGGAAGAAAGGGCGCCAACCACAATGGTCCCAGCAGCTCCCAAAAGGAACTCTCTTCTGGTCATTACTGGCCCTCTATTTAATACTTCCTTAGAGTTGGTCATTTCTCTTTGTTTTATTTCTTTTTCAAGAAAACCTAGCCTTTTTACTGTTTAAATAAAAACTAAGATTTGTTTTTATTTAAGAAAACAATTAGCAGTTAAAAATGGCTAATTGTTTAATTGTGGGTAGTGTAACATAATTAAAACTATAAGTCAAGACTCGTTTTTCTGTCCTCCTTCGTGGCTTGAATAATCAGACTAACATCGCGTGTTGGCAAAACCTCTTGACCAGCCCTGGTAATAATCTCTCCTTTTCTACTCTTTGTCCGTTTTGAATTAGTGGTTCACCAACAAAAATATATCTTCCTTCTAGCTTGCCATCTTCACTTGTAAGTATGATTACTTTTTGAGGACTGTTTTTCCCTGACCACTCCACTCTGCCAGAAAAAACAGCATAAATGGGCTCTTCTTTTAGAAGAAGAACTCCCCAGTCACTAACATTGTAATCTAGTTGAACTTTTTTCCCCGCAACAATCTTTCTTCTTCTACCGGAGGCCCAAAAATGTCAGCTGGAAGATAAGGAGCTGGGTCTGGAAGAAAAACTTCTATTTGAGATTCTTGAGGCGGAGGAACCTGAAGGTCGACTTTTTCCCCTTCTCTTCTTGTTTGAAAAATAAAATAAATCCCCCAACCGACTAAAGTTAACAACGCTAATCCTAGTGCTAAAAAAAAGAAGAAACTTTCGCCTGCTATTTTTTTGATAAGACAGGGCTTTAATAATAAATTGATTGTTTTTCTTTTAGAGATGTTAACATCTAACTAAAGAATAAAGAAATAAACGACAACTGTCAAGAGAAACACACTATAATATAAATAACAAACTGAGTGTTTCTGTCATTTGATTTAGAAAGCTATTAGCATTCTTTGTCGAGTAAGCATTTTTCCTGCTTGCAGAATCGTCGTCTTCTATTCTTATTCTTCTTGGTGTTTGTTAAACCATAAGTTACAATTTACAAAAACTCTTCTATTCCAAACACCCCAAATCCTTAAAAAAGACCAATATATCCGACAGTCCTCCCCTCCAGAGCAATGATTTATGATAAAATTACCTTAATGAGAATTCATTTTCTTGAGTTTGGGAAAAAGGGAAAGCCAATCGTTTTCCTCCACGGCTGGCAACAAAATAGTCGTTCTTTTTTGCCATTAGTCAACTTTCTTTGTCAAAACTATCGCCTCTTTTTGCTTGACTTACCCGGCTTTGGACAGAGCGAGGCTCCGCCAAATCACTTTTGTTCAATTGACTATGCCAAGCAAATTCAGGACTGGATTAAAAAAAATAAATTAAGAAACATTACTTTAGTCGGTCATTCTTTTGGGGGGAAAGTTGCAGCAATAATCGCCTCCCAAAAACCACAATTTCTAGAAAAACTAGTTTTAATTGCCAGTGCTGGAATTCCCCAACCGCCAAAACACGCCACCTTGTTTAGGTTAATCCCCGATAAATTAAAACAAAAAATTCCTTTGAGGTTTAAATTTATTTTTGCCAGCGAAGATTATAAAAATGCTGGAGACTTACTAACAATTTTTAAAAGAATTATCGGCGAAGACATTCGACCACTGCTGGCAAAAATTAGGGTGCCAACTCTTATTCTTTGGGGCAAGAATGACAATGAGTTGCCCCCTGAAGATGGAAAAACTATAAAGAAATATGTTAAAAACAGTCAGTTGGTTTTTATCGGAAATGGACATTTTCCCTTTTGGGAAAATCCGAAAAACACTTCAACTTTAATTAAAAAATTTATAGAAAATGGGCATTAAACGCTTAAGAAAATTCATTTATCTTCTCCAGCTGGAAGAATATCAAACCAGTCGCTACAACTTATGGTTGAAAAAACATTCTATTGATCGTCTTGAAGAAAGAAAAAATAAGCTTCGTTGGACAACTAGGGCAAGGTTAACCCTGGCTCTTTCTTTACTTCTTAACATCTTCTCCCCAGAAGAAAAATCAGTCGAAAATGCTAATCGTTTTTTGGGGCCATTTTTTAAAATGGCCCAAAAGCTAATCATTTTGATCGCTAAATTAAAATTAAGATTTTTTTCCCCAATAACCAGAGTCGTTGTTGTCGGAAGCTATGGCAAAACGACTTTTAAAGAAATGCTTGCCTGGGTCTTGGCAACAAATAGTTCCGTTTTTAAAACTCCTGGCAATATTAACACTGCTATCGGTATCGCCCAAGTAATACTTAAGAATTTAAAAAAACATCACCAGTTAATGATTATTGAGGCTGATGCTTACCAGGCGGGAGAAATAAAGGAAATTTGCCAGTTGATTGCGCCAAACTTTGGCGTGATTACCGTTATCGGCTGGATGCATCTTGAAAGATTTGGGAGCGTTGATAATATCCGCTCGACAAAGTTTGAAATGGCGGAATTCATAAAAGATAAAAATAGGTTTTTTTATCCCCCAAAAGACCATCAGTTTATTAATTTTGAAAAAACAGTTGAAAAAATTGCTGGCAAACTTTTCGTTCCAACTTCAACAATTAAAGAAAGAATCGCCAGCTTCACTCCACCAGATCATCGCTTAACAGTCAAAAAGGTTAGCCAAAAAATGATTTTATTGGACGATTCTTATAATTCTAATCCTTTGGGTTTCCAAAAAGCTCTGGATAAACTAAAAAGCTACCCCCATCACCAAAGAATTGTCGTTACTCCAGGCATGATCGAACTTGGCAGCCAACAATTCTCTTTAAATGAAACCGCTGGGTTTGAGACGGCAAAAATTGCTGATATTTTCGTCATTGTCGGAAAGACTAATCAAAGAGCGCTCTTGAGTGGTGCCAAAAAAGCAAAAAGAAAGAAGCTAAGAATCATCTTTATTGATAAAAACGACCGTTTTGCTGATAAAATTAATGCGTTTTTACGCCCTCCAGCGGCAATTCTGCTTGAAAATGATTTGCCCGACCACTACTTTTGAGACAAAATTTCACTCTCAAAAGAGAATTTTAATTTATTGGTCGCTCTTTTTCTCTCTTTGGCCAAAATAATCATTTTTTCAACAAGTTCTGATCGCTTTATTCCGCTTGCCTCCCAAAGATAGAAAGCCAAAGAACCCGGAATGGTGTTTATTTCGTTAGGATAAATTTTCCCAGTCTTTTTTTGATAAAGAAAGTCCACTCTGGCCATACCCCAACCGACTATTCTTGGAAAAATAATCTGGGTCATCTGTCTGATTTCCTCGGATATTTTCTCTGGAATGGGAGCCGGAATAATTCGAGCAAGGCCAGCCATTCCCTTGCTTTTCCCTCCTTTTAAATACTTTTCCTTAAAGGATAGAAATTTATCTTCAGAAATTGGCTGTTCACAAACAGAAACAATTAGCCTGTTTCCACCCAGCGCCGCACAATTAATATCAACTGCTCCTTCAATGCTTTTTTCAACTAAAATTTTAAAATCATAAAGCAGGGCTAAATTAATAGCTTTTGTCAGTTCATTTTTATTATCTACCTTGCTAATACCGATACTAGAGCCACCTCTTGCCGGTTTAATAAAAACGGGGTATTTAATTTTCTTCTCAATCCGGCTAATAATTACTTTGGGTTTATTTTTAAATTCATAGCCATAAAAACTCAAATAAGGAGCAACTCTAAAGCCACACCTTACAAGAAGATCTTTTGTTAAAACCTTATCCATACTTAATCCACTACCCAAAACATCACTTCCAGTATAAGGAATATCAAAAAAATCAAGAAGGCCCTGTAGTTCACCATTTTCACCACTTCCACCATGCGTCAAAAGCAGTGCCGCACCTAAATCAACATGTTTTTTTAACAAACCTTGCTTAAACTCAATTCCCCCCTTAACAAAATTAACATTAATTTTTTGCCTAAGCACTTTTTTAATAAACTTTTGCGGTTCATCCCCTTGAAGAAGTGGACACAGAAAACTGTTGTTTTGTTGATCTAAATAGATTAGATAACATTTAAATTTTTGTTGATTAATCCAACTCCACACTTGAAAAGCGGTTACAATTGAAACCTCATGTTCGGAAGATTTGCCTCCAAAAACCACGGCGAGATTAAGTTGTTTGCCTTTCATCACTTTTTTGATTTTAACAGACACTGAGGGTGGGGACTAGTCTTAACTCCAGTCGCCTCACAAAACGCGGGTCGTGGCTTAACACCATAGTCGCGACATTTACTTTGGCCAAAATCAAAGCGATCACAATTATAAACACCAACCACTTGCTCATGCCCAAGAGAATCTAAAACCAATTCCTGACCCGTTCGTTGAATAAACGGAAAGGCTTTTAATTCTTTTCGAAGATTAATTGGATCGTTAAGTTCGGAGGTAATTTTAAAATCAAAACAGCAACTTCTAGAACAACTTTCACAAAGATTCATGAAAAAAAACAAATTAACTTTATTACCCTACTCGTAGCCAAAGCCAAAACAACATTTTTAACTTGACTCCAAGAAGATGACTCTTTTCTAGACACCTTAGCAAGATTGTATCATCAAATAACTATAAGTCAAGATTTTTCTCTAAAAAAACCCTTAACAATTAGCCAAAAAAAGTTTTCCCCTCTTTCCAAAACCTTTTCTTCTATTTATACTAAAGGCCAGAATGATTAACACCGCCATTAAAAACGGCAAAAAGTTTTTCTCTCAACAGCAAACTGGAATTTTTTCTGCTGCCTTTACTATTGGTTTGGCAATGTTGGGGTCGGCTATTTTGGGCATTTTGCGTGATCGACTCCTCTACGCTAGGTTTTTCGCTACACGAGCTGGAGAATTAGATGTTTATAACGCTGCTTTTAAAATTCCCGATATTCTTTTTCAAATTTTAATCACTGGGGCCCTGTCGGCCGCTTTCATTCCTATCTTTTCCGAGCTAATTAACAAAAATCCTAAAATTACCAACAGGGTCGCCTCTATTATGCTCAACTGGCTACTTTTAATTTTTATGGTTTTGGGGGTGTTAATTTTTATTTTCGCCCATCCCTTATCAAACTTAATTACCTTTAACTTTTCTCCAGAACAAATTGATCTAATGACTCTTTTGACCAGAATTCTTGTTTTGGCCCAACTTTTTTTGGTTGCCTCAACCTTCTTAACAGGAATCATTCACTCTCATCAGCGCTTCATTTTGCCAGCACTATCTCCCATTGTTTATAATTTGGGAATTATTGCTGGAATTATTTTCTTTTCCGACCGTTTTGGAATTGTGGGTCCAACTATCGGTGTTGTTATTGGTGCTTTCTTACATCTTCTGGTTCAGGTTCCTCTGACCATTTCTTTGGGGTTTTCTTTTAAGCCTTTTCTTTTTGATTTTTCTGATCCAATTGTTAGAAAAATTATTAATTTAATGGCTCCAAGAAACTTAAGTCTAATTATTGCCCAAGTAGAGGCAATAATTATTATCTATTGGGCCACCTCCGCTGGAGAGGGCATGCTGTCTCTATTTTATTTGGCCCAACATTTATCCCAACTCCCAGTTAGGTTAATTGGGGCAACCATAGGCCAGGCAACTCTCCCTGCTCTGTCTTATCAAAAAGCCAAAAACGGACTGAATTCTTTTGGACAACTATTGCGACAAACCTTTTCTCAAACCGCCTATTTGGCTCTGCCAGTAACAGCTTTGATTTTGGCCTTAAGAATCCCCCTGGTAAGGTTAGCTTTCGGAGCTCAAGAATTCCCCTGGGAGGCAACTGTTTTAACTGGACAAATTTTGGCTATTTTATCCGTGGCGATTTTAGCTCAAACTCTATGTGAAATTACCCGCCGAGCCTTCTATGCTTTTGCTGACACCAAAACCGTTTTATTTATTGATGGTTTGGCAACAGTTGCTAATCTAATTTTTATCGCCATTGCCACCAGGTTGGGCTGGGGAATTTTGGGTTTAACCGCTGGTATTTCTTTGTCTAATTTAATTCGTCTAGTTCTTTTCTCGATTAAATTAGAAGAAAAAATTAATTTAATTAATCAGAAAGATTTTGTTTCTTGGGTCAAAATGATAATTTCGGCTATCTTTAGTGTTTTGGTTTCTTGGCAAACAATGAAACTTCTAGATCGCTTTGTTTTTGACACCACCAGGGTAGTTCCATTAATCTTTTTAACTGCTATTTCTGCCCTAGCTGGTCTTGCTACTTATCTTCTTTTCTCTTGGCAGCTAAGGGTGGCTGAATTTAGTCAATTTGCCACTCTGGTAACCAGGCTTATTCGCAGCCCCTTCTGGGCCAAAAAGGCCGATCAGTAAAGTAAACAATTAAAGTTGACTGTTTCCGTTTTGAAAAAAATAAATTGAACCAAAAAATATTTTTAAAGCCTAAGCTGGCGTTCTTTTGTCAGCTTCTTTTTGTGCTACAATAAATCTTGCCTTAGCAAACTAAAACTATTGGCCTGGTCGCCAAGCAGTAAGGCAAGGGTCTGCAAAACCCTCATTCGTGGGTGCGATTCCCACCCAGGCCTCCCATTCTTGGCTCTAAAAAACAAAAACTAGTGATTTAATGAAAAAGATTATTCTGCCAATTGCTGCAATACTAGTTGTCGGACTAGTAGGCCTTTCTTTTCGCCATTCTCTTTTTTCTGATCCCGGAGTTTTAGAAATCATTACCACCCCCTCAACTCAGGTTGTTATTAACGGAGAGGCTTTGGGAACAACCCCCTTCAAAAGAGAAATGTCTCCTCAAAGAGTCGAGGTTAAGCTTTTGTCTAGTGATGATGGTCAGCAAATTCTCTGGCAGGGAGGCGTTTCTGTTGTTTCTTCCGCACTTACTTTAATTAAATATCAATTTGAAAGCAGTCAACAGCAAAGTTATGGTGAAATACTTACTTTCAGTAAAATTCCTGACAAAAATAACGGAGCCTTGTTAGTTTCTTCTTTTCCAGACAGAGCAATTGTTAATCTTGACGGCGAAACCAAGGGTTATACTCCAATACTTTTAGAAAACGTCCCTTCTGGTCGACATAATTTAGAACTTAGCCTTGCTGGCCACGAAAACACTGTTATTGGACTCAATGTCGCCACTGGATTTCAACTCAATGCAGAAATAAAAATGGCTAAACTTAAAGAAGTGGTTGAAGAAGAAAATGTCAATTTACCAAGCGATCAAGAAAGGCTTGTAACTATTCTTGCCACCTCTACTGGCTGGCTAAGAGTAAGAAGCGGCCCTGGAACTCAGTTCCCAGAAACCGCTCGAATCAATCCAGGAGGACAATATCCCCTTTTAGAAGAAGAGGGTGACTGGCTAAAAATTGCCCTAGAAGAAGACAAAGAGGGGTGGATATCAGCCCAGTATGGAGAGATAGTTGAAGTAGAAAGTCTTTAATTTTTTTTAAAGTAAAAATCTATTCTTAAAAAAGAACAATTTTTCTTTCAACCCCATTAGCTTTCGCCCCTACCTCTTCCTTTCTCAAAAAAAAGCTTAAACCAAGCCGAAAAAGCGACCAAAATAACAAAAACCATTACTATGGCATAAAACTTCTGTTGGGAATTTAACGACAAAGCAATTATTCCTAAAACTAAAGACGAGAAGAGATAAAACAGAGCAATCGCTCGTTTGCTTAAGCCAAGATCTAAAAACTTATGGTGTAAATGGCCTCTATCTCCCCAAACTGGAGACTTTCCCTTAGACAGGCGTCTTAAAATGGCAATTAGAGCATCCATGGTTGGTATTCCCAAAACTAAAATCGCAGTCGCAACCTTTGCTCCAGAAAGAATCGCTAAAACACCTAAAAAAAATCCAGCCAAACTTTTTCCGCTATATCCTGGCATAATTTTTTGCGGATAAAAATTCCAGGGCAAGAAACCAAAATAAGCCCCAGAGACAGACGCCGACAAAACAATGACCGGCCATTGGGTAACGTCAGCACTAAACCTTAGCCCTAGAACCGCCATTACCAAAGCAGCAATAAAAACAAAAGCTGGTAATTGACCATCTACTCCTGACGACCAGCCAACAACATTCATATTCCAAACCAACCAAAGAAGCCCAAAAAGGCTTGATAAAATCCACAAAGACCTTGTCTGGCCTAGAAATTCAAAAATAAGCTGAGGTTGATCAAGACGAATTAGACCATTAAAGGGGTTGGTAATAAAAGCGATGCCAATTCCCGCCCCAACAACAGACAGAGCCGCCAAGCAATTAAAAAACAATCTCAAATAGGGGTTTAAATTAAATTTATCATCAAATAAACCAACCACCAAGGTTATCAAAGCACCAATAAAGATTCCCCACCAGTGCTTGTCCATCGGCAACCAAAGAAAGCTAGTCAAAAAAACAGCCAAGAAAACTGGTAGGCCTCCGCCTCTAGGAACTGGATATTGGTGAACCACTTTAGGATGATGGTGTTTCTTGGGGTCATCAATTCCAATCAGCTTCGTCCGCCAAGCCAGTATTATCGTTGCCTTGGTGAAAATAAAACTTAAAAGCAGTGAAACTAAAAATGGACCAAAGAAGCGACTCATTAATAAGCTAAATAATTATAAAAATAATTTGAGCCAAGGTAAAAAAAGCTAAAAAAGCAAAGACTGTTGCTGTCCAAATTAAAATTTGCACCAAAAATGGCGAGTCAAAAAATAGACCACTCAAAATAAAATTAAAAATCATAATAAACAAGGACAGGGCTGGCAAAATTAATAATAACCAGGGAGAAGCTAATTGGGGATCGCCCCATGGTCGGCTGTAAAAAAGAGGTACTTGAGGTGGTAGCTTGGCCTGAAAAGTAAAAAACAAAACCACCATTGCCAACACTAAGGCAATTCCAATAAACAAGGCAATTTTAACCTGTTTTTGGTTAAAAACTAGTCCCGGCAACAGGCGTGTTTGGCGTGATAACTTTGGAGCAATCAAATTGTTTAGGTTTTTTTAATAAAACTTTATCTATAGAGAAAGGTGGCTCCAAACCTGTAGTGAGCCAAACTGCTTAATTGGGTAGTAGTTTTCAAATAAAAAAGCTAGCAAGTCCGCAAACGAATACCTGTGGTCAAGATCATAAATAATTATTCTTGGAGGATTATTTTTAATGGCAGATAAAACTTCTTGATAGCGATTAAAGTCGTGAATGTGATAAGCCACGGTGTAGCGACCAACTGGCAAGCGCCGAGAAAGAGCATATATATTTGGCTCATTACCCCAAATAAAAAATCTTTCTCTGGGCAGCAAGAAGTCGTTAAGAAAACTGGCTACTTGATAGTTGCGCTCAGTTTTTTGATCAAACCAATTCAAATAATCGGCCTGAGTTCTTCTGCCTAAACTAAATTCAATAAAGTTTTGATAATAACCAATCACTGGATATGTATAAAACTGATAATAGAAAAAGCCTGCTAACAACAAAACTATTGGTGATAAACCAAAAAGAAAATAGGTTATTTTTTCCTTATTTTTTAAAAAAGAAAGTAAAAAGCCGATTAGCAAAACAAGCGGTGCTGCCACCTGAAGAAGATAATGAGGATAGGGTCTTGAAGACATAAAAGCACCAAAAATAGCTAAAATTAACCATAATAAAACCAATAAAAACAGCTGTTTCTTAAGTAAAAGTTTTCTTTTTAGAAAAATAGCCCCTAAAACCAACAATAAAATCAACCCTCGCCAAAATAGCTGCTTAGACAATAAGCTGGTTGCCTCTTGATCCATCCAGGCAAAAAGATAGGGAAGATTCTGTAACCAGGCCGATTCAAGATAAAACGATAAGGCTCCTGGCTCTAGGGCATAAAGAACAAAAGTCAAGCCAACAGGAATAACAAAGCCAACCACTAAGGGCCACTTGTTTTTGATTTCAGCAAAAAACTGTTCTCGTTTTGAAAAAGCTAGTAAAAAAGAAAAAATGAGTAGTGACGACCAATCTA
The DNA here is from genome assembly GCA_964348895.1 of uncultured Gammaproteobacteria bacterium. GTDB lineage: Bacteria > Patescibacteriota > Microgenomatia > 0-14-0-10-38-17 > 0-14-0-10-38-17 > JAQVFF01. The sequence goes on from CAYGEH010000001.1 coordinate 213,212, forward strand.
AAAATGGCGGACTTTTAAATAAAAAGGCCACTCCAAACATCAGACCAGAACGCCAAAATCTTTTTTCAATGAAAAAATAAAATCCTAAAATGACTAAACCGATAAAGAAATGTTCTGCATTCGTAATCGTTCCTTCAAATAAAGGAAGTGAGGTTAGTAAAATAAAAACTGAAGTTAATAGCAAAGCTAAGCCATCTTCTTTAAAAAATTTTTTAGCCAATTTAAAAAAAACAACGGTTGTTCCCATTAGCCAAACCATAAGAATAAACCTAAACCAAAAAACGCTTCCCGCAATAGCCGCTACCCAATAAAGCAGGGGGGGTTTATTGTCATGAATGTCCCGATAAAGAACCTGTCCTTGGCGAATTGCCTGACCTAGGGTTAGGTAAATTCCTTCGTCCCCATACCAAAAAGGTTCAAAAAGAGATGGAAGCCTAAGTAATAAGGAAATAAACAAGAGAATAACTAAGAAAGCGGGTAAGTCTTTAGTTCTTTCCTCTAATTTTGCCAGCCAAAAAGAAGGTCTCATAAATAGATAGTCTTGTTAAACCATAAAAGGAACTCAAGGTCAAGAAAAAGAAAGTCAAAAACTATAGCTTTTTTTAGTTTTAGTTTTTAATTTTGACTCTTCTTGGGATTACACTTTTTCCGTTACCCGATATCCTAAATATTTTCCCAGCATTAAACGGGTGTGGGCATCGATACCTGGTAAGGCTCCAAAAAAGAACCCTGAAATTGGCATTAGCAAAAATTCAAAAGGAATCAATAATGCTCGTAGGCGAGAAACCTCTTTGGGTCTTTTTGGCCTCTGCTTACCATTAACCCAAATAACTGCCGCCAGCGATAATAAGGTTAAGGAAAGAATCGCTGAAGAAAAATTAGCCATCATATATCCCATTGACGACCTAGTAAATTCAGGATTAATTAGGGCTGGAATATTAACTCCCAGAGTAATGATGAACCAGTGAACTGGCCAGAGAAAATGATCACGCAAAACATGTAAAACCCGAACTGTTTTGCTCCAAAAAGAAATTTTTCCCGAAGTTAAGTAGCGATAGATAATATAGGCATCATCAATCGCCCCCCAAGCCCAGCGCTTATATTGCTCATATTGATTAACTAATGTTTTCCAAGTCGTAGTTGATTCAGCGGCATCAACAAAAACAGGTAATGAAATTGGATCAACCTCTACTTGACCTTGTTTATCAAAATAAGCCTTAAAAAAAATTCGATAATCTTCGGGAATTATGTCTGGATCCCAATAGCCCACCTCATCAATTAACCTTAAAGAAGCAGAATAATTAGCACAAGTAATAATTCGATAAGAGTGAACAGAAAAGGCAAAATGACGAACAGAGCTAAAAGTGTTACTGATTCTGGTTAAGGCGGGAAGATTCCAAAAATTATTGTAAAACAAAACTACTGGTTGCCAAAACCTTAAATATCGCTTGGGATTGTCTAAAAAGTGATAGGCAAGGGCAGAAAAATATTTTGGATGATAAACATGATCGGCATCACAGCTTGATATTGTTAAATAATTAATGTCGTAGTTAAGTTCATCAACTAAGTACTTTTTCGTCTCCAATGCTGCCCAGCGCTCATTAGAGGACTTCCCCGCCATTTCTCCGGGTTGGAGCTGATGGGTTGTCACCAAGAAATGACCAAATTTAGAACCAAATTCTTTTTTCAAAACCCCAACCTTTCGCTCTCTTTCTTTAACATCTTCTTTTGCTTCGGTAGCCAAAACAACAATAATATTTTTTAGAGGAAAATCTTGTTTAGCAATCGCCTGAAGAGTTCTCTGAAGAATGTGGAGAGGTTCTTTATAGGTAACTATCACTATAATATGATGAACTTTCTTCCAATCTCCAAAACCCTTAGCCTCCCCCAACCAGTCAGTCATTTTAGAGGCTTCCATTTTATAGTGACCCATAACCGCACCAATACCTAAGAAAGCCGATTGATATAGCCAATAAAGTCCATAGAAAAGAATAAAATAGGCTACCGCTAAAGAAGAAACAAACGATCCCCAAAATGGAAAAAGAATTAAATTCCAAGAAACAAACCCAGGCAAAATCTCTAATAAGCGAATCACTATTCGACGATTTTTTTCTAAAAATTTCATTTTTTCTGTTTATTTTCTAATAAATAATGGTTTTGGTGAGATAATTTTTTTTGCCAAAAAAGTTTCTCTAATTATCGTCGTAGCCTGAGGAAGAAATGGCTCTAGCTTTAAGTTAACCGTCAACATTTGTGTAATTAGCCCCAAAAGAACTTCTTTCAGTCTTTTTTTGTTTTTAATCTGCCAAGGCTGTGCTTGATTAATTTCTTGATCAATTAGAGAAATTTCTTTCCAGATCAAGGTTAGGGCGTCAAAAATTTTATAATCATCCATTAGATCAACAAAGGTTTTTTGGTTTTTATCTAATAAACTGGGGTAGCTAACTTTAAAATCTTGTTTGGATAATTGACAGAGTCGAGAAAGACGGGCTGTTAGGTTTCCCAAGCCGTTAGCAAGGTCCGCATTGTATTTTGCTTTCATTTTTATCCAAGAAATATCGCCATCACCAGCCAAGGTTTTGGCGCTAACCAACAAATAACGAGCACCATCAGAGCCAAATTTTTCAACCAATTCTTTGGGTCTAATAATATTGCCTAGGCTTTTGCTAATTTTTTGATCGTTAAGAGTAAGAAAACCATGGGCATAAATTGTTTTGGGCAGAGGAAGATTAGCGGACTTAAGCATCGCAGGCCAAAGCAAAGCGTGCCAGCGAGTGTTGTCTTTGCCCAAAAGATGTAAGTCGGCAGGCCAAAAGCCCTTCGGCGCACCAGTTAAATAATTAATTAAAGCATCAAACCAAACATACAGCGTTTGACTTGAATCGTTTGGTACTAAAATTCCCCAAGTAACATTTTGTCTGGAAATAGAAATGTCGCTTAGGCCTTGATCTAAAAAAGCCAACATTTCTCGGGCCCTGCTCTTGGGTTTAATAAAGTCGGGGTTATTTCTAATGTGGTCTTTTAAAAATTCCTGATATTTCGACCAGGCAAAAAAATAATTATTTTCGGCTAACTTCTTAATTGGTAAGTTGGGATGAAGAGGGCAGCGGCCGTTATCATCAAGATCAGAAACGGTCTTGTATTCTTCACATCCCAAACAATAAAAACCCTCAAATCTTGCCTGATAAATATCACCTGCCTCCTTGATCCTAAGATAAAGATCTTTTACTTTTTCAAGATGATCTTTGTCTGTTGTTCTAATATAGCGATCAAAGCCTATATCCAAAGCAGATAGCTGGTCCTTGTTCTCCGCAACTATTTGGTCAACAAACCAAGAAACCTCCTGACCAACAGCCTTAGCCGCTTCTTCAGCCTTAGAACCATGTTCATCAGAACCAGTCAAGAAAAAAACTTTTTCACCTTTTAGTCGATGATAGCGAGCCAAAACATCGGCAACCACCTTTTGGTAAGCATGGCCAATGTGAATAACATCATTAACGTAGTCAATTGCAGTAGTAATATAAAAACCCTTTTTGTTCATACTTTCCTTGAAGATTATTAAAGTTTTTATTTATCGTCCCTTTATTATCTTACCACCATAAAGCACTCTTAAGGATAAAAGTTTATGAAGAAGGATTGAGAATGTTTTTAATTTTTTTCTCCCAAGTGGTTGCCCACTCCTCTGCTTCGAGACGCTGGAGAATCTTTTTTACTTCCGAGCGAGAAAGGTCGTTTTGTAGCTTAGCAATTGTTGCTGGAGAAATGTGAAACCTGCTTCTAATTTGGCTGTATTTCTGCCCCCTTTTAAGCGCCCAAAGAACGGCTAGTCTTTTGGCTAAAGCAATTTGTTCTGCCGAACTCAAGAGTTGGCGACAAAAATTTTCCGCCTCTTCAGGAGAGTTGATGTCAGCAATCAACTGATGAAGATAAGCGAAAATTTCTTGCTTAATTTTAGGGGTAAGCTTTTTTCCTGATAAACGCATAGTTCACTAAACTAAAGCTACTTAACAATATTACATTATAGTATATCACAATTTTATTTGTTTTAATAAAATACTTTTTTTTACTTTACCCTTAATGTTTACACAGTGTTTAATGGTGTTTACAAAATAAATTTCTTTTCTCCGCCGACTTAGTTTTGTCTTAGAAATAAAAACAAAAAAGTGAAAATTTTTTTACTGATGTTTGTTTAAAGTAAATCTTTGTCTTTGTTTTTTTATTTAGTTCTTGCGTTATTGATTAGCGGTTGATAAAATTACCAGCATAAATGCCAGTAACTAAATCAGCCAAAAAAGCTCTCAGACAGGAAAAGAGACGATGGACAGAAAATCAAAAAACGAAAGACTCTTATAAAGAGGCTGTTCGTTATTTTAAAAAACATCTTTCTTTTGAATCCTTAGCTAAGGCTTACACTAAAATTGATCGGGCAGCGAAAAACCATTTAATTCACCAAAACAAGGCCTCAAGGCTTAAATCTCAATTGGCCAAGCTCCTAAAGGGAGTGCAAGCAGAAAAACCTGCTCAAAAACTAAAAAAGAAGCCCTCGACAGTTAAAGCAAAATAAAAATTCTTTCGCTGAGCCTAAAAAAAAAGACAAACATCTTCAGGACAAAAGAAATGAAGGTTTTGTTTATAGTTTTACTTAGTTTAGACCACCTCTTTAGATGGGCCACTCTTTTCTTTTTTTTATTGTTCTGCTTGATTCTTTTATCTTAAGACAAAGCCCGAACAACTCTCCTTTTAAAGAGGTTTTGACAATCATTAAAAAACAACCTATACTGATTTTAAGATTAGTTTTTGGCTTGCCGTGTCTAAAATAAAAGGGGAAATTTCACTACTACCAAAGGAAAAAGATGAAAACCGACTCGAACAAGCCTCTGACTGGATAATAACTACTGGTCGGTGGGTTGTTGTTTTTACCCTTTTCTTTGTTTTACTGGCCTTTCTGTCTCGTTTTTGGCTAGACCAAAGAATTGCCGACCTCTACGCCCAAAGCGCGCAAAGAATTGCTATCGTTGAAGCCTCTAAAGACTTTGAGGAAGATTTTAGATTACTTCAAAATCAGTTTGATAGAATCCAAGCTTTAGATCAAGAAAAGCCAAATCAGGCCGAACAGGTTAAAAAAATAATTGCAATTCTGCCGGAAAGAATTAACCTGACCTCAATTAACATTGTTGACGATCAAGTTGATTTCACTATTATTTCCCAAAACGAGCTTGATTTAAATCATTTTTTTCAAAATTTAATTCTTTGTCCATACCTTGATCAAATTAATATTGCTAACATTTCCACCAAAACATTTGGTATCGAAACAGAAATTTCTGTTAACGCTAGATTTGTCGATGTTATTAGCGAGACCAACAAACAATGATTAATCTACCCAAGCTTTCTTATCGCAATGCTTTGTCTCAAATACCAATTCCAGTGCGAGAAAAAAGTCGCAAATGGGCTTCAACAATAGCAACTCTCTTTTTGACTACTTTCTTTATTGCTTTTGCCATCAGACCCACTGTGATTACTATTGTTGAACTTTTGGCCGAAATTAGAGCTCGAGAGGAATTAAACCAAAAGCTTCAAGAAAAAATAGAGCAAATTATGGTGGCTCAAAAACTATATAACCAAATATATCCTCGACTTTATCTTCTCGACCAAGCTTTACCGACAAATCCTAAATTTGCCTATTTCTCGCAAACTCTAGAAAGCAATCGAATAGAGGCTAATTTAAACTTGGAAACTCTTAATTATTCTTCAATAGTTTTAACTGAAATGGCCGACACTAAAACAGAAGAAAAAAATCAAGAATTTGTCTTTACCACGGGTCTTTCTGGTCGCTATCACGACCTAAAGAGTTTTCTAGAAAATCTTTTTAACCAAAGAAGAATTATTTATATTAATAATCTAAAGATTGACCAAAAGCAGAATAATCAACAAGGCGAGCAGGCCCAGGCTGACATCCTCCCCTTAACCATTACCATTGACGGCGAAGCATTTTATTTGGGCAGTGAATAACAACATCGAACAAACAAACAATAAAAAGTCGAACAAAAACAACGATTGGTTAATAATCGCCATTTTTGTTTTACTTTGCGCTCTGGTTTGGGTGGCTACAAGCTCTTATCACAGCTTTGTTGATAAAAAAGAGGTGGTAATTAGACAGGAGCTACTTGTTCCTCTTCAGCCAAAAATTGATCCATCTTTATTTGATACTTTAGAGGCTCGGATTCACCCCGACGAAGAGAAGTTAATAGAAATTCTTTCTGAAAACAGTCCCAACATAATTGGTTTGGACGAAGAAACAGAAGAAACTGAAATGGACCCCATTTCGCCTCGACCAATAGAAACCAGAGAAACAGTCGACCCGCTAGACGGATCAGCTCCTCCGCCAACAACAAATGAAATAAATCAAGAAGAGTTGCCGGCTCTAGCTCCATAAAAGAAAGAGGCATAATTTCCCTAAAAAAAGCAATGAGGCTTAAACCCGCCAAAACCATTCCCAGTATTATTGGCCTTTTGCTTTTAACCGTTCTTGTCTTTGGCGGTGTTTATCTTACTCAAAGACTAGGCAGAACCACCACTCAAATTGCTGCCTCGCGCCAACCCTTATCAGTCAGGGTGGCCAATATTACTGATCGAGCCGCTGTCGTTTACTGGCTAACAGAAGAAGAAACAGAGGGAAGTATTAAGCTTAACGATAAAATTTATCTTGATAATCGAGACAGGGTTTCTTCTCAGGCAAAAAAACGCTTTACTCATTATGTCGCCATTGATGATCTTCTTCCAGGCGAAACCTATCATTTTGCCATTATCAGCCAAGGGCAAATTCAACAAAAAGACAGCTTTCAGTTTACCACTGCCCAAGCCTTGATTGGTCCTCCTGCAGAAGTTGCCGATTTGGCTTTTGGTATTATTTTGGACAATCAACAAAATCAGCCCTTGGCTGACACTCTTGTTACTCTTTCTCTGCCTGGAGCCACTAATCTGGCTAGCCTAACTGACGACAATGGTTTTTGGTCTATTCCCTTGAGCACTGCTTATCAGAAAGATTTATCTAGGCCAATTAGTTATGATCGAGAAAAAGAGGTTCTTGAAATCCTAGTTGAATCTCGTCCTGGATTAAGCTCAACCGTTATCACTAATACTGGTAATGATCATCCAGTTCCTCCGATAATCATTGGAAAGTCATATGATTTTTCCCAAAATCCTCCCACCCCAAGACAGCAACCAGAAGATTTTGATTGGACTAACCCTCTAGAAACAGTTGAAGAAATAAACAACTCTTCTTTTTTTCTTCCCCAAGAGCAAATTGACCCAAAAGAAGCTCAAGCTGTAATCAATATCAACGATCCCCAAGAGGGAGAAACTGTTTTTACCGCTAAACCAGAATTTTCTGGACGAGGTCCGGCTAATCAAACTATTAAAGTTACTTTAGAATCGCCTAAAAAGTTTGAGGAGGAGATTGTTGTTTCTGCCTTTGGCTCGTGGCAATGGAGTCCACCAGAACACCTTACCCCCGGAAGACACACTCTCACTGTTGAGTATCACGACGAAAACAACATTCTTCATGTTGTCAGTAGAACCTTTATAGTTCAAGCCTCTAGTATTTCTCCTTCGCCAACACCAATAGTGCCTCTACCAACCATCCCCCCTCAAGTTACCCCAACTCCTACTCCAGTTCGAACTACTCCAACCCCTACTCCAGTTCGCACTACCCCAACTCCTACTCCAGTTCGCACTACCCCAACTCCTACTCCAGTTCGAACTACTCCAACCCCTACCCCTTTGCCAACAATAACACCAATAATTAAAGAAGCCACTGCTCCAGCCGAAATAGTTTCTGGCAACTTGACGCCCTTGGTTATTCTTGCTATTCTGGGCTTAGGCTTAATTTATTTTGCTTTTGTTGTTCATCAAAAAAAACACTAATGCTTCCCGCTTCAAATAAACCATCACCGCCACCTCTTCCTCCAGAAAACTACAAGAATCAAATTGCCGTTAACTTTAGCTCTATTGACAATAATCAAGTCAAAACCCAACCCTCTCAAGGCTCCAAACAAAAAACAAAAAAAATATTTATAATCATCGCTGCTATTTTTTTGGCACTAATAGCGCTAATGGGAGCTCTTTTTTTCATTCGAGAAAGACAAGACATCAGAGAAGAAGCAGCAACAACTGGACGCTTAATTTGTATGCCTGTTGACAACAATGGAAATATCACTAATGAAAAATATCAACATGATCGAATGTTGGTTAAAAACGAAACAAATAGAGACATCCAAATCAAAATTCAAACTAATCTTTGTCCATATCAAGGACAAAATCCTCAAATCGGATATCGCTGCGATGACTATGTTGGCGCTTTCCCTTATATTGTTCGGGCGGGAACTCAGGTAATTTTACCCAATCCCGATACCGAATCATGGTTGTCACAGGGCTGGGTTGGTTGTCAAAAAATTGGTCAAATGGACATTCAAAAAGATAAAGATCACTACATTCACATTGGTGTTGACCCCAACACTATTCCAGACTGCTTTAACACTGTTGACAATCGCGTTTGGGAAGGGGGAATTGCTTTTACTATCAAGGCTAATTCTGCCTCCTGTTGTCCAAAAATGGAAGTAGCCGTCTCCCCTAATAATCCTAGACCAGGACAAGAGGTTGTTGTCAGAGCCTCTAGTCCATCTCCCCTAGTTTGTGCTGAACTAGTTAATTTTTCTGGCTTGGCCGGAAAACCAACTTGGATTGGCATGGACGGAAATTATAACTGGTCCTGGAGGGCAACCGCTGGAAACACCCCCGGACAATACAGTCTTACCTTTAGGGGCAATACTAGGGATTCTGGTCAAGGAGTCTGTCCGGGTCGGGCGATCGGTGACTGGTGTCAAGTAACTGGCAACTTTGGTGTTGGCGTTGCCCCAACTCCAACCCCAACTCCAACTCCCACTCCGACAATCTTTCCGACTCCCACTCCAACCCCCACCCCAACACCTCCCCAATACGACTACAACTGCCATACTATTAATGTTTACGATGCTAATCGAAATTTAATTAATCGTAACGACTTAAAAAACCTAAAAGCAGGAGACTTAATTTACATCGGAGTGGTCGCCAACAGTGGCCATCCAATCCACCAAATTAATAAAGCCAGGATTCGTGTTAATCGTAATTATTGGCTGGCTCAAGATGAAACTAGCGAAAAATTAACTACCAGCGCTAATCATTTAACTGAATTTGTTAAAAGCTACATTATTCCTGAAGGATTATTGAATTTTAAGATTGAGGCAGAGGTTCACCTTAACGCTCCCAGTCCAGTCGGAGGCTGGCGTTAGTTAAAAATTATTATGACATCTAAAAAAACCCTAAAGACCATTGTTATTATTGTTGCCAGCCTCTTGTTGTTAGGACTAACTGTTTTCTTGGCTAGTCAAATTTATCAAACTCGCCAAGAACGTCTGGCTCCCACTGAACCAAGGGCGGTCAGCCCCACTTGCACTCTGGCTTTTACTATTTTGCCACCAACCCCAACCCCCACTCCGACACCTCCTCCAATCGTAACGCCTACTCCTACTCCAACCCCAACTCCCACTCCGACACCCTCTCCGACTCCGACTCCAACCCCAACCCCCACTCCAACACCTCCTCCAATCGTGACGCCTACTCCTACTCTTACCCCAATCCCAACACCCTCCCCAATCGTAACACCTCCTCCTACTCCACCAACCACTCTGCCAGAAGCTGGAAGCATTTTGCCAACCATTGGAGTAGCCTTGGGCGGATTATTTTTGGGAATACTGGGACTCCTCCTCGTTTTTTAAAAAATTTTAAAGGGTGTTATCTGGAAAAAAAATTGCTATTGTTGGCGCTGGAATCAGTGGTTTATACTTGGCTTATCGTTTAAGCTCTAAGAACAAAGTTATTGTTTTTGAAAAAAATAACCAAGTCGGGGGATTAGCCTCAACTTTTCAATCCGACAACTGGAGTTGGCCGCTAGAAAGCTTTTATCATCATTTTTTCACTTCTGATAAAAAATTAATAAGTCTTTTAAAAGAATTATCTTTATCGTTTTTTTGGCAAAAACCAACAACCGCTATTTGGCAAAACGAAAAAGTTAATGATTTTTCTTCACCCCAAGATTTGTTTACTTTTCCCGAAATAAGTTTTTTTGACAAGGTTCGCCTGGGAGGAACACTGGGTTTATTAAAAATAATTCCTAATTATCGCCTAATTCCTAAAAAAGAAGCCAGTAAATTGTTCCCCTTGCTTATGGGTAAAACATCCTATCAAAAAATTTGGGAGCCGTTGATGCGAGGAAAGTTTGGTTCTTTTCAAAACAGGATTCCCGCCGTTTGGCTTTGGGCTAGAATAAAAAAAAGATCAACCTCTCTTGGTTATCCCAAGGGAGGGTTTAGTCAAATAACCAATTGCTTGGTTCAAAAAATTAAAACTCAAGGCGGTCAAATAAAAACTAATTTTCCAATCACTAGGGCTACTCAATTGGCTGGTTTTGATAAAATCATTTTTACTACCCCAAAAATAACTTTCCAACAAATTTTTAAAGAAAAGCCTCTTTGTCAAGTTGCTTACCTGGCAAGCTTAAACTTAATTATTTCAAGTCCCCAGCCACTTTTTGAAGACAGTCTGTATTGGCTCAATATTACTGACCCCTCTTTTCCTTTCGTGGCAATAATTAATCACTCTGGCTTGGTTTCTTCTAAAAAATACAATAACAGTTTTCCAATTTATCTTGGCGGATACTATCAACAAAACGATCCCATTATGAAAGAATCAGCTCAAGAAGTTTTTACTAAATTCAATCCGTTTTTAAAAAGAATTAATCCTAAATTTAATCCCCAAAACTGTCAGTTCTTTCTAAACAAAAACTTATGGGCTCAACCAATTGCTGATCTTAATCAGCCCCAACCTCATCCTTCGTTTAAAACGAAATATCAAAACGTTTTCTTGGTTAACATGGAACAAATTTATCCTTGGGACCGGGGAGTTAATTATGCTCTTGATTTGGCCGACAAGTTTTTGCACTCTGTTGCTCTTGTCTCTTAGTTGATTTAAAATATGACTAATGCTAAGGGCAAAAACTATTCTTGCTTCTTTAAGGCCGTATCAGTGGATTAAAAATCTTGCCATTTACGCCGCTCTTCTTTTTACTGGCTATCTCTTCGATGAAAACCACTTTTTGATTACCACCGCAGGATTTGTCATTCTTTGTTTGCTCTCTTCTGCTTCTTATTTACTAAATGACATCGTTGATGTTGCTCGAGATCGTCTTCATCCTATTAAGAAAAATCGACCTATTGCCACAGGGGAATTATCTGTTAATACCGCTTTTCAAGTTTCCGTGGGCTTGTTTATTTTTGGCCTAACAGCCGCCTTTCTGCTTAGTCGAGGATTTTTTATCATTTCACTAGTCTTTGTCGTTCTTCATTTAATTTATTCTTTTTATCTCAAAAAGCATCCCCCTCTAGATATTTTGGCAATCGCTGCCTCTTTTGTTTTAAGAACTCTGGCTGGAACAACCCTAAGCGGGTTTCACATTCCTATCTGGTTAGTCTTCTCGGTTATCTTTCTTTCTCTTTTTATTGCCAGCGGCAAGAGACGGTCCGAATTATTAAAAAAAGGACAAGGAACTCGACCCGCCCTAAAAGAATATCGTCGAGAATTACTAAATTCTTATTTATCTATTTTTGGCACCGCCACTCTTATTTCTTACGCTATGTTTACTTTTACCGCTTCTCCCCCCGAGTTTAGCGATAAGCTCTTAAGATTTCTGCTATATAACTATCCCCAAACGGTTGACAGAAAGTGGTTAACGCTCTCTGTTCCTTTTGTTATTATTGGTCTAATGCGTTATGCCCAATTAGTTTTTTTGGCTCAAGAGGGGGAAGCTCCAGAGAAAACGATTAAAGACACCTATTTAATTTTAAGTGTTTTGGGTTGGGGAGCGAGTATTTTTGCCATCATTTATGTCTTCTAGGCAGGAAAAGATTCTTCTCTTGGCTATTCTTGTTTTTTCCGCTCTGTTACGATTTGGTGGCCTGAATTGGGGCGACGGTTATTTCTTTCACCCTGATGAAAACAACATGGCTCGGGCAATTCTTAATTTAAGTCAAGGGAATAGTCCTGGTCTTTACGCTTACGGGCAATATCCCCTTTTTATCGCTCTTTTTTCTGCCAGAATTTATAATCTTTTTTCCTTTGTCCATCAACAACACCAGCTAACCTTTAGTCAGGCTGTTTTCTTCTTACGTTTTTGGTCAGCCTTAACTGGAGTCGCGGTTGTTTGGCTGGTTTATCTTTTGGGTCGAAATTTAATCGAAGCAAGGAGTGGTTTGATTGCTGCTGCCACCACCGCCTTTTTACCTGGTTTAATTCAAGCCAGCCACTTTGGCACCACCGAATCATGGTTAACTCTTTTTTATTTAACAATGGTTTATTTCTCTTTTCTCTTTTATCAAGAAAATAAAAGAGTCTATCTATTTAGCATTGGTTTATTGCTTGGCTTAGCTTTGGCAACTAAGATTTCGGCCGCTATTTTTATTTTTGTTCCTTTGACGGCAATAGGGCTTGTTGTTAAAAATGACAAAAAATCTATTAAAGATAATTTAATTGGGTTTTTTCTTCTTATTATTATTGCTCTTATCGTAATGCTGCTTTTTTCTCCTTTTTTGGTTATTAATTACCAGCAAAGCCTTGCCGTCTTAAGGTACGAAATAGCCATTGCCAGGGGTAGTTTACCAATTTTTTACACTCGGCAATTTTTTAATACTCAACCATTCTTGTTCCAAATTAAAAAGGTTTTGCCCTTTTTACTGGGTTGGCCGATTCTAGTTTTAGCTCCATTGGCAATAATTTCAATTATTAAAATTAGCAAAAGAAGAAACAAAAAAAATTATTTTTTTAGCTGGTTAATTGTTCTGCTTCCCAGTTTAATTTTTTTTATTTATCAAGGACAGCTGTTTGTTAAATGGACGCGCTTTATGGTTCCAATTCTTCCAGTCTTTTCCCTGCTTTTTGCCCAAACAATAACTAGCTTTTATAAACCACTACAATATATTTTAATAGTTTCTTCTTTTCTTCCTGGCTTATTTTTATTTGATTTAGTTTATGGACAACCTGATGTTCGTCAACAGTTTTCCTCTTGGGCTAAAAAAAATCTTCCCGAAAACTCTATTGTTCTTTTTGAAGAAAATAATGTTGTTGATCTTCCTCTAGGAAAACACTCTTTTCAAACAATTAGTTTTAACTTTTATCGTCTAGAAGAAGAGGACTTTCAAAACCAACTCAGCCAATTACTGGAATTAAGCGATTATCTTCTTATCCCCAGTCGTAGAGTTTTTGCTAACCATTCTTCAGCTAAATTTCCCAATACCGCTAATTTTTATCAAAAACTTTTTTCCGAACAGTTAGGTTTTCTTGAGTTAAAAAAATTTAACCCCACCAGCCGCCTATGGCTGGCCAATCTTTACTATGCCGAGGCCGAAAAAAGGGCAGAAGAAACCTGGACTGTCTTTGATCACCCCACTATCAGAATTTATCAAAAGAAAAAACCATATTCTGCCGAAGAATATCGGCAAATTTTATTTTAAAGAAGTAGAACCAAAAAAAACCTTGTTGAATGACTTACAACGCTTTTATCAGGCAATAGGTGTTTGGGTAAGCTTTTTCAAGGCTTCTTCTATGGAAGAAATCACCACAATATCTTTTCGTTTGTTTTCTGCTTTTTGCCTCCAACCAGGAATCAACCAGAAAAGTTTTGCTTTAGTTGAAACAGCTAATTTTTCCAATACTTCTAGGTCATCGTCAATAAAAACATCAAGCCCTTCTGTGTTTATCGCCAAAGATTTAAACTGAATCGGATCTTGGTCTTCTTTATTAATAACAATTTGGCTAAATAAGTTGGTTAAATTGTTGCACTCCAACCAGTCTAGGGTTAATTGTTTTAAAAAGCTAAATCTGGCAGTAATTAAAAAAAGCTGAAAATCCCCAAGATTAGACCAGGTCTTGATTTTATTCTTATCAGAAAAAGATATTCTTCTTAAATAATTAATCGTTTTTAAAACTAGCTTCTCCCACCTATTTTTAGGATAGAAATGGCTCATTCCTCCATTCGCAATTAATCCACTTTCTTTTTGTTTCCTTATCTTAAACCAAAAATAATCCAAACAGTGTCGTGCTAAAACTCCGTCTAAATCAAAACCAACTTTTATCGTTGCTGTCATTTTCTGGTAGTCAGTTTAACATACCAACAGCACCTTTTTTAATCAAGCCAAATCAATTACAATAAAGCCTAAATGGAAATTGTTCACGAGTTGGGTTTGGTTTTCTATTGGTGGTTTATTTTATTTTCTTTGGGAATAATTGTTCTTCCCTTGACTCAGTTGCTCTTTCGAGGTTTGTTTTCTTCTGGTTACTTGTTTTCTAAGGTTGTTGCCCTAGTTCTGTTTTCCTGGCCAGTTTTTCTCTTGGCTCACTTAAGAATTCTTCCCTTTACCCAAACAAGCATTTTGATATTTTTGGGATTAATGGGGGTGGGGCTTTTGTTCTTCTTTAAAAAAAGGCCCTTTCTTGACCGAAAAATGATTAGACAAATTTTTTGGCAAGAAATTGGTTTTTTACTTGCTCTTTTACTCTGGTCATATGTTAGGTCTTTAAAGCCAGACATTTCCTGTTTAGAGAAGTTTATGAATTTTGGCTTTATGAGAGTCCTAATCAATAGTCGTTTTTTGCCTCCAATCGATATGTGGTTTGCTGGAGAAACAATCAATTATTATTATTATGGTCATTTCCTTGCTGCTTTCCTAACTAAACTCTCCGGAATAGTCCCAATAATTACCTACAACCTAATGATTGCCACTCTTTTTGCTCTAACCACCAGTCAGGTTTTTTCTTTAGTTTCAAGTCTTGTCAGTAAAATCAGCAAAAACAAGAGAACCGTTATTGTCGCTGGTCTATTGGGAGCACTACTAATCGGTTTTGCCAGCAATCTTCACACTCCATATTATGTTTTGAAGGACGGAATCCAAAGCTATTGGTATCCTAACGCCACTCGCTATATTGGTTATAATCCCCCCACCGACGATAAAACCATCCACGAGTTTCCAGCCTACTCTTTTGTTGTGGCTGACCTTCATGGTCATGTTTCTTCTCTGCCCTTGGTTATTTTATTTATTGGCTTGAATCTATCTTTAATTTTGGAGGGGAAAAGTAATTTTTGGCTAAAGGTAGCTTTCTTGGGTTTTCTTTTGGGAATAATTTACATGATTAATGCTTGGGATTTGCCAATTTACCTTTTGTTTTTTGGCATTTGCTTGTTAATTAACCTTCTGGCTAGTGTCAAAAAATTAAAGACTTTTTCTCAGTTTATTTCTAAGCTACCAATTATAATTAAGCCGATAATGGTCGTAATCGGCCTTTTTCTTTTAGCCTCTCTCCCCTTCAATTTAAATTTTCAACCTATGACTCAGGGGATTGGAATAGTAAAAAGTCAAACACCTTTTTCCCAACTTCTAGTTCTTTGGGGTGCGTTTGGTTTTTGGGCTATAAGTTTCTTGTTTGTCTTTAAATTTATTCCTTCACGAAAACCAACTGACTTTTTCGTTTTGGGGTTAATCACAACTGCTCTAATTCTTATCGGATTACCAGAAATAATTTATGTTAAAGACATTTATATTGACACCTTTCATCGAGCCAACACTATGTTTAAGCTTACCTTTCAAGCTTATTTAATGCTTACGGTCGCCTCTGTTTATATTATAGTTCGAACCTATCAAAGCTTAGGCTGGCTATTAAAAAGATTATTTTTATTCATTTGTTTCGTTCTGATTGGCAGTCTTCTTATTTATCCCTTTTTTTCAATTCCTGGCTTTTACGGAAAGCCAAGGCTTGTTAAAACCCAAACCTTGTCGGGATTAGGCTTTCTGGCTCAAAGATACCCAGAAGACTATCAAGCAATTATTTGGATCGAAGAAAATCTTGTTCAAACGGCAGTTGTTTTAGAGGCGGCTGGGGATAGTTATACTGATTTTGGTCGCGTTTCTGTTTTCACTGGTCGCCCCACCATTCAAGGCTGGTTTGTTCATCAATGGCTTTGGCGAGGAAACTATGAAGAACCAACTAGAAGAGCTCTTCATGTTGAGCAAATTTACCAATCAGCCAATATCGATGTTGCTCAAAGCTTATTACAGAAATACGCTGTTGACTATCTTTTCTTTGGTCAATTGGAGCGGGAAAAGTATCCCCAAGCAACTCTTGAAAGGCTAAGTCTTCTGGGAGAACCAGTTTTTAGAGCGGGAAGGACAGTGGTTTTTAGAATAAACAGCAGTCTTTAAACTAAGACAATAAGAAAGTTTATAAAAACAATATATTTTTAAAAAAACCTAAAAATGTTCGCTTTTAACATCACGCCTTGGAGTTTTAATTAGTTCTTTTATGGTCGATATTCTTAGTTCTCTTAACTCCCAACAACAAAAGGCTGTTTGCTTTGATCAGGGACCATTATTAATCCTGGCTGGAGCTGGTTCCGGCAAAACTAGGGTTATTACCCATCGAGTAGCATATTTAATCAAACAAGATTTGGCTAGAGCTGAAGAAATTGTTTGTATTACTTTTACCAACAAGGCCGCTCAAGAAATGCAGGAAAGATTAAAAAAACTACTTAGCAACCTGCCTCTTCTTCCTTACGCTGGAACATTTCACGCTTTCTGTGCTCGACTTTTAAGAGTTGATGGTCAAGCAATCGGTATTCCCAAAAATTATGTTATTTGGGATAGAAACGATCAATCTTTGCTTATTAAAAAACTAATTGGGGGCGAGACTAGATGGCGTCACTCCACCTCTAGTATAATTAACCATATCTCTCAGGCCAAAAATGAACTTATCGGACCGCTGGAATATGCTAAGTTTGCCCAAGGATCTTTTCAGGAATTAGTTGCCCAAGTTTATCTTGGTTATCAAAAAGAGCTTCGCCTCTCTTGCGCTCTAGATTTTGATGATTTGTTGGTAAAAACAGTTAATTTGTTTAATCAATCCCCGATAGTTTTGGAAAAATATCAACGAAAGTGTCGCTATCTTTTCGTTGACGAATATCAAGACACCAATCAGGCTCAATATCAAATAACCAAGCTTCTGGCCCAAAAACATCACAACCTCTGTGTTGTCGCAGACGCTTCCCAATCTATTTATAGCTGGCGTGGCGCCGATTATCGCAACATTAATCGCCTCCAAAAAGATTTTTCTAAAATTACTGTTATGAATCTAGAACAAAATTATCGCTCAACTCAAAACATCCTTGACGTTGCCTTTCATATTATCACCCAAAACCAGTCTCATCCCATTCTCAATCTCTGGACTGAAAACAATCGTGGCGACAAGGTTTCTGTTTATCAGGCTCAAAGCGCCCAAGACGAAGCTGGTTTCATTGTAAAAAACATTCTCTCTTTAAAACAGAACGGTTATTCTTTGAATGACTTTAGTGTTCTTTATCGCACCAACGCTCAGTCAAGAATCATAGAAGAAGCCCTTCTTCGACATAGCCTTCCCTATCACCTTGTTGGAGGGTTTCGTTTTTATGAAAGAAAAGAAATTAAAGACATCTTGGCTTTTTTAAGAATAATCACCAACCCTCAAGATTCCGCCTCGAAACAAAGAACTCAAAAAATTGGTCAAAAAATTTTGAAAAATATTTTACAGTTGGCTCAGGAGCTTGAAGGCCAAAAGTTAACAACCGTTAAGGTTTTAAATCTTGTTTTAGAAAAGAGCAGTTATTTGGAAAGATTTAAGCCCGAAAACGAAGACGACTTATCCCGATTAGAGAATATTAAAGAACTAGAAAGTGTCGCCCTAGAATTTCCCGAGCTTAATCAGTTTTTAGAAAATATAGCCTTAATGGAACAAGAGTATTTTCCCCAAAACCAATTAAAAGAATTTTCGCAAAATAAAGAAAGAGTTACTTTAATGACCCTTCATTCCGCTAAGGGAACAGAATTTGAAGTCGTTTTTTTAGCTGGAATGGAGGAAGGGTTACTGCCTCATTCTCGATCTCTCTTTGAAAAAGAATTACTAGAAGAGGAGAGAAGGTTGGCCTATGTTGGCATCACTAGGGCTAAAACTAAACTTTTCTTAACTTATTCTTCGTCTAGGTTAATTTTTGGACAAACTCAAAGCAATGGACCCTCAAGGTTCTTAATTGATATTCCCGAAAATCTTATTAGCCAATCATTTTCACCTGTTTACTCTTAGATTGTTTTTATTAAACTCCACCACTAAAAGAATCTTTCAATTTTTTTGTTTCCTTCTTGTTAATTTAATAACTAAATAACCTCCTGTTCTTTTTCTTGTTTTTCTTGCTAATGTTTTTTGAGTTTCTTTTGTTGATAAGCTATCATAACAACTAGCAATGGCTTTGATAATAACCACTAATCCTCAACAAGAACAATACGACAGGCTAGTTAGTCACCCGATTCAATCTTGGGCCTGGGGTAGTTTCCGCCAAAAAATGGGAGTTAGTCTGACTCGCTTTATCATTAATAACGAGTTTGCTGGTCAGGTTTTTTTTTATAAAGTGCCTCACTTGTCGCTAACAATCGGACACTGCCCCAAAATTAATTTCATCAACCCTCCTCTTCTTGACTATTTGCTTTTGCTTAATCAAGAAAAAAAGGCTATTTTTACTAAAATTGAGCCTCAAATCATTAGTTCGCCCAAAGCGATTAATCAATTGTCTGCCTTAAAAAAAATTCGTCCTAGCCGAGAAATCTTCTCTTGCTATACCATGATAATTGATTTAACCCAAACAGAGGAAGAGCTTTTGGCTGGCTTTACACCTAAAACCAGATACAATCTTCGCTTGGCTCAAAAAAAGGGCGTCAAGGTTAGAGAAAATAATTCCAATTCTGCTTTTGAGATCTATTGGCAATTAACCAAGCAAACCACCGCCAGACAAGGCTTTTACGCTCACAACAAAGAATATCATCAGAAAATGTGGCAAACCATGAGTCAGGCTGGTCTTGCTCATCTATTTCAAGCTGAATATCAACAAAAAATAATCGCCTCTTGGATCCTTTTTAAGTTCAAAAATACCCTTTATTACCCCTATGGGGCATCTTCGCGAGAATATCGCAACATTACAGCTTCAAACTTACTAATGTGGGAGGCAATCCGTTTTGGAAAAAACACTAACTGTCATAGCTTTGATCTCTGGGGGACTTCGGGTCCAAACCCAAAAGAAAGTGACTCTTGGTATGGTTTCCATCGCTTTAAGTCTGGCTACAACCCGAAAATCGTCAAGCTGATTGGCGCCTATGATTTGGTTACCAGTCCCAATTTCTATCGACTCTATCGGTCGGCTGACAGAGCTCGACAATGGTGGCTAAAACTAAAAACTAAAACTTAGGCGCTTCCTTCAAAAAAATAAAAACCCCTAGTTGTTTTGTTTGAGCTAAGACAAAACCAAAAGAATTTGTGATTTAAGTTCTTTTGTTTTAAAATCAAAAAATTGTTTTTATGAAAATTGGTGTTTTTGACTCTGGCTTAGGTGGTTTGGCTATTTTGAAGGCCTTTAGAAAAGATCTTCCTCAATATGATTATCTTTATTTGGGGGATAACCTCCATTTTCCTTATGGCAATCGAAGCCAAGAACAAATTATTAACTGGACAAGAAAAGCTGTTCTTTTTTTTATTAGAAACAACTGTCGATTGATAATCTTTGCCTGCAACACTGTCACCGCTGTTGCTCTTCCAATTCTTCAAAAAGAATTTTTAGATCAAGCTAAAATATTGGGAATTGTTCGTCCCACTAGTGAATTTCTGTCTAGCAGTTCGTTTACTAGAGTTGGTATTGTTGGCACCACCAATACGATTAAGTCTAATATTTTTAATTATGATCTTAGAAGAATAAACTCAAGCAAAAGAATCACCCTCTATCAACAAGACTGTCCTGGCCTAGTCGAAGAAATAGAAAAAGGGCCAACTGGCTGGCAAAACTTAGAAAAACTTTTAACCCAACACTTGTCTTGGCTGAAAAGAGAAAAAATTGAAGCCTTAGTTTTAGGTTGTACTCACTACAATCTAGTGACAACCCAAATCAGGGCTATTTTTCCCGAAACTAAAATAGTTACTCAGGGGGAATTAGCGGCTCAAAAATTAAACGAGTATTTAAAAAAACAATCAAAAATAACAAGAGAACTAAGCAAGGGTCAATCTTTAAAACTATTCTTTACTAAAGAAAATCCTAACTATGAAGAATTGGCTAACTTTTTTCTCGAAAACAATAGTCCAATTAAACCAGAATTTATTAAAATAAACTTTTCTGGGTAGAAGTTTTTTGTAAATCAAAAAAATCAAACTGTTTTTTTTAAAGAAATTAAATTCGTTTGATAATCTAGAAAGGTTTCTTCTTGAGCTAGGGTTGCCAGTGTTTGTCGGTCAATAAAATTGGTCATCACCATTTGTCTGTGCTCTTGATCAAGTTCAGAAAAAATATCGTCTAATAATAATATCGGTCTCTTTTGGGTTATTCGTTCCAAGAATTTTAATTGTCCTAACCTTAACCATAAAACGCTCAGGCGCTGTTCTCCTCGGCTACCAAAAATGGTCAAGTCTCGATTGCCAGCTAAAATAAGAAAATTGTCCCGATGAGGACCAGACAGAGTTTTCCCAGCAGCAATTTCAATTAATTGCTGTTTAGCCAATTTCTGCGAAGAAAGAACGCTTGGTTGATAAAGAACTCGATAATCATCTTCCGATTCCTGATTGTTAATAAAATCAATTAATCTCTCTCTTTTTTTGCTGATTTTTTGACCATTTTCCAAAAGTAGACAATCCCAAAAAAACAGTGCTTTTGGCGTGGTTTGTCCATTTCTAATTTGCTCTAAAACTCGATTCCGAGAGCGAAGACCTTTTTGATAAGAAAGATTGGCTCGATAATATTCTGAGTCTGCTTGTTCTAAGACATCGTCTAAAAATCTCCTTCTAAAAGAAGGCGAGTCAGTAATAATATCTAGGTCTTGAGGGGAAAAAAGAACGGTTAATAGGTTGCCAACAAACTTGTTTCGTGGTCTTTTGAGACCGTTTATCGAAAACTGTCTCAGGGGAGTTTTCTGACCATTAACTTCTCCTCGAGAAAGAACTGAAGCGATTTTGATCTGATCGCTATTTTCAATCACTGCCCCCTCAATGTGGGCCACTGGCGATTGATTGTTAATCATTTGACTAATTTTGCTAGCCCGAAAGCTTCTCCCCGTAGAAAGCAAATAAATTGCCTCTAAAAGATTGGTTTTTCCCGAAGCATTTGGTCCCAAGATTAAATTGATTCCTTCAGAAAATTTAAACCGAGCCTGATCGTAATTGCGAAAATTAGTTAAAAATAATTCTTTTAAAAACATTATTAAAAATTTAATTTTCCAAAACAAAGTCTTTTTGTTTTTATAGCGATAAAGTTATTATTCTTAATCCTGTTTGTTAACAATCAATCTCTTTAAATTACTTCAATCTATTGACGGCTTTTAAAAAAGAGTCATGTTTTAAAAAATATATTTTTGTTGTTTTATTCTTGACACTTGGAACAAAAAAAAGTTCCTCGTCCTGCCTGAATAATTTTTTTTATTTTTTTCGAACAATTGAAGCACTCTTTTCCTTCCCGTTGATAGACTTTAAGAAAGTTTTGATATCGACCGAGAGAGGCATCAGGCCTAAGGTATGCTTTGTCAGCCGCACTAGTCCCACCATGCTTAATTGCCTCAAGTAGAACTTCTCTAATTACCTGATAAAGCTTCTCTGTTTCCCGATTCGACAGCAAATTAGCTTGTCGTCGAGGGTTAAGGCCAACTTTAAATAAAATCTCATTAGCATAAATATTGCCAATTCCGGCAATTTTTGTCTGATCCATTAAAACAATTTTTATTTCTCGACTAGTTTTAGCTAAAACATCTTTAAGTTGATTTATTTTAAAGTCTTTTCTCAACGGCTCTGGCCCCAAAATCGAGAACTCTCGCTTGGCTTCCGATTTGGTCAAAATTTTCAGCCAACCAAATTTTCTTAAATCATTAAAGAAGATTCGCGAGCCATCGTCTAGTTGAATAATTACTCTAGTTGCCTTGTTGGGTAATTGATTAGGCGAAAACGGAAGGGGATGACCAAGGCCAATTGGTTTTTTCTTCTTAGACAAATAGATAATTTGACCGGTCATTTTAAGATGAATTAACAGACTAAGAGAGTCAAGCCCTATAATTAGCACTTTAGCTCGGCGACTAATTTCTTTTATCTTTTGACCAATAATTGCTTCTGGCGACCCAAAAAACTGTTTTTTCTCCAAAACTTCAATTTGATTAATCCGACAACCAAGAACCACTTTTTTTAGTTGTCGCTTAACTGTTTCTACCTCTGGTAATTCGGGCATTTTAATAAATAAAAATCTTAATAAGCTAGGATTATTTTGGCCTTGAAGTTAGAGTTTATTTAACTAGGCTTGTTGTTTTTTTAAAGAGTTTATTTTTAAAATAAACTCTTTAATCTCTTCCTTAAATCTTTCTTCGCTAAAGCTTCTTGCCCAAACCTGAAGAGTTTCCTTGTTCCAGTTTATTTTCTTGAATTGTTCCAAAGCTTTATTGATAGCAGAAACCTCGGTGCTATTAATTAAAATACCCGTTTCCCCATTTTTGACTGATTCCCGAAAACCACCACCATTAAAAGCAATCACTGGTGTTCCAGCCGCTTGAGCCTCAACTACAGTAATTCCAAAATCCTCGTCCTGAGCTAAAGCCAAGAACCCCTTAGCTTCAGCATAAAGAATGGCTAATTCATCATCGTTAACTCGCCCTAAAAACTCAACTATACCCTCTCCAAGTTTTTCTAGTCTTTCTCTTATTGTTTCGTACCCAGCGGTACCGCCAACAATTTTTAGGGGCAACTTCAGTTCTTTGGCGGCAATAATTGCCTCCTCTAGTCCCTTTGCCCCCACCAGACGAGACACAATTAAAAAATACTCTTTTTTCCGCTTAATTTCGTTACTGGTAGCAACAAATTTTCTTACTAGCACTGGAGGATAAATAACCTTAGAATTAACCCGATAAAATTTTTTTACTCTTTGAGCAACATTTTTAGAATTTACTAGCCAATAGTCAACTTTTTTGGCTGAATAAAAATCAAATTTTCGCAAAAAATGGTTAATCACTAAGGCATAGAGCCTAACTAGACGATACTTTCTCCAATCACGACTAGTTTGATAGCCATACAGAAACCGTGGCGGAGTGTGACAATACGCCACCACCTTGGTTTGGTTACCAGTTTTAAATCCTCGAGCAAAATAACCAGAACAAGAAGTAATTACCAAATCATAGTCGGACAAATCACAGCTTTGCCAAACCAGAGGAGCTAAAAACCTTAACGGACTATAGAGATTTCTTCTTTTAATTAACCAGGCCCAACGACTTTCAATAATCTTTCGATCAGCAAAAGCCTTAGCCGCAATAGACTTTCGATCAGCAAAGGCAGTATAAATTGGCGCCTGAGGAAAAATGTCCGATAAAGAACGCAAAACTCTTTCCGCTCCACCAAATTCTTTTAAATAATCGTGAACTAAGGCAATTTTTTTTGTCATTTGTTCTTAAAAAGGTCCATTTGCCCCGAAGGAGCCTTGTTCAGATCCGCCAACAAAGACCTAAACCCTAACAAGGAAAATGTTGACTTTAATTTAGAAAAATCAACCCTGTTTGCTTGTAAAGAGTCAAGATTAAAATCAAAAGGAACTTGACAGTTAATTTTAGCTAGTTCGGCTGATAAAAAAACATCGTTTCGATATTGAACCAACTTTTCCCTGACAGAAAGAGGCTTGACTTGGTCAAGAGAGGCATAAATTGTTGCCAGATTGTCAAATTGATTTAAAAGACTAGCTCCCGTTTTAGGACCAATTCCTAGAGCTCCCGGATAATTATCGGAACTATCACCGACCAGCCCCTTATAATCCACCACTTGACTAGGCTTAATCCCTAAATCCTCTTTCACCTGCCTTGGGCCCATTATTCGCCCCAGCGAAAAGCCATTTTTGGGTAAAAATAAGCTAACCTTATTGCCAACTAATTGTGTTAAATCTTTATCACCAGTAACAATCAAAACCGGAAATTTGTTTTTAACCTTTTTCGTAACCGTACCAATAAGGTCGTCGGCTTCATAACCAGCTTTTTGACTGGCGGCAATCCGAGACTGAATCAGTATCTCTCTAGTCAGGTTAATTTGGCTAACTAATTTTTCGTCAGTCTTGGCTCTTTTTGCCTGATAACCAATAAATTTTTCGTGGCGAAAATTTGGCCCAGGAGCATCTAGGGCGACTAAAAAATATTTCGGAGCAAAATCAGCCCAAAGACGAAGAATCATTTTAAAAAAACCATAAACCGCTCCTGTTGGCTGTCCCCCAGAAGAAGTCAGAGGTGGTAGGGCGTGAAAGGCTCGATGTAAAACAGCATGACCATCCACAATAATTAACCCGTCATTCATAACTCTTAGCCTTTTTCCCCACCACTTTTTCAAACTCATTTTGGTCTAGAGTTTCTTTTGTTATTAATTCTTGAACTAGTTTGTCTAGGGTTGGTCTGTTTTTTTTCAATAACTGTCCAGCCTTCCAATAAGCTTTTTTTATTATTACCTCTATTTCCTCGTCAACTCTGGCTTTCATTTTCGAAGACATCGGATCAATAAGCGACCAGCTATTTTCATCTTCTTGAACATCCCAAGTAATTGGCCCCAAGGTGCTCATGCCAAAATCAACCACCATGGCCCGAGCCAGCCTGCTAGCCTTGCCAAGATCGTCCGCGGCTCCAGTAGTCATCTCCCCAAAAACCAGCTCTTCAGCCACTCTTCCTCCCAATAGCACCGATAATCTTTCCATTAGTCTGGTTTTGGTTTCTTGGGTTCGATCTTGGGTGGGAGAAATCATTGTGTGTCCCAGGGTTAGTCCTCTGGCAACAATTGAAACCCGACCAATTGGGTCAACACTAGGCAGAAGATGGGCAATTAGAGCGTGTCCTGACTCATGGTAGGCAGCAATCTCTTTTTCTTTTTTAGATTGAAGTCTTTTTCTTTGTGGTCCCAACTTTACCTTGGTGGCTGCTTCGTCCAAATCATTCATATCAACCATTTTTTTATTTTCTCGAGCCGCCAAAATTGCCGCTTCATTAAGCATGTTTTCTAGGTCGGCCCCAGAAAAACCAACTGTTTGTTTTGCCACCGCTTGCCAATCAACTAGGTCAGAAAACGGCTTTCCCTGAGCGTGAATTTTTAAAATTGCTTTTCTCCCTTCAATGTCGGGTAAATCTAAAACCACTCGTCGGTCAAACCGCCCTGGTCGAAGAAGAGCTTGATCTAATAGGTCGGGCCGATTTGAGGCGCCAATAACAACAACGTTATCGTTAGGAGAAAAACCATCCATTTCAACCAGCATCTGGTTTAGGGTTTGCTCTCTTTCGTCATGACCACTACTGGCGGTTCGCGAACGAGATCGCCCAATGCTTTCAATTTCATCAATAAAAATTATCGCTGGCGGATTCTTTTTCGCTGTTTCAAATAAGTCACGCATTCTTGCCGAACCAACTCCAACTAACATCTCCATAAACTCTGATCCTGCCATAGAGTAAAAGGGAACGCCTGCTTCCCCTGCCACCGCCCTGGCTAATAAAGTTTTTCCCGTTCCTGGTGGACCAACTAAAAGCACTCCCTTGGGGGTTCTGGCTCCCAAAAGACGATATTTGCCAGGCTGTTTCAAGAAATCAACAACTTCCTCAAGCTCTTTTTTGGCCTCATCAACTCCAGCAACATCAGCAAAGGTAGTATTTTGTTTCCCCTTAAAAAACTGCTTTGCTCTTGACTTCCCAAACGAAAAAATAGAATCTTGGGCTCCTCGAGCCTGTTTAAAAGTATAATAAAAAAAGCCCCCAATCAAAACTAGAGGAAAAATTGTCAAAAGAATATCAAGCCAAATTCGAGACATTGTTTCGTCTTTCACCATGATTTCAATCTTGGTCGGATCAACCCCCTCTTGTTGCAAAATTGCCACCAAGCTTTCTCCTGATTCCTTTCTGGTTACCATCGAAGTTTCGTCCTGATAAAAAAGACTAATTTTATCGCCCTCAACTTCTATTCTACTAACTCTTTCGTCTCTAATGTCAGAAAGTGCTTGGGAAAGAGGAATCTCTTCTGGTGAAACAGCAGTATTGGCTAAAAACCCCAAAAGCCAAAAAACAGAGAAAATAGCTAGGCCCCAAGTTAGGATTTTTTTTAGATTAAGTCTAACTTCAAGTTTTTTAAAACTCTTTCTGTTTAGCCTTTTAATCCGACCATTGCCAGCCTTGCTTTTTTGTCGCATGTCTTTTATTGTATCAAATCAAGCCTTAATAAAGTAGGGTTTATATTTATTTTTGAAAATTATTGTCTATTTGCTGATGTTTTTTTATCTCTATCACCAATCGTTTTGCTAAGCTAAAAACAAATCGGCTTCTTTTTTCTTAAACTTGAAAAAAAATACAAAAAAGTTGTTATTTTAATCTCGAGCCTTAGCCCTGCTGATTTTTTCAAAAATAGCGTTTGTGTTATAATATTTTTTACGCGCGGGGTAGTGTACGGTGGCACGTGAGGCTCATAATCTCACAGATCAGGTTCAACTCCTGACCCCGCAACATTAATTGCCAAGTCTTCTAGGGGCAATCTTTCTTCACTTCGTTTTAGTTTAAATTAAAAAACAAAAAGGCTTTTTGTTTTATTTATTTGGTCTTCGTTTATTTCAAGAGTTTTTCTTTGTTAAATTACTTTCTTCTTTGATTCTAGGTCAAGCCAAGGTTAATTAAAGTAATTAAATTTTAAAAAATCCAAAAAAACAATAACAGCTAATAGCCTTAAATTACTTAAAAATGAAAAGTTTGATAAAATTAAGAGAATTAATTTGGCAGGGTAGCTCAGTTGGTTAGAGCAGGCGAATCATAACCGTCAGGCCGTCGGTTCAAATCCGACCCCTGCCACCAAAGAAAACCAGGGAAAACCTCTTTTGCTTAAACTTTCTCCTGACCTAAAAACACTAACCACAAAGAAGCAGGAACAGTTTTTTTATTTAAAAAATAGACTCCACCATTGTCGCCAGACAGAAGGCTGCTGATCAGTTTCAACCTTGATCTTTTCTTCTGTAAAGAACTCTTCTGGCAAAATTAAAATTGACTCTTCTTTGGTTAGCCCTAAGCTGTCGCGAGCCTCCCGCTCTAAGAACTCTTCACTTCCAACATAGTCAAGTCTAGCTCTAAGTCGCTGGTTTTCTTTTTTTAAGTCTTCTAACTCTTGTTGTTCTTTCCTTACCACCAGTCCTCGCCTGACCAAATTAACAGTATTGCTAGATAAAGAAGCGATCGCAAAAATTAAAAATAGCAATAATAATAACTTAAGGGCTTTCTTTGTGGTTGACATGTTGGCCGATCTGATGTTATTATAAGCTGTAGATAGGCTTATTTTTCTTCGTTAAAGTCTTTCGCCTGAAAGAGAGAAAAAATAAACCATTGCTATAAAAAAATGACTCAAAATAACAAACTTGTGAACGACAATTTAACTTCACTTAACAAGGCTTTAGAAAAGTTCCTTGTTCACCTTAAAAATCAAAGTCGCTCCAACAACACCATCATAGCATATCAGAATGACCTTGATCAGTTGATTATTTTTGTTGGTCAAAAAAATGTTAGCGACATTAGTCAAATAAGCGCCGATCATCTTAAAGATTTCAAAAATTATCTTCTTGAAGAAAAAAAATATACCAGCAAAACTGTTTCTCGTAAGCTGAATTCAATTAAGTCGTTTTGTCGTTTTTTGCTTGATTCTGGCGTTATCAGCCAAGATCCCTCCAATAGCATCACTCATCCCAAAATTAATCAAAAACTACCCCGAATCCTTTCTCCGCTAGAATACCGGGCTCTAAGAGATGTTTGTCGTGATGATCATCGCAGCTATGCCATTATCGAGTTAATGCTTCAGGGGGGGTTAAGAATTTCAGAGGTTACTAATTTAGAAATTTCTGATATTCAAGAAGATAAAATTATTATTCGTCCCTACGAATCTCACTCTGATCGCGTCATTCCTCTTAACAAAGCAGCCAAAAGAGCCGTTAACGACTACTTAGAAGAAAGACCAAAAACTAGAAAATCAAACGGCTTGTTTATTACTAAAAACGGCAATTCCCTCTTGGTTAGAAATATTAGAAACAGTATTAATCGTTACTTTAAAATCGCTGGCATTGAAAATGTCTATGTTAATAATCTTCGTGATACTTTTGTGGTTCAACAGCTAAAGGCTGGAGTCCCCCTTAATGTTGTTTCTCAGGTTATCGGCCATAAGCGAGTTTCTTCAACCGAAAAATATTTGGAGTTGGTTGAAAAGAGAGAAAGTGAAAATATCAAGCTAAAAGAGCTTTAACCCTATCGGGCAATGATCAGACCCCATAACCAAAGGTAGGATGAAGGCGTTTTTAACTGACTTTATTAAGTCTTGGCTAGCAAAACAGTAATCAATTCGCCAGCCAACATTTCTTTCTCTGGCTCGAGCGTAATAAACCCAAAAAGAATAGTGTCCTCCTGTCTTTTCAAACAACCTAAAGGTGTCTTTGAAACCCAGCTTTAACAATTGATCAATCTTTTCTCTTTCTTCTGGAGTGAAGCCAGTGTTGTTTGCATTATCCTGCGGACGAGCTAAATCAATTTCCTTATGAGCAATATTAAAATCTCCCATTAAAATTATCTTTTTCTTTTCTTTAAGATAAGCAAAAAGCCTGTCGTAGGCTTCTAATTTATAAGCTAAATCTTGTTTCTGTCGTCCACCGTTAGGTAAATAAAGATTCATTAAAGTGAAGTCCTTAAAAACAAGCTCTATTAATCTTCCCTCGTCATCAAATCTTTTTAAGCCCAAAGTTTTATTTATTGAATCAGGCCTAATTTTAGTGTAAACGGCCGTACCGCTATATCCGGCTCGCTTGGCGGAGTTAAAAATTAACTGATAGCCGGGAATTTTAACTAGGTCTTGGGGAATTTGGTTGCTGTTGGCTTTAACTTCTTGAAGTCCAATAATTTCAGGATTAATTTGCTTTAGGTTAGAGAGAAAGTCTTTTTGATAAATAGCGCGAAGGCCATTAACATTCCAAGAAACAATCTTCATAAAAATAAAAAATTAAGGGTATATTTTATAAATAAATTCAAAAAAACTAGTTTTTTACTTGGTCCTTTTTTTATCACAAACAAAAGAATAATTAGTTTTTATTTTTTTTAAAAACCTAAAATTTCTATCTGAATAAATCAAATACTTTTCCCCATTGTCCCAAAATAAATCTATTCGTTTTTTCCAAATTTTCTAAAAATATCGTTAATAGGTTTTTCTTTCTTTTCTCCTGTATTTCTCGATCGGCTCTTGCTCCCAAAACAGCAACTTCGTCATAAAACCTCATTTTAGTATCTTCAATGTCTTCTCCTAAAACTTCTGGCCAAGCAATCATTTGTTTTTGCATTTCTTCTTCCTCTTGAGAAATTCTTTCCGGTAAAATCAAATAAGAAACTGAGGCTAAATCTTTTAAAACATTGGTGCCTCTCCCATCATTGGCCAAAACCATTGAGCTTGGCAAAAATTCTACTTTCACTATTCCCGGCTCCTTCCCTCTAAAGAAAACCGTGCCAAATGTACCCTGATTTGAAAAAAATCCTGGATTGGGCAAACCTCCAGTAAGCCTAACATAGCCAATCTCGTTGTTTATTTCTTTTTGAATGAAAATATTGGCAAATGATTCTTCAATTGAAATTTCTACCACTTCTATTTTGTCAGGATCAAAACCCAAGTCTGCCTGAACTGCATTTATCGGCGTCTTAATCCCAGTTATTTCTACGCTCATCGGAAACAGTTCTCCTAGTCGATACTGCCCTCGAGAAGGAATAATAAAAGAAACAGTTTTGGGGGTTGGGGGAAAACCAAGCTTGAAAAGTAGTTGACTCTCCACAAAAACTATGCCCAAAGAAATAAGAGAGAAAACCAGAATTAGCCCTCCATTTAAAATTGCCGAAGAAAGCCCCGCAGGAGATAAGCCCTCGCTTTTATTGATTTCCCGACGACAAAAGAAGCACCTTCTTCCTTCTTTTCCCGCCCGACATAGGAAACAGGCAGTTTGGGCTGGAGCAAACAGCCACCAAATAGGGTAAGCAATCGCCAAAAAAACGCCAAAAATTGCCAAAACATGAATCAAAACCCAAGAGGCAATAAGTAGGGGAATAATAAATAAAAGTAGCTTAAGGCTTGGTATTTTGGGGTTCATTTGTCCAGATAAAACAATAAAATTGAAAAGTCGATCGCATTACACTCGCCGTCATCATTAAGATCACAATCTGAAATATTAGCATAAACCTCTTCCCGGCTGGTTATCGCAACCAAGAATTGCTTCCAGTTATCAACCCAACCGCTTACCGCATCATATAGTTCGCCCCCCTCTATCCTACCATCTTTATTAACATCAAAAAAAGCTAAAAAAGAAGGAAGAAGAGCCAAGGGTCTGGTTATTTCGGGAGTAGGGGTTGGTAGTTTAGCTTCTGGGGGCACAAACAGAGGAGGCGGAGTTGGTAATGTTAATGGGCCCGGTGGGGGCGAATCGTCTAGGGGAAAACTGGGAAAGATGGTCCTGTTAGTGGCAAGATAACCCGCTTTTGTCGCTTGAAAAGCACATCTTCCTGCCAAAACTCTACAGGTAGCTGGAAAAACAATTCCTTCAGTTGTCCACCCTGAACTAGGACTAGCTGAACGAACAATATTTAGGACTTGACCGTCAAGGTGATTCCCCACATAAATATTTAAAATGGCAGAGGGAGAAACCCTTGGCGTTGTCGTTGAAATCCTCCATTGCAAGGCTCCATCGACCACCACTCCTGACGGAAAACCAGACAAAGACCGGAGAGAAACGGCGGCGACAAGAAGGGAAACTGGGTCGTATTTTGCCTCATCTTCTCTGGTTATGGCCGTATTTTGAGGTAAAATAATTCTGCTAAAATCAGTAGAAACGGGAATATTAATTGTAATTTGAGTCGAGGCAAGAAGAGAAGAAACAAGAGTGATGGTGTCTACTGAAGGTTTTCTTAACAGGCCAGCGGCAAAAAGGGAAGCTACTTGGTGGGGGGCAACATTATCAGGGTCTATCGCTGGAATCAAGCAGCCAGAAACATTGAAAGTGCAGGAAGTAAAGGGAAGATTGTTGTTCTCATAACACAGCAAGTCCCCGCCTAAATAACCTAAATTAAGACAAGTTCTGTTTTGTAAGTCGCCAACCTCACATTCTTCATTGCTTTCTACCGTGCCATCACCACAAACATTTATTCTCACCGTTGCTTTAATGTTACCCAAATGGCTTGTTGCTTTTGCTTCTTTAACCCTAGAGAGAAGAATAATTTCAAGAAGTAGGAAAAGGAAAATTATAAAAAAAAAGGGTAATTTTTTTTTTGCTTTGGAAAGGAAGGGTTAATTTATTCATTTTTCTTTTTTCTCCTGCTTGTCTTCTAAAATAACCTCTTTGGTGGTTTTAGGTTTTTTTAGATTAATTTGAATATTAAAGAATCTTTTAAAGGCTAAAAGCAGAGCTACTATTGAGAGGAAAATTAACCCCCGCTGTGGCCAAGGAGCATAAACTCTAAAAAAACTAATTAACTTATAGTAAAGACCAGAGAAAACATTAGTTGGCTCAACGGTAAAATAGAGTCTGGCAGCAGCAGCTATACCCACTCTGGTTTGGCTCTCCTGAGCCGTTTCTATTGGACGAGCCTCCAAATAAGCAAAATAATCACCTGGCTCCATTCTTAGGGGCAGATTAAGCTTGACATCAACTGGCTTGACTTTGCCTGGTTCTAAGTGAAAAGTTTTAGGAGAAAAAATAAACCAATCCTGCTCTGGTTTTTTTTCTGGTTGCTATTCGTGATATTGAATTGAAATTTCATAATCAGAGGGTTCTCCTCCAGTATTTAAAACCGTAAACGAAGGGAGCTGATAGATCATTCCCGGCTTTAGCTTCTCATCAACCTGAATTTTACCCACCCCTACCCCCACGCCTATCTGGGCTAGGGTTTGACTAAAAAAAGAAAGAAAGATTGTTAATAAAAAAAAACAAAAAAACGTTAACCGTTTCATTGAAACAATTATACACTAAAAGAGAAAGAAACAAACTGGTTTATTGGAGAAAATCATTAAAGTGTAGCCTGAACAATCACATCTACATTTTGCGCAGTAAAGACGGTTGAAGGGTTTGGAGCAGTAACTTGTAAGTTAAGGGGTGTTGTGCCAAGTGGTGCCACTGACGTTGCTAGGTTTTGATTAGTAAGGGTTAGGGGGGTCCCGCCAGAAAAGGTGCTACAAGTGGTGTTTAAATATCGATGGACATATTGATCTGCCCCTGGTGTAGCCGCCAGCGTCCAGTTGGCCGAATTAGTCCCTCTGATGTTAAAAGTTGCTGACACATTACCAGTATTAGTCACCGTTTGAAGTTCGTTTGCTTCAGTGGTACAGGTGCTTCTGCTGGTATTGGCTGGTATTATGCCGTAAGCAATTGTCCCATCTGTAACCGAAAGGGCTATGTTTTGGACTGTAACTGTTGCTATTACTGTGCTCTGGGCCCCAGCATTTCCGACAAAGAAAGAAGAAACTACGAGTAAAAAAGAAACTACGAGTAAAATGGCAGAGAAGCGTTTTGTTTTCATTAGTATTTAATAAAACAGATTGTAATTTTCTTGTCAAGAGGTATTTTTCTTTAAAACTATTGAACTGCCTGTATAGTTACATCAACTGCTTGCTGGCTGTCACAGAAGGAGAGGCTGGGAACAATGATGCGTAAATCAAAGTTCCTAGAGGCACTTTGGGCAACATTAGTGTAGAGAGCTTGATTGGTCGTGGTTAGGGGAATATAGTTGGTTGGCGGGCTAGTACAAGAAACATCGGTGGTTCGGCAAAATTGATGAACATACTGATTGCTGCCAATAGTTGAGGCCAGCGTCCAAGGACAGGGAGCATTCTGCCCCCTGATATTAAATGTTACCGTAACATTGCCGTTATTCTGGGCAGTGATAGTCCGATTCATATCGGCAGAATGAGTGGCTCTGGCGCCTCCAGGGGGAACCATCCCATAGGCAATTGTTCCGTTGGCGGTAATCACAACCGAAACAACGGCTGTTGAAACTTCTTGCCATTGAAAAGAAAACTGAAAGCGAATATTTGTATCTCCTGCCGCTGCTTCTTGAAAAAGAGCAATCCCCTCGCCTGGAGAAAGGATTAGTTCGTCGCCAAAAATAATTTGTCTTTCATAAACACCAATACTTTGATTAACAACCCCAGGGGCAGTAACGCCAAGCAAGCGTGAGTCGGCTACTCCCGCAAGTGTTGTCGTAACTCCCGTGTGCCTAACTTCGGCCGTAGGAACTCCCGTTCCCGTGTGTTTTCGGGGAAGATTAGCCGCCGACACCAATGTACCTAAAGAAGCGGCTGTCACTCTGCGCAAGGTTATTGGAATATAGCCGGGAGCTGTAAGAGCTGCGTTTCGCTTTGATTTAATTCCAATTCGCCTGACAACATAGTTTGTGTTTGAGCCAACAGGATTAAAGAGAGTGGCGTAGACATAGTTAATACTAAGACTACCAGTAACAGGATTTGTAGTCATAAGATATTCTCTTTGCGAAGCGGGGGTACTGGCAAAAGCAACTTCTTCCCACTCAACAAGCATTTTTATCCGAATGGCAGTGCTAGTATTAACCTCTTGTCCAAGCGCAAACCCTTCGCCCGGTTGTAAAATAATTCGTTCGTCAGTTTCAAAGAGAATTTCTCGATGGCCACTAATTGCTGGAGCCACTGCGGTTCCTGCCGCACCTGGTGTTTCTATGTTAATAAAGTTGGCGTCTATCGTTTGCGCGTAGGTGTTGGCAACACCATTAAGCCGAATATCCATCGCGCTGTTTGCCGTTAGACTATGTTTTCGGGGAATGTCGGCCGCGACAATTTGAGTTCCCCCAGAGGCTGCAGTCGTACGCCTTAAGCGCAAAGGAATATAGGTGGCTGCAGCAGTTGCATCCACTCTCACTGCCACTCGTTTGA
Organism: uncultured Gammaproteobacteria bacterium; assembly: GCA_964348895.1. Lineage (GTDB taxonomy): Bacteria > Patescibacteriota > Microgenomatia > 0-14-0-10-38-17 > 0-14-0-10-38-17 > JAQVFF01. The sequence continues at coordinate 247,334 of CAYGEH010000001.1, forward strand.
CAATGGCTGTCCTGCCCGAAGCTGAGGGATTAAAGAATGAGGTGTGATTACGAGCACCGCCAGTCTGTCCAGGCACTGAGCCAATGTCTATCAAATACTCGTTTCGACTTGACGGAGCGGTCACCTCTTCGTCCCACTCAATTAGTATTTTCACAAAATGGTTAGCATTTCCAGCCAGATAATTTATATAAAACCCCAGACCCTCACCTTCTCGCAAAATTAAATTCTCATTTTCGCCAAAAACAATTTCACGATGACCAATAATCTGCCCAATTGCCCCCGCACCATTGGCTTTGAATATGCCGGAGCCAGATGCAACACCAGCGGCAATACTGCGGTGCCCAACATAGGTCGTGGTGATCGCAGTTGCACAAGTTGATCCACACCAGCGCCACTGCATTGCCGAATTTCCTGTCCCAGTATGTTTTTTAGGAATATCCGCGGCGGCAATAAGTATGCCAGCAGAGGCCGCGCTGATGCGCTGAAAATTCCAATCGGAATATGCTGCCGCCCCATCAGCGTCCACACGGATGACAAGACGCTTTACCACCGCCGTTCTGCCTGAACCAGTCGGATTAAAAAAAGTGTGAAAAGTGGTACCAAGAACTCCTAACACTTCGGTCCGATTCGAAGCAAAAATGTACTCGCCCCGTGAAGCGGGCGTACTCCCCGAGGCAACCTCCTGCCACTCTATAATCATTCGATTAATCTGGGCTGTGCTGCCGGACGCTTCTGCAATAAGCGCTATTCCCTCGTTTGGTTGAAGAATGAGTTTTTCGTCGTTAGCGTGAAGATTAAGCTCCATAAAGCCGTGCGACTGTCCAGCGGCGCCACAGGGGGTAACATGACCGAGCCGACTATCAGCACTCCCCACCAGGGTTACAGTCACTCCAGTATGCCGTATATCCATAGCACTATTTGGGCTTCCAGTGTGTTTTCGGGGAATATCTGAACCCAACACCTGCGAGGCACCCGAGGCTGCAGAGGTCCGCCTAATAACAACATTATTAGCATAAACTGCGCCCGCAAGACAGGTCTCGCTGCCAAACCAAATTCGCTTAACAATCGCAGTTCTGCCAGAAGCGCCTGGATTGAAAAAAGAATTATAAACATAATTAGTACCGGCGGTGTTCTCTACTCGGGGAAAGGCAAAGAGAAATTCGCCTTGGGCTGTAGGCGCAACCGCAACCTCTTGCCACTCGACAGACATCCGTATGCGCTGATTCGCATTCCCAGCCGCCTCCTGATAAAGGGCTATTCCCTCACCCGGCTGAAGAATAAGTTGTTCGTCGCTAGTGCCAAAGGTAATTTCTCGGTAGCTATGAAACTCCCCAATTGCGCCAGGCATCGCCTGACCCAAAATCCGTGAATTAGTAACTCCAACCCAAGTAACCGTCACTCCAGTGTGTCGCACCGTCATCACTGGATTTGTCGAGCCGCTATTTTTCTTGGGAATATTGGCCGCCACCACTTCTGTTCCTAGCGAAGAAGCGCTAATTCGCCTAACGGTCAAATTAACATAGTTTGCCGCCGCCACCGCATTGGCCCGAACCGCAATCCGCTTAACCACCGCTGTTCTTCCTGAACCACCAGGGTTAAAAAAAGCGGCGTAAACATAATTAGCGGCGGTTGAACCAGCTATTGGTCCAACATCAATCATATATTCCAGTTCTGCTGGATCAAGCGCAGCTTGAACCGAACGCGAACTTAAACGAAAATTATCAACTACATTTGTATCTTGGCGGGCCAAATAAGTCTTATCCACAATGTTTTCTCCTCTAATCGCATCCCTGCCAATCCGAAAGACTAGGTTAATTGCCACTAAACCAACATCGGCCGTTAATAATAAAACTACAAAAGCAATAACAGAAATTTTTTTAACGAAGGTTGGCAACATAGTTATATATCTCCTCTGAAATAGCGGTAAAAAGAGCCTTGTGATCTAGGGCTTTTTGAGCGGCGCCAGGTTTCTCTTGAATCATAACAGTAAGAAGATACTGACGGCGAGGTAGATAAACAATACCAGAATTTGTCCAGACCTGATTGTCTGTTCTGGTTCCAGTCTTGTGTGCAAAAGAAGTGTTTTCGGGTAAACCAAGGGCAAGATGTTCGCGAGGCGAATCTAAAAGAAGCTGTAAAATTTTTTGCGAATATTCAGGGGAAAGATAGGTTGCATTATAAAGTGAACGAAAAAAAACAGAATAATTCTTAACTGTCATTCGATTGTCTAGGCCTGCACTCGCCGGAGATAATCTTAAGGTCTCCAGTATTTCGTTAAGACCTAGATGAACAAACACTTCTTCAAGTTCACTATTATTGAGGTTTCGTAAAAATACAAAATGGGCGGTATTATCAGAATTAACTAAAGATTCTCTAAATAGCCGCTCGATTGAAATTCGGGTCCCATTGGGCTCACGATAAAGATCACCAAACTGACTATCTTTATCTTCGTCAAAAATAACTAACTCATTCTCCAAGCGCCAATCGCCTCTCTCAACTTTCTTCATTGCTGCCATTGCCACTGGAATTTTAATTAGCGAGGCGGGCCAAATTCTTTCATTCTCGTTTATATTAATGTTTACTCCAGTGGGCAGATACTCAAAATAAATGGCGACAAGATAATCGTCTCTTTTAGCGTAAGCATTTAACAAAGAATCGCGCAATGGCTGAAAACCAACCAAATTATCTTGCTGATCAGCCACAGCAACAGCAGGACTTAAAGAAGAATAGCGCTTAAGCACATCTTGGTTTTCATTGTCGGGAAAAAACATGGTCGCAAGCAAAAAACCAACAGCAAGACCAATCCCTCCCCCAACCCCCATTAAAAGCACGGCAGAAAGCTTAGGTGTTTGCTGTAATTTAAATATGGTCTTCTTCATAGCTGATCAATGTTTAAGTCAACTGTTTCGGTGATAAAACCCAAAGCATTCATTTGTTCTGCAGGAACAAGTTGATGAAGGTTGTGTTGCGTGCCAAATTCTTCTTTGGCGTCTGAGGAACCATCAGAAAAAACTTCGCCTGCTTCTTGGTTGAAAAAATAAAAACCAAAAGCGTCAATGATAATCTCCCATGAAATTCCAGGAAAGCGGGCTTTTGCTCGTTCGCCTTTTGCCGGATCAAACTCAGAAATTCCCTGCCAGAAATACTCATCATGTTCTGGGCTGTAAACATGAAGGGTTTTTCTATCTTCTGACAGCCAAAAGAAAAAGCCATCCTTTAAGCCTACAGGAAAATCAGCGGCAACATCAACCGACATTTGTCGTTTATCTCCAGACGAATTATACAACCAAAGTTCCGACTTATCGGATCTTTCAATTACCACTGCCACCGCTTCCGGTGTAGCCGAATACACTCCCTTTAGTGGGTGTTTTGAAAAGTCAGGAGGAAGAATTGCTCCCAAAACCAAATCGGCCTCGGCTTCATCAACAAGCAAAACTTCCTCTGTTTCAATAAAAACCTCAGGTGTGGTCGTTGTTAGGGGGGTTGTAAGCGAGTGAACTGGTTGAATTTTAGTTGGTAACAAAAAACCTGTTAAATTTCCTAACCAAGCTAAAAAAATCGAAATAAAAACGGGTAGAAAAACTAAAATTTTTCTAAATTGACTGGTCATTATTTTCATTATACTTGTTTTTTTTCCCAAAAAAAATTAGCGAAGAAAAAATTCAACACAGTCTTTTTTTTCCAAAAAAATTGATTTGGGGTTGGTGCGCCTGCTTGGATTTGAACCAAGGACATCTACCTTATAAGAGTAGCGCTCTAACCACTGAGCTACAGGCGCGTGCATCAGGCTTTTTTTGCTTCTCAAAAGAGCGTTCTTATTATATCTTAAAAAAAAGGGGTTATAGTCTTGCTCTTTTGGCAATTTCTGCTCCGACCAAAGCCTTATCTCGACCATATTTCAAGCGAGAAAGCTCAACAATGTTTTTGGCTAAATCCCAATTGTCCAGGGTTTTTTCTTTTACCATGTCTTTAGTTAAATCAAGAGAAAAAGGTGGCACAGGTTCGTTATTAACAATTGTTTTGATATAAGCATTATATCTTTCAATATTAAGAAGATCGTTTTCGGAAAAGTCTGGCTGAAACTCATGTTGAAGATAAGAAGCATCGGCCACTCCTACCCGAAAAGAAACCAAGGTGCCAACATTACCAAAAACAGCATTCTTAACTTCTTCTTCCATTTGGCCAATAAACTGATTTGCCACTGTTAGGTTAAGACGATACTTTCGTGCTTCCGATAAAATTTGGGCAAAGTCTGGAGTGGCAAAGTTCTGAAATTCATCAACATAGAGATAAAAATCGCGTCGATTGTCTTCTGACACATCTTGTCGGCTCATTGCCGCAATTAACAATTTTGGCACTAAAACTAGGCCTAAAAAAGAAGAGTTCTCTTCCCCAATCTTGCCCTTAGCCAAATTAATCAACAAAATCTTGCCCTCGTCCATTGCTTGTCTGAAATCAAAAGCAGAGCGGGACTGACCGATAATATTGCGCATCGCGGCGTCAGTTACAAATCGGCCAAACTTAGAAACAATGTAGTCTAACACTTCACTTTTGTGAAAATCACTGGTTTGGGCAATTTGATCCGTCCAATATCGTCTAACCATTGGGTCGCTTACTTTGGGTAAAAGCTCCCGCACATACGAAGCATCAGTTAAGACCCGAACCACCTCAACAAAAGTTGCTCCAGGCTCCGTCATTACTGTTAACATCGCGTTTCTAATTGCGTGTTCAAAGCGAGGACCGATAATCCCAGTCTTATAGGGATCGTAAAGCTTATACATTAGGTTAATAATTGAGGAGGCGACAAAATTTTTCTGTTCCTCAGTATAGGTTTCCAACAAATTAAGCCCCATTGGCCGACTAGTATCAGAAGGATCAAAATAAATAACATCCTCGGCTCGTTCTGGGGGGATTCTGGGCAAAATTTTCTCAATTGTATCGTGGGGATCAATAAAACAAACCCCCTTACCCTCTTCAATGTCTTGAACAATCATTTGTTTTAACAGCTCTGATTTTCCCGTTCCAGTTTTTCCAATAATATAAATGTGACGGCGCCGATCGTCTTCGGTTAAAGAAACCGGTCTTATTTCTCCTCGATAAACACTCCGACCCAAGTAAAGACCAGTGCGAGAAACCTCGGGAGGAACTGGGGCCCTTTTAGCGTTAAGCCAAGCAATATTTGGGGTTATCACTGTTTTGTTGGGAAAATGAAAAATAGTTGCTAGTTCTTCTGAGTTAAGAATAATTTTATTGCCAAATCGTGACCAAAGTGGCCAATAGCGATAAATAAAATTAATCATAAAGCCTCTTTTCCACCAAACCTTCTTAGTTTTAAGTCCGTTTTGATCCGAATTAAATTGCGATAGAGCGCTTTTAATTGAAGATAAATGAGCCTTAGCCTGATCAATGTTTTTCGAACAAACAACCACCCTTAGCTCCACCTCAAACCCAGGTTTACTACATTTAATTTCAATTTTCTCTAAAGCCTTGCTATCAATTTTGAATTCCGCCTTTTCTGGATCAGCCTCTTTCTTTTTGGTAGAAGACAGAAATGATCTACCTAGTTTCTGCCACTTACTGCCAAGGGGGGAAACTAAAATTTGAATCGCAATTCCTTCACCTTCAACCAGTTTAGACAGGGTTGAGGTTAAAGAAGATAAGGGATCAACAGAGAAATCTTGATAAGTTTTAATCGGATAAAAGGGTGAGCTTTTAAACTCAAAGGCGGAGTAAACCACTTTTCCCTCTTTGGAAAAAATATTATATTCATCAATTCTCTTAATCACCGCCGAAGAATAAAGACCATAAATTTGTCGCTCTAAAAGATCAATTTTATTTTGAGGAATAACAAAATAAAACTTAATGCTGTCTGGAGTCCCAACAATTTCAGCGCTAAAAAAAAATTTTGGTTTTAGGTTTCCCCCCGTTTTTAGTGAGTGAAGATTGGCAAATAATTGTTCGGCGGCGTCAATTTTAATTTCGTTTTCTCGAGGCAAAATTACCTGAAGCAAAACTAAGTCTAGTGAATATTTTTCTCGATTTCTTTCTCGCCAAAGTAAAAACAAAGCATAGCCCAGCAAAAATAAAACCCCCAAGCAGAGCAGAGTTATCACTCCTAAAACAAGAGAGCGAATTACTAAATAAACAAGATCGTTTAGGTTTTCAATCATTAGTGGTTTTTTAACTCTTAAACCCTATTTCTGATTCTAATAGCTTTATCAACCTTTTCGACCATTCCGCTAGCCAGCGCCAAGATTCCTCTAGCGACTCTTTTAGGCCGAAATGGTATTCGTCTAGGGTTAGTGGTAAAACAATTTTTGGTTTTTGAATTTGGGGAGAAGTAATTAGCGTTTGACCTGTTTGATCGTCTAAGACTTGATTTTTTAAAAAATAGTCCTCTTTTTCGACTCTTTCCAGGTATCCTTCTAGCTCAGGTGAAAGCTTCGGGGGCTGGCCAAGCTCAACAATATCTGCTTTTTCTTCTTGTCTTTCTGTTGAAGAAAATCGACCTGAATCCTTTTCTTTATTGGAAGATGTGTTTGGATTATTAGGTATCATCTTTTGATAACATTCTAGCTTATCTTTCCAAGAAGATAAAGAGATTTTTCTTTTTATTTGACTTAAGAGCCTAGAACAAAAGATTTCTAAATCACAATTATTTTAAAAATCACCGCTAGTTTTAGGCAGAATTGATTGTGCCACCACCAGTAAAGATTCTAGCTTCTGACTACTAAAGGGAGATAAATTGTTGAACTTTGCCTTAAGACAATTTTGGGGTAAAAATTTTTGTAATCGCCAAACTAGGCTGTTGGGGTCGCCTCCGTTTTCTAGGGTCAAATCTTTTATTTCTTCAGCTAAAACAATCAGATTCTTTTTGTTGTGAATTGTTGGCACAAGAGTAGTTCGCAATTGATAGTTTAGCCCACTTGTAATAACCAGCCCCAGCGACTGGGCAACTTTTTCATAACTAATTTCTGTCATTAAGGCGTAGTTTTCTTTGTTTGATTTTATATCTAGGGCAACAAAATCAAGCAATTTACCACGAATCAGGGCCTCTAAAACCTCTGGTCTTCCCCCATTAGTATCAATTTTAAGCAAAAATCCCAAATCTTTGATTTTACGACAAAAGGAAATTAGATCTGGTTGAAGGGTTGGCTCTCCTCCAGTAAGACAAACTCCGTCTAAAATTTTTTGACGCTTATTTAAAAATTCAAAGAAATCTTTTTCTTTAATTTCAACCAAAGAAGACTGAGCAAATCTTTTGCGAGAAACCAAGTCTTTATTGTGACAATAAGGACAGAAAAAATTACAACCAACAGTAAAAACAGCACAAGCAACTCTGTTGGGATAGTCAACTAGAGTTGTTTTTTGAAGACCACCCAAAATCACTTTCCGTTTAGCCTAACTTTTAACTTTCTTAAATTAAAAACTTTTTTTTAAATAATCCTTCCAAAAAAACAGTTTTTTTATCTATTTTTAGCGTGATTATTCTTTATCAATCAAGCTTGATACTCTTTTCTTAGCTGATATTCCGCCACTTTTCCTTCATTCCACTGACCCACTGGTCGTAAATAACCAACAACTCGAGAATAAACTTCACATGGGGTTCGATTTTTTTGAGTCATCTTCTTTTTTGTCATAATTATCACCGTCCTTGTTTTAGTAAAAAAGCTAAATAAGTTTTTGAAAAACTAAGCCTGCTTATGGTTTATTTTTTTCAAAAAACATTACTTTTTCTGATAACCTATCTCCTCGTCACATTTAGGACAAAACTGCCACTCCCCCGCCAAATAACCATGCTTGGGACAAACTGAGAAAGTTGGCGTAATGGAAAAATAAGGCATTTTATAATTGGCTGTTACTTTTTGTAACAAGTTTTTAACGCTTTTAGTGTCGGGCAAACTTTCTCCCAAAAATCCATGAATCACTGTTCCGCCACTATATTTACGTTGAAGTTCGTCCTGATGGTCAAGAGCCTCAAACAGATCAGTGGTGTAATCAACTGGTAAATGGGTAGAGTTAGTATAAAAAGGAGCCTCGCCTTCCTTTTGATATCTTTCTTCGTTGGCGCAAACCATTTTGGGAAATTGCTCTTTATCTAGTTTAGCGAAACGATAGGCGGTGCTCTCGGCTGGGGTCGCCTCAAGGTTAAACATTTCTCCCGTTTCTTGTTGGTAAATTAAAATTTTTTCCCTCATATAGTCCATTACTTCTAAAGCAAATTCTCGACCATTTTGGCTGGCAATGTCTTCCCCCATCAAATTAACTAAAGCCTCATTCATCCCATTAATACCAATAGTGTTGAAATGATTTCGCCAATAAACTCCGTTACGCTGATAAATATCAGACAAATAATAACGACAATAAGGATAAAGTCCGCTGTGAGTAAATTCCTCTACCGCTTCTCTTTTAATCACCAAAGATTCTTTCGCCAAATCCATTAATCGTCCTAAAATAGAAAAGAATCTTCGTTTAGCGAAACCCTCGCTTCTTGATTCTGTTTTAGCCAGAAATCCAATTCGGGGTAAATTGATGGTCACTACTCCTAAAGAACCAGTTAGGGGATTGGCAGCAAATAGTCCTCCCCGACGCCTTAGTTCTCGATTGTCTAGCTGTAGACGACAACACATACTTCTAACATCGTCAGGGTCCATATCCGAATTAACAAAATTAGAAAAATAAGGAATTCCATATTTTCTGGTCATCTCCCAGACTGGCTCCAAGTTTTTGTTGTCCCAATCAAAGTTTTTAGTAATTGAATAGGTGGGAATCGGAAAAGTAAAAACTCGTCCCTGAGAGTCTCCCTCCATCATTGTTTCAGCAAAGGCTCGATTAATCATGTCCATCTCTTTTTGAAAGTTTTTATATTTATCTTTGGTTGGCTTGCCACCAATGATGACCACTTCTTCACCCACCATTTTTGTCGGATGAATATCTAAAGAAATATTAGAAAATGGGGTTTGAAATCCTACTCGAGTCGGAACATTCATATTAAAAACAAACTCCTGTAGAGCTTGCTTTGTTTGTTTATAAGTTAGTCCGTCATAAGCAATAAACGGCGCCAAATAAGTATCAAAGTTAGACAAAGCAACTGCCCCCGCCACTTCTCCCTGAATGGTGTACATAAAATTAACAATTTGGCCCAGGGCAGAAGAAAGATGTTTGGGGGGAGCACTATTAACTTTACCGGAAACACCGCCAAAACCCTTAATTAAAAAATCTTTAAGATCCCAGCCTGTACAATAGGCTGAAAGAGAAGACAGGTCGTGAATATGAAGGTCTCCTTGTCGATGAGCTTTTCTTACTTCTCTGGAATAAATTTTATTAAGCCAAAAATTAGCGGAAATAATACTAGCGACATGGTTATTCAACCCCTGAAGAGAATAAGTCATATTGGCATTCTCTTTGACTCGCCAATCGCCTCGATCAAGATATTTCTCAGTTAACTCGTCGGCATCTACTAAGCTACTAATGCTTCTTAGTTTTTGGTGAAGCTGACGATAGAGGGTAAAGGCACTATAAACTTCTTCGTGACCACGCTCAAGCAGGGTTTTTTCAACAATGTCCTGTACTTGTTCAACCTCAGGAATAAGTGAAGAGTTAAATCGCTTTTCTAGTTCCGCCACTACTTCTTGGGTTAAACGACGAATCTCTTCTTGGTCGTCGCTGCCTGAAGCCTTAAAGGCGCCCCTGATTGCCCGCTCAATTTTGCTTGGACTGAAGGCGACTATTCGTCCGCTTCTTTTTTTTATTTTACTAATTTTTGATTTAATTTTACCTCTAACCATAATTAAAACCAAAAAAACCCATTCAAGATAATAAGAAATGGCCCTCTTTTTCAAAGACAAGGCCTTCTTTTTTCAAGCTGGGGCAGGTTACCTTTTGCCAGTCCTAATTAGAAAGCGGATCTTGGCTCGGGGTCTTTGATATCATCAATTAAAAATGAAAATTAGGTTTATGTCAACCGTTTTTTCTGTATCAAAAAGCGTCTAAAGACCAATTTTTTAGCTGTTTATTTTTTTAATCCAAACTGCTTGCTGGTTCTTCTTTTTAATATTTGGGCTTATTGTTATTCCCAAGCATCACAGACAATTTTAAAAGGACAGAAATCACACCAGAATCCAGCCTTAGGAGCAAAATCACTTTGATTAATCACCTCTACTGTCTTGATGAGTGCTTTTTTGGCCTTGTCTAGCTCTAGGGCTGTTTTCTTGACTGATATCCGCTGGCCTTCTTTTAAAAAATAAAAAGTCCCTGTTAAATAGTCGGGGTTAGCCCCCAAAATACCAGGGTCGGCGGCGGCCAAAAGATATAAGTTCATTTGTAGGCTTTTATCGGCTTGTTTTTGGTCTATCGCCTGACTGGTTTTATAGTCAATAATCTCCCAAGCGTTATTTTCTTTGTCTACTCGATCAAAAATACCAGTAATTTTAACCTTTTCCGTCAAAAAAAAGTTAAACTTTCTTTCCAAAAAAAGTGGCTTCTTTTTTTGCTTAAAATCTTCTCGATAAAAACGAGCAAGCATTTTCTTGCCTTCGTTAAAAAACTTTTCTTCCTGAAAACGAGAAGAATAACCAAAAGAAAGCCAATTTTTTTGATAACAAGAAAATAAGTCTTTTAAGCTGGGGTTGCTGTTTTTTACCTGTTGATAAAATTGAGAAAGTGTCCGATGAATCGCCGTCCCAAAACTCTGGGCACCATTTGGGGTCGCCGGAATTTTTTGTCGATATTGGTAATGATATTGGGCTGGACAATGTTCAAAAGCGGTAATTTGAGAAAAAGACAAGTGGTTAATTTTTTTGGGCGAGGAAACATCTTCTTCTTTGTTTTCAATCGGCTTGAATCTTAATAAGGACAATTGGCCAGTCTTTTCTTCTGGTTGAACATTAATTTCGACTTTAGTTAGGGCCTGATAAACAAAGGGAGAAATCTTTCTGCTTCGTTTTTCTTCGCCATAAAGCTTTGAGGCGGTTAGAAACAATTTGTTTTTGGCTCGCGTCATACCAACGTAGAAAAGTCGCCTCTCTTCTTGATCATGATAATTTCCTTGAGGTAAAATTTCCTTGATTAACTCATCTGGAATGGGAATTTGTTCTCGGCGACCATAAACAGGAAATCTTCCCGCCACGAGATTAACTAAAAAAACTATCTCAAACTCTAGGCCTTTGGCTGAATGAACCGTAAGAAGATTAACCTTGTTTTCTTGCAACCAATCATCATTATCAACCGAAGGCGATTCTCCTAGCTCAAGAGCCACCTTGATCCAATCTACCACAGCCCCAACGCTGGCATCTTCATGGCTTATTTCATATCGGAAAAGGCGATCAAAGAAGTAAGCGATGTTCTCTACTCTTCTTTCTTCTCGAGGAGACTTGACCTTAACTAGCTCTTTCAACAAACCAGATTCTTCCAGATAGTAATAAAGAACTTGCCCAGCACTTTTTTCTTTACTCAACTCTAAGTGTCGATTGATCATTTTTGTCATTTGGGTTAATTTCTGCCTTGCTTCCTCAGACAAGGATATTGACGGCAAACCTCCCTCAACTTTACTAGTCTTAGACTGACCCAAAACTAACTCAATTGCCCCAAATAAGCTCAAATTAACCTTTCTCGCCCAGCTTGTCAGCTCAACTAAATCTCGACCAGAAAGACTAAGGGGCGAACGACCTAAAATCCGATAACAGGCTTGATCGTGATGAGGATCAGTTAATAATAATAAATAGGCAATCAGATTTTTTATTTCTTCTTGACGAAATAATTGCCCCGGTCCTAAAAACTGATAAGGAATGCTCTTTTGAAGTAAAGCCTTCATAAAAGGAATGGCATGATTATTAGCCCTAACTAAAATGGCAAAATCACTCCAAGACAGGCTTGGTCGTTTTTCTTTTTCTTCCTTGATAATTCGAGCCACTTCTTCGGCTTCTTCCTCAACCTTCTTGGTATAAACAAAGCTAACTGGGCAACCCAAACCATTAACGCTTACTAGGTTTTTATCAATTCCAAGCTTTACTTCTAGGGTATCAGGATTATTGTGTTGAATTAGTTGATAGGCACTATTTAGAATTGTTTGAGTAGAGCGATAATTTTCAATTAAAACCACCGATTTAGCCAAGGGATAGTCGCTCATAAATCGCAAAACATTAGAAACAGCTGCTCCCCTAAACCGATAAATTGACTGAGAATCATCGGCCACAACCGAGAGCTGTGGTTTAGTCAGGGGAGGGGCTAGGAGCTTAATTAGTTGATACTGGGCGATATTGGTGTCTTGAAACTCATCAACTAAGAAATATTTAAATTTTTTTCGATAATAAGCCAAAACATTGGGGCGCTTTCTAAATAATTTCAAGGTGTGGGCAATTAAATCAGCAAAATCAAACCAGCCCTCTTTTTGTTTTAATCTCTCGTATTCCTGATAAGCAGCAGCTAGTTCCAAATATTTTTCTTGCTCGGCTTTTTCCTCTTTTTTGATTTCTGTTTTTTGATTTTTAAGGGCCAATTGCTTTGCCCAATCAAAATACTGCTTTGGGGTAACATCTTCATCCTTTAAACGAGAAAAGTGAGTCAATAAGCCAACCACAAACTTGTTCGGGTTTCCCAGGGGGCGAAAATAGTCTAGCCTCAAATCAAAAAGATGTTTCAGCAAGAATTGAACTGACTCTGATTGGGTCATTAAATTAAATCCAGGATCTAAGCCAATTTGAGTCGCCTCGTCTTTTAAAACTCGATCACAAAAAGCATGAAAGGTCATAATCCAAGTGTCGGTATAGCCTAGGGGAAGGGCAACGTCAATTCGCTCCTCCATTTCAAGAGCCGCTTTTTCAGTAAAAGTCAGGGCCAAAATTTCTTCTGGTCGAGCCAGTTTGTTGGCAACTAAATATTTTATTTTCTCGGTAATTACCGTAGTCTTCCCAGTTCCAGCTCCAGCAATAATTAAAAGAGGTCCAGACAAATGTTCAACTGCTTGTCTTTGGGCTAGATTTAATTCTTTTTTTTCTTTATTAGCCACGATTTAAATTATAGTAAGAAAGCTTTTTTTTCTTTAAGCTTAAGTTAAAAGAAAATAGAGAAACTGAAAATTTCTTAATTAAAAACTATTTCTAAAGAAAACAAGAATCGCCAGACCCAAGAAAAAGCAATAAAAAGAAAAATACCACATTTTATCGCTTAAAAATAAACTCTTAAGAACCCTAAGCGCTAATAATCCAGATAAAAAAGAAACTAAAACTACAATTAGTCCTTCTTGAAGCTGCCAGCTACTAAATTGACTAATTTGGGGTATTTCATAAATTGCCGCCCCACCAATGGCAATTAACCCCAAAAGAAAAGAAAACTTAAAAGCCGCTTCTTTTTCTTCACCTAAAACCCTAGCTCCAACAACAGTTGAAGCGGAACGAGAAATTCCAGGCACAATGGCGAGGGCCTGAAATAAACCTATTGCAAGAAATCGCCCTTTTCTAATCGGAAAGCGAAAGAATCGACCAACAACTAATAGCAGGGCCGTAATCCAAAAACAAATCGCCAAAATAGTTGGATTATTGGCGAGTGAAGAAACTTCTCCACCAAACAGCAGACCGATTATCGCCACTGGGCCGCTAGCCAAAATTAAGTTGGCTAGTAATCGTCTTTGTTGATTGACTTGGTTTTTCTGACCCCAACCCAGGAGTCCTCGACCCAAAAAAACTAAATCCTTACGAAAAAACCAAGCAATCGCTATCAATGTTCCTATGTGGGCCAAAACATCAAGCGTTAAAGATGGCTCATAGCCCAATAGACGATGAAATAAGACTAGATGACCAGAAGAAGAAATTGGCAAAAATTCGGTTACCCCTTGAACAAGCCCCAACACTATTGGCCTAATCATTGCTTGATAATATCAAATCTTTTAAAGAATTTATCCGTAATTAGGTTTACTCTTTGTTTTGCTATTTTAAAGAGTCGCTAATCCTTAAGGGCTTTGAGATTAGCCTTACTGTCTTCGCCTTCGCCCAGCTGTCTGATGCCAGTCAACTTTTGACCCAGCAAGTTAAAGCTGTTGGTGACGCCATTCATTTGGTTATGAGCGTTAGTTAGGTGCCGAGAAAGAGTATTTAAATTGGTGTTAATTTTTTCATAATCTTTTTCTATTGATCCCAAAGAAGTTAGAATCTGTCTGGCTCGCTCTTCCACTTTTTGTCCCTCAAAGCTCATCAAAATTGCTTTCATATAAGCATAAAAAGTGGCAGGAGAAACAGCTAAAATTCGATTTCTACCGGCATAATCAAATAAGTCTGGATCGTTGGCAATCTCATAGTAAACCGCTTCCGAGGGAATATACATTAGGGCATAATCCAAGGTTCCTTCTTCGGGAAGAATATATTTACTAGTAATTGCCCTAATGTGTTTGCGAACATCATTGGTAAATGCTTTTCGGGCCAAATCTTTCTCTTCGTCGGTTTTGGCTGCCATCATTTTACGAAAATTTTCCATTGGGAACTTAGAATCAACTGGAATTAAACCAGCCCCTGTTTTAATCACCGCATCAACAATTTCTCCTGATTTAAAAGAATATTGAAGGCTAAAAACTTTAGGGGGAAGCATTTGAGCCAACAGTTCTCTTAAAATCATTTCGCCGATATTGCCACGTAATTTTGGTGAACGCAAAAATTCTTGAAGATCTTTCATTCCTCGACCAATTTCTGCCATCTGGCCCACTTCTTTTTTCACTCCAGCAATAAATTCAGCCGCTCTGTCAAGGCGGTCATTCATGCTTTCAGCGTTTTTTTGCAAAGAATCGGTAACCGCCCGATTGGACTCTCTCATTGCTTGATTAAGATTGTCATTGGTTTTATCCAGCGACTGTTGCATTGATTTCAGCCATTCAGTTAAAGATTCGTCTTTTTGACTGGCCGATTCTATTTGGTTTAGTTTCTGTATTAAAAAGTAGCCTAAAAACACAATTAATAAAAACAAAACGCCTATTAATAAATACAAAATCATAAAAGTTATTATAAAACAAAAGAATCTTCTCTGCCAATCCTCCCATTTTAAAAACTAACTAAAGAATAATTAATTTAAAACTTCTAGACAAATGCTAAACTATAAAAAATTTAAATGGCTAAAAAAACTGTTTGGCGACGCCAAAACTTAAGAAAACGAAAGGGTCTGGTTTTTAAGGCCTCCCCTCGTCGAACCTGGCTAATCGCCTTGCTCTCATGGTTTACTACAGTTGGTCTTATTTTTGTCTTGCCACCTCATTTCGCTTGGCAAATAGCTGTTGTTTTGTTACTTTTATTTTTTAGTCTAGTCCTAACCGTTAAAGCGATCAGCCAAAACACAGCCCTGTCTTTAACAATAGCAGGGCTTTTTATTCTTATCTCTGTTTTAAGAATTACTGGTTTTTTTACTTGGCCAATTTTTAGCCTTATTCTTTTCATAATTATTCTTAGGTTGCTATCTTTTTTTCTAAAATAACGGCTGTTTGTTTTTGTCGCCAAGAATTCTCTCCTTTTTAAGAGAAAATCTTTCTTTTTAAGCTTAACTTTGGAGAAATTTTCTTCTCTCACCTGTCTTTTATTTACCAATAAGGCAATATCCAAACAGGGTAGTCGTTTCAAATAAGCTGTCCAAGAGGAATCAAGAATTGACACTTGTGCTATCATATTTCTTAAATAGTGGAGAAATACGATTTAATCATCATCGGGGCTGGTCCAGCTGGATTGGCGGCTTCAATTTATGCTAGTCGCTATAAAATTAATCATCTAGTTTTGGGTCAAACCCTAGGTGGAACTATCGTTTTGGCTCACAAAGTAGAAAATTATCCTGGCTATTCGTCTCTTTCCGGCTTTGAACTGGCGGAAAACTTCTTAAAACACGCTCAAGGGTTAGGAGGAAAAATCGTTAATCAAGAAGTGATTAACCTGGAAAAGGTTGATAATTTTTGGACTTTAACCGCTGGGGATCAAAAACAATATCAAGCCAAGGCGGTTATTATTGCCACAGGCACCGAAAGAAAAAAGCTTAATGTCCCCGGAGAAGAAAAGTACTTAGGCAAGGGAGTTTCTTATTGCGCCACTTGTGACGCCGCCTTTTATAAAGAAAAAGACGTTGTTGTGGCGGGAGGAGCTAATTCCGCTTGTTCCGGTGCTCTATACTTATCTCGTTTTGCTCGTAAAGTCTATCTTATTTATCGAAAAGATAATTTAAAAGCTGATCCTGTTTGGGTAAACGAAATTAAAACAGCCAAAAACATTGAGGTTATTTATCAAACCAATATTACTGCCATTTTAGGAAATGAACAGAAGGTCACTTCAATTAAAATTGATCAGCCCTATCAAAACCAAAACGAAATTTCCGTCGCAGGAGTTTTTATTGAAATTGGGGGAATTCCAATCATAAATTTAGCCAAAAAACTAGGAATTAAAATTGATAAAGAAAACTTTGTTCTCGTCGATCAATCAATGGCCACCAATATTCCTGGAATCTTCTGTGCTGGTGATGTTAATGATTGGCAAAAACATCATCAACAAGTCGTTGTCGCCACAGCAGAGGGGGCTATCGCCGCTGCCAGCGCCTATCAGTTTCTTTGCAATCCCCAACAAAAAGATCGTTTTTCGTGTTAGCGAAGCCTACGTTTTTGATGATAAATTCTGAAATATACTCAAGAGAGTTGCCCTCAAAAAAATCAAAGAGGAAAAAATTATTGAGAAGGTTAAGTCCGACCAGAGGGCTTTGGCTTTGCTAAAATTATCATGGAGCTTCCGATCGAATTATCTACGCTTGCCTATTACAACTCGCTCTTTTTCTGATTAATCTAGAAGATGTTTGCTGTTTTTATAACAGTAAAATTGCTCATAGTTTTTTATTTAAATCATCTCTTGCCTACCTGCTTAAGAAAAAATAGCCAAAAAAAGTTGACTAGAGAATGAAAAAAGTATATGATGTGCCTATATATGGATATATGGGCACTATTGAAAGTCCGATGACACAAAACACGCAAGAAAATCTATCAGAAAAAGATAGAATTGAAGAAGTTCTAACAAGAGGAGTGGTCGATATTGTGAATAGGGACCACTTATTAAATCGACTAACCTCTGGTGACAAACTTAGAGTAAAGTTTGGCATTGATCCTACGGGACTAAATGTTCACATTGGAAGAGCATCTTCGGTAAGAAAATTATTACAATTTCAAGAATTGGGACACCAAATAATATTAATTATAGGAGACTTTACTGCTACAATTGGGGATGCCTCTGACAAAACCGAGAGCAGAAGAATGCTTTCCAGAGAAGAAGTTTTTGTTAATGAACAAACATACCTTCAGCAAATAGGAAAAATATTAGACATATCAAGGGCTGAAGTTCGTCATAATAGCGAATGGCTTAGTAAACTGACACCTGGGGATTGGATTAAATTGGCCAGTAATTTTACGGTTCAGCAAATGATTTCAAGAGATAATTTTGCCGAGAGAATTAAAAACGGTGTCCCGGTAGGCCTTCAGGAGTTCTTATATCCTTTGGCCCAAGGATATGATTCAGTTATGGTGAAGTCAGATGTTGAAGTGGGGGGTACAGATCAGCTGTTTAATTTTATGGCGGGAAGAAAGTTACAAGAAGTTTATGGACAAGAACCACAAGATATATTAATGATTCAATTGCTTACAGGAACAGACGGAAGAAAAATGAGCACAAGTTGGGGAAATGTAATTAACATCTTGTCTGATCCAAACGAAAAATACGGAAGAACAATGTCAATTCCTGATCAACTAATACCCGTTTATATGGAAATGGCCACTAATATCCCGATGCAAAGAGTAAAAGAGGTTGCAAGATTAATAGAAGATGGTTCTGTAAATCCAATAGAATTAAAAAAAGAACTAGCTTTTGAAATAGTTAGATCCCTAGATGGCCAGAAAGCTGCGGAAGAGGCTGCTTATAATTTTCAAAGAATAGTGCAAAACAAAGAGGTTCCTGATAGTCAAATTCCTATTGCTGTAGTAACTACAGATAAATTAGAGGTTAGTACACTATTAAATATGTTAAAAAGCTATAACATTACTAAAAGTAAAAACGAGGGAAGAAGGTTGTTTGAGCAAGGTGGCATTAGTGTCGGAGAAGCTGGAACACTGGATTCCCAAACTACCACAATTGATATTCCAGAAGCTGGACTAACATTTAGAATAGGAAAGAGAAGGTTCTTAAAAATTGTCAAAGAAAAGACTGGGTCTCTTAATGAGGCATAATTAGCTCTCTATTATCCCAAAAATAAAATTACTCCACAATAACAAAACAATTAAACTGTCTTTTTTCTTTAACAGGTTCCTCTAAATATCGATCATGCCTTAGATATAATAATCCACTAATTATCAGTATCGCATATGTGTCTTATGCTTGTTTATACATTGGTAAAAAAATGGCTGACAAAGGGCTCTTAGATATATTTCTGTGGGAAGCTATCATTGCCATTGTTCCTTCTCCTGCTAAGATCGTATTACTTTGTTGAGCTAAAAAATCTAAAAAAATGAGATTTTGTAGGGCATGTATTACTTCGTTTAAATTTAATGACGTTATTTTTTTTCTTTTTAATTCGGGTAGCATTGCGACAAAATGATTTAGGCTTACTTTTCTTCCATTGATGACAAGTAGTTCCGAATAGTTCATTTCGGACAATGTTGCGCTGGTGAATAACACTCTCGCTTTTTGGGTGGATTCAAAGGCTTTTCTATAAGCTGAATTATATACTTCCTGTTCATGCTTGCTTCTGTCAAAAACTGCCATTGAAAGAACATCATCCACCAAAACTAATAATTTTCCTGATGGGTTGATGTGGTGAGAAACCTCAATATAGCTTAAAAGGTAATCACTTGGAAGTTTTCTTGTCCATGTTGTGAAAGAAAAACTATCATTGTCTTGTGGGTTTCCCATGACACCCTTTATCTTCCCTGTTTGTATCAACATATCAATTCGAGCTCTTCTGTTTTCTATGGTTTGTTTTCTTTCTTCATTGCTCATGTTTTTCCGCTCTCTATTGTTAAGTTTATATTGTAGTATAATACTACAAATAAATTGAGCATAAAAAATAGAATAGTTGTTATAACAGATTGTACTGATATAGCCGCCAATGAAATAAGGGCAGTTTTGATTTCAGAGCTTGAGAAAATCAATAAAATTGATTCTGTTGAGGTAGAACCATTTATTCACGCAAAAGAGTTCTCTTTAGTAAACGGAGCTTTTTTAGTACGGTTGATGGCTGACAACTATCGACCTAATACAACTACCTTCTTGGTCGTTCTTAATCCTCTTAAAACTAATCGCATCGATCGAGCAAGAATACTTGGAAAAACCAAAAACGGCTTCAGGTTTGTAGGAGAAAACACTGGTGTCTTTGGTTGGTTAATTCAGGAATTTGGCCTTAATGAGATTTACGAGTTTGGCAAAAAGGGACTAGATGGAAAAGGCTTCGTCTCTTTTGGTGGTAAATATATTCATTCCCCTGTTGCCGCCAGGGTGGCATCGGGAATTGACTTAAGCTTGCTTGGGTCTCGTTTCAATAAAGCAAGAGTAACAAATATCAGTTTTCCCGAGGGCACGGTCTTACATATTGACAACTTTGGTATTCCCAAAATATATAAAGAAATTCCCGAGGAGCTAAAAGAAGGCACCATTGTAGAAATTATTGTAAACGGGATTAAAAGGTTAGAAGCTGTATATACTCATTCTATGAAAAATTTGCCAGACAACACTTGGGCATTATATAAAGGAAGTTCTTTAAACAATTTATCTGAAATTGGCAAAGTGCGAAGTCTTAATACTCAAAACGAACTGGGAATTTCTGTTGGTGATGTAATACAATGGAATCCCCTAAATAACAGCCGTTAGGCTTTGCCGATTCACAATATTTATAGTTAAAATAAGCATTAAAAATGCATAAAAGCTACTTGTTGGTTTGTAAGATACGTTAATATGATATGCTAGCGTTCTTTTTTTATTTTAAGCGTTATGGTCGTTTCGCAACTTAAACCCTTGAGCCTATTTTTGTGGTTTTGATTGTCAATAAAATTCAAAGGCTTATTGTAGGTAGCCTAGAGAATACACCTCTGTCCCAAAACAAATTAAACTTTTGAAAACACAGATTTTCTTCTGTCCATATTCTTGGCACACTCTCCTTTAATATCTTCTTGAGAGTAAGGATTCATCAGGTTTCTTTTGCTTTCTTCTTATCTCGTCAGTTAATCGAGGAAAAAGACTATCATCGCTTAGTACTGGTCGAAATGAGCCCTGATCTAACTCCTGGATCTTCTTATTTTTTTGTGCTTTGTATTCTGCCGTTAATCCTGGAAAGCCAATTTCTTTATCCATTAACTTCACCCCCCTTCCTTAATTTTTAACTAATATTATCCATATTATATCTTGAGCTTTTAAAACAAACAACTGCTTAACGGTCTCGTTTTAGGATCATGATTTTATCTCAAAAACATCTAACTTCTACAAGGATAAGCGTCTGTGATGGCTTTCATTTAATACAAGACATATCGTATTGTTCGCTTCATCACATCCCTCTGAAAAAATGTTTAGGCTGTATCAAACACAAGCCAAAAGAACTTACAACTCTTAACCAACAGCTATTTGATAAATTGTCATAACTTTAAGAGTACCACTTGAAGGCCAGATCTTAAGAACTCCAGCTGAAGAGTTACTTGCCTTATTTGCCCCAAAAAGTATCGTTTGGTTGACATTATAGGCTCTTTAGACTATAATACACTTCAATCTACACTTAAAGTGTAGATTTTTTAATGCGCGGGCGAATACCCCGCTTTATGATAAATATCATAAGCTCGTTCTTTAAGGGTAAAATCAACCCTTCCTTTCTTATTCCCCAAAATCTTAACCAGAGTTTTTTGCGACTTAAAAATATCCGTAAGGGTAGTCGACTTAGTCGCTTGGGGAGAATTATCACCCAGAAATTTCAAGCCAGTTTTTTGGCTGGACTACTTATTGCCAGTCTCTCCTTGGGGGGTTTAAATAGCTTGCCTTTTTTAAATAATCGACCAGTTGAGGCCGCCTACAGTTCTGTTATTGTGAGTCAGCCGATCAACATTACTACTCAAACCGAAACTACGGTTCAGCTTCCCTTGGCCCCAGGTTCTTTTGGCTTAAGCCAGAGGTTTCATCTTTTCCATCTTGCGGTTGACTTGGCTGCGCCTATAGGTACACCAATTAAAGCAATTGCCGCTGGAAGAGTGATTATTGCCAATCGTAATGGTTTTGGCTTAGGCAACTACCTGGTTGTTAAGCATAGTGCTGATTTCTACTCAGTTTATGCTCACTTAAACGAGATCTTAGTCCAAAAAGACCAAGAAATCAACAAAGAGGTTGTTATTGGTACTGTTGGTAACACTGGCTTCTCTACTGGGCCCCACTTACATTTAGAGGTAATTGTTGACAATCAGAAAATCAACCCTCTAACCGTCCTGCCTGATCTTCGCTAAAACTTTTTGTCTTTACTTGTTTGGTCAGGTAAAGTAAAAAGCGCTGGTTTTTCTAATTAAGCTATTTTAACTAAAGAGGGCTTGGAGCAAAAAAGAAGCTAAAAAATAAAACAGAAGCATTACATTCCCATTCCTGCCATGTCTCCCATACCACCAGGGATAGATCCAGAGGACTTTTCTTTCTCCTCAGGCTTCTCGACAATCATTGCTTCAGTTGTTAGGGCCATAATTCCCACTGAAACAGCATTTTGTAGAGCCAATCTAGTTACTTTTAACGGATCAATAATACCAGCTTGAGTTAAATTAACAAACTCTCCAGTTAGGGCATTATATCCATAATTTCCTTTTAGCTCTTTATTCTTTACCAGTTTTTCTTCAGTTTTGGCTACCACATAGCCTGCATCAGCTCCAGCGTTTTTAGCCAACCATCTGGCAGGTTGTTCTAGAGCTAGGTAAAGAATTTTAACACCTACTGCTTCTTCTTCGTTGTCGGTTTTTAGGTCCTTTAGCGCTTGACGAGCAAAAATTAAAGAAGATCCTCCGCCAGGAATAACTCCCTCTTCTACTGCCGCCTTGGTGGCCTCAACAGCATCTTTAACTCGCTCTTTTTTCTCTGACAACTCAACTTCGGTGGCCGCCCCAACATTAATTTGGGCCACTCCTCCAGCTAGTTTTGCCAATCGCTCTTCAAGTTTCTCTCGATCAAAGTCTGAATCAGTTTCTTTAATTGACTGGCGAATTTGAGCAACTCTTTTAGCAATTTCTGCCTCTTTCCCTTTTCCTCCGATAATCCGTGTACTTTCTTTGTTGGCCCAAACTTTATCAGCCTGACCACAGTCTTCGGGTTTAATTGAATCAAGTTTACGACCTGTTTCTTCAGAAATTACTGTTCCTCCAGTTAGAATGGCAATATCTGAAAGCATTTCCTTTTTACGATCACCAAAACCAGGAGCCTTAACTGCCAAAATACTAAAAGTACCACGAAGCTTGTTAACTACCAAGGTAGCTAAAGCTTCTCCATCAAGATCGTCAGCGATAATAACAATATTCTTAGAGGTTTGAATGAGTCTTTCAAGAGAGGGCAAAATATCGGAAATGGCGGAAATTTTTTGATCAGTGATGATAATATAGGGATTTTCAATTTCAGCTTCCATTGTTTCTGCGTTAGTAACAAAATAGGGGGAAACATAGCCTTCGTCAAACTCCATTCCCTCTTTATATTCAATCTCTAGCTCCAAACCCTTAGATTCTTCAACAGTCACCACACCATCAGAACCCACTTTACTTATAGCTTCAGCAATCTTCTGGCCAATATTGGCATCACCAGCAGAGATAGTCGCGATATTCTCAATGTCAGAGTTGTCCTTGATCTCTTTTTTAATTTTTTCTAATTGACCAACTGCCGCCTCTAGACCTTTTTCCAGCCCTCGACGAAGAACCATGGGGTTCGTTCCAGCAGTAACATTTTTCATTCCTTCAGCAATAATCGAGTAAGCCAAAAGAGTGGCGGTAGTAGTTCCGTCGCCAGCATTGTCGTTGGTTTTAGAAGCCGCTTCCTTTACCAACTGGGCTCCCATATTTTCAAATTTATCCTCTAATTCAACTTCTTTTGCTACGGTTACTCCATCATGAACCACTTGTGGGGACCCCCAAGACTTTTCAATCGCCACATTGCGACCACGGGGACCCAGGGTTGTTACTACCGCTTTAGATAGAAGCTCTGCCCCTTTTAAAATTTTCTGTCTTGCTTCTGAGCCAAAAATAATTTGTTTTGCCATAATAATTTAATAAACTAAGTCTTTAGTCAACAAACAACAGCTAAAATATCTTCAAATTTAATAAACAAATACTCTTTATCGCCCTCTTTGTATTCGTTTCCGCCCCACTCTTTATAAATAACCGTGTCACCCTTTTTACAAGGAGGGCTTACTTTAGCCCCAGACTCCGTTACTTGATCTGACCCTACTGCCAAAACCTGACCTTTTTGAGGTTTTTCTTCGTGAGAGTCAGGGAGAACAATACCAGAGGCGGTTCTTTTTTCCGTTTCAGCTGGCGAAACCAGAACATAACCAGAAGCGGGTTGTAGTTTAATCGTTTTCATTACCATAAATTTTTTTTAAGGAAGTTCAAAAAAAATTATCACTTTTAAGGGTGATAATTGTCCCTATTCTAATCACCAAGGTTAATCTTGTCAAGGGGTTTTTTTTAAAATAACCGCTTATATTAACTCTTTAGAACCGAAAAACGCCTCCCAATCTTTTTCAAAACGAGTCAAAATTCTCTGTCGCTGATCTTGAGGGTGAAAAAATAGTTGCCGATCTTTACTTTCTATTAGGCGACGATGTTGTTTGGCATAGGCCAACTGACCAGCCATCAGCACTTTCTCTAACCAGCTGCTCTTAGTTTTTTTACTTTCAAAAGTGGGTGATTGTGTTAAGAACTGTTCCCCTAAACGCTTCTGATAGATTTGCGGCAAATAATTGGCCAGCCAGCTATTATCAAGCAGAAATTGCTGATAAAGCTTTTTGTCTCCAGCAACAGGAAGTAGTTGCAGGGCTTCGTGGGCAGTATAAAAGTCTCGTCTTTTTTGGGGAAGATTTAAGTTATTGCTTTCCAAAAAGAGATTAAGACAAATTTTGTCAGGCGCTTCTTTTTTTTCAGGACGACGACGCAAGCCAAGAAGCTCTGTTAGTAAAATACTGGCCATTCTCGCCCGAAAAAGTGCTCCGGGTAGCCCAATAATCATTAAGTCAATATCATCTTTCTTTTCTGCCGCCCTCATCGCTAAATTCCCACTAATAGCCACCATTCCCACCCAGGGTAGGCTTGCCAGTCTTTGGCCGATTAGCTTTGCTTTGACAATTTTAAGATCCGAAACAAGCTCTCTTTTAAGGCGACCGCTTATAATTTCTTTTTCTTGTTTTAAAAAGTAAAAGGGAGATTGATACCCAATCTTATTTTGCTCAACCAAAAAATTAAGCTGTTCATAAACTTTTTTTAATCTTGCTCTTTGGGGCAACCACAACCAAACTTCTTTTGCCGTTAGAGGATAAGAAAACAAATTAGAATAAATCAATGTCGCCAAAACAGCCCTTTCTAGGTTTAGAAACTTTTTATTAAAAAAGTTCATAGCCTACCAGCCCGATATCTATCTAGTATTGAGGCTACTCCTTGCGTTACCGTTGTTTCCAGCTCTGAGTCAGCTCCCCTTAGAGATCGATTAACAGCATCCTCAAAATATTTGATAATACTATCATTGATGCCGTTATCAAAAGTACGTGATGACAAATACCAGCTTTTAGCGTCTTGGCCTTGTTCAATAAAAGGCGCCAAAAGTGGGTCACTTTTCAGTTGATCAGCCATATCAATTCGAGGATAGAGTTGACCAATATAATGAACCTGACTCCCCGCCTTAAAAATTCGCTCTAAAGACTCTTTGGTTGACAAGAACTCTAAAAATTTCCAAGCGGCGGCTTGTTTCTCAGACCGAACCGAAACTCCTTCTACCCAAAAGGTTGCCCAAGTTACCGCTTCCCTTCCTGGTAATTGAGGCACCGGCACCACCCCAAACTCCAGGTCGGGATTAAGCTCATTAATATTGATTATTCTCCAAGAGGGGGCAAAAAAAAGAGCCAGTTTACCTCCAGCAAAGGCCCGAGTAGAATTCGGTAGGGTTTCATCCCAAACTTGATCCTGCCTAGAAAATACCATAAAAAAGTCTAGAGCTTGTTGAGCGTCAACTCCATATGGCCCAGCAATTTGGGCACCATTTTGAATCATCATTAACCCCAGAATATCGCTCCAGTGGTCAACATTAGAAGCCGCCCCCATTGCCGCTCCAGCCTGCAAAATCCGACCATTTTCATCACGAACCGTGAGCTGGTTGGCAATTTGTCGAAACTGATCCCAATCCTGAGGAGGGCTAAGCTGATTCTCAGCAAAAATAGTTTTATTATAAAAAAGAGCTAGACTATCAAACATTAAAGGTAAACCATAAAAATTACCCTGAGAAAACCATGACTCTCTAACAACTGGATAATAATTTGTTTCTAAAGACAAAGATTGAACTAAATCAGGCGGCACTGGAGCCAGGTCATTAATAAACATCGGCAACCAAGTATTATGAATCCGAAAAATATCTGGTCCGGTTCCCGAAGCTAGGGCAGATTGAAGTCGCTGACGATAATCAATAACATTCTGTTGGGTATAGTTAATCTTAATTCTAGGGTTTTCCTTTTCAAACTCCTCAATCAGGCCAGCCATAACTGACTCTGGCTCCCATAGTCCCCAGTAAGTAATCTGCGTTTCCTGGCCGGGAGCCAGCGGTGAGTCTTGATTCTGCCACCAAAAATAACCCCCCGCTCCCAAGATCAATAAAACAACAATTACCAATAATGGCTTTAACCAATTAAATGACTTTTTGCTAGTCAAATCTTTTGTTGGCAGAGGATTTGCAGAAGAATCAGGACTGGTTACAGGCGGAGGAGCGCTTTCAACCGAGAAAGGCAGGGGAGTAGCAGACTCCACTGTTTGATTTGTGGTAGAAGCCGACTGCCCAAATGGGCCCCCACTTGATCGAGGCGGTCGATTGATTAAAGACTTAACGTCAATCATAAAGTTTAAGAATTAACCATTAATATCATATAATACAAACGGGCCAACAAACAAGAACAAATCCTTAAAAATTTTTTAAAGATTTATTTTTTGAAAACCTTTGATTTTTTTATTGCCCCTAAATCTATTTGATTATTCTTAAAAAGCTGTGTCTAGTTAAATAATGGTTTTTTCACTTTTTATTTGATTTTAAAAAACCTGCTTTTTTTCATTTTTTAAAAGAATTATGATTAAAAAAATCACTAAATTGGCTTGTCTTGGGTTATTAGTCTTGGTCTTACTTGTCCCGATTGCTTATGAACTAGCTTATTACGGAAAAATTTATCCTGGCATTACTGTTTCGGGTATTAACTTAGGTAATTTAACCCCTCAACAGGCGCAAAGAAAGTTAGAAAAAGAAATTACTAAAAAAACTCCGCCCATCATTGAACTTCAATTTGAGGATCAAGAATGGCAGCTAACAACAGAAACAGTCAGGGTTAGATTTGATTTTGATCAGGCAATAAGCTCGGCTTACCAGTTGGGCAGAAGGGGTAATCTTCTTAATCGAACTAAAGAAAAGGTTAATGCCTGGAAAAACAAAACGAACCTTGAGCTAGAGTGGCAACTTGATCAGAAAGCCATCGAAACTAAGGTTAAAGAAATCGCCAAAACCTTCGATAATCCCGGCAAACCAACCGAAGTTTTCTACCGAGGAACTAGAATCTTTATTAGTCCGGGTCAAGAAGGATTATTGGTTGAGCAAAAAGAGCTAACAAGGCTTATTGTCGAACACCTTACTACTTTAAGCACGAGAACAATTCTTATTCCGACCAGAGTCGTCAATTCTGTTCCCGATCAAAACACCATTAGCCGTCTTCAGGAACAGGCTCTTTCCTTAACCGGAAAAAGATTAATTGTAAGTTTAGAAGAAGAGAACTTTATCATCAGTGATATTAGCTTAATTAGTTTCCTCCATTACAATCCCGCCACCGCTCAAAACAATATTACAAGATGGATCGCTGACTTTGCTGGTCAAGTTGATCGGCTTCCCCAAAACGCCAGGTTTGGTTTTCAAGACGGAGAACTTAACGTAATCAGACCATCTTTCTCTGGTCAAAAGATAGACCAGGAGGCTTTGCTTACTTTAATTGAATCCAGTCAGCAGCAACTAATTGATCAAAATAACTCTGAGCTTAGTTTTCCTTTGCCTGTTCAAACTATTTCGCCTCAAATCGAAGCCGAAGAGGCCGACTCGCTAGGAATTATTGAAAGAATTGGTCGAGGCGAGTCATACTACCGTGGCTCATCGGCTTCCCGAGTTAACAATATTAGAGTTGCCAGCGAAGAGTTAACTGGTCAACTAGTCGCCCCTGATGAGGTTTTTTCTTTTAATCTAGCTCTGGGGGAAATTTCTGTTCAAACTGGCTATCAAACTGGCTACATTATCAAAGATGGTCGAACCATTCCCGGCATTGGCGGTGGAGTTTGCCAGGTTTCTACTACTCTCTTTCGAACCATTCTTGATGCTGGCTTGCCAATAAAAGAAAGACATCCCCATGCCTATCGGGTTGGCGTTTACGAACAAGAGTCCCGCCCAGGCCTAGACGCCACCGTATTCGCCCCCCAACCTGATTTTAAGTTTAAAAATGACACCAAACACTATATTCTAATTCAAACTCAATTTTTACCCAAAGAGTGGAAGCTAATCATCGATCTTTATGGTACTCACGATGGTCGTCGAAGCACTCTCTCTAATTTTCGCCTCTGGGACATCACCCCTCCCCCCCTGGCTCTTTATCTTGATGACCCCACCCTCCCTGCTGGAGAAATCAAACAAATTGATTGGGCTGCTTACGGTGCCAAAGCGGCCTTCGATTGGGAAGTTGTTCGCGATGACAAGATTTTACAAAAAGAAACTTTTTATTCTTATTATCGAGCCTGGCAAGCCAAATACTTGCGAGGAACCAGAGAATAAAAGGTGTTGTTCTTTCTCAAACAAAAATAAAGTTGTCGTAAAGACTTTGCTTTCAAACTTAAGCCAAAAAAAACAATTAAATCAAAAAAATTAACTTTTCTTGTCTTAATTTTAAACTTGTTAATTATATAGTGTCGTTAAAAATTAAAAATTAATTATGATAATTTTGGGCATTGAAACTTCTTGTGACGAAACTTCGGTGGCAATAGTCAAAGACGGTCGCCAAACGCTATCCATCACCACTGCTTCGTCAGAGTGGTTACATCAAAAGACTAGTGGCATTGTTCCCGAATTAGCCGCCAGAGAACAGCTTTCCTGTATTCTTCCAGTTTTAATAGAGACTCTGGTTCAATTTCAACCTAAAATAAAACCACAAAAAGCCCTAGAAAAAATTGATGCCCTAGCGGTTACCTCTACTCCAGGATTAATTGGTTCGCTGTTGGTTGGGATAGAAACAGCCAAAACCCTAAGCCTGATAACCAACAAACCTCTTGTGCCAATCAATCATTTAGAGGCTCATATTTTTGCTAACTGGCTAGACAAAAAGCCTGGCCAGTTTCCTCAAATGCCAGCCCTGGCTTTAATTGCCTCTGGTGGTCACACTGAATTAGTTTTAATTAATAAAGCCAAGAAAAAATATCAGTTTTCTTTTCTTGGTGGTACCAGAGATGATGCCTCTGGAGAATGTTTTGACAAATGTGCCCGAATCTTGACTTTGGGTTATCCAGGTGGACCGATAATTGCCAAAATCGCCGAGAAAGCACCAAGAAAACTGATCAATAGCCCTCCTTTTAGGCTTCCTCGACCAATGGTTAACCAAAACAACCTTGATTTTTCTTTTTCTGGTTTAAAAACTGCTGTTGTTGATCAATTTCGAAAGCTTCAACAACAAAACCTTTTAGATGAAAAAACCAAAAGTTTCTTTGCCTGGGAGATTCAAGATGCCATTACTGATTGCTTGGTTAAAAAAACTATTCAGGCCATTCAGAAGCACTCTGTTGGGTCGTTGCTTTTGGGTGGGGGGGTTACTGCCAACCAAGTATTAAGAGAAAAGTTTAAAGAAGAAGCCAAGAAGTTAAACCTTAACCTTTTTATTCCTGAAATTCGCCACTGCACCGATAATGGTGCCATTGTGGCCGCCGCTGCTTATTTTAATTATTCTCCTCTTCACTGGTCGAAAATCACGAGCTAGTTATTTTAAAAAAAGCGTTTTGAATTACCATTTAAGTATTAAAAAATTTTTTCGACCTCGTCTTAAACCCTCAGTGTTTTTGTTTTTACGATTAACTTAACAAAAAAATTTGGCAAAGAAAACAAAGAGTGGTAAAAAATAATTAAGCTGATATAAAAATTATCACTTTGCCCTCATTTCAATCATTGTATAATGTTGGTGTATAACTAGTTTTAGTCTTGAAGGACTAAATAGCCTAAAGTTTCACCAATCTGTTTTCTTTGACAAAAATGGATAAGCACTATCAACCTCAAAAGGCCGAAAAGGAGCTTATTTCTCTTTGGGAAAAAGGCAAGTATTTTACACCTAAGGTTAATCCAAAAAAAAGGCCATTTTCTATTATTCTTCCTCTTCCTAATGCCAACGACCCCATGCACATTGGTCACGCCTTATTTGTTGTTCAGGACATTATGTGTCGCTACCAGCGAATGCTAGGTCGGCCCACCCTTTGGCTTCCAGGCAGTGATCATGCCGGTATTGAAACTCAATTTGTTTTTGAAAAAAGGTTGGCTGAAGAGGGAAAAAGTCGATTTGACTTTGACCGAAATACTCTTTATCAAAAAATTTGGAGTTTTGTTGAGGAAAATCGACAACTGAACATTAGTCAAATGAAAAGACTGGGTTTTTCATTAGATTGGAGTCGATATCATTATAGCCTAGAACCAAAAATCATTGATAATGTTTTGGCTGTTTTTAAAAAGCTATATCAGGATGGCTTAATTTATCGAGACAGCAAGATTGTTAATTATTGCACTCATTGCGGGACTGCTTTTTCTGATTTAGAAATTGATTATCAAGAAAAAGACGATCAGCTTTACTTTTTGGACTATGGCACGATCACCATTGCTACCACTCGACCAGAAACTATTTTTGCTGATGTGGCAGTGGCCATTCACCCAAAAGATTCTCGCTACATTAAATTGCTTGATCAAAAAGCCTTGGTTCCCATTATTAACAAAGAAATTCCCATTATTGCTGACGAACTAGTTAAGCCTGATTTTGGTAGTGGCGCCTTAAAGATTACTCCCGGCCACGATCCAATTGATTATCAAATTGGTCAAAAACACCGTCTGCCCAGTCTTTCCTGTATTGACTCAGCGGGAAAAATGATTAATGTTCCTAAAAACTTTGCTGGTCTTTATCCAAAACAGGCTCGTCAAAAAACAGTTGAAGCTTTAGTTAAAACTGGAAAGTTAGTCAAAGTTCAGCCTCTTCGTCATCTCGTCGGTTTTTGTTATCGCTGTAAAAATGTTATTGAACCCTTGCTTATGCCACAATGGTTTGTCAAAATTAAACCTCTGGCTAGTCCTGCTGTTAGGGCCGCTAAAAGTGGTCAAATTAAATTCTTCCCTCCTCGATTTAAAAAACAATTTCTTGACTGGTTAATCAACATTCATGATTGGAACATCAGTCGACAAATAGTTTGGGGACCACAAATACCCGCCTGGTATTGTCTTGATTGTAATCCTAAAATAAAAATTAATTTCTTAAATAACAATCAGCTAATCACCAACACCTATGATCAAATCAAAGATAAATACTCTTTTGCTAAAATCAAGGCTGGCCTTCAATCTCTGGTCGCTCCAGTAGAAACCAAATTTATTCTTGATAAGCCAGATCGCTGCCCTGATTGTGGTAAAAAACATCTTCTTCAGGAAACAGACACTTTTGACACTTGGTTTTTGTCTGGTCAATGGCCCCTAAACACTCTTGGTTTCAACTTTGTTAACCCCCAAAAAAGCAAGCCTGATTTCAAATATTTTTATCCTACTTCTGTTTTAGACACAATGTGGGACATTCTTTTTTTCTGGGTCGCCAGAATGGTTATGTTTGGGATTTATCTTGCTGGCGATGTTCCCTTTAAGTTGGTACACCTACATGCTCGGGTGGTTGACGAAAAAGGTCAGAAAATGAGTAAAAGTAAGGGTAATGTCGCCAATCCCTTAATTATGGCTGAAAAATATGGGACTGATGCTTTAAGAATGTCTTTGGTTTATGGCATTGCTCCTGCTAGTGACTTTGTCATTGCAGAAAAGAAAATTGAAGCAATGCGTAACTTTACCAACAAAATTTGGAACGCTTCTCGGTTTATTATAATGAATCTAAAAGATTCTAAGAATAAAACTAGAGACCTACACAAGCTACAGCTTGCTAATTACAAAACCAAGAATCAAGATGATCAAAAAATTCTAAAATCACTAGAAGCAACCATTAATAGCGTAACCAAGCACATTGACAACTATCGCTTTGGTCAGGCAAGTGAAGAAATTTATGCTTTTTTCTGGCATGAATTTTGCGATATTTACCTTGAACAAACCAAGGACCGCCTTTATAACCAAGCCAATTCTGACGACAAACAAGAGGCTTTGTCGGTTCTGCTTTTTGTTTTAAAAAGTAGTCTAAAGTTAATTCATCCCTTTGCTCCCTTTATTAGTGAAGAAATTTGGACTAACCAGCTGGGTGAAAAAACTCCCCTAACGATTTCGTCTTGGCCAAAAATAAAGTAAGAGATTTCTCAAGTCTTAATTTTTTAATTATTAAAAACTTTAAAAAAGGAGGTGAAAAAATGAACAGAATTCAAGTTCAAAAAAAAGATGGCCGAATCGAGGACTTCAGTCAGGAAAAATTATTAAAAAGTCTTCTCGGAGCGGGTGCCACTCAAGACCAGGCTCAAGTAGTCGTTCAAGAAATAGAAAGATGGCTAGGTGATCTTTATTCTGAGGAGATTGTTGAAACCAAAATGATTAGAAATAAAGTCATTGGTTTCTTAAACGAAAAAAATCCTAGAGCCGCAAAAAGCTACCAAGAATATAAAAAAGAGGCTTAAGTTAAATATTTCTTGGCGACAAGGGCCGTGACTTGGGCTAAGTCATCAGCATTGTAAAAGGTTTCTCTTTGCTTAAACAGCTCTTGAGAGGCCTTTTTGAATAGCCAAACTGCCACCGCTGAAGAAATTAAAGGAGAAGTGGTTTTGGCTGATAGAGCCATTACTAGTCCTGCCAGGACATCTCCTGTTCCACCTTTTTCCAGTCCTCGGTTACCGCCTGAAACCACCAAGTATCCCTCTCTTGAGGCAACGATAGAGTCTGGATTTTTAGAAATAATCAAACAGTTGTTTTCTTTAGCTTTCTGGCTAACAACCCTAATTTGATCGTCTAAAGAAAGAAGATTTAAGTTTTCACCAAAAAGCAAAGCAAACTCTTCGTTATTGGGAGTAATAATTGATTTGGGAGGAAGGGTTTTTTTGTCGATTACCTGAAGAGACCCAGCATCAATTACCCAAGGAAGAGAAGAAAATTTTTTTAACAATCTTTCGGTAATCTTCTTTGTTTTTTTTCCTGCCCTTCGATCTGGCTTTTGATAATATTTTTTGGCTTGTTTTTGCTTGAAATAACGCATAAATCCTGGGCCAATCAGGGCAATATCGACTGAAACTAAATAATCATCAACCTGATCAAAGGGCGCCCAAATAAAAGCAAAAAGCCTGCTTTTGGCTTCTTGAGCAACCCGAAGCAAATCTTCTTCTGGAGAAACAAAAAAAACAGTTTTGTTGAATCGAGAGGCCACCTGAAGACTCAAAAGAGGCGCCCCATGAAAAAGGCTGGAGCCACCGATAATCATTGACTCCCCAGTTAAAAAATCAGCTTTTTTCAAAAAGTCCTTAATTTGGTCTTCTTCTAAACGCTTAACCATTCTTCTTTAGAAAATAAGTTTAGCAAAAAATTTCTCTATTACCAAACTTTTTTTTAGTTTAAAAGGAATGTTAAAATTAAACTTAATGACTGATCCAAAGAAGAAGACCGCTAAGGTTAATAGGGTTGTTAAGAAAAAAATTTTAAAAAATTTTTTCTTAAAAAAACAAAAATGGGCTAAGAGTAAACTTGGCGACAAGCTGATTTGGAAAGAAAGATGGTCAAGCTTAGGCATTAAATTACCGCAAGTTTACCGCAAGTTTACCGCAAAAACAAAAAAAATTATAACTTTATTGCTTTTCGTTGTTATTTTTGCCATCAATTTTATTCTTCCTGCCAGTCAAGAGGAAAAAACCAGACAAGCCTTCTTGGCTCAACCCAATGTTTTTAATAATCGGATGAATATGATTAGGGTTCTTATTAGCAATGGTTACTTTGAAACCGCCAAAAAAGAATTAAATAAAGTTGGTAGTCCTGAATTTTTAGCCGAACAGGAAATGATTTACTGGCAAGAAAATTATTTATTTTGGGCACACGCTTCGCCCCAAGGACAGAGAATGTTAATCAATAATTGGCAAAATTTTTTAGAAAAATACCCTGACTATAAAATTGGCTGGATTTATCTTGGTTATTTTCAGCTTTTAAATGGAAAAGAAGAAGAAGCCAAAAGTTCTTTCCAAAGGGCTAAAAAAATTGATCCTAGTTTAGAAGAACAAATAAAAGAACTTAGCGAAAGAACATCAAGCCTAGCAACTAGTCAATAAAACTAAAGTCATACTTTTTTAGTGATGGCAAATACTAACAGCAATGGCTTTTTTGGGGTATTTATAGCTTCGAAAACTAGAACTTCTCTTGAAGATTAGGAACAAAAAAACGAAGAAGATGTTTCTTTGTTTAAGTTATCCTGCTTTATTTTCTTCTTTTTCTGATTTCACTTGTTCAGGCGATCCCTCTTCGTCTTTCTTTTCTCCCTCGCCAATCACTTCCGGCTCCTCTGTGGGCGCCACTACCTCTTCTTTAATGGGGGTTTCTATTTTTGCTACTACTTCATTTTCGTTCGCTTTAATAATAATTCCTGAGCTAAGTTTAAGATCAGAAACTCTAATGACATCGTTGATTTTTTGCAAAGAAGAAATGTCGGCCTCAAGACGATCGGGAAGTTCTTCTGGTAGGGCTTCTACCTCCACCTCTAGAAGGGTTTGGATTAAAACACCCTCTCCTCCTTCCGCACCTGGAGCTTGACCAACTAGCTCGATGGGGACAGCTACTTGAGTCTTCTTGGTCAAATCAACTTGCCGAAAATCAACATGAAGAATTTTGTCAGTCACTGGGTCAACTTGAATATCTCCCACTAGAACTGGACAAGCAGTTTTTGCTTGACCAACAAATAAGTCAATCAAGCCGCTCTCCCCAGTTTTTTCAAAAATAGAGAAAAAGCTTTGATAGTCAACCTGAAGTCCTTGGGACTTAATTCCTTGACCATAAAGGTTAGCGGGTAAAATCCCCTCCCGACGCAAGGCCTTAACCTTACGACCAGTAACAATTCTTTCGTCAACAACTAATTTTGGTCTTACCATAACGAGAGTATTTTAACTAAAAAAAGCCAAGAAAGCAAATGATAATAAAAATAGTGTTTTTCTTTCTTTTTGTTTAGCCTCTGTGTTTTTCATTTTTAGGCGTTAAAATCTTATTATTAAAATAATAATTATGGCTCTCCCCACTCAAACTCAAATAAACGATTTCGATCAAGAATGTTTCGATAAGTAATTGCACCTTGAGAAATTTCTCCTTCTGGAGAAACAATTAGCGGCAACCAACTGTTTGGATAAGAAATCAAAGTAATGTCTTCATCCCAAGTTGTTCCGGCCTGTTTTTGAACTAAAAATGCCAATTTTTTTCTATTTTCTCCAAATTGATGCTCTATTTGGTAATTAACCTCTATTGTAATTTGTGAGTTAATCGGCACCTCAATTAGTTGACTTAAAACTTTTTTCCCCAATTCCTGATCAGTTCCCAAATCAAGCACCTGTCTTTGGCCAACATTGTTTTCTAAAAAAGCTCCTTGCAAAACTGCCTCCTTGGGTAAATAAAGTCGCCAAAAATTCCTGTAGGTTCCCGCTGGCCAAATTTCGGTTTTAGCTGTGTTTTGCCAAGTTAGTCTTAGAGAATGATTAACCTGACTATCACTTATTCCTAATCGTTGAACTAGTCTTTTTTTAAGAAAGAAATTGGCTTTATTGGCACCAACGTTGGTATCAACGCTCCATAGATAATTTGACAAGCAGTTTTCTTGCGGACAAACAACTTCTTTAATACCACCATCAAAACCCAAAGTCATTACCTGTTCCGCCAAAGAAGAGTCAGCAAAATGAATCATAATTTCTCCCGTTAACAAAGATTGCTGTAAAGCCAAAAATAGTGAGGTTGGTAGATTTTCTCGACGTTTAATTTCAGCCAAAATTTCAAAAGCAAGACTGCCTAAGAAATCTTTTTTTTGAGTTGAACCAGGAAAGAATCCAACATCAGAATGGTATTCGGCTCGTTCAAATAAATTTTGGGCGGTAATTGTTTCTTGATAATCAGGCAAATAAACCCCCCCCAAAGAAGACAGAATTTTTTCCACTACTCGCAAGTTAATGGCAATAACCCCATCTGCCCTTCGGTCCAGTTGCTTTTCCCAAAACCACAAAACCTGACGGGCGGTTTTAGGGAAATCTGGCGACCAATTAGAGTCTCTTAAATACCAGGTTTCTTCACCTAGATATCTTTCTAGGGTTTCTGGTGGTTCAACTTGGCCCTTTAATTGACCATCAGCCTCATAAACATCTTTAACGCTAAAATCAATCAACCGACCAGATTGAAAATTCATTATCCCCAAAGAGCCGATAAAACCCCCCGTTGGTCGTAACTCCATATTGTTTTGTAATAATAAAATTATTGTTTGTTGGTCTTTAGACAGAAAATCCGCCAAAAGGGGCAGCGAGTCTAGTGTCATCTTGGTTGCTTCAATTGCTGTCGGTAGTTGATCTAAAGACTCCCCAACTAAAGAATTGGGCAATCCTTTTCCTGTTGCGGCAGCATTAGTTAGCTTAAAATAAGCCCTTTGCGCCGAACGCTGACTAGCAGTAATTAGGTCGGAAAAATTTACTTCTTCAAGGCCAATAACTGCCCTAAAGACCTTTTCTAGGTTCTTAGCCAAGTCAGAAAAATAAACAAAGGCTTCTGCCGATTCTTGTCCTAAGGCTAAAACCCTAGTCGCTCCAGATAAGCTTTCATCACCAAGAACAAAGGCTAAAACTGGTGCCAGCCTTCCTGAGACATTTTGAGCTAAATAAAAATGTCTTTGGGCTACTTGAGAGGCCTCTTGACAATCAGACAGTTGGTTGGCCAAACAAAACTTTTGAGCTCGATTCAAGTGAACAATACCAAAAATTAAATCTTTAGCTAAAAAAAGTAAGGGGGATAGAAAAATTAATAAAATTAGTCCGCCCAGTCCAGCAAACAACCAGCGCCTATTGCCTTTGCCAAGCTTCGTCTTTAAATTATTATCGAGCTTACTTTGTTCTTTTCTTTCTTTCTTTTTAGTGCTTTTTGTTGTGCTACCAATCTCTAATTCGGTGATTGAAAAAGAAACTTCTGTTTCTTTTTTCGGCTCTGATCGGCGAGAGAGCCATAATCCCTCATTGTTATTTTCCTCATCAGCCAACAAAGGGGTTTCAAATTTTTTTGCTTCGATTGGTTCTGTTTTAGTTTCTGCTGGAGGCAAAGGCTCGATGGTCTCGATCTCGGTTTCTCTCTCTTCTTCCTGTGTTTTGTTGAGAGAGTCAATCCTAACTGAGGGGCTGTCAACAAAAACAGTTTTTTTGTTAATTTCTTTAGTCTTCGAAAAACCATTGGCAGATAGCAAGCGGGAAACATCAGGGCGGTTGAGCCAACTTATTGTGGCCAAAACTGCTTCTGAGTGAGAAAAATTTGTCTTCCATCCCAATTCCTGTTGAGACAGAACTACTTCTTTTTGATAGTTAATTCTGGGCGGAGATTTTTGTTCGTCAAATTTAATTTCTAAATCGCTAAACTGGTCCGACCAAAGCTTAGCAAAGGAAAACAGGGTAATTTCTTCTCCAGCAAAATAAAAAATTTGACC
This sequence comes from uncultured Gammaproteobacteria bacterium, assembly GCA_964348895.1. Lineage (GTDB taxonomy): Bacteria > Patescibacteriota > Microgenomatia > 0-14-0-10-38-17 > 0-14-0-10-38-17 > JAQVFF01. Next base: position 284,435 of record CAYGEH010000001.1, read on the forward strand.
CTGTGATTGAGGCATAAACAAGGCTGAGGTTAAACCTGCCACTAAATCTTTAATAAACAGAGGGTAAACCAAGGCCGACCCATCTCCAGCCAAGCGAATCCGCCGTCGAAAGAAAATATCGCTAATCAACTTAGTTGTCCAAGAGGGGTAATTTAAATCTATTCGTGGCCCAAAAAATCCATCGGCACAAACAAAGCGATAGTTGATCGCTCGTTTATGCGCCTGATCAAAAACATTCTGATCAAGTTCCTGGCCCCAAAAAAGCCAACGACTTTCAGAAAATTGATCTAAATAACCAGACCAATCACTGGTTAAACAGAAAACATAATTAACTTCTTCTTCGATTCTTGTAATTTTCTCTGTTGCTTCAAAGTTTCTCCCCCCCAACAGATGAGAAATGTTATTTTCTTTTAAGACATCAAACTGATCAAGACAAATAACCCGACAACCTTGAGCAATTAAAGAATCACACAAATAAGAACCAACTGCACCAGCTCCGCCTAAAATCAAAGCAAGAGGGTTTCCGTTTTGAGAAGAAATCGCCGCCTTCATCAACTTTAATGATAACAGAAAAGAGCCTTCTTTTTTAATTTTTTTATCTTGATTTTATTGTTGATGTTTTAATTTGCCCTTGTTATTTTTTTATACCAAAAAATCAAACAGTCCCGCCAATAATCTAATAGATCATAAAAACAGTTGGAGTCTTGGTGTAAAATGAGGCTATGAGTAACACTTCCTTGGTGGCAAAAAATACTTTTTGGCAAGCCCTTGGTCGACTTGTCATGTTAATTTGCTCTCTTTTAGCAGCTAGTTTTTTAACTCGATTTCTTGGGGTGGAGTCTTGGGGTAATTATATTTTTATCACTAACATTATTTTAATAACTTTCAATTTAGCTGATTTTGGCACTGGAACTATCACCATCAAAAAACTGGCAGAACCAGAAATTGACCTCAAGAAAAAACGTTTTATTCTCAATCAAGCCTTAACCTTGAAAATATTTTTTTCCATTGTCAGCCTAACGGTTTTAACTGGATTAGTTTTAACTCTAAATCAGTTTCAAAATATTGAGATTTTAACTTTATTTGCCTCTTTAGCGATTATTTTTTTAACCTTAAGAACCCTAGCGGAAGCCTTCTTTATGGCAAATCTCAATTTTGTCGCCAAAGCAGTTTTTGAAACTAGTGCCTCAATAATCTCAATTACTGGCATTGTTTTACTTGTTCAGGTTTTTGGTCAAATTAACTTAAGCCAAGCTCTAACTGTTTGGATTTTTTCGGCCGCCACTAGCACTCTGGCTGCCCTTGCCTTTTTATATAAACAAACCTCTTTTTCTTTTGCTCCAACCAAAAAAGGATTAAAAAGATTTTTAGAACAATCAGCTCCATTGGGAACAAGACAGTTAGTTTTTGCTCTATATGATGCCGGTATTGACAACTTTTTCTTAAAAACCTTCATTGGTTCTGGTGCGGTTGGACTTTACGGCCTGTCATACAAAATCTACACCAATCTAATTTTGGGGGCGGCTTTTTTTATGAACAGCTTATTTCCAATCATCCTCAAAAAACACCCAAAACAACTTTCGAGTATCCTAAAGCGTGGGGCTCTATCGCTGTTGTTGGGAGGGTTATTAATTAGTTTATTAACCGCTATTTTTGCTCCAATTGTCATTGGCTTAATTGGTGGTGAAGCGTTTATCCCCTCTATTCGCGTTTTACGAATTCTAGCCCTAGCCTTAGTTTTTGGTTATTTAAATCATTTAACTGGCTACACTATGATTGTTTTGGGAGCTCAAAAGCAACTACTTCTCTTTTCTTTACTAGCCCTGACTATTAATTTGGCTGGCAATTTGGTTTTTATTCCAAAATTTGGCATCAACGGCGCCGCTTGGGTTACGGTTGCAACCGAAGGATCAATTTTGATTACTACTGGTATTTTTTTGATCAAAAAGCTAAAATCAAGCTCGTAAGGGCCAAAAAATGAACAGTTTAAATGTTTTTACCGATGGTGGTGCTAGGGGTAATCCTGGTCCAGCCGGAATTGGTGTAATTATTAAAGATAGACAGAAAACAATCTTTTCTTATTGTGCTTATATCGGTCAAGCCACTAACAACGAGGCTGAATATCGAGCCCTGGAAAAGGCTTTTGATTGGTTAAGCCAGAATCGGTCCCTTCTTGCTGGCTTTGATTGTCTTAATTGCTATCTTGACTCGCTGCTTGTTGTTTCTCAGCTTTCTGGTCGCTATAAAATTAAAGCCATTAACCTTATAAATTTTATAACCAAAATTAAAAATATTGAAAAAAGCTTATCGATTGAGGTTTTCTATCATTATATTCCCAGAAACAAAAACCAAGAGGCCGACGCCTTGGTTAATCAGGCCTTAGACGAAGCACTTACAAAAGATGGTTTTTGATTGATTAGGTCTTCTTTCCCTCCATCTTTTGGGGAGACAAGAGTAATCGCTATCGCTATTCCCAAAAGTAAAAAGTTTTGTTGCAGGGTTAGCCAATAGTGATCAAATAAACCAGAAAAAATTATCATAAAAAACATCCAGCGCCAACCAACCTCAATCTTCAACCAAAGCCTTTTGCCCCAAAAATAAGCCAGGATTAAGCCCAAAAGACCAGCTTCAGCCAATATTAATAAAAATAAATTGTGAACTGGCTGATAAAAATCAAAGGTTCCCCGAGAAAAAAATAACTGTCCTTGGGCTGGAATAAAGTTTCCTAAACCCCAACCAAAAAGTGGTCGCCGAACAAACAGTTGCCAAGCATTATCAAGTAAAAACTGACGCTCCAAAACAGAGCGCCAAGCTACTATCTCCCAAGACAGCATCAGCCAAGTAAAAACGGCCAATAAAAAACCAGAAATTAAAAAGAACCACCAGCGGCCTAATTTTTTTAACCAAAAAAGTAAACCAGCAACCATTATCGTTAGCCAAACTGTTCCCGAAAAAGTAATTATTAAACAGCTACCAATAATGCTTAACCCTAAATAAAAAAGCTTCCCTAGTTTTTTAGTAAAAAAGCTTCTAAATCGCCAAAAAATAACTAAACTCACCAAAACAAAGCCTGCCAAAGAGTTGGCATGGGAGAAAGTAGCCATCGGCTGAACAAACAAGCGATCAAATAGGGTCATTTTTGCTACTCCTATAGTGCTAAGATTAAAAGATCTTTCTCCTAGCCACCAAAAGAATCCCTGAAAAGAACGCTGATAAAGAAGTTGTCCCCAAGATAAAAAGCTGGTTAGTAATAAACTGAAGAAAAGAGGCAACAAGAAAACTGGTAAAAAATTCTTGCGAAAATAAATAATCAAAAAACAAAACTCTAACCATTTAATTAAGCGATATCCTGCCAATAAGGGGCGATATGCCAGAAAAACACCAATCAACAACAAGAAAACGCTGGCTAAAATTAACCTCCAAGAAGCTTTTTTTTCTAACCAAAACGAAGACTCTAGGGCTAGTCTTAGAAGCCAAAATAATAACAAAAAGAAAATAATAATATCGGTAAAAAAAATCGTTGGCGACAAGAAGTCAACTCTTATTCCCCAAAAAAAAGACCAGCTCGGCCAAAAGAAATAGGCTAACTGGGTCGGCAGAAAAAAAAATAATAATCCCGCTAAGAAAAACTCAAACTTTTTTAGCGTCTTAATTGCTAGCACTCTCTGTTTGCTTAACGCTAATAATCAATTGTCTGCTTCTTCCTTCACCCTCAGAATAGGTTTCTATACTAGGATCCTCTTTAAACAGTAAATGGACTTGCCGTCTTTCTCCAGAGCTAAGATTGGCGATGGCGATTGACTGTCCGGTTGCTTTGGCTTGATCAATTGCTCGCTGAGCCATTTCTTTTATTTGAGACTGACGCTTTTCCCGATAATTATCAACATCAACAACAATATGAAGCCATTGTCCGATTTTCTTATAAACCATTAGTCCCAAAATTGTCTGAATTGCTGACAGATTTCTGCCATGATATCCAACCAAGAGAGCGTTATCACTTGAAGACAGCTTGGCCAAGGCGGTAGAACTGTCTTTGTCAAAGCTAACTTCGACTTGAGCTGAAACACCCATTCTCTCCAATAGCTCTTCCAGGGTTTTGGCAACACTTGTTAGTGTTTTTTTATTCATAAGTTCACTCTCCTTTTTCTTTTAAGCTTTTCTTTCTGACTATATATTGTTGAATCAAGCCGGCAACAGAAAAAACAAACCAGTAAAGAGTTAAACCAGAGGGAAAACTAAAGCCAATAATAATTGTCATTAGGGGCATTAGATATGTCATTTGCTTCTGCATCGAGACCATCATATCGTCGCTTTTAGGGGGGGTTTTGTCCGCACTAATTTTTGCGCCCTTAATCGTCGGAGAGGATAGTCGAGCCGTAAAAACTTGAGCTGCCGCCGAAAGAACTAAAAAAACACCTGGTATTGTCCCCATTAATAAGTCTGGTTTAGTTAAATCAAGGTACCAAAAAGAAAAGTTTAAGCCTCCTTCTGGTAAAAAAATACCTCGATAAAGAAGATTAGAAAGCTGATCGGTCGTTTCAGGATTAAGAACTTTATTGAAAACCTGAAATAAAGCAATTAAGATTATCAATTGGGCAACAGAGGGTAAGCAACCAGCCGCTGGACTAACACCCTCAGATCGATACAATTCCATTTGAGCACGAGCAAGTTTTTCTTTGTTACCTTTATATTTCTTTTTTAGTTTCTCTAATCTAGGTGCCAACTGTCTCATTTTTTCGCCTGACTTCAAGCTGGGAATCATTACTGGTATTAAAATTAATTTAATTAGAATTGTAACGACAACAATTCCCCAACCTAATGAACCAAAGAAGTTGGCAAATAAGACTAATAAATTCGCTAGAGGTTGAATAAAAATTGCTTCAAACATAGAAATTTTTTAATTTATTTTTTATCCCTAAAGACCCTTGTTGTCGGCGAAGGAAGATCAACTCCTCCTTTACTCCAAGGATGACAGCGCAAAACTCGAGCCAATCCCATTAAGCTGCCCCGTAGTATACCACGCTCCTCAATCGCCCAAGAACAATATTCCGAACAAGTCGGGGTAAACCGACAAGATCGACCTAAAATCGGTGGCAGGGCTTGATAGAAAGAAATTAACTTAAGAAACAGCTTATTCATCTTCCTTAAATAGTTTTATTTTTCTAAAAGCCTCTTCTACTGTTTCTGCTAACAAATCCTTGCTTTGACCTAAGGCTGCTCGCTTAATCAAAAAAACAACCCAGTGTCCATCTTTTAGGTTGTTTATTAGCTGGCGAACAGAACCAGCAATTAATCTTTTAGTTTTATTTCTAATCGTTGCTTGCTTACTAACCCGTCTAGACAGAACAAAGGCAAATTGACTTGGAGTTTTTTGATCAGACAAATAAACAACCGCAAAAAATGGGGTTTGATAATGGCGACCACCACCCTTAACTCTGTCAATGCTTTTTTCAGGCAACCGGTGTTTCTTGGTTAACATAGGCATTGTTTGTCCTCTTTAAAGAAAGAAGAGGGTTGTTATTTACTTGAAGAAACCGTCAGTTGCCGTCTTCCTTTGCTGCGACGTTTTTTTAGAATTTTGCGACCACCGACACTCTTCATTCGGCTTAAAAAGCCATGTCTTCTGGCTCGACGCTTTTTTTTAGGTTGGTAGGTTCTTTTGGTTGCCATAAATTACTCTCAATTTATATCACAATTTGAAATTTGATTCAACCTGAAGTTTTAAGTTAATTTTTTGTTTCAAAATAAAACTAATCAAAAAAAATTAAAAACGTCAATCTCTTAAGATGAGAAAAATATTTTTTAGTTTCGCCGTTTCGGTTTTTTTAACTTTCTCCTCTCTTTAATCGTAATTATTTCGCTTCTTGTACTCTATCAGAGAATCCTTTATTATAAAAACTTAAGGCAAATATGTTAACTCGCCAGTCCCTCCTCAAATTATTAAAAATTCCGTCGCTCTTAAATAAAAAATGGTTTGTTAGTTCTCTTTTTTTTGCCCTTGTTGTTCTCCTTTCTTTAGGTCTGGGGGCAACGGGTGGCTTTCTTTATCAAAACTGGCAAAACAGAAATAAAACTGATGCTGTCTTGGGCCAAGAGAGAAGCTCGTATTTGGTTTTTACCGAAGAAATTTATCATAAAATTAAAAATAATCACTGGAAGGTAACTTCCGAAGAAGATCTGGTTAATCTTTATTTCTTGGCAATTGAAAAACTAACTGGTCAAATTCAGGCCTCCTCCCCTCAAGATTTGTCTTCTCTTTTGGTTTCAGTTGAAAATATCTTAGAACAAATTGAAACAGAAGAGGCGAGAGAAGATTTTGTTGTTCAACTTAATAATTTAGTTCTTAACAATCTAGAACCTTTCGGACGAAGTCAGCTTTATCGTCAAAAAGAGGAACAAGAATTAAACGACATGGTTCTTAATGTGGCCAAACAAGATCATTATCAAGTTCTAGGCCTTAATAAAGAAGCTTCTCAAGAAGAAATATCTCAAGCTCACCAAAACCTAAACCAAACCCTAAGTCAAGACAGTACCCCCGAAGCCAAAGAAAAATTAGCTCAAGTTGGCCAAGCCTATCGAATTTTAGGTAATGAATCTGCTCGCCAAATTTATGATGTTTCTGGCGTTGAGCCTACTATAGAGTATCGGCTTATTCGCAACAACATTTTTCATCTTCATTTGAAAAGCTTTTCTCCTGCCACCTTCGACGAATTACAAAGAGCAACTCAGAAAGTTCAGGGATTACCAGGAGTTGACACTCTAGTTCTCGACCTTCGCAACAATATTGGCGGAGCAATCGACAACCTGCCCTACCTTCTGGGACCCTTTATTGGCCAAGACAGACACGCCTACCAGTTCTTTCATCAAGGAAAAAGAATCGACTATAAAACTCGTATTGGTTGGCTCCCCAGTTTATTTCAGTATAAAAAAGTGGTTATTTTAATCAACGAAAACTCTCAAAGTTCGGCCGAAGTAGTCGCCTCTGTTTTGAAAAAATATAATGTTGGTGTTTTAGTTGGTAATACTACTCGTGGTTGGGGAACCGTAGAAAAAATTTTCCGATTAGAAACCCAAATTAATCAAAACGAAACCTATTCTTTGTTTTTGGCGCATAGTCTTACTCTAAGAGAAGATGGTCAGCCAATCGAGGGACTAGGGGTTGAGCCACACATTTTTACCTCAAACCCTAATTGGCAAAGAGACCTTTATTCTTATTTGCCAGATCAAAACATTGTTGACACAGTAGAGCAAATTCTAGCAGAAAGCAATCCGACCCCTCTTGAACTCAATAAAGAAACTCCCAGCGAAGACAAAGAATAAGTCTTTTTTTAAGCTAAAAGCTATCAAAAATTAAAAGAATTATTATTTTAGTTTAAAGCCTTGAAAATCCCCCCAGTTTCTGATATTATAGGTAATTAGCCTGCCTTGTTGATCGCTCTATAAAACATAATGGCTAACGAAACAGAAAGAATTGTTCCTCCAGGAGTTAAATTATTTCAAGCAACCACTAAAGCTGTTAATGAATGGGGGCAGAGACGACAAAAAAGACTAGAGGAGACCAAGATTGAGAAGCACGGTGGCCACCCTCGATCAAGAAGAGAAATAGCTCAAATTCAAAAAACGGGATCTACAGAAAGAGGCTCATTTATTGCTCGAGAAATGTCTTCGGTTCTACCAGGAGCAAGCAAGGGGTTTCTTGAAGATTTTGGCGACCATATTAATAGTTGTCTTCAAGGAGATAATTTATCTGAACAATTAAAAAAAGTTGGACAAGGTCTAGAAACTCTAAATGAGGAACAAATTAATTTAGCTTTTGAATTTCATAAATTAAGACAGGGTCTTGCCCAAAATTCTAGTCAAGCTAGTTTTTTTCGACAAGAACTAGCTAAATTTAACTCGGCAAGTATTAATCAAATACCAGAGAATAGTTTTTTATCTGGTCTTTTTAGAAGCATCAGTAATCGCTATCCTGATCCCAGAAGCATAAGGTAAAATATCGTTAATTATAAAAAGCTTTTTTACTTCTTTTAGTAGATCTTTCCTATAGAATTATAAAGATCATGTCTTTTTTTTAATAATTCTTTAATAATTCCTTGTAATTTAAGTTCTTGTTAATCTAAGTTTTTTTCTATAAAATAATTTATTATGATCAAAAAGACAGAAACCAAAAACTCTTCTTCTAAAATTTATCGGTCGGAACAAAATCGTATTTTAGCTGGAGTTGCTGGGGGAATTGGCGAATATTTTACTCTTGACCCTGTTTTAATTAGAATCATTCTTGTTTTAATTGGTTTATCTGGTGGAGGTGGAATAATTCTTTATTTGGTTTTGTGGCTAATTATCCCTGGTCAACCAGAAAACAGCGCTTCAAACAATCAGGAAAACTTAAAGAAAAACGCCCAAGAAATTAAAGATCAAACTAAAAAATATCTCGAGGACGCTCGAGGAGTTTTTCAAAAAAAAGAAGCTAGGGTTTGGCTTGGCTTTAGTTTAGTTTTCTTGGGTTTTTATTTTATTTTGATGAACTTTGGTTTTTTAACAAGATTTTTAAGTTTTTTTCAGCTTTGGCCACTATTATTGGTCGGTCTTGGTCTGGCTCTGCTTTTCCGCTCTTAAAATCTTATGAGAAAAATTGTCTGGCCCCGAATCTTTATTCTTGTTGGAATTCTTTTTCTCTCTAATAGTCTTGGTTTTTTTTCTTGGTCAACCTGGAGCTTTCTTTGGCGTTTTTGGCCCATTGTTTTGGTTTTGGCTGGTCTGAGGTTAATCTTTAGTCGTTCTTTTTGGACAAAGTTTGTTCTTATTTCTCTCAACCTAATTATAGCTGGAAGTATTTTTTCTTTATTTTTAGCCTGGGCTAAACCAGTTATAGCTCCTCACTGGCTCTCTTTTAGAAAAGAAACAGCTCGCTGGTCAAAAGAGGCTTTCCCTCAAGAAAGAAAACAAGAATTTATTATTACCGACAAAGACTATCCCAATTTAAGCAAAAAAAGTGTCACTATTGATCTTGATTTTGGCCAACTAGATCTTTCTGATCAACAGGACAGTCCGAATTTATTTTGGCTTTTTTCTCAATACCAATACCCCTTTGGTGTTCCCCAAGTAAACACTGATCTCATCCAAAAAGAAGAAAAAATCATCATTAATTTTAGCAATTATCAAGGGGGGGTTATCCCTCCTAGTCGATTAACCAACAAAATGCGCTACCAAGCAGTTTTGGGTAAAACTAATTTACCCCTCCAGCTTACACTAAACACAAATATTGGCCAAGCTCAAATCCATCTAAAAGAAACTCCAGTTGAAAAACTAACTCTTGGAGTTGGCACTGGAAAAACTAAAATTGAATTATCTAAATTCTCCTTGCCTCAAGATAAGCTCATAATTAATTTAGAGGCCGGCGAAGCAGAGGTCACTCTCCCTGCAAAAACCAAAATCAAGCTTCACTACAGCCTAGAGACTGGAAGAATTAACCTCAACGAAGAAAGGCTTATCGAGTCAGACCAAAGCAAAAGCCTCTCTTTTGGTCAAAACGACTGGCCTGAAGTGATAATTGAGGCTAGGGTTGGCAGTGGCGCCCTTACAATAAAAAATCGCCAATAAAGGTTTGCTCTTTTATCGGTAGATAAAAACGTTAATGTTATAATCTTTTTAATGACTAATCGGCCACGAGTCTTTTCTGGCATCAAACCCACTGGCAATCTTCATTTGGGGAATTACATTGGCGCTATCAGTCAGTGGATAAAAATACAAGATCAATATGACTGTTTTTTCTGTATTGTTGATCTTCATGCTATTACCGTTTCTCAAGACCCCAAACAATTAGCCGAAAAAACCAAGGAGCTCGCCTCTTTATATCTTGCTTGTGGGCTTGATCCAAAAAAATCAACCATTTTTATTCAATCTCATAATCCTGACCATACTAGCTTAGCCTGGATTTTGAATTGTCTTGCTTCAATGGGCCAATTGGCAAGAATGACTCAATATAAAGCTAAAATTAAAAAAACTAATGCTGGTGTTGGTCTTTTTAATTATCCTCTTCTGATGGCGGCTGATATTTTGCTTTACCAAACTGATTTGGTTCCAGTAGGAGAAGATCAAAAACAACACATAGAATTGGCTCGAGACTTGGCAGAAAAGTTTAATTCTTCTTTCGGATCAGCCTTTAAAATACCAAAACCAAAAATACTCTCAATGGGGGCAAAAATTATGTCCTTACAAAACCCAACTCAAAAAATGAGCAAATCTTTTCAGGATAAAAAGGGAACAATCGATTTGCTGGACACACCAAAGGAAATATCAACTAAAGTTATGGCCGCAATTACTGATTCTGATCAAGAAATTAAAGCCAGTGTTGAAAAACCAGGAATCACTAATTTATTAGTTCTTTACTCTGCTGTTAGTGGTCAAACCATTAACCAGCTAGAACAACAATATCAAAACAAAAACTATGGTCAGCTTAAAGCTAATCTCGCAAAAACAATCGTTGATTTTCTAGCACCAATTCAACAGCGATATCAAATAATTCGCCAAAACGAAAAAGAGCTAAACACCATTCTTAAAGAGGGGGCAGAGAGAGCTAAAAGAATTTCTCGAATAACCCTAAGTGAGGCTCAGAAAAAAATGGGACTAGAATAAACTTGCTACTTGAAAAATAAAGCTTATAGTAGTATCATTCCTCTATGTCTAGAAGAATAGAATCGGCTTCAGGCTTGGGTGAAACACAAGATCCGTTTCGTTTGCCCCTTTCAAGTTCTGATTTAGCTAGGCAACTGCCTGAACAATCTTGGCCTAATTCTCTCAAATCGTCTTCTAATTACGAAACAGCAAGAACTCTTTTTTGTAGAACAAGTCTTTCTCCTGAAGAAGGCGACGGAGAAAGTAAAGCGTTGGGCAAGACTGGTCAAGCCCTTGAAGGTTTGGGCATTCGTCAAAGAGTAGAAGAGCTTTTTATTTTTTATTTGACTCTCTTTGGTGATGAGACAGACAGGCTAAATTCGAAAGGGAAAATAAGACCCAATAATCAATCCATCGAACAAATAATAAGCGCTGTTTGTTCTAGCTATGGGACTAAACAGAATTCTGACCTTATTATCGCGGATGGGGCAACCATTAACACCCCTAGAAATGGGGTTCTTCAAGACAACGCTTCCCCAAATCAACCTATTCCAGAGATTTACTATCGTGATCCAGGAACATTTATTGCTGAATGCTTAAAACAACTTGATGAAAGCGGGGTCCTTCTGGCCAAAGAAAGAGCTATAATCACTAAATGCTTTTGTTCTTTAGTTGGGTCTCTCGTCAACGAAAAATTCAAAATTTCTAAAAAACCTGAAAGCCAAGTAGCACATTTGGGAACTGTTCCTGGTCGTCGATCACACACAAATGGTGGTCAAAGACAAAATGGCACTGGATTTCGTAGAAATCCTTCTTTGTAGTTCTCTATATCACCAGTCGATCTTTTCTTCCTTGCAAAAAGCATTAAGTGTAATCTTAGCGATTAACAACTAACTGTTTTTCTTCATCCCAACACTCTCTGGCAAGATTATTCGGAAAGTTAGTTTCTGTCAAAACCTGACAACTTGGCAACCCTTGACCGTCATGAACTAGTTGCCAATTTTCACCTTGACGAGCCAGCCACAACCAAACCCTGTCGTCACCAGAAAAACTAACCGAACCACGAGCATAATTTCCCTCAATCTCCCAGGAAGAAAGATTAATCTTGTCTTGAGATTGATTATGATTTTTTAATAAAGCGTTTTTTATGGCAGTTTGGTCAAATTCAACCCCTGGTTCTGGTGAATCAACAGCATCTCTTAGCGAAATCGGAGCAAAATTGTCTCCTTGTCGATTAAACCACCAAAAGAACCCTAAAATTAAAAAAACTAAAACAAAAAGAGCAACCAAAACTCCATTTTCTTTCATTGCTTGACTTTGATTTTAGCACAAAAATAATTAATCTTAAAAAGAATTCTTTACCTGCCCAACTTTATTCTCACTCGTTTAAAGACGAAGCTGTCTTGAAAATTTTTGGAGCGAAGCAGATCTTCTGTTTGCCCTTCCCTTTCTTCTCTATTACTCTTTCTGTTCCGAAGTTCTAATTTGTCTTAATTCTTCCTCTAAAACCTTCTTTTCGTCTAATTGGCGCTTGATAGAGAGAATAAGTAAGATAACAATTGCCAGAGCCAGTAAAACAGCCAAGATTATCTTCCAAGGCATAACCCAAAAGAACAGGGTGTGGGTAATGGTTTGACCGTCTCCATAAAGAGCGCTTAGGGTGGCCGAGTAGCGACCAAAGTGCCATCTACCACCAAATTCGGCTTCATATTGTCTTTGGGCTTGGGGGAGAATGTTCTGTCTTTCAAGTCGAACTAGACTGGGTTGCTCTAAACCCCAAGTATTTCTCACTTCTATCTCTAGGATAGGCTTGATGTGAACTGTGCTTAAATTTAGGATTCGGGCCACAAAGGGAACTGGGCCGTATTCAAATAAAACTCTGGGGGTAGAGAATTCGGTAATATTAGCGCTGTATTCTACCGGACCCTCAACTGTAACCAGGTTTAGTGAGGCGACATTAAGATTAACAAACGCCCCAGTAGTGATTTGATCAGTTTGACCAACTAAGTCAGTCTCGCCAGATAAAAGAGCGGTGACGGCAAAGTAAAATCCTCCCGGTTCGGCATTTTGGGGAATAACAATAGTATAGGCAACGTCAACTTGCTCTCCTGCTTCTAGGGTAACTCTATTGGGATTAATTACTACCCAGTTGTGAGAATCGGGTAGAGGGTCGTCGTCTACTTCAACACCGCCAGTATCACCAGAGGCAATAAAAGGTGAAGCCCGTAAAACTAGGGTTACCGTTCTATCGCTTTGATTAAGAAGCGACATCTGATAAGAGTTGGCGCTTCCTCGAGGTAACTCAAGTTCTCTTACTGGTGGACTAATAGTGATTAAACTACTTAACCCTCCCTGCTGTTCTGGGGCGGCTACTGGCCGAGGCTCAGCATAGGGAGTCATTGTCGCCTCTTTGGTAACTTCAACCACCTCTCTGGTTCTGGCTGGTTGATTGGTCTCTGTTTCTTCTTGAGCGAGGGTGACTTTAGTCAAAGCAAAGCCTAAGGCTAGGAAGCCAAGCAGAATGATTACTAGGGCAGTTTTTTTAATCATTTGTTTTTTTAATAACGACCAGTACAAAGGTAAGAGACAACATTAGAATAAACGCCGGCTTCCTGTAGTCCAGAAATCTCAACCCGATAAACAATGTAGGCCTGGCCGTTAGGATCAGCTCCACCAACACCATTGGCTGGAGCGTTGTGGCTCAAGATAGCCTCGTAAAGATTTGATAGCCCAGCAAACCTGGCTCCAGTAAAGCGGTTACCGGCTCCAGCTCCAGCAAGGTCGTCAAGGGCAAGATCAGTTGTTCCATAACCAAGGTGACCATAGGTGTCAAGGGAGCCAGGGGTACCCAAAGGAGCAGCCCAAGTGTCAGGAGAAGTGTTGTCTTGGAGAACTCCATTTCTAAAAGTGTTAATGGTTGCCCCGCCCGCGGCAGTAAGATCAGAATACTGTCTGACGGCAAAGTGGAATCCATTGGCCCCATTAGTGCTAACCCTGATCATCTGTCCTGATTGAGAGGAGGCGCCGCTGTTGATAACTCCAAAGGGAATCGCGGTTGCTGTCGTGGCAAATCCGGCTGCTCCATAAGTGTTGCCCAGGGTGTTAAAGTTTTCGGCGGGGGCAACTCCAGCCACCTGACAAGAGAGAGTCGCCTTTACTTCGGCGGTAATGGTAACTGCGTCAATAATGGCCGCTCTCACCGAGGCAGTGTCTATGGTCACGGCAGAAGCGTTCTGGGTTTGATATTCAATTAAGTAGGTATCGGCAGTCCCCGCCGCAGCCACCTTGGTTGGATTCTGAACATCGTTTAAGCCACCAGCCGCTCCATCCCCCATGGTGATTTCAACAAATTGGTTGGCAGCAAGACCAGAGCAGGCTCCTGAAGGAGCCAGGGTTAGGGTAATTATTTCATCAGCATTGTTAATGGCCACTCCAACTACACCCGCCGCTGGAGTGGCAGCAAGGGTACAAGTGGTCGGGCTAGACATATCAGCGTTAACACTGTGTCTCATCGTCATATCGGTAAAAGAATGGCCTACTCCCAAGTCAAATGGAGCTCCGGCTCCAGGAGCAAGGTCGATGACAATTCTGCCTGAGGTGGGAACAACAAGGGTGGTTCTAAAATAGTGGACGTGTCTAGTGTTGGCAAAAAGAGGGCGAGAATCAGAGATTGTAATTTGGGCGTTTCTCAAGCTACTAAAAGAGGCACTAAGGTTAGGGTAGGTTAAGAACAGGACCAGAGTCAGCAAGAAAAACAAGCTTTTTTTAGAGAAGAAGTTTTTGATCATTGGCAAGAGGTTTTTTGCTTGTTTATTAATGCTTCCTACAAGTTAAGAATAAACAAGTTTTGGGGTGTTTGTCAAGGGGTTTTTCTTTCCCCCTTCTTCTCTGGTTACTCTTTCTGTTCCGAAGTTCTAATTTGTCTTAATTCTTCCTCTAAAACCTTCTTTTCGTCTAATTGGCGCTTGATAGAGAGAATAAGTAAGATAACAATTGCCAGAGCCAGTAAAACAGCCAAGATTATCTTCCAAGGCATAACCCAAAAGAACAGGGTGTGGGTAATGGTTTGACCGTCTCCATAAAGAGCGCTTAGGGTGGCCGAGTAGCGACCAAAGTGCCATCTACCACCAAATTCGGCTTCATATTGTCTTTGGGCTTGGGGGAGAATGTTCTGTCTTTCAAGTCGAACTAGACTGGGTTGCTCTAAACCCCAAGTATTTCTCACTTCTATCTCTAGGATAGGCTTGATGTGAACTGTGCTTAAATTTAGGATTCGGGCCACAAAGGGAACTGGGCCGTATTCAAATAAAACTCTGGGGGTAGAGAATTCGGTAATATTAGCGCTGTATTCTACCGGACCCTCAACTGTAACCAGGTTTAGTGAGGCGACATTAAGATTAACAAACGCCCCAGTAGTGATTTGATCAGTTTGACCAACTAAGTCAGTCTCGCCAGATAAAAGAGCGGTGACGGCAAAGTAAAATCCTCCCGGTTCGGCATTTTGGGGAATAACAATAGTATAGGCAACGTCAACTTGCTCTCCTGCTTCTAGGGTAACTCTATTGGGATTAATTACTACCCAGTTGTGAGAATCGGGTAGAGGGTCGTCGTCTACTTCAACACCGCCAGTATCACCAGAGGCAATAAAAGGTGAAGCCCGTAAAACTAGGGTTACCGTTCTATCGCTTTGATTAAGAAGCGACATCTGATAAGAGTTGGCGCTTCCTCGAGGTAACTCAAGTTCTCTTACTGGTGGACTAATAGTGATTAAACTACTTAACCCTCCCTGCTGTTCTGGGGCGGCTACTGGCCGAGGCTCAGCATAGGGAGTCATTGTCGCCTCTTTGGTAACTTCAACCACCTCTCTGGTTCTGGCTGGTTGATTGGTCTCTGTTTCTTCTTGAGCGAGGGTGACTTTAGTCAAAGCAAAGCCTAAGGCTAGGAAGCCAAGCAGAATGATTACTAGGGCAGTTTTTTTAATCATTTGTTTTTTTAATAACGACCAGTACAAAGGTAAGAGACAACATTAGAATAAACGCCGGCTTCCTGTAGTCCAGAAATCTCAACCCGATAAACAATGTAGGCCTGGCCGTTAGGATCAGCTCCACCAACACCATTGGCTGGAGCGTTGTGGCTCAAGATAGCCTCGTAAAGATTTGATAGCCCAGCAAACCTGGCTCCAGTAAAGCGGTTACCGGCTCCAGCTCCAGCAAGGTCGTCAAGGGCAAGATCAGTTGTTCCATAACCAAGGTGACCATAGGTGTCAAGGGAGCCAGGGGTACCCAAAGGAGCAGCCCAAGTGTCAGGAGAAGTGTTGTCTTGGAGAACTCCATTTCTAAAAGTGTTAATGGTTGCCCCGCCCGCGGCAGTAAGATCAGAATACTGTCTGACGGCAAAGTGGAATCCATTGGCCCCATTAGTGCTAACCCTGATCATCTGTCCTGATTGAGAGGAGGCGCCGCTGTTGATAACTCCAAAGGGAATCGCGGTTGCTGTCGTGGCAAATCCGGCTGCTCCATAAGTGTTGCCCAGGGTGTTAAAGTTTTCGGCGGGGGCAACTCCAGCCACCTGACAAGAGAGAGTCGCCTTTACTTCGGCGGTAATGGTAACTGCGTCAATAATGGCCGCTCTCACCGAGGCAGTGTCTATGGTCACGGCAGAAGCGTTCTGGGTTTGATATTCAATTAAGTAGGTATCGGCAGTCCCCGCCGCAGCCACCTTGGTTGGATTCTGAACATCGTTTAAGCCACCAGCCGCTCCATCCCCCATGGTGATTTCAACAAATTGGTTGGCAGCAAGACCAGAGCAGGCTCCTGAAGGAGCCAGGGTTAGGGTAATTATTTCATCAGCATTGTTAATGGCCACTCCAACTACACCCGCCGCTGGAGTGGCAGCAAGGGTACAAGTGGTCGGGCTAGACATATCAGCGTTAACACTGTGTCTCATCGTCATATCGGTAAAAGAATGGCCTACTCCCAAGTCAAATGGAGCTCCGGCTCCAGGAGCAAGGTCGATGACAATTCTGCCTGAGGTGGGAACAACAAGGGTGGTTCTAAAATAGTGGACGTGTCTAGTGTTGGCAAAAAGAGGGCGAGAATCAGAGATTGTAATTTGGGCGTTTCTCAAGCTACTAAAAGAGGCACTAAGGTTAGGGTAGGTTAAGAACAGGACCAGAGTCAGCAAGAAAAACAAGCTTTTTTTAGAGAAGAAGTTTTTGATCATTGGCAAGAGGTTTTTTGCTTGTTTATTAATGCTTCCTACAAGTTAAGAATAAACAAGTTTTGGGGTGTTTGTCAAGCATCAACTGAATATTTATGCCCAGTGGATGAGAAATTTTAACAATTGCTTACATTTAAAAAGATTTCTTATTTCTGATCCAATTATTTATTTGCCATCGCCAGTTCTTTGGCCATTTTTTTTTGAAGATCGTCTTTTAATTCTTTAATTTCTGCCTTTAATCGAACAGCTTCTTCTTCGCCAATTTTAATTGTCTTACCGACTTGCTTTCCAATCTTTTTTCGCATATCTTCGTTCAATAGAATTGCCACCCCTGCCCCAACTAAGGCTCCCACCAAAGCGGCGGTTAAAAAATTGTTCTCACGGTGATCGCTCATTTTAAGTCACCTTCCCAAAAATTTTAAGAATGTTTCCAAAATCTTAATTTTAATTCCAGTGCCAGCTTCGCTTGCCAAGCGCTGAAAGGATTTAACTACTTTTCTTAAAGAAATTAAAAAAGTTATTACCCAAACAGAAACAATAAGTGTGGTTAAAATTAGCAAAACAAAGAAAATCGTCCCTGTGTAATAAAAAAGTTCGCTTGCTATCATAAGAAATTCCTTTTATGTTAATGTTATGTCCTTCTTTATATATTAAAACTAAAAAAACTAATTAGTTCAAGAGGTAAAATTTTTCTCAAGATTACTGCTTAAGCGATAGAGGGCTTGTTTTTGTTTTAAAGAACTAAAAAAGCGCCCAAAGAAATTTTCTTTGAGCGCTTCTTCGTTTAAAAATAACTCTTAAGATTTAAGAATTATCGGGATTTTTGCGGTTTAGCAAAATCAACTTTAATTGTTCTGCCGTCAAAGTCTTTCCCATTAAACATTTCTACCGCTTTTTGTGCTTGACTTTCGTCAGCAAACTCAACAAAACCAAATCCCTTGGAACGACCAGTGGCTCGGTCAGTGATAACTACGCTATCAACTACCTCACCAGCCTCAGAAAAGAAATCTCTTAACTGATCACGATCAGCTCCATAACTAAGATTACCAACATAGAGTTTTTTAACCATTATTAATCACCCCCCTAAAAATGGAATATTCAATTAGAAGAAATAAAAATAAAAAGATAAAAGGTATTAAAGAGAGGTTTCGGCACGAAAAAACAGTTAATTGAACTTTATTATAACAATTCATTAACAAAAGTAAAGGGGTAAATTATCAAAAAAAGAGTTTTAGAGTTAAACCTTCTCTTTCTCGTCTTGAGTTTAATTAGGGATCGAAGAAATTTAAACAAGTCTTTTTTTTGTTTTTATCTTGACAGTGCCCCTAGACAGGAGTAATATGCTTCTAAACCCCCCCTAGGGGGATGTAGGTTAAGTATAGAAATGAATCACAATAAGAAAAATCTCGATAAAAGAATAAACTATATCCTGGGACATCTTAAGGGAGTTAAAAAAATGATTGCTGAAGAAAAGTATTGTATTGATATTATTCAACAAAATCGAGCCATCATCGCCGCTCTAAAAAAAACCAACAAAATAATTTTAGAAAAACACTTAAACACCTGTCTTATTCAGGCGGCTAAAGGCAAAGACCATCAAGAGATCCAAAAAAAAATAGAAGAAATTCTTCTTCTCTTTGAAGACTCTGAAAATGACCGCTGATAATTTCAGAAAACAAAGTCTTCTGTCAGCATTGTTTTCTGGCTTAATCCCTCACCTTTTCTGTATTCTCTTTCTTCTTTTTGCCGCTCTAGGGACAACTGCCATAACCGCCTTAATAAAACCACTCTTGCTTTCCTCTGGTTTTTTTTATTTTCTTATTTTTGCTTCTTTGCTTTTTGCTACTATTTCGGCCATTATTTACCTAAAGAGGTGTCGGTTTCTTTCTTGGCAGGGAGTCAGAAAAAAGTGGCGCTATCTTAGTCTTCTTTATCTTGTCACTGTTACAACTAACTTAGTATTTTTTTTAATAATTTTCCCAAAAGCTGCCAATCTTGACTTTAACAAGAGTCAGGTTTTAGGGGAAATCGATGAACCCTCTTCTTCAATAACGGTCGCAGTTGAAATTCCCTGTTCTGGTCACGCACCTTTAATTATTAATGAAATAGAAAAGACTTCTGGAATTAAGAATGTTATTTTTAGTTTTCCCAACTTATTTAAAATTATTTTTCTTCCTCAACAAATTACTCCCGAAAAGATTTTAAGTTTGCCTATTTTTAATAATTTTCCAGCCAAACTACAATGAAAAAAATTACTTTATCGGTTTTGGGGATGAGCTGTCTTGCTTGTGCTCAAGCAATTGAAACCAAGCTAAAAAAACATCCTGGTGTCATTAATGCCAGTGTCAATTTCACTACTGGCCTTCTTCTGATTCAAGCTCAAAAATCAGTTTCCCGAAGCGAATTAATTCAAGTCATTCGCCAGCTTGGTTACGAGGCCGAAGAGCCAAGACCAGCCCTAAGTCACAAAATAGCCCAGAAAGCCAAAAACCAGGCCCTTGTCGCTCTTTTTCTTAGTTTGGCTCTTATGGCAATAATGGCAGGAGAACACCTCTTGGGAATGGATCTAAAAAAAGAATTCGGATCTCTTCGCTTAGCCGTTGAGGCCATTCTTACTTTCTTGGTAGTTTATGTTTTGGGTTGGCCAATTCATCTTTCTGGCTGGAGAGCGATTAAAAAAGCCTACCCCAACATGGATACCTTAATTTCTTTGGGGGCATCGGCAGCTTTTTGGTTTGGAGTAGCCGCATTTTTTTGGAAAATTCCGGTCTTTTTTGAAGTAGCCGCCTTTATTATTTCTTTTCAGCTAATCGGCCATTATCTGGAAGTCAGAGCTAGAGGTAAAGCCTCTCAGGCCATAAAAGAACTTCTTGCCCTAAAACCCAAAAACGCCAGAGTTTTAAAAAACGGTCAAGAAAAAATAATTCCCTTAAAAAATTTAACTATCGGGGATGTTGTTTTGGTTAAGCCAGGGGAAATGATCCCTGCTGACGGAGAAGTAATTGCTGGTCAATCAACCATTAATGAAGCTATTGCCACCGGAGAATCACAACCAATCATCAAAGCCGTGGGCAGTAAGGTTCTTCAATCAACTATTAACCAAAATGGTTGGCTTAAAATTAAAATTAATAAAACTGGTCAAGAAACTTTTCTATCACAAATAATTAAATTAATTGAAGAGGCTCAAGGCAATAAAATCCCAATTCAAAAATTGGCCGACCAGGTTACTGCTCGCTTTGTTCCTGTTATTTTGTTTATTGCTCTTGCCACCTTTGTTTTCTGGGCCGCAATGGGTCAATGGCCTAAGGGAATATTATCTGCTATTACCGTTTTAATTATCGCTTGTCCTTGTGCTTTGGGTTTAGCAACTCCAACTGCTCTAACAGTTGCCATTGGCGAAGGAGCCAAAATGGGCATTTTAATCCGTCGAGGCGAGGCAGTCGAAAAGCTAAGTAAGATTAAAACAATTGTTTTAGACAAAACCGGAACTATCACTGAAGGAAAACTAACCATTTCTGATATTCAATCTTTTTCGGTTAATCAAAAAAAAGTTCTCACCATTGCCGCTAGCCTGGAAAACTATTCAGAGCACCCTATTGCTGAGGCTATTTTGAAAAAAGCCAAAAATGAAAAAGTAAAACTACTTCCTGTTGATAGCTTTCAGGCAATACCAGGACAGGGAGTTAGGGGAATAATTGATCAAAAAGAAACCCTAATTGGAACTGAAAGCCTTTTGACAGAAAACAGCGTTGATCTTTCCGCGATAAAAAGAAAGATTATCGCACTAGAAAAAAAGGGGAAAACGGTTATTGTTCTTGCTCAAAATCAAAAACCGCTTGGTCTATTTGCTCTTGCTGATTCTCCGAAGGAAAACGCAGCTGGGGCTGTTAGAGGTCTAAAGGAAATGGGTTTCAAAGTAATAATGTTAACTGGTGATCATCATCGAGCTGCCAAGCTAATTGCCGATCAAGTAAAAATAAATAATATAATCGCCCGGGTTTTGCCCAAAGAGAAAGTAGCTGTTATTAAAAAATTGCAAGAAAAAGGCGAGGGGGTAATTATGGTCGGCGACGGCATTAATGATGCGCCAGCCCTGACTCAAGCTAATGTTGGAATTGCTATGGGTTCTGGGGCCGATGTTACTGCTGAAGCTGGTGATATTGTTCTTGTTGCCTCTAATCCTGAAGCTATTGTCAAAGCGATTAATCTTAATCAAAAAGCTTTTAGAGTTATCAAGCAAAATCTTTTCTGGGCTTTCCTTTATAATACTCTAGCAATTCCTGCGGCGGCGGCGGGAATATTGGCAACTCCCCTTGGTCCCATTATTGCTGCTGGAGCAATGACTCTTAGCTCTCTCTCTGTCATCTTAAATTCTCTAAGAATAAAGCTTCAGTTAAATTAAAAATGTTTTTCCTCTATCAGCTAACATCAAATCTCTCTTACCGGCCTCGCTAAAAAAAATAACAACCGTCTAAAAGAGCAGAGAGACTAACCTCTATTCCTTAAATATTAATTGGTTACTTAAAAGTTAAACTTGTCAGCAAATTGACCAATGAAAGGAAGGGGCTTCTTTTCACCATTTAAAACATTCATAATCCCCATCACTGCCAGCACTAAACAAGCTAACCACCCTAAAAGGCCAATCATCGGACCCAAAACAGGAATTACTCCCACCATACTAATGGCTATTAGTACGATCAGAAGAACCAAGCCCTGTTTGGCATGAAACTGAACAAATTCATCTTCTTTGACAGTCAAAAGGGGAATTAAAACTAAAATCCCAATATAGCTTAAAATGGTAACCGCTTTATTATCGTTAACTTTCTTTGTTATTTCAGCCATTTTTTAATAATTTTCACCCCCTTAAATTAATTTAACAACAGAATAGCATAAAAAAAGTTCTTTCACCAATCGGGCTTATTTTAATCTTAACTATTCCCCAGTCTTCACCAAAGAGCCACATCAATCTTCTTGTTTTGTACTCTTAATTCTTCTTAAAATAACCAGGGGCGGACTTAAAGTTTTAGGCAAAAAAATATTGTCTTTAACAGCAAAACAACATCTTTATTTCAAAATTCAATTGAAATGAATTATTCTGCTTTTTTAGGGCCACAAAACAATTCAAGTCAACTTTCTTTTCTTTGTGTTTATTTTTCTAGCTTTCTCTGCTAACAAGCCTCGACTTTTTATTAATGGTGGTGGTTGGCTTCAGCTCGATCAGCCTCAGTCTTAGTTTTGTGAACTGTGCCGTCTGGATGATTAGCTGGAGAATAAATGGTATAAAGTTTTAACTTTTCTGAAGCTGAAACATTAACAATGTTATGCTCTGTTCCAGCGGGAATAATCACTGCGTCGCCATCACCAACTAGTCTTTCTTCTCCCTCAATAATCACCTTGCCTTCACCGGCCTCAAAGCGAAAAAACTGGTCAACATCACCATGAACTTCTTGTCCAATTTCTTCACCAGGGGCAATCGCCATCACGACTAATTGACTATGATCACCAGTAAATAAAACTCGACGAAAGTCCTCATTTTCTAAAGTTTCCCTTTCAATGTTATTTTGATATCCAATCATTTCTTTCTCACCTCCTTGTTTTTTTAGCTTATAGTCAAGATAATAAATTAAACGAAGAGTAAAAAGAGAACTCCTTTGTTAGCCCCTTAGGTTTCTTTACAATAAAGATTATTAATTGATCTTGTCAAGCTTAATGAGCCAAAACAATAAAATATCTTTGGGTAGTTCTTTTGCAGTTCATTTTTTAGTAAACTCTTTTCAGGCCTTCTCCCACCGCTAATCTAAGAAAAACTTGAAATATCGCCGGATCAAGGCTATAAATAATGGCAAAGGAGGTTATTAGTATTACCACCGCTAACCAGCGAGTGTAAATTCCTCTAGTCCTAACAAACAAAATTACTGACAAAACTGCCATTATCGCTGGTCCAACTACTTTAACATCGCCCAAGGGAACTAAATAGCCACCGATATATTGCTGGTCGGTTCCCAAAAATTCGGCTAAATTAAAATCAATGTTAAAAAAAATTAAAAATATTTCTGCCACCAAAACAACTAGCAACAAAAGCGAAGCCGCTTTAGTTGATCTTCCTTCAGTCCGATAGGCCTCGTAAATAGCTGCTGGTAAAAGAAAAACAACCATTATCAACGGAGAAGACCGCCAAAAACCCAAACCTATTCCTAAAAGCGCCAAAATAGTACAAGCAACACAAACATGGGGAGCAAATCTGGTTGGTTTAACCATTAACTTAATCATATCAGAAAAGTTAAAAAGTGAAAGGGTAAAATATTTGCTATTTTTCCAAACTTTACCTATACTGATGTTTACTACTAGGTTAGTCTTGTCTTGGCCAGAAATGTTTAAAATTTTTCAATTTACCGAAAAAAAATCTTTTCAAAATAAAAATATTTTTTTCTGCCATCAACAAAAAAATATTTATTTTTTAATTACTAACAAAAAAACTGGTCGCATTTTAAAATCTTTCATCAGTCAAGACGGATTTGATTATCAAAGTCATCAACTCAAAAGCTTAGCTGTCAAAATTTATCCTAAGATTAAGGCCCGCAAAGAATCTTTCCTAAACGAGCGCTACCTTAGCCTGCTTACCCCTGGCAGTGAATATCTTAACCCCAAACAATTACAAATTGAAAACGCCTTCGCCACCAGCGAGGGCCTGATAGTTTTCTTTCATTTTCAAGCTGGAAACAAACTTGAGGTGGGGGTGGTCGCCTTCACTAAAGAAAGCCCTCCTCGACTTCTTTGGCGACACAGCGAACCAGTTTTTTCTTTTGATTCCCTTCCTGAACAAAAAGCTCCCCTTTTTATCGATTTAGTTAAATTCAAAAATCGCTATTTGTCTTACTGGCTAATTGATGAGGCTCTTTGGGTGGTTACCTATCCCAACTATCGCATAACCGAACAAATTAAAATCAGAAAAAAATATCAATTGACTAAACCAAAACAAAACCCCTTAATCAAACCTGAATCTAAAAATGATTGGGAGGCCTTTAATACTTTTAACCCAGCCGCTATTTATGAAGCTGGAAAAGTTCACATCTTCTATCGAGCTCAGGGTTTTGATTATGTTTCTTCGATCGGTTACGCCACTAGCAGTGACGGTCTCACAATTGACGAACGCTTAGACAAACCAGTCTTTGTTCCCATTCAACCCTTTGAAAGCCCTCAAAAACCAGGACAACTAACCTCTTCTTATATTTCTGGTGGCTGTGGTGGCTGCGAAGACCCTCGACTAACCCGAATTGAAGATCGAGTTTATATGACCTATGTTGCCTTTGATGGGGTAACCGAACCTAGAATCGCCTTAACCTCAATTAGCATTAAAAACTTTTTAAACCGTAATTGGCTTTGGAAAAAACCTGTTCTTATTTCACCTCCTGGTTTGGTTGATAAAAGTGCTTGTCTTTTACCAGAAAAAATTAACGGTCAATATGTTGTTTTTCATCGAATTTTTCCCAACATCTTGATTGATTTTGTTGACTCTCTAGACTTTTCTTCTGGAAAATATTTAAAAGGAGAATATCGGATTAAGCCTCGATCGCCAATGTGGTGGGACAGTCGAAAAATCGGTGCTGGTGCTCCGCCTCTAAAAACCAAAGAAGGTTGGTTATTAATTTATCAAGCTGTTGACGACAAAGAAGGTCATCGCTATAAAGTTGGAGCAATGCTTTTGGATTTAGATAATCCCACCAAAGAGCTTTGTCGTTCTCGAGAACCAATTATTGAACCAGATCAGTGGTACGACAACGATGGGTTCAAGGCTGGAGTGGTTTATCCCTGCGGGGCGGTTATTATTAACGACACTCTTTTTGTTTATTACGGCGGAGCCGACTCCTATGTTTGCGTTGCCACTGCTAATTTAGAAGAATTTCTCTATCAGCTAAAAACCAATCAACCTGCTACAATGAAAAACGCTGTTATTAAACCAAAAAAATTATCCGCCAGAAATGACTAGTCAAATAAGAATCTTTCGTCATCCCCAAAATCCAATTCTTTCCCCTGATCCAAAGAATGCCTTTGAAAAAGAAGCTGTTTTTAATCCCACTGTTGTCAAAGACGGTAAACAATACCACCTTTTATATCGGGCAATGTCAGAAAAAAAAGTTCATCAAGGACAAGAGTTAAGCCTATCCACTATTGGTCATGCTATAAGTCAAGACGGCGTTAATTTTGTCAAAAAAGGACAGTTAATTAAGCCAGAAAAAGAATGGGAAAAATATGGCTGTGAAGATCCTCGCATTACTAAAATTGATGGGCAGTATTTTATTCTTTATACTGCCTTGTCAGAATATCCTCCTAGACCAGAGGGAATCAGGGTTGGTTTGGCTATCAGCAAAGACTTGAAAACAATTCAAGCCAAGCATCTTGTGACCCATTTTAACGCTAAAGCAATGGCTCTGTTCCCAGAAAAAATTGGCAATCAATATGCGGCCATTTTGACCGCTGATACCGATCGACCCCCCGCTCGAATTGGCCTAGCCTGCTTTAATCAACTTTCTGATCTATGGTCGCCAGGATTCTGGAATAAATGGTATAAGTGCTTGGATCATTACCGCCACTCAATTAACTTGCGCCGCTTAAATTCTGATCAAATTGAGGTTGGGGCGGTGCCGGTTAAAACTGAACACGGTTGGCTCTTAGTCTATGCCCATATTCAAAACTACTATAACCCCCAAAAACGTCTTTTTGGTATTGAAGTCGCTCTTTTGGATAAAAATAACCCCAGAGAAATTATTGCTCGAACCGATGAGCCGATAATTTCTCCTAGCGTTAAATACGAGCAAAAGGGGGCAGTCGAAAATGTTATTTTTCCCTCTGGCGCTCTAATAGAAAAAAACACTTTACGAATTTATTACGGAGCCACTGACAACTACAGCGCTTTGGCCGAGGTTAATATGGAAGATTTATTTTTGGCGATGAGGAAAAATCCTATTAAAGAAGTCTTTTTAATGACTAAACATCATCATAATCCTATTCTCACCCCTCGGAAAGAAAATTTCTGGGAAGCTAATTCTGTTTTTAATCCAGCCGCCATCTACGAAGGAGAAAAATTCTATTTGGTTTATCGAGCCCAATCTTTGGATCATACTTCTACTCTTGGTTTGGCCGAAAGTGACGACGGCTTTCATTTTAAACGCTTTAATGATCCGATCTATTCTCCACGCCGTGACTTTGAGCAGAAAAAAGAACCAGGAAGACTCTCTGGATGCGAAGATCCTCGCATCACCAAAATGGGCAAAGATTTCTATATGTTTTATACCGCCTATAATGGCATTGATCACCCTAGAGTCGCTATGTCTTCAATTTCCGTTGATGATTTTGTTAATCATCGCTGGAATTGGTCTGACCCTGTGGCTATTTCCGAATTTGGCATTCATAATAAAAACAGTTGTCTGTTACCAGAAAAAATCAACGACCGCTATGTTGTTCTTCACCGAACCGGAGGTAGAGACATTGCCATTGATTATGTTGATAATTTAGAGGAATTAAGACAAGAACAAAAATGGCTAGAAAAAGAAGAGGCAATTTATCCTCGACCTAACGGCTGGGATGGAGAAAAGATTGGCATTGCTGGTCCACCGATTAAAATTAGTCTTGGCTGGCTTCTTCTTTACCATGGTGTTTCTGATATTGATCGCCAATATCGCATTGGAATGATGATTTTAGATCACCATAATCCAAGCAAGGTTCTCTATCGAAGCAAGTATCCCATTTTGAAACCAACCGAAAAATACGAACAAGAAGGCGATGTTCCCAATGTTATTTTTCCTTGTGGGGCAGTACTGGTCAACAACACTCTCTTTGTTTATTATGGCGGGGGAGACAAGGTAATCGGAGTCGCTACTGCCCAAATGGACGAACTTTTAAAACAAGTAAATATTTAAGCTGTTTTTTATTCTTCTTCTTTTATAAGCTTGCTTCTAATCAGCTTAGAAATCTCTCCACACCAAAAAACAGACGAAGCCAGTAAGGCCATGGTTCCAGCTTCAAGTAAAGTTAGGGGCTCAAACCGAAGCAGGTTCATAAAAAATCCTCTAGTTAGAGCTAAATATTGTAGGGTTAAAGAAAAAATAAGAGCTAATATAATATATTTATTACTAAAAATGCCGATATCAAAAACAGATCTCTCAAGCGATCTCAAGTTAAAAATATTAAACAGTTGGGCAAAGGCCATCATCGAGAAAGCTGCCGTTCTGGCTTTGCCAATTCCTTGAGGAAGAAACCTTAAAAACACCCCTAAGACCAAAAAGACCATTAATAAAATAATTGGTGCCAAAAAGGTAATCATTTTAAAAGAAAGAATACTTTCTCCTTTTCGTCTTGGTTTTTGTTTTAAAACATCACCGTGGCCGGGCTCTGCCGCCAAAGCGGCATCAATCACCCCACTGGTTACTAAATTAAGCCATAAAATTTGTGTCGCCGATAACGGTAAGGGTAGCCCCAAAATAATTGTTGTAACAATAATTAAATCTTCTGTTAAGCAAGTATTAGCCAAAAAAGCACTGGCTTGACGAGTATTATTAAAAACAATTCTGCCTTCTTCAATCGCGTCCACTATTGAAACAAAGTTATCATCAGCCAAAACAATGTCACTAGATTCTCTGGCCGCATCAGAGCCAATATTTCCCATAGCAATACCAATATCGGCTTTTTTTAAGGCTAAAACATCATTAACTCCATCACCGCTCATCGCCACACAGTGGCCAATTTCCTGCAGTGCTTCCAAAATTTTTAACTTCATGTCTGGCGTCAAACGAGCAAAAACCGAAACATTTTTAACTGCCTCTTTAAATTTATGAGGAGAAAAAGAAAATAATTCTTCTCCCGTTAAAACGAAGGGAAAGTCATTATTCTTTTTAAGGTTATCGTCAATTATTCCAACCTGTCGAGCAATCGCCAGGGCTGTTTCTTTGTGGTCACCTGTTTTCATAACAATTCTAAGCCCAGCTCGCTTGGCCTTAAGAACTGCCTCCTTGACTCCTGATCGGGGCGGATCAGCCATAACGACAAAACCAATAAAGGCAAGGCCTGTTATTGCCTGATGAGAAAACTTTTTTAGATTTTTACTATCTCGACAAGCCAAAACCAACACTCTCATTCCTTGCCGAGTAGATTCTAAAACCTTAGCTAAAATTTCTTCCTTTTCTTTTTGATCTAGTTTTACTTTTTTATTTTTAACTAACTTTTGAACACAAAAACTAAGAACCATTTCTGGCGCCCCAGAAACAAAAACCTCTTCTTGGCCCTGTCTCTCGGCCAACACTGCTTTATATCTTAACTTCTGATCAAAGGGTAATTCGTCAATAATATTAAAGTCGGCCAAATCTTTTTCCAGCCTAGCCTTATGTGTTAAAACGGTTAAAGCACCTTCGGTTGGATCACCGTTAATCTGATAGTCAACCCCACCAGATGAGGCTTCTTTAGTTACTAATTTTGCTCGACTACAAAGACCGCCTGCAAGAACAAGTTTTGTTAAAACCAAGCTTTTCTTGGGATCTATTTCTTGACCAGCCTCAAAAAATTCTCCTCCAGGGTGCCAACCGTTCCCCGAAACCTGAAAATCATTCTCTTTAGTAACAATTCTCTCAACTGTCATTTTGTTTTGAGTTAGAGTTCCTGTTTTGTCAACGGCAATAACATCGGTAACACTTAAGGTTTCTGTTGCCGGCAAAGAGCGAATAATCGCTTTTCTTTTTGCCATTCTGCTTGCTCCAGCCGCCAAAACAATAGCTAATACGGCCGGCATTCCCGTTGGAATACCAGAAACAAGAGAGGCAACGGAAAAAATTAAAATTTCACCAAAGGCAAGATTGCGAACAAAAAAGCCAATTGAAAAAGTTATGCTCGCGCCAAACATGGCAATAATGGCCATTTGCTTAATTAGACGGCTGGTTTTTTCTTCAAAGTGGGTTTTTCCGGAATCAATTTCGCCTAAAGTTTGAGAAAGCTTGCCGATTGTGGTTTTTGCTCCAGTGGCAGTTACTACCGCCCTAGCCCAACCCCCAACAACAAATGTTCCCAACCAAACACTATTTTTTCGATCAGCCAATGGTGTCTTGATTGATAAAGTTCCTGTTTCCTTGCTCGCCGGAAAGGCTTCTCCTGTTAATGACGATTCGACTGTGCGAAACGATTTGGCTTCGATTAAGCGAGCGTCTGCTGGAACCCTGTCCCCCTCGGCTAAATAAATAATATCTCCAGGAACTAATTGGCTGGCTGGAATTTTTAATAATTGGCCGTTACGATAAACATTGGCCAAAGAAACCACCATTTCCTTCAGGGCCTCAATTGCTTTGTTGGCCCTATACTCTTGAACAAAACCAATTGTAGTGTTAATAACAATAACCGCCAAAATAACATAGGTATCAGTAAAATGACCAATAAAATAAGTAATGATTGCCGCCAAAAGCAAAATATAAACCATGGCATTGTTCATTTGGTGCCAAAGAAGAGTTAGAACAGGAAATCGTGGTTTGTTTTCAGGAATTTCATTAGAACCATAATGAGAGAGTCTTGTTTTTGCTTCGGTGTCAGATAGGCCCTTCAGGGGATTAACTTTAAACTTTTTAATTACTTGACCGACGGTAAGATTATGATAAAAGTAGTTTTTCAAAAGATTTTCTCCTTTTTCCCTGAAAGGGGATAAAAATTAGCCTATTCGTTATTTATATTATCATTATAAATTGTCTTGAGTAAGACCCGTCTTTTCCTTTTTTCTTATGAACTTGCTCCTGTTTTTATTTTTTTTATCTTGGCTTCCCTCCCATTGACATCTTGCCCTGATTATGAGATTAATTAATTAACTCTTTTAAACATGCTAACTGCCCGAGAGAGACTAGCTTTTGTTGATTTTCCCTCCTCCTTGTTTTGTCATCCTCTTTTATTTGATCGTTTATTATTCTCAGTCGCAAAAGGTGGTGATAAATAATGCCAGTCAAGAAAAAAACAGCCAAGAAACCTGTTAAGAGAGTAGCTAAAAAAAAGCCCTGTAAAAAATAATTTTACAGAGATATTTTTCTCTTAAAAAAACATCAAATGCGGTGATTTTTCGCCGCATTTTTTGTTTGAAAAAATCATTAAATAAAAATAAGGTTTTATTAAAAAAAATTTAATCTACTCATTTTTTTATATAATCTTTCTTGATATCAAAATAAAATAAAAAAACCTTATAAAATGATGTTTATCGTATAATTAATCAGTTTCATTGCGATCAATAGCATTAAAATAAATAAGCAGAGCTTTTTTGCCATAATTTAAAAATTTTTTCTGTCTTTAAAAGAAAAAAACACTTAAGATTATAATTTTTTTAAAAAAAAACAGTATTTAAAATTATGAAAATTAAAAAGTTATTCGCTGGGCGGAAGCTAGTTATTGCAACGATGCACGAAAAAGAGCGGGTTATTGCCCCCTTGCTCGAAGAGCATCTTGGGGTAGAAATTATTGTGCCAAAGAATTTTAACTCTGATAAGTTTGGAACATTTACCAGAGAAACTAAGAGAACAGGAAATCAGCTTGAGGCTGCCCGAGCTAAGGTTCAGGCAGCGATGATAAGCGAGAAAGTGGATTTAGGGGTTTCAAGCGAAGGAAGCTTTGATGCTCATCCCTCTATTCCCTTTATTCAATCTGATTTAGAACTAGTCTTATTCGTTGACAAAAAAAACAAATATGAAATCAAAGGTCATCATCAAACCCAAGAAGCAAATATGGACGGGCAATATGTTACAAGCGCAAAGGAGGCCCTCGTTTTCGCCCAAAAGATAGGCTTTCCCCAACACGGCATCATTGTCAGGAAAAGTAAAACTGGACACTTTGGAATTCACAAAAACATCCAAAACGAAAAGGCCCTGGTTGAGACAGTAGAAAAGATGCTTTCTGGTTTATTTTCTAAAAAAGTTTTTCTTGAAACCGATATGAGAGCACACAGAAATCCTACTCGCATGAAAGCGATAGAAAAAGCAACTAAAGATTTAATTAAAAACATTCTCTCTCTTTGTCCTAAGTGTCAATCTCCTGGTTTTGTGGTTGTTGATTTTGAAAAGGGTCTTAAATGTTCTCTTTGTAATTTACCAACCAACCTACCCTTAAACAACGTTTATCAATGCAATTTATGTGGTTATGAAGAAAAAAGAATTGTTACTAAATATGGCAAAGCTGCCGATCCTAAATATTGTGGATATTGCAATCCATAACAAAAAGGGGGCAAAAAGCTGGTCAAAAAATAACCAACTAACCAAAGAATAATCACGAATTTTTTTTTCAAAAAAACTACCTCCTCGCTAAATTACAAAAAAAGAACTTATTTTTACTTTATAAGGCTTATTTGGAGCTTAGGGGTTTTGTGGTTCCTGACTTTTTGGGGCAACAATTTGCTCAAGAGCTTTCTTCACTTCAGTTGGACCAGACAAGAGTTCTTTTTGCCAAGAAATTAAATTTTTAGCAAATGGTTCTCTTGATCGTTTAAGTAAGGCTCTTAATGAGGCAACTTGGTTTTTGGGTTTACCAGCAATATGCATTCCCACCCCTTTATCGCCAACAACATTTTTATATCTTTCTTCCTGTCCGCCAATCAATCGAAAAATAAAAAGGGGTAATCCCACTAGCCCTGCCTCTACCGACATTTGTGCCAAAGAAAAGGCTAAGCCAAAATCGGCGACCGCCATCCACTCGGCCATTTCTTCTTCTGAAAGCCAGTTCAAAAAACGAAACATAGGGTCATCACCATAGCTCTCTTTCATTTCTTTCTGAAAACTCTGGTTTTTTCCGCATAGAAAAACAAAAACTACATTGTCGTCTTTAAAAGCAATCCTTAGGTGTTTTATGTAGGCCTTAGATCTTTTTATCAAACCACTTCCCGCCATCACTAAAATTAAAAGACAGTTTTGTTCGACACCTAGTTTTTCTCGTAAAGAAGTTTTAATGTTTCCCTGTAAGATCTTTTCCCCCATTTCATAAAAAGCTGGTCTTGCCAAGGGTAGAGTATAAATTAATTGATTCAGGTTTACTCCAAACTTAATAGCATCTGCTGTTGCTTGTGGCCAAAGAGCAAAGTAATAATCGGGTTGAGGAGAAGTAAAATAGGTTGCATGAGCAATTGGGTCCAAAAGCAACATTACTTTAACAAAAGTACTACCCCTAGGTCTGATTAGAGCGTGTGTGGAAATAATCAAATCGGCTTCCATATAGTTGGGAATTACTTGATTTAGCTTTTTTTCAATTTCTGGAACTAAAGGCTCAATCATTGCCTGAGCCAAAAATGGCCGATTAGAAATCTTAAAAAGAAGCTTGTAAATTTTTGGAACCCTATGAATCCAGCTAGTCGCCTTCTCGCTTATGCGAGGCAAAACATCATATATTTCGGATTGATAGCCCCATTGTTCCAGCCAATACCGATAGGCTTGAGCCATCGAAAAGTGCCCCTGTCCAGTTTGACCAGTTAAAATAATTGCCCTCTTTTTTTTCACTGGCTCAATTTTAACACTAAAAAATAAGGCTTGAGGTTAAAATAAGCGCCGCTCACTTCTACTAGAGCTTATTTTAATAGTGATTTTGATATCCTGTTTAGAAAAAAGCCAGCAAGAAATAAAAAAGGCTTAAGAATTAATCTGGTCTCCCTTAACTATTCGCTATTTAACTTATTAGCTAACTCCTCCTGTTCTTTATGAAGATTTTCGTCTTGATCGATCATTCTTTCTTCAGCTTCAGTCAACCACTGGTTTGCTTCCATTCTGGCAAAAATCGCTCGGGCAATATTTATTCTAAGTAAAATTATTTCGTTTATTCTGTCAACCTCTACTTTGTTTTTTTCGTAAAAATCGCGATGGTCTTTTAATTTAAGCCAGCCAGGTTGAATTTCCTCAAGGCCAGAAAGAAGACTCCTCCATGAATCAATTGTTTCTTGTTCGTAGTTTGGCGGCACATAGCCAGCAAAATGCTGAACAATTACTTGAGTGGGGCAGCCATTAATTTCGCCCTCCACTTCTGCTAGACCAAACTCCTGCATATCTTTGTTTAACATAAATTTCTTCCAGTCAGGGGATTCAAAAAAATGCTCAATTAATTCTTCAGCCTCATAGTAGCCCTGTGTTATTGCTTCATTCCAAGTAATGTTTGAGTATCCCACTTCATTCATTGCTTTAAGCTGGGTATAGCCACTCTCTGTGGCCTCGTAAGAGAAATCGTCATATTTTAGAATTACTTCTCCTCTTTTAAAAGCCGATTTCTCTAATTTGGGTTGATATTTCAATTCTCCAACCCCAGCCTCTCTTCTTTTTTTATTAAGTAATTCGAGGTATTTTTCAACATCTAGTCTAATTTTTGAACCTTCTTCAAAATCTCTTGAAACATCACGCCAATTATTATCAAAATTGCCAATCTGTTTTTCCCAAGGAATAACATGACTAATATCTTTGTAATCTATTAAGCCCAGTTTATGCCTTGAATCGCCACTCCCCTTACGATTATCTCCCATAACAAATAGTTTTCCCTCTGGAATGGTTAAACTTTGACATTCTAAAAAATATGAACTTCCAAAGGTTGAGCGGGCCCTATTAGTATAGGGTTCTTTTTGCGGTTCATTATTTAAATAAAAAATTCCGTCCCGAATCTTAACTTTGTCGCCGGGCAGGGCCACCACTCTTTTAACAAATCCAGTCGCCTCGCCATCTTTTTCTGTAATTTCCTTTGTTTTTTCATTAAAGAAAAGGGCAATATCGCCTCTGCTAATTTCATAACTCAAAAATCGCCGACCAAGAGCCTCAAACCCCCTCGGATAGCGCATCATCCCTGGTGCCCCCACTGTTTCCCTAATTTGCTCTTCTCTTGTTTTCCCTTGGCCTTTGGGAAAGGTAGGGTACATTGAACCCGTACCAGCTAGGGGAATTGGTTCGGTCGCAAGATTCAAATGCTCTTTAATTATCAACTCATTAACTACTAGCCCCGCAAAAACATAAATCCCAAGCCAAACAGGAAGAACCACAAAGACCACCAAGCCCAAAGCAAAAGACTTTGCCAAAAAAAGACTTAATTTGAAGGGGCGAAACAATCCCTTTGCTCCAAAAGCTTTAATTTTCTTTATTGTTTCTTTGGGCTGAATAATTTGCCCAAAAAAATAAAAAGGCAAGAAGGCAAAAAATAAGCCGATTTTTAGGAATAAAACAACAACGTTAGTTTTTTTCTTTTTCTGAAGTTCTGTTTTGTAAACAAAATAGGCAAGAGACCCTAAGCCAAAAAAAATTATTCCTAAAAAAACAAACCCTAAAAGTATAAAAACAAAAATGTTGGGCGCTTCGCCAAGTGACTCCTGGCGTATGCCCAAAACAGCAACCATAACTCCTATCGCCCCCAAAACACACAGAAGCCAAAGCCAAAAAGCAAGTTTTGAAAATTTTGCTAACCACACTTTTCCCGCTTTTTTCTCCATTTGGTTTTTAATAAAAAAATGCCAAATAAGGTGTCGCAAAAAAAACACCGTTCAAAAAAAGGCTCTTTCTTGACTTTAAGATTAATCTAATTAACAACTTATCTCAAGTTTTTAAGCTTGTTCTAGAAGAAGCTTGGATAAAAAACCAGTAAAAGTGAAGAAAAATAATTACTTCTTTTTAAGGTGAACAGAAAGAATATAAATAGCAGAAACAAGAAGTATTAACCAAGCCAACAACAAATTTTTAGCGAAAAAATCGGGGAAGGTAGCAGCCAAAATAATCCCAAACGACATTGCCGACAACTTAAAAATTCCTGCCTGCCACCAAGTAAGGCGAAAATCCTTAAAAAGCGATTGATTCTTTTTTGCCATACGTTAACTATAACCTAGCAAAATAAAAATGGCTTGTCAATAGTTTTAACGAATCAATATTTCAGTGAAAACAAACATCGTATACAAAACCAAAAGCACTAGTCCTTCAAGCCGAGAAATGGTGTTTTTTGTTCGGGCAAAATAATAAAACACTCCTAAGCCAATGGCTAAAAATAAGAGACTGGTTATATAGTTTTTGGCTAAAAGAACTGGCTGTCCATACCAAAAAGTCAAGAAGCCCAAAAGAAAGGTATTAAAAGCGGCTGAGCCTACATAGCCACCAAAGGCAACTTGATGTTTACGCATAAAAATAGACCTGACAACAAGCGACAACTCAGGCACATTAGTGCCGACAGCAATAAGAATCAAACTTACAAAAAAAGGGGAAACATTTAATAGGCCAGAAAAATAAATAGTTTGTTGAACAATAAGTCGACTGGCAACAAAAATAATCATCACTCCAAAAAGTATTTTCAAAAATTCTTTGCCAGCTCTAACGCTATTTCTTTTGTTGATATTTTGTAGCTTTTCTTTTAAGCTTCGTCTTGATTGAACAATAATAAGAAGAAAACCAAACAAGAGCATCGCAACAACACTGTCTGTTCTTCCAATTCTGCCATCCATCGCCAAAATAACCGGTAGGCCAATTACCGCCAAAGAAGCCGGCAAGTTAAACCCTTGAAGCTCAGAACGAAGACGAACCGAGTTTCCCGCTACCGCCAAAAGTGGCATGACTAACATAAAAAGCACAATAGAAGCACCAATCAGGTTGCCGACATAAATTTCAGGATCATTTTCAAAAATAGCATTAATGCCGACAGACAGCTCGCCAACAGAAGTAAACAAGCCTAAAATTATAAACGAGACCGTAAAAGAAGAAAATTTAAGCGAGCGGGAGAGTCTTTCCACTGATTTAATCGCAAGCCCTGAGCCAACCCAAATACCAACAAACGATAATAAATAAACAACAACAGGAAAAGGCATAAGTCTCTGCTCTCAGTTTAGCAAAAAAACGCTGTTAATTCACCACCACTTTAGTCCTCTCTTTATGGAAAGACTACGGCAAAAAAAATTTTACTAAAATCATAAGCGAAGAATCTTAAAACTGGGAAGTAAAAAAACACAACTTAACCAAATAAGGCCTCTTAGTTTGATTGTTAATTTGCGGGCTTCCTAATCATCAAATTACTATACAGCTAGATTTTACCGCTATTTATCGTGATTTTCAACTTTCCTTAAAGTTCTAACATAGAACTTGCCGAGTGAGCGAGCAGCAACAACACGCAGTGAAAACCCAGAAATCATCAAAAAGATACTAACCCAAGCCAAAAAAGAAGAACCAATGCTGGAAAAATGATAGTAATTTAGTAAAGAAGCAATCAGAATACCAAGGGTGTTAGCAAGAATAACCAAAGCGGGGAGGTTCGGACTCTTTTTATCATATGCTGTTTTATTAAGATCTTTGGCTGAAGAACCAGATCAGATTAACCTTTAAACCACAAAAAAGCCTGCAATTAAAAGGTAAGCACAAATCGTTGAAAAAGAAATTTGCATGTTGTTTCAAGTATACCTTTTTTCTCTGGTTCTTTGTATAATTTTGTAGAGGTATGCCGAAGAAAGAAGACGAGTTACCCAAGCTGTTAACTAT
The DNA here is from genome assembly GCA_964348895.1 of uncultured Gammaproteobacteria bacterium. Taxonomy (GTDB): domain Bacteria; phylum Patescibacteriota; class Microgenomatia; order 0-14-0-10-38-17; family 0-14-0-10-38-17; genus JAQVFF01. The sequence goes on from CAYGEH010000001.1 coordinate 320,740, forward strand.
CAAACAGGCGTCAGAAATCCTAAATGTGCATGTAGAGACTTTGCGCAGATGGGGCAAAAGTGGGAAATTAAAGGCTGTCAGAGTTAATAAACGAGGCGACAGGCGCTATGATCCCAAAGATATTGAAGCAATACTGAAAAATAAAAAATAAGTATGACCAATCTATACCAAAAATTAAAATTAGATGTCGCTAACTGGAGACAGCAAGGTTACTCCTCCTCCTATCCTGCTATTACCACCATCCTCCAGCGCAATCAAGGCAACTTTCTAAGAAAGGCACAATTCGAGGCATTAGAGACTTACTGGTATCTCAGGCTGATTAAAAACACTCCCAACATCTTTGATCTCTATAAGGATTACTTTCCAGGGAAGACCCTCTTTGAAGCCTTTGGATTGAAACACTTGATCGAAAACCTGCCAGAAGACTTAATCACCCCAGAGCTTACCCAGGGAATCCTAAAAAAAATTGAAACAGATGATGCCTTTATAAAGCAAAATAAATTAGAAGCACTGAGGGAGACACTTACCCTTTCATATCCAAGTTACATTCTGGCATTGGCAATGGGAGCGGGCAAAACAATCTTGATGGCTTCAATTATCGCCACCGAGTTTGCGATGGCACTGGAATATCAGGAGGAGGACGGCATCTTCATTAAAAACGCTCTGGTATTTGCGCCTGGGAAAACCATTTTAGGTGCTTTGAGGGAAATCTCCGATACTCCCTATGATAAGATACTGCCTCCTCGTTTTTATAAATCCTTTATCACCAATGTTAAATTCACCTACACCAGAGATGGCGAGAAAGACATTCCCGTTATCCGAGGCAGCTCCTTTAATGTTGTTGTCACCAACACTGAGAAAATAAGACTTCAAAAGAACAGCATCCCCAAATCTTTCCTATCTGGGCAGTTAAGGCTTGGGATAGAAGAAGCCAAAGAACTTGTGGCTAATTTAAGGCTACAGACCATTACTTCATTGCCTCATTTGGCAGTCTTTTCAGACGAAGCCCATCACACCTATGGACAAGAGCTGGCAAGCGATCTTAAACGGGTAAGACAGACCATTAACTACATTGCCGAGAAAACCAACCTTCTGGCGGTGGTCAATACCACTGGCACACCATACTACCAAAGACAACTCCTGCGGGATGTCATTTACTGGTATGGGCTATCCCAAGGCATCGAAGACGGCATTCTTAAAGAGGTTAGAGGCAACATTATGGCTTATCCTAAGGTCTCCGAGGAAGACTTTGTTATCGATATTGTCAAAGATTTCTTCCAAGAATACAAAGATGTCCGAGTTAATAACGGCGAATATGCAAAACTGGCAATCTACTTCCCTCAGGTCGCTGACTTAGAGAAAGCTAAACCCATTGTGGAGCAAACTCTCATCTCATTAAAAATTGACCCATCAATTGTCCTGCCAGTGCATAACAAGTCAACTGACGAGATCAAAGACCTTTTTGATAATCGCATCAACGACCATAAATTGCCCTACAGGGTCTTTTTACTCGTCAACAAAGGCACTGAAGGATGGAACTGCCTATCCTTATTCGCCACCGCTCTGGCAAGGAAACTCACTTCAAGCAACAACTTTGTTTTACAAGCTGCCAGCAGGTGTCTAAGGCAAGTCAACGGCAATACCAAAAAAGCCAAGATTTACCTCTCAAAAGACAATGTCTCCATTCTTGATCGGCAGTTGCAAGAAACCTTTGGTGAGGGGCTGGATGATCTCAACAGGGCTTCTACCGACACGGTAACAGTTAAAGTAACTCTTAGAAAAATTGAATTAGAGCCTTTACTTATCAAAAAGCTCATCCAAAAGATAGTCCCAGAAGACTTGAAAGCTGAAGAAAGTCTAAAAATCAATAAACCAGGCAAAGAAACGGTCAAATCCTTTGAAAAAACCATTTACTCCATGTCCAAAGCCCAAAGAAAAGGGGTGTTAGTTGAAGTGGGCACTAAAAAAGGAACGGTAACGGACAGGAAAATCGACCTGTTCCAAGCTGCCGTGGTTCTAGCTCATACTTACCGCTTAGACTCGCTAAAAACTTATAAATTGCTTCAAGGTTTATACCCAGACGGAGAAATTGGAGCGTTTGAACTGGAACTTATTCGTTCCCAAATAGAAAAACAAACCATGCGCTATAAAGTGGTTAACGAGACAGTCGAAGAAGCACTTGCCCTAATCAAGCAAAAGGGGTTCGAAGAAGAAATTGTTGACGGTAAAACCTCCTATGTGACCCACATCAGAGTTAACAAAACCTCTCTGGAGAAATATGTGCTGGAGCTGAAAAATTACAAGGCAAAGGCTGGGCAGTTACCGCTCTTTGGCTTTCATTACGACCCCTACAATTTTGATTCAGAAGATGAGCGAGAGTTTTTTGAGAGAATGCTTACCAAACTCGGTGAAGACCCCGATAATGTTGAGGACATTTATTACACAGGCGCAATTAACGATCCCGCCAGAACTGACTTTATCTTTGAGTATAAAGATGACAAGGGAGACTGGCACAGTTATACCCCCGACTTTTTAATTCGCAAGAAAGACGGCAAGTCCTTAATCGTAGAGGTAAAAGCCCCAAAATACAGGATTAAGGAAGCTGAAAAAGAGATGCAAGAGCTGGAAGCGATAAATCCTGATAAAATAAAGTATGAACTCCTGCTCTTAGAGGAAGGAGAATCAGTATTTGGTAAAGTTGCACCTGTTTTTAACTGGATTTACCAAAAACAAGAATAAATATGACAAACGATAAAACAAATAAAGAATTAACCAAGTCTCTCTCTGACGAGATGAAGATTGAGGCTAAGATAAGCAAGATAAAGATTGAAACGCCAAAAGGTAGACCTCTACTCCATTGGGTCAACAAACACCCGTTAGAATATGTCACAGGCTTCCCGACACAACTAACAGAGGTTTTTGACCCCCAGAAGAAAGACAAATTCCCAGAAACTCCTAAATACAATGAGCTTGAAAAAAACTGGCACAATCTCTTATTTCATGGTGATAATAAAGAAGTTTTAGCCACACTCCTGGAGCAGGGTTTTAGAGGCAAGGTTGACCTTATTTACATCGATCCCCCGTTTGCCAGTAACAAAGACTACATAAGGAAAGTTGAGCTGCGAGGATTGAAAGATTTAGGAAAGATTGAAGAAGATAGCGAGTCTATCATCCAGCAGACGATGTATGAAGATATTTGGAAAAGGGACGAATACTTCCAATTCATGTATGAGCGGTTAATTTTACTGAAGGAATTGCTGGCAGAAACAGGCAATATTTATGTCCACCTTGATTTCAGGATGGTTCACTACATTAAAACGATAATGGACGAGATTTTTGGAGAAGACAATCTACAAAACGAAGTTATTTGGGCTTATAGGACGGGTGGATCAAGTAAGGGGAACTGGAGTCAGAAACACGACACAATTCTTTATTATTCTAAGTCGGACAAACCAACCTTTAATTTACAGAAAGAAAAGGCTTACACAAAAAGTAAGTCGAGAAAGCCTGGTGTAATTGATTACGGTGGCGGAACTGCTGAATTTTTTGAAGACGAATACGGCGTTTACAATTTAGTTCACGCCAGAGATGTATGGGATATTCCTTATATCAATTCACAATCCGATGAACGCCAAGACTACGCAACTCAAAAACCAGAAGAATTGTTGGATAAAATTATCAAGGCTTCTTCAGATAAAAATGACTTAATTCTCGACTGTTTCGTGGGTTCTGGCACAACTTGTGCTGTAGCTCAAAAGTTAGGGAGACGCTGGATTGGTGTAGATGTAAATAAGGGGGCAATTCAAGTTACCAGTAAAAGACTACAGAAGATTATCAAAGATCAAAAGGAAACCAAATACCCCACCTTCGTAATTTACAAGGTTAATAACTACGATTTGAGAATCCTGAAGACTGAGGTTAAGGAACTGGCTATCCAGCAATATGGAATTACTAAGGTCAAAACGGACACTTTCTTTGACGGTTTGCGGGATAGTGGTGAGCTGGTTAAGATTATAGATTTCTATCATCCCTTAACACTACTTGACCTACAGCTGATCGTTGATGAGCTTAACAAGCGCCCAGACGAGGATAGGGATGTGGTGGTCATCTCACTGGGCAGGGAGACAAAGGTTGATGCTTGGATTGAGGAATGGAATAAAAAACAGCCTTATAAAGACACCAGAAGCAAGAAACGCATGCGCCAGTTTATTATCTTCGACCTCAAAGACAAAAACTTTGTGAGCTATGAGCCATCAAAAACGGAGATAGAAATTAAGAGGATGGGGAAAGGCAAAGTGAAGATTAAGATTACATCCTTTATCTCACCCACTATCATTAAACGCTTGGAGCTTGAACCAGGGCTCTTGCAAAAGAAAATCCCAGATTTCAGGTCGATGATCGATGTGGTGCTGATTGACACAGACTACAACGGTGAAGTATTTAAGATTGGTTTCTCGGATGTTCCCGAAAAACAGAAAGATTTAGTTAAGGGCGAATACGAACTTGAAGTAAGCGAAAAGCCAACCAAAGTGGCAGTCAAAGTCATTGACATGTTAGGAGAAGAAGTTCTGGTCACCAAAGAGGTGTAATTAGATATTCCTCTCAAAGATTACTGATTTAACTGCCCTTAATTGGGCAGTTTTTGTAGAAAAATAGCATGATCGATATAAAAAACTTTGATCCTAAAAAAGACCTTGAAGAATTTCTGAAACCCTATGGTGAGAAGGCGCTATTAGATTTTAGAGATAAAGTCACTCAGGACTTGAAAAGAATTTCTGAGAGGCATAAAAGCCTGCTAAAAGATTCTGAAAACTTCAGACTGCAGTTAATTACCATTGCTGGTGGAACAATTTCCATCTTTGTTGCCCTACAAGGAAACTTTGATATTTCACTGCTGACAAAACTGGGTTTTGCTGGTTTGGGCGTATCTTTGATATTGGGTGTAGCTTCGCTGTTTTTTGGTCTTGAATCAAAGCGATTTAAAATTCAATTAGAGGAAAGCAGTAATTTATTTCAGCAGAAACAGGCGCTTGATTTTCTTGAAAAGCTTTATCGTCTCGATATCAGCTCAGAAAAAGAGATACTTTCCTGCTCAGAGAGTTTTAAGAAAGAATATGATGCCGACCTCAAAAAAAGACAGAAACAGATAAACAAAATTCTGAATTTTATACACCTGGACGCTCAAAAAGTTGAAAACGGACAGTTAATTTTATTTATGTTAGGGATAATCTTTATCGTTTCGGGATTGTTCCTGCGTGTCTAATTAAACAATTAAAGCAGCCTGGTAAATAACTATGAAAAACATAAATGATCTTCTAACTGAACTGGCTAAGGGTGCAACTCACATCATCAGCAAGCCAGAAACAATAAAGGAGCTTCAGAAGCAAGGGGTAAAGTTTGATGAACCCCAAAGATTGACTCCTGAACAAGCTGTCAAAAGCATATTTTCCCAAAGAAAAGCAGTTGCCTTAACCAACATAGCCAAATTCACTTCTCCGCCAGATATTGCTATCCCTACAATTGGTTTTCTTTATGATGAAATTCGGGAGTGTATTCTATTCGGACTTTATGGAGCTGCAATTTCTTTAAGTGCCGTTTTGGTGGAATTTTCACTCAAACACGCCATTATCAAGAAAAAGTGTGGAGACGCCTATGATAAAAACGAATGGGATCGAATCGAAAATGTAGAACTTAACCCAACCATTAAAGAAGCCAAACAATTAGGCGTTATTGATAGAGAAACAGAAAAAAGGCTGATCAGCTTCAAAAACACTATCAGGAATCCCTATTTACATTACAACATAAAGAAAATCACAAAAAATGTGGCTATAAGAAAGGTGAAGCGGTTCGATATTAAAACGAGAGAAGTGAAAGAAGTCGACCTAGATGCGAAGGATAATCCTGTTGTTTGGGGATTTGCGAAAAGATTTGTTGATAGGGAGATGGTTTTTCAAGTCTTTGGATTTGCAGACAATTTAGTAAAATATCTTTTTTCAAATAGCACATAAGTTATGAGCAAAAATAAGAAAATCGGCAAGAAAACAAACACGCCCTTCATAAGATTCAGACACGGAACGAGGTTAGAGATAGACCCTAATGTTAGAGAATCGATAAAGGAATTTTTGGAGAATTATAAGCAGCAAGGTGAACAAACATTTCGTAGTCTCATCAAAGATATTGCTGATGGTTCTGGCTGGGGCATACACCCAGATTCTACCTGGCACAGAGCGATTCAAGAATTGTTTGAGAGATATCGAGACTGGGAATCACCATCAAGAGATAATGCTATCGCTGCTGTAATTGAAATACTGGAGATTTTGGCTAGAGGCACTGAACCTCAGACAACTTGGGATGAAGTCGTTAAAAAGCTAGAAAACAAGTTAGAAGTCCTAAGTGGTTGGGAATACTCTCACATTAAAAAGTTTGGTGAGCAGGATGGGATTAAAAGGGACGCAGATGACTACTACATGGAAAAAGGCGGTCAGAGAGTCGATGTGATAGGCACAAAAACTTTGGAAGAAAATAAGTTTGATTACATTCAGGACGACATCAACAGAGATTACGGTAATATCGGGTCTTTACTCAAATTGGCGGAGATGCTTTTTATATCTTTGGACTTTGTAGCCAATCCACAGCACTATCGTAAGGAACTTTCTTACGCCATGAGCGAAGCGGATAGTAATACTTGGTTTCTACATGGAAGATGGCGAGTAGAAACATCATACGAGTTAATTCCCATTAGCTGGCATCCACGCAGCTGTTATACCGATATTGATTGGTTAAAAAGCGAGGCGATAACCATTCTTGCTAGAAAATGCAGAGTTGAGCAAGAAGCGATCCCAAGAATACTCTCAACTGAGGATAGTCTTTCAAGGTGGCAGGAGGCATTTCAAGGGTATGCCCTTCAATATGAGACAGCTTATGAAACAGACATAATTCTAGGAAGTGAGCCGTTTGGATCTTCTCCAGAGGAGCTTTACATTGATTTTGAAGGAAGGAAACTGAGGTGGATTAACGGCACAAAGTATGTTTACCCATCCCTGATAATTCCAGCAAAAGACGATACCTACGAAGAAGAACGAGAAATTGCTCGACGGTTTGTCAGTGCGCTAGTGTTTTCGGAAAAGTATCCCATTAGAGAGATTACGAACGCTGCGTGTCCGAAAAGATTTGCTCCGCTTATTCGCCAGCCACGATCAAATATCTTTCTTGGTATTTCAACAGATATTCTTGCTTTACTTGGTCAACTGAGGACAGAGAGACAGTGGCAAGCACTTTCGTATTACAAGGAAGCGGTAAACTCGGAAAGCATTTATTACCAGTTTTTATGTTATTACAACACAGTCAAATTGGCATTTCTCAATGCAAACAATGAGGAAGATACGAATCGAGTCGACCAGTGGATAAATAGCCAAGCACCAAACTTAAATATAACTCCATTACTTACAAGGCTAACTAGCCAGGGAACGACACTAGCAGCTTATTTGAGACACGAAGGAGGGAGGAATGCTATTGCACATGTTGGGATGCTAAGGGGTAATCACCCAACCATTGTTCCAGATAATCCAGATGATCGTCGCAGGATTCAAGAAGTGTTGCCGATTGTTAGAGAATTGGCAACGAAAGTAATAGGAGACGGAATGGTCAGTTAAGTGTTAACCTTGTGTGCCCCTGTGTTGACTTGTGTGGGGCTTTCGTGCCTGGGGTGGATAAGTTACCTTAATTTAGCTTCAGAAGCCTCGTTGGGGATTTGTTGCAGGATCTGTAGTGGCTCCGGGAGGACTCCTTAACCTCCATACTTATTTGGGCTAGCCTGGAGAATTACTAAGGATAAGTATGAGGAAAAAACGAAAGAGTATCGGGTAAAACAGAAGGAAATTAGCGGTAAGATTGCCAAACTAAATTATGCTGACGAGGAATACTATTTAACCTCGGAATACCTACTAAAACTGGCTTCTAATGCAGGAAAATTGTTTGAGAGTTCTGGAGTTCACGAAAAACGGCTACTTTTAAAGATGACACTTCAGAACTTGGAGTTAAATGACAAAATAACCCGATTTAAATGGATAAAACCGTTTGACAAAATAGCTTTTTACACCTCTCGTCAGCCTTGGCTCCTCGGGGAGGATTTGAACCTCCGACCAACCGCTTAACAGGCGGGCGCTCTACCAACTGAGCTACCGAGGAATATTTTTTAATATCAATAAACGACTAAATTATAACATGTAGCAGACAGGAAAGGCCTTAGCTAAACCGCTTAATCTAGATAGTCTTGAAGTTTTTTCCGCCTTGAGGGGTGTTTTAGTTTTCTTAAAGCTTTTGATTCAATTTGCCTGATTCGCTCTCTGGTAACACCAAAGTGTTTTCCCACCTCTTCCAGGGTTCGGGGTCGATCGCCATCTAGGGCAAACCTTAACCTTAAAACCTTAGCTTCTCGATCGCTTAAGCTCGATAAAACTTCATCAACATTTTCTTTCAACAACTCTCTGGCTGCCTCTTCGTAGGGAGAAAGACGGGAGTCGTCTTCAATGAAATCACCTAAAACCGAATCTCCCTCCTCACCCACTGGCGCCTGTAAAGATGCGGTATCTTGAGAAATCTTAAAAACAGTTTTTACCTTAGAAACAGGCAGTCCTAATTCTTCGGCAATCTCTTCTGCTACTGGTTCTCGGCTTAATTTCTGAGTCAATCGACGACTGGTTCGATAAACTTTATTAATTGTTTCCACCATATGCACTGGGATTCTAATTGTTCGAGCCTGATCAGCAATCGCCCGAGTAATAGCCTGGCGAATCCACCAAGTGGCATAAGTCGAAAACTTAAAGCCTCGCCGCCAATCATATTTTTCAGTTGCCCGAATTAAACCCTTATTGCCCTCTTGAATTAGATCTAAAAAGGATAGCCCTCGGCGAAGATACTTTTTGGCAATTGAGACTACTAGACGAAGATTGGCCTCCGTTAATTTTTTCTTAGCCTCAATCGACCCCGCTTCAACTTTTTTTGCTAACTCAATTTCTTCACTCGCCTTTAAAAGGCTAATTCTGCCAATTTCTTTTAGGTAATTTCTAACCGGATCAGTAATTTCTCCAGTCTGGGCGACTATTTTTTCAATCTGGGCGGCAAATTTAGCAAAGTCTTCTTGATTGGATTCTTCTAGGTCAAGCGACTCGAAAACATCCACACCCCTTTTGATTGCCCAATAATAAAACTCATCTAACTCCTTAACTCTTTCCTCAGCATCGGGAAAAACAATCAAAACTTCCGCTTGAGTTAAAAAGCCCTCGTCTTCACCTTTTTTAAGCAACTGTTTTGCTTCAAGGGAAAGAAAGGTTTTTTTCTTAGACGAATCTTTGTGGTCAACCTGACTTTTAGTTGAGGCTACTTTAGGCGAAGAAGCGGTTTTTTTAGAAAGACTTTTTTTGGCCATAAAAAACTTCTTTCTATTCTATCACAAGATTAGGTTAGCTGTTTAATCTTACGGCCAATTTCGTCAACCTGACTGGAAAGCTCTTCTACCTCTTTTTCTTGACCGGCTTCTTCGGCCTGACGAACTTGAGCCGACAATTTACTTTTTCTCTCTTCTAGGTCAATTAGCCTTAATTCTTGCTTAACTTGATTAATTTCTTTTTCTTGAAATTGAGGATCGGCCAATTTCTCGGGAAGAGGATAAGTAAAAAAATTATTAAAAATTGATAATAATTCTTCGGGTAAGTCGCTAGCAAATTTCTGACTATCAAAGTGTTTATTGTTAGCTAAATATTTTTCCAAAAGATCAATTATCCTTTCTAGGCCGGGGTTAGCAACTAGACTCTTTATTTCTAGATCAATTAAGTCTTGGTGTCTTTTTTCTTGAAAACAAAGAGTAAAAAGATAGTCTAGTAACACTTGCCGACGATTTTTTCGCGGCTGTTGAAGAGGGGGCTGATAGCGGCCTCGTCCCTCATCAGAGGAAGAACCAGAGCGCCGAAGCCTTTCCCAAATTGCCTCCTGATTAACTTTTAATTTATTTGTTAACACTCCAACATAGTGGGACTGCAAAATTTCATCTTCAATACCAGCCAAAATCTGAGCGACTTCATCAACCGCTTTCTTTTTCCCCCAAGCGGTATTAGTGTCAAACCTCTCTAGGGCTGACTGAAGATAAAAATCAAAAATTGATCGAGCTTCTTTAATTTGCTTTTTCAAATAATTCGAGTCTGTCCTGGCAGCCTCATCGGGATCTTTAAACTTTCCCAAGTCAACTACTTTAACATTTAAGCCTTCATTAACAGCTAGTTGAATTCCCCGCCTAGCCGCGGCATCACCAGCACTATCAGCATCTAGGGCTAAAACTAATTCTTCTACATAGCGAGAAAGTAGGCGAATTTGTTCTTCTGTTAGAGCACTTCCCTTGATGGCAACAATGTTTTTTATTCCAGCCTGATAAGGAGAAATCATATCAAACTCACCTTCCACTATCACCACCTGCTTGGTTTTTCTTAAAAACTCTTTGACCTTATTAAACCCAAAAAGAAGTTGGCTTTTGTGATAAATTGCTGTTTCTGGAGTATTGATATATTTTCCAACATCATCTTGGGGAATAATTATTCTCCCTGAAAAGCCAACAATATTATCTCGATGATCATAAAGAGGAAACATAATTCGGCCCCGAAAACGGTCGGTTAGTTTGCCTCGCTGATTTTTAAATACTAGCCCTGAAGCCTCCACTTCCTCAAAAGAAAAACCCTTTTTTTCTACTAGGAATTTAGCCAAAAACTCATAGCGATTAGGGGCATAGCCCAAGCTGAATTCAGCTATCATTTCCTGACTAATTCCCCGATTAGCTAAATAATCTCGAGCCATTTTGCCCGCCCGATGTTCGGTTAATAAAAAATGATAGGCCTCGGCGGCTAAATGATTAATTTCATAAAGCCGACGTCTTTTTGTCTCCTCGGAGTTGGGTTGATAGGATTTTAATTTTACCCCCACTCGATCGGCTAAAAATCTTAACGCTTCGCCAAAATCCATTTTTTCATATTCCATTAAAAACTTATAAGCATTTCCGCCAATGCCACAGCCAAAACATTTGAAAATTTGTCGTTCGGGAGAAACAATAAACGAGGGGGTTTTCTCTGAATGGAAAGGACAGTTAGTCCTAAAATTACGACCAGTTTTTTTTAGGGCTGATCGTTCATTAATCAGCTCAACAATATCAACCTTTGACAACACTTCTTCAACTTGATCCATCTTCCTGTAATTATATCAACTCTAAGAGGCCAAAATGACATCAACCAACAATATAAAGCTCTTCTTCCGCCCTGGTAACGGCGGTATAAAGCCAGCGACGCCAGTCATCATCGCTTGATCTGGAAAAGCGCTCTTCAAAAAGAACTACTTTTTTACTTTGAGCTCCTTGGGCTTTATGGACTGTCAAGGCATAACCAAAATCAAATAAATTTCCCTCCTTAGTCCGACTTCTTTCTTGAGTAAAGTTAAGACCGTCTTTATGATTAAATTGATCAACGGCAATTAATCCCCCTTGAAGGTTGTTTTCTTCATCCATGTTGATTTCAGCAAAATACCAGTCTTTGTTTTTCTTTTTAATAAAGTTAATTGTTCCTAGCATTCCATTGTAAATTCCCGCTTGATGATTATTTCTTAGACAAATTACCCGATCACCAGACTGGGGGAGAGAAGAGTCAAAACCTAAGTTTTTTCTAATCTGAGTGTTCAGTCTCACTCGGGTATGGTTATAACCACACAGAATAAGAGTGCTCGGCTGATAATTTGCTAACCATTCCGAAACCCTCTCTGCGGTTTCGGGGTTATTTTTTTCGACTTTAAGCACTTGGGGGCTAAATTCAAGAGCAGGAATAACGCCATATTTTCGAGCAACAGTGGCCACTTTTATAATCGGATTGTCTTGGGCTTGACGATGAATATTTTCTAATCTTAAATCGGGCTGATTCATTAGATTGAATTGACCTCGAATTGGAGGGAGTTGACCGTGATCGCCGACAGCGATAATGGGAATGCCATAAAAAAGCAAGTCCTGCCAAACTTCCTCGTCCACCATTGAAGCCTCATCAACAATAATTAAATCAAACTCTATAGCCGTTCGTCTTTTCCAGCCCATAATTTCTCCTTTTGGGCCGATTATCGGCGAATAAATTAAAGAATGAATCGTACCGACAAAATCTTGACTAAGCAAAGATTGCTGCTGTTTAATTTTCTGTTTTAAAACTCGAGCCGCTCGACCAGTAAAGCTAACGAAAGCCACTCTTAACCCTGGCTCGTCTTCGTAAAGCTTTTTTCTCAACACTCCGATTAGGGTGCTTTTGCCGGTTCCAGCATATCCTCCAAAAGTAATAAAACCACCCTGGGGATTTCTTTGCCAAGACAGCAATTTCGCTAAAGCTTTTTTCTGATCCAAAGAGAGACTAAGCATTGCTTTTATTTTATCTCTTTTCCTTGTTTAGAGGAAATGAAAAGCCTATCTTTAGACAATCAAGCTTTGTTTTTCGCTTTATAATAAAACACTTCTCGATCCTTTCTTAGTTTAAAAAATTAGCTGTTTTCTAAAGGAATCTCTTTTTTATGAACAAGTTTTTTGTTCTTGAAGTTTTCGCTTAATTCAAGAAAAATAAAACGAAGAAAAGACGAAGCTTAAAAAAACCAAGGACGGACGGGAAACAGACTCTATTTTTTACCTAATTTAAGGTAAACAAAGAGAGTCTGTCTCCCAAAAGGACTCACGTTCCTCTAGCTTGAATTCTCTTCTCTTCCTATTCCAGCCAGGGTTCGGCAACCAACCCAAATAGCTGATAGGAAAAACGCCCCACCGATTATGACAAAATATTCAGACAACGTCAGAAACATTGTCTGAATCAGCACCGAGAGCGGATTGGGGTTTTGGATAAAACTACCCCAAATGTTGGTGGCGATGTCATAAATGAACATCAACACGAAAAAGATTCGCGCTCCCAGCAGTGTTTTTTCGTTCAAGATCGGCAAGAGAACCCTGTACTTGGTCTCGTTTCGAATAGCTTCCTCCACTTCTTTGAAGTCCAAGAATAACAAGCCCGCGACCACCTCGGATACTGAACTCAAGATTGACAGCCCTAAGACTGTCTCGTATGGCAAGCCAATCAGCTGCAGTGGAATTATACTCAAGTTAATGTCCTCGAGTACCCACCGGACTCCAATGGAAACCATGAAGAAACCAGATAGAACACAAGATAGAAAGAACACCAACGCCAAGCAATACAAAAACGCTCTTCCAAATGAGACCACTTTGCTCCTTTCCTAGAGAAACAGATTGTCAAAACCCTTTCGCGCTGTTGCGAAAATTAAACCAAATTATACCTTATAGTCCTATATTATTCAATAATAGGTTCTTTTTTTCTCAATATTCATAAAAAATATCCTTATAGATAACCTATTTGCCCTTTTGTTGCTAATTTTACCGATGTTATTTTTAGCCTTAAATAATATTAAACAACCAAGCGTTAAGGCTAAAATAATAAAAAGTCTCTTCCTGCTTAACAGCTTTTTCTAAAGGAAATCTGAGCATTTTTACCGACAATTCAATTTTTAAGTTTTAATTGTCGCTTTTGATTTGGCGAAGAAAATAAGCTTGTCTTTTTTAGCGAATAAAATTAGTAAAGACTCTTTTTTCTGTCTTGGGCAAACCATACTGCTCTTTACCAAGAGTTATGCTTTTAATAAGAAAAGCCATGTTTCTCCCTAAGACACGCATTGTTTGTAGCCCCTCTTCGTCTTTTCTTACATCATCAGGCGTATACCCATGCACGCTGTTCCAATATTGACTAGACACAATTGGCATGCCCGAAATGGCAAAATACTTGTTCAACATATCAAAGGTTGCTGAACAACCCCCTCTTCGTGCCGACACAACCGCCGCACCGACTTTCATTGTTTTATTACAATTAACGCTGTAAAAAAGTCGATCAACAAACGACACCACAGTGCCGTTGGCCGACGCAAAATATACTGGTGAGCCAATAACAATGCCGTCACAATCAGTAAACTTTGGTGCTATTTCGTTAACTAGGTCATCAAAAACACACTTTCCCGTTTGCTTACATTTGCGACATCCAATACAACCTCGAATATTTTTATTGCCCACTTGAATAATTTCAGTGGTAATATCATTTTCGTTTAAGGCTTCTGCCACTTCACTTAGGGCTGTAAATGTACACCCTTTTTCGTTTGGGCTGCCGTTAATCAACAATACTTTCATTTTGGTTTTCTTTTCTCTTGGGTTTGAAAAAAATCTTTTTTTGCTATAAAGCTATTTAGCTTAAATCGTCATCATCAACATTAAAGTGTGTTAGCAGTTTTAATCAAAGTTTATCTTGTTGGGCTTTGATTAGTTTCTTTTTTTAATCTTAACATATGGTGTTAATTTCTAAATCGACGAGGCAACATTTTTCAGTTTCGTTGAATATAAAAACCAACAAAGTGCTTTTGAACAGCATTAAAAATATTATACAGAGCTATCCGGACTATATCTATTGGTTTACTACAATCAAGCTTCCTCTTGGGTGTGTTTTTAATGTCTTCGCCAGTTAACATTCTCAAGCCAATCAAGTACAATTAAAATATAACGCTTAACATAAAAAAAATTTTACAGGATAGAAACCTATGGAAGCAGGACCAGAAGAATTTGTTAAACAAATAGAAAAATCGGCGGAAGATCGACTTACAAAATCAAGTCCTGGTATAACTTTTGTCCTCCAGGAGCAAGGAGGTGTCAAAATAGCAGAAAATGACTACTTGGAACTATCATCCGAAAAACAGGCTCAAATAACAAGCTTGATTGGTATTACTGAACTGGCATCACAACTTCGTCATTCTTTGTTTGAACAAGCTTCGCTTGGTAGCATGACGGATGCGTCCAGGTCTGCTCCAGAATTAAGCGTAATATCTAACCAAGATGAATTTGTCCGAGAACTGTTAGGGAAAAACCCTAAATTGATTGATAAGTTGGCCGAAATAACAGCTAAAGCACGGATCTTTACGAGCATTTTAGATCAGCAAACAGGAGAAGCGACAAGAGTAATTGGCGTTAAGGTTAAGTCTTGGGAACACACAATAGGCGGAATCGCACGATCTTTATGTAGCAATAAAGCTGAAGAAGCTAATTATTTGCGCCTCGTTGAAAATAATATTACAAAATTAAACAATCCGTCTCAAAGAACAACTAAAGGGGCTGATGGGCAACCAACAACAGCTCGAGTCGAGAGTTACACATCGCGACTAAATAAGTTAATTCAAAATCCCAGAGCAATAGGGTTTATCTCCTCATCTATGGGTCCTCAACAAGGGGAAGCACTTGCCGACAATATAATTAGAAACCGCCTTTACTCTTAATGCTGTGCGAGTTCTAGATAGAATACAGCGACCGCTTGGCTTCAACGGTAAATTTAGAAAACTTACTTCATGTCTAAAAGGACGCGAAGCGGATCCTGTCTACATACAGATTATAGAAAGCAACGGCCTTGTTGAAGTTTTCGTTCGGCTTAGAGATGAAATTGAACAGGTTCACGGTTCGCCTTTAGATAGTGATGAAACAAAGCAGAAAATCCAAAAGCTTAACGATAATTTTAGAGAACACTGTCGTCCAATCATCGAGAGATCTTTTGTAAAAGAAACAGATAATGATGAGGTTATAAACCTTGTGGCCACCAAAAATAAAATTGTCGATATAAATAGACGGGCTAACGAAATAAATTCGTCAAATTTGGGTGAAGACGAAAAAAGACAGCGACTGGTTGACCTAGATAGAGAAATGCAGTCATTACTAATTCCCATCGCCAACAAAATAGATCGAATTTTCCCCCATGAAAGCTCCACCAATCTTATAAGAGTGTTAGAAAGAGAAGATGCTGTTTGTGCCGGTAAAGTAAATGTTCTCCTTGCCATTTCTAAGTATTTAGGCATTAACGCCCGAACCAGTGTGGTAAAAGAAATTCTAGACAACAGCACAGCAGGACATGTTTGCTACGAATGTGATCTTCCTAGTGGAACGAAACTGGTCGTCGATGCCAACTTTGGTAATAATTATGGCTCCGAAGAGAGAACAGATGACCAATTAATAACCCAGATAACAAGAAATAATCCTGGAATTAGCGATACGGAGATTGAGTCCTCATTAAAGTACGCTCACTTAGCAATAGCTAATGCCCGATTTATTTCTCCCGATTCTAGAGTGTTGATATACACAACTGAAAACACGGGGAAAATTGTTGCAAACGAAGACCAGTTGCAAGAGGTAAGAAATAATCCTAATTTATTAATTAGAATTAACCCATATACTGGCCAAAAGGAAGTCTGGAAAGCAAGCGTTCCCTACCCACACTTGATTACTTTTCCAGATAAGGATGGGTATTTATGTATCAATTCATCCTTTGCTTTCAATAATGCAAATTTAATACCAATGGGCTATAGGGAAGTTGGAATATATCTGTTCAGAAAATGTATAGAAATGAACCCTTATAGTACTCGTGCGTATACTGGCTTAGCGAGTTTGCTTTCAGAAGAAGAGAGGGTTGCTTTTTTTGAAAAGATTAGGGAGACACAATCTGTTTTGTATTGGGAGGGGATAAGCACTGACCACGCATTATTGTCTGCGCATCAAGGTAACTTGGAGCTAGCTACCCAATTATTTGAAGAAACAAGGGTTAAAAACCCGTCTGTCTATTACAAAGAAGTGTCCCGATTGTTTTATTTTTTTATAAGCGAAGCAAATAAAATGGCGGGCCAAGAAGCGACCAAGCTCAAAACAAAAGCAAAGGCTTTTATGGAGCTTGCCCGAACTGAAAACCCTTCGGCTTTCTACTCGAATAGATATAATGTTTCGGTAATGACTGGGATATATAGTGATCAAATAGATAAAAAGATCGAAATATACCAGCAATTTAAAGAAACACAAGAAACGGGATTTTGGAATACAGGCGAACACTCTCCACCTTTCCAAAAACTAATGGAATTATATCTAGAACAAGCGGAGAAAAATCCTGCCTTAAGATTAAAAGCAATTGAACTTGCGAACGAAGTAAGGACACGAAACCCAAGACTCTATGCTAAAAGGGCTTACCTTTACGCCTCGCCTCTGTTTTTAGAAAACCAAGAAAATGATCCTAATCAAGTAGTGATTATAATGGAGCTCGCCAAGAGTGGCTCTGAGATTTCGTTTTTTCAAACGGACGACAATGTTACTGGACTCGCAAGAGCTTATGAAGATCAGAATAATAGAGATAAGGCCATAGCGTTGTTTGAAAGAGCAAGGATTGTCAATCCTAAATTATTTTGGAATGGTAAATACAAACCACTCTATGAAGACTTGGTTCATTTATATGTAAAAGAGGGTCAACCAGAAAGGGCAATAGTAATATATCAAGAGGCAAAAGACAAAGACCCATTATTTTGGAGGGCCCCATATAGTGAAGGTTATTCTCGTCTTGCTTCCCTATATGCTGAAAATAAACAATTGACTGAAGCTATAGCCATATGCACCGAAGCCCAACTTAAAGATCCAAAATTTCTCAACCCTAGATACTATAATTCTGGATATGCTCAGCTGGCCTCTTTATATGCCCAAAACGGACAAATGAATGAAGCTATCAAAACAATGCAACTTGGTCAAGAAACCGATGAAAACTATTGGACAGAGTCTTCCAGGGTTTTTAGATTAGTAAGTTATTATGAAAAAAACAATCAACTTAACGAGGCAGTTGCTGTCCTCGAGCAAGTAAGAGAAAGAGTCCCTAATTACTGGAGAACAGATTATTACATAATTTGTGATCTCTATCAAAAAAGTGGCAATACAGAAAAATCAATTCAAGTTCGCACTGAGCTAATCAAAATTTACGAAGCATTAAGAATATCTGATCAGAAGCTGTATTATCGCTTAGCCAAGAATTTGGCATATCTATATTTAGGCGAGGAACAAATCGAAAAAGCTATCCAAACATTAGAAGAGGGCAAGAAAAACTTTGCTTATTTCCATAATGAAGACATTATTGCTCTGGCCGAGCTCTATTTACGGGTCGGCAACACAGAACAGGCAAAATTGACCTACCAAGATTTAATAGAGAAATACAAAAGGATTAGTACGCCAGAGATGATCCAATACGTTGTTGATAGGGCAAGGTCACATGGGGTAGAAATTATAAACACTTAACCGCGCTTGTTGCCTTGTAAGCCACTTTTCTCTCCAATCTGGGGTTAGTTTATCGTCTTTGTTGTTCCAAACAGCTTGCTTATTCTTATTTTTGATTTTGCTTCTATGAAATTAAGCAACAAATCGACGAGGCGGTGTCTTTTGCTTTTGTTGAATATAGAACTTGGCGGAGGAGGTGGGATTCGAACCCACGTGAGCCATACGGCTCGCAAGGTTTTCGAGACCTGCTGATTAAACCGCTCTCACACTCCTCCATCTTTTTAGAATTCCAAAACACCTAAGCTCTCTTTTGGCGTCCCCGGCGTGATTCGAACACGCGGCCTACAGTTCCGCAAACTGTCGCTCTATCCAACTGAGCTACGGGAACAAGACAAGCTAATTATAGCAAAACGGGGCCAAAAAAAGAGATTTTTATTAATTTTTCTTTTCGCCTGAAGCTTCTAGGGGGAAAGTTTTCGCCAACCAAGCAGTGCTTTTTTCGATAAAGCTTGGCTCTGGTTTGTGGTAAGGCAAGAAGTCTTCCATAATTTTTCTAACTTCTTTGCCGCCTTGCTCGCCTAAGAGCATAATTATTCTTTTGGGAAAATTAATCGTGGTGTTAACATTGAGAATTTTTTGTCCGTTTTCCTCTTCAATAAAAAAATAATTAAGCATATTCCAAGCATATTTTTGCTCGCCCCAAACCAAGCCTTGATTTGTAATTTTGTAAGTCGTGTTTTGAGGGGGCTTAGTCGAGAGAATGTAATAAAGAAAGATCAAAGCAAAAATAGTGGCAATTAAAAAATATTCTTTAGCAAAAAATAAAATTATTGAAATTAAAAGAGCAATAGAAAGAACGGTAGTCCAAAAATCCTTATTTCGAGGCTTAAAGTTTCTTTCTGGAGCTTGCCAAGAAAGAAATGTTTTTATTCGATAAGAGGGAATTACCTCTTGCGGAAAAGGAGGAGGCTGGGTAATTTCTTCTCTTCTGTCTTCAACCATTAGAATGATTGTATATCAGTTAACTTTTTAATTGCAAGTGTTAGGTTAAGTCTGCTGATTTTGGTATAATTTGAGAAGTCAAGGAGGAGTCGCTTAGAGGCCCATAGCACAGGTTTGCTAAACCTGCGAGCCGTATGGCTCACGTGGGTTCGAATCCCACCTCCTCCGCCAGTTAGAAAAAGAAGGGTTTGGCTCGCCCTCTACGAGGGCTCGCCAGCCGATTTTAGGCGCAAAATTGAATTTTTTGTCTTTCAAAATAAAGTTCGAGCCGACATTTTTTAGAAATTGACGGATTTCCGTTTTGTCGCTTTGCGACAAAAGAATTTTGGCTTGGCTACTCTGTAAAATCATTTCTTTCATCGGTTCGAGCCAATTATTTCCCGCTTGTTCAAAATCTCTGATTTTCTGCTCAATTTCCAGTTTTTCGTTGAGCAGTTTTTGTTTCTTGGCTTGATATTCTTCAAGCGTCAAAGCCCCGCCAGTAATGTAGAGGTCTAACAATTTTTCAATTTTCTGCTCGGCTTCCGTTTTTTGCCGGTGGAGATTTTGAACAAAAATTCTACTTTCATTTTTGGCTTGTTTTTTTTCTTTGTCTAACTCGGCAAGCATATTTTTAGCCCACTTGTACGGCAAAGAAACTTTTTGAATAAAATCTCTCATCTGTTCAACAAGATTTTCCTCTCGCAGATATTTTTCATTACAAGTTTGCTTTTTCTTGGTGCACCGATAATAGTTATGTCCTTTTTGAGTTTCGGCAGTAATGAAGCAACCGCAAGACCCGCAACGCATTAAACCGGAAAAAGCAAACTCGTGCTTTCGTTTCCTCTTTTTCTTGCCCCGGTTATTCATTACTTGTTGAACAGAATCAAAAAGTTTCTTGGAAATAATTGGCTCGTGGATTCCCTGATAAATTTCACCGTTGAATTTGAAAACGCCGTAGTAAAAAGGATTTTTTAACATTCGCTGGACACAAGAACAGGAAAGAACATTGCCTTTATAGCTGTCTATTTCAGTATCAGCCAAAAACTGCTTTATGGCCTTTAGCGTATATTCGCCGGTGGCATAAAGTTCAAAACATTTTCTAATTAACGGTGCTTTTTCTTTGTCAGTATCAATAGCTTTCGTCTTATGATTATTGAGATAGCCAAGCGGCGCAAAGCCAGGCCAAATTCCTTTTCGCAGTTTTTGGCGGTGTCCTCGTTTGATATTTTCAGAAAGGTTATCAATGTAGTATTTACTTTGGCCAAAGGCAATGTTCATCATGAATTTTCCTTGCGGTGTGCTATCAAACCAAAATGTCGGGAATTTCAAATCCTTAATCTTTCCTGTGTCCAGCAGGTAAATAATCTTTCCGCCATCAATAGAATTTCTCGCCAATCTGTCTGGATGCCAAGCCAAAATTCCGCTGGCTTCGCCAGCGCAAATCCGATCAAGCATTTCTCCGAAAATTTTTCGGCCAGGTTCTTTGGCGGTTTGCGCCTCGCATAGCGAGGCGACGATTTCAAGTTTTTCTTTGGCGGCAAATTCTTTTAATTCAGAAAGCTGGGATTCAATACTTAAAATTTGACGTTCCTCGCTGTCCGTTGATTTTCGGGTGTAAATAAAATACTTCATAATTCTAAAAGATTAAAATTCAGAAAAGCCCGTTTCTGGCGTTTTGCTTCGCAAAACAAAGACAAAAAATTCAATTTTGCGTCTAAAATCGGCTGGCGAGCCCTCGTAGAGGGCGAGCCAAACCCTTCTTTTTCTAACTGGCGGTGTGTATTTGAAAAAATCCGAACTGATTTTGCGACCGATTGGCTCGGCGGGCGGAATTCCCCCCGAACCCCCTTTCCGCCCGCCTCGCCTTGAAGCGGAAGCGAAAAGGCAAACCGCCAAAGAACCTGAAAAAATGTCGGCTCGAACTTTATTTTGGCCAGAAGCGGGCTTTTCGAATTTTTATTGATTAAATCCATTTTATTTGGTAGTATTACATTAGGGATAAAGTTCTTATATACTACAATACTATCAAAACTTTATTTATATGACAAGTGGAGAAATAATCAGCGAAAATATTAAACGATTACGCAGTAAACTTGGCTTAACCCAAGACGACTTAGCCAAGAAGGCGGATATTAAATACACAACGCTTATGAAAGTCGAAAGCGGTGCTGTAAATAAGCCAAGCGTTCAAACTATGGCGAAAATCGCCAAAGCGCTTGGTGTTTCAATAGAAGATTTAATAAAGTAAAATAAACTTATGAACAAAAAAATTCTTTGGATAATCACAGTTATAATTATTCTCATCAGCGCGGGTGTATATTTTGTGTTGAACCAGCAACAATCATCGCCGTCGCAGATGATTACTAATTTTGAGGAGTGCGCCCGAGCTGGTTATCCGGTTGGGGAATCATACCCAAGACAATGTTGGACACCCGATGGCGGACATTTTGTAGAAGAAATAAAAATTGAACAAATAAAAGAAAAATATACGTCTGAATTGATGGCTATTCCCGGCGTGGTCGGCGTTGGCATTGGTGAATGTGAAGGCAATCCTTGTATCAAGGTGTTTTTAGAAAACGATTCATCGGACTTGAAAGCGAAAATACCAGCCCAACTTGACGGATTCAAGGTAGATATCGAAGTAACCGGACCTATTGAAGCGTTAGGTCAAGTAACCATTGTAAGTATGGCGCCCTTATCCGGCTCTTTAGGAGAAGGAGTTACTATCTACGGCTCAGGTTTTACTCCAAACAATAACGATATTGCTTTTACTAGTGACAAGATAAAGTTCCGAGGAAGAAATACCGCTTATTTAAATGGCATTGTTTCTCCAGATGGCAAAACATTGCGCTTTAATCTTCCGGATAACAATAATGTACTGCTTGGCGCCTGCGCATTCTCGCAAATGAAAGCAAACGAAGCATGTCCAGATATTGGGATAGAATTACCAACAGGCAGTGTCCAAATTTCCGTTGTAAATAAGAATGGTACAAGCAATAGTGTAACCATTGTAGTAAGATGATATTAATGTAGTATTACAACGCAATAGTATGCCCGAAGTTATCTCAAAACATCCGGAGATTACACTTTCGCTTCCGCTTCAAGGCGAGGCGGGCGGAAGGGGGGTTCGGGGGGAATTCCGCCCGCCGAGCCAATCGGTCGCAAAATCAGTTCGGATTTTTTCAAATACACACCGCTAAGCCAGAAAATGTTTTTGTTGGCCTAATGCTTCTTTTGATGATTTAGTGAAAAAAACCATGGCAAATATTAAAGAGGCAAAACCAAAATAAAGAATAAACAAATTGTCTGAATAAACAGATTCCCTTGCCTTGGAAAAAATTAAATCTATTAAGAACTCAGCCGATAAATAAATCTACCATGCTGTACTTTGCTTACGGATCAAACATGAATCACACCCAAATGAATGAAAGATGCCCTGGTAGTCGATTTATTGGTCCTGCCAAATTGAGCAGTCATAAATTCGTTTATGACGGTTATTCTAAAACAAGAAAGGGTGCCGTTGCAAACATAATTAATAAAAACAATTCTAAAGATGCCGTTTGGGGTGGGTTGTTTAAGATTTCGAAAGACAACAAGAATTCTCTCGACTGTTATGAAGGCTACCCGAGAGTATATGAAAGGATGGAAGTAACCGTTCAGGACTTAAATGGCAAAATGTTTAATGCGTTAGTGTATTTGCGTAAGGGCGAGAAGGTCGGAATTCCGAGTGAAAATTATCACAAGACTGTGCTTTGTGGTGCTAGGGATTGCGGGTTGCCACAAGACTATATTGATTCGAATCTTTAATGTGAAACATTTATCTTCACAATAGTTTGGCAGAACACTAACCCTGTGGCTAAAATAACGGCTAAAACCATAAAGAAACTAGATGTTTTTATTGATGTTTTAATGAAATAGAGAATGAAGAATCAGCCTAAGCTAACCACAGAAATATATGATGAGATAAGCACTGCTTATGTCGCTAAATTTAATAAGCCATCTGAGAATATAGACGATTTTCTGAAATTGATTAGAGAGGGGGGTAAAATTTTAGATGCAGGCTGTGGCCCCGGAACAGACGCTTCTTATGTTGCTTCCAAGGGTTTTAATGTAATCGGCATTGATCTTTCGGAAAAAATGCTTGAAATAGCAAAAAGAAAAAGCCCAGGAATATGTTTTCAAAAAGCTGACATCCGTAGGCTTAATTTTAAACCAAATATTTTTGACGGCATTATTGCTTCCTTCTCTCTCATTCATATTTTTAAGAAAGATATTAATAAAACCATTAATAATTTTTATAAGTTGCTAAAACCTGGGGGAGTTGTTTATATCGGAATTCAAGAGGGAAAATCACAAGAAATATTTTTAGTCGAACCATTAAAGTCAGACGAAAGAATTTTTCTTAATATTATTTCTGTCAAAGAAATAAAAGAAATTCTTATTAGAGCAAGATTTCTTGTTTTAGCTGAATTTTTAAGACCTGCAGAAAATAAAGAAGAATTTGATTTTAAAAAGTTTATTGTAATAGCAAGAAAGTCCACTTCAAATTAGAGAAAATTTTATAGAAGCGCTTTGTGTTTCAATAAAAGGTTTAGTAAAAACAATATGGAAAAACATCTCCGCCAATTTATAAGTGATTTAAGAAATAAATAAAACTGTGTTTGTCGCAATTTCCAAATTTACAAAAAATATTTTAAAATATATAAATATAATCACACATAAAATAATTTTATTAGAACAAAATTTTCAATAATAAAACTAATGAATCCGCTAATTATAAAAATATCAACACTGGTGGCCTATGTCGTCATGGTGGCTGTTAACCATTTGGCGGTAATACTTCCCCTCGGTGGTAGAACCACGGGTACGATATCAAACAATTATCCAAACCTCTTTGCTCCAGCCGGCTATGCGTTTTCCATCTGGGGTTTGATTTATATTCTTTTGGGTGTTTACGCTGTATATCAATTACGAAGAGAGAAAGATGTATTGGTGGAAAAAATCAATCGTATTTTCATCGTAAATACTCTTCTTAATGCTTCATGGATGTTTGCTTGGCACTATGATTTTATCTGGCTCTCTGTCGTTCTCATGATTGGACTGTTAATTACTCTTATTAAAATTGTGAATATTTTCTCTACACATATTTTTACTCCAAAAGAAAAGTTTCTGGTGCGCCTGCCCTTCAGTGTTTATTTTGGTTGGGTTACTGTTGCTACAATTGCCAACATTACCGTTTTTCTAGTTTATCTTGGCTGGAATCGATTTGGATTGCCTGAAAATGTTTGGATGGTTATGGTTCTTTTGATCGGAGCCCTAATTGGTTCGTGGCGAATGTTGCGCGATCGCTATGCTTCTTATGGGCTTGTGCTTGTTTGGGCGTATGGTGCTATTCTTGCTAGACACCTTTCGATAAGTGGTTTTAACAGACAATATCCAAGTGTAATTTGGACTGTGGTTTTGTGTCTTTTTATATTTTTAGGAGTAATCACCTTTATAAGCATTAAGAAAAAGAATAATTAATTATGTTTCTTAAGCTCTGGTTTATCGCCCTGCCAGTTTTTTTTGTTATCGATATGCTTTGGCTTGGGCTAGTGGCTAAGAACTTTTACGCTAAACAAATCGGAACACTTTTAAAGTCAAACGTTAACTGGGCGGCGGCGGTTATTTTTTACTTAATTTTTATTACTGGTCTAGTTGTTTTTGTTATTAATCCAGCCATGGAAAAGGGATCGTGGACACACGCTCTTCTTTTTGGCGCTTTGTTTGGTTTCGTGTGTTACGCAACTTACGATCTGACAAATTTGGCACTAACAAAGGGCTGGTCAGTTTTAGTAACTGTTGTTGATTTGGCGTGGGGTGCGACTTTGGCGGCTTTGGTTTCGGTTATAACCTACTTTATCGCCACCAAACTAGGGCTGTGAACTACTTCTTGATCCTTATCTTAATCTTATTTGTATATGTGTTTTTGTGGTTTAGGTTTTTAAAGAGAAAAGAGAACAGCCCGATTAACATGATTTGGGGTCTGGGGTTTGTCTTTTTGGTGCGGATGTTTTTTTTGTTTTTTTAAAAAAGTAATATGCGTATCTGGGATATATCGCCAAAATATTTGTGCAGGAAACATTTACTCGCCGAACACCGTGAACTTCATGGTTTATGGAACATTTTAACCAAACATGAAGGTAGGGGTGGTTACTCTCGACACCCCGAGACCCTGCGTTGGGCTGGAAAAACAAAGGCGCTTTACAAAAGGCACAAAATGCTAACAGAGGAATTTGCAAGACGGGGATATGAGCATCGTTCCCCACTTGAGGAAAAATTAGCCAAAGGCTTAATTAGTCAAAAAGCGTTTATTAATACCCTCCAAGAACAAAAAACGATTTTAAAAAATAAACCTTGTGATTGCCTGCTTCGCTTTAAATAAGGCAAGGAGCTGGTAATTAATAAAACTTTATTTGTATTGTGAGTGAAAATATTAAAAATATGCCCATTATTTTTGCTGAAAACTTAGATCTAAAGCCAGAAACAAATCAAAGCCTTAAACTCTGACAGAAACATTAAAAATTGGTGTTTGAAGAGAAACTTTAATAAAATAATCATATGGAGAAACAAGCACAGACTGGGGAAACTACTTTTAGTTTCGAACAGCAAGGGGTAGCCCCAAGAGAGAGATTGCTAGAAATTAAAAATGAACTTTGGGGAATTAGTAAAAACTCATCAAACGAACAGCGCAGCCAATTAATCGACAGAATACCCTCTGCTCTTATTTTTATGGGTGAAACACTAAAACAAGATAATTACTATCTTGAAACCCTTAAAATAATAAACTACATGGGAACAGCCTCTTCTGTAGCAGATATCCCTGAGTTAAATCAATTAAGAAATTCATTTGTAGAGCAAAATTTGCAGGTAATAATGCAGGGGGCGATAGAAGAAGGCATTAAGAGTGATGGCGACGATAAAAATAGAAGGGTCGCTCTTCGGTGCTTGTCTTTTACTGTTGTAAGCGGAACCGAAAAACAGCGAACACATATTTTATCTACAATAGATTCCCACAGATTTGACTTGATTCACAGCCCTGGCGATACAGAAGTGTTTCGGTCTTATTTTGAAGTCATATTTAAACATGGATCAGTCGAACAGAAGAAAAATGCAGCAGAGCTAGTTTTGTCTTTTTACAATAATAATGAAGATTTTTCCAGAAAAGTTGCTGGTTTAAACATGATGAGACTTTATTATGACCAATTTTCTGATAAAAGTTTTCCTGCCTCCGATATAATACAATTGGACGATCCAATTTATCAACAGATTACAGAAACACTAAAGCAATATATTCCCGACATTGATGATCTTGTCCAGAAAGTTCTTTATGGTGGCCCTGTTAGTAAAAACATTTTTGGTAATCCCGATAATGTAGGCACAAGACTGGTAGACAACATGAATGCTGTTTTACATCTTGAACGGCAGAGGTCGGGTATTTGTCAAGTATTACGAAAGGAATTTGGCATCAGAAACTTCTTTAGATATCCCCCTGAAG
Source organism: uncultured Gammaproteobacteria bacterium (assembly GCA_964348895.1). GTDB lineage: Bacteria > Patescibacteriota > Microgenomatia > 0-14-0-10-38-17 > 0-14-0-10-38-17 > JAQVFF01. The sequence continues at coordinate 347,427 of CAYGEH010000001.1, forward strand.
TACTCATTGCCCAATATGATAATCGTAATGTTGTGACAGAAATAGGCATCGTAGCAGTAGCCCTCTATGACCACAATGGGTATTTTTACCAAGGGTTTGTTCAAAACAAAGTGCTAAATTTATTTGCTCGACTACAAAACGAACAAACACTGGGAAAGAAATATGGCCTTATGGTTTATGAGATTGAGGATAGTCGCGAACTGGCAAGAGCCATTACTCACAGTCAGAGTAGAAAACTATTGTTTGGCATGATAATCGGTTATGGCGCGTTATGGCCAAAGAGCTCAGTTGAACTTGACGATTTCTTTTCTTTATAGAAAGGCTAATCGTAATAACTCCTTAATCTCAGAAGATATGGAAAATTTAATCCCCTCTGTTTCTGGAGCACTTGAAAAAGCACTTCAATTATCTTTGATTCTTGCAGTACTGGACAGGGCATAGTCCAAGAAGCCTCAAGGTTAAGCTTAAGAGTTTTGGGGCCAATTCGCCCTGATTTAATCAAGTCATATACTATAACTCACAAAAAGAAGGACTCAACATTGACGCTGAATGGATTTTAGAAGAAAAAGTAACTTATTGTCATAGCGCTCGCGAGTTTGATTTAAAAAGTATTAACCACTAAAAAAGGCCTTGAAGACAAACTCTTGCGACTACCTTCTTAACATGCTTAAATAGTTTTTATGAAAAAAATCATAACAATAATATCGATTATTGTTTTGGGCGGGGCGGGGGTTTATTTATTAACTTCTTCAAGAGAGCCCACAGTTCGACCAGAATTAAAGTGTCAAACAGCAGAAATGACCTACTTTTACCGCCCTGAATGTTCTTGGTGTCAACAAATTAAGAGAGAAAGGGTGATAGAGAAAATAAAAGAATTGGGAGTAGAAGTAGAAGCAAGATATTCAAGTATGGGTTCAGTGCCAAGATTTTTAATTAATGATGAGACTCATACTGGCTATAGAACCCTAGAACAACTAAAAGAATTATTGGGTTGTTAAAATTTCAATAAACAAAAACGGGCTGGTTTCGTCTTCGTGATAATAAACACTCCACAAGAAGAACTTAAAGCCAAGCGGGTATATAATAAAAGAGGCTTGGGTCTAAATTATTAAAATAAATCTTGTGGGTAGAAAAACTGCTTTTATCATCGTAATTGCTCTTTTCCTTTTGGGCTTGGGTGTGTATTTTATGCAAGCCCAGCAAAGACCATTATCAACACAAGCAGTAACCAACTTTAAAGAATGTGCTCAGGCTGGTTTTCCTGTGGGAGAATCTTTTCCTAGACAATGCTGGACACCAGACGGAAGGCATTTTGTTGAAGAAGTAAAACAAGAAGGGCCGTCCCCTGTTTCGGAATCAATTATGATCTCTGGAACAATAACCTGCCTGCCAAAAATCAGTTCAGGCCCACAAACCATGGAGTGTGCCATTGGCTTAAAAGACAATGACGGCGACTATTATGGCCTAAAAAATCTCTTTAGTTTTGACCTGGAGTATAAGTTTTCTCAGCCTGGATTAAGAGTTCAGGTTTCTGGTGTTTTACTGGAGGAGGAAATGAGGGGTCCAGACGGAAACAGATATGATATTATCGGAGTAATTGATTTGGCTTCCATAAAAGAGGCTGAAAATTAAAAAGATTAGATAGCCAAAATAAAGGGAAGGGTCGGATAATGGTATTCCACCAGTCTTGAAAACTGGCGCCGCTAAAATGGCTTGTGGGTTCGAGCCCCACCCCTTCCGCCCTCTCTTTGTTCCCGTAGCTCAGCTGGATAGAGTGACGGTTTCCGGAACCGTAGGTCGCGTGTTCAAATCACGCCGGGAACGCTTATGAAACGAGAATTTTCTGCTGGTGGAATCGTTTATAAAAAAGAGGGCGACAGGGTTCTTTGGTTGTTAATTCAACCAAAAGACACTAATCGCTGGCAATTTCCTAAGGGCTGGATCGAAGCAGGTGAAACGGCCAAAGCTGCAGCCCTAAGAGAGGTAGAAGAAGAGACTGGTGTTATTGGGGAAATGATAACAAGAATCGGAAGAGTTTCGTGGTGGTTTGTTGAGAATGGTGAAAAAATTTTTAAAACTACTACCTACTTCTTGATCGAGGCTAAGGAAAGTCTCAAGCAATTTGACAAGGAGGAAATTGAAAAAATTGCTTGGGTTTCTTTTGCCAAAGCTCAAGAAAAACTCACTTTTGATTCAGCTAAAAAAGCTCTAAAACAAGCTGAAGGGGTTTTGGCTAATCGGTTGTTTTAGATCATCTTCTTTTTAAGAGAAAACGCTAAAAAAAGAAACCAATCAAATATGAGGGGCAACAAAAAGCGCCGTTAGCTATAATTTTCTTCTCAAAAAAACTTATTGATATAATAAGGGTGGCAAAAAAATTAACTTTTGGAGAGGTCGCATAGCGGTCTAGTGCGCATGTTTGGAGAACATGTATGCCCGCAAGGGTATCGAGGGTTCAAATCCCTCCCTCTCCGCCAGTTAGGAAATGTCTTTGTTCCACAAAGCGGACGCTAGAGGCGAGTTTTTGTTGATTAGGTTCATTTTGTTTGGGAACATAAAAAAATGAAAATAAACACCAATTTAATCTTAAGTTGTCAGAATCCTAAGATGTGGCAAGTAATAAAAATACAATTAGGAACAACATCAAGAAATTACGAGTAAAGCTTGGTTTAACGCAAGACAATTTAGCCAAAAAAATCTGGTGCTAAACACATAACCCTTTCAAAAATTGAAAACGAGGCGTTTACAAAATCGGTCGCACATAATAATATAACAGTGAAATCTCTAAAACGCTTGGTGTTTTTTAATAGAAGAATTATTAAAATAGTTTTAATCATCATTTAAAAATAAATTTATGAGGAAAAAAATATCAAAATTTTTAAATAGAACTATTTTTCTAGTTGCCAGCGTATTAACAGCCATTTTTTTAAAAGCAGCTCATGCTTTGGCTCAAGAATTTAATCCAAATACAGTAATTATTTATGGTCCTCCAGAGCTTATAGCCTGCGGGGGCAATAAATTGTGCTATTCATTATTACTATACTGGTCAAGACTTTCGTGGATATCTGCTATTATTGTTTTGCTTGTTTTACTTGCGATACCATTTGGGATTGTTAAGCTCATAACAAAAGTTGTCCGAAGAAAGAAACAAAATCAAAAAATTCAACCACCAAAATCAACCGATGGATTACCCAAGCAGTAGATGTCAAATTATCTTTTGTCGAAAATCAAACTTATTGGTTTTCAAAAGAGCTTTTTATTGTCCTATAAAATAGGCGTTGTTCCTCCACCAAAGTTTATAATTTGGGATTGCACCAGAAAATGTAATTTGAGCTGCGAACACTGTGGTGCAAAAAAAGAGAAATATTCGACAGAGCTCACAACTCAACAGACAAAGAATCTCGTTAAAAAACTATCAGACTACAAAGTTAAGTATTTCGTTGTTACAGGTGGAGAGCCATTATTAAGACAAGACCTTTTTGAAATTTTTTCTTTTGCAAAAGAAGTTGGACTGAAAACTGGTTTAGCAACGAACGGTTTCTTTATTAACGAAGACAACAGTAAAGTTATCGCTAAGGTTTTTGATTCTGTCCAGATTAGCTTAGACGGGCCTCAAGAGGTCCACAATAAGATAAGGGGAAATAAAGAGGCTTTTCAAAGGGCTGTTAACGGAGTAAACTTGCTTCGCAAAAATAAATGTAAGCAAATAACAATATCTTCGGTTATTACCACTTCAAACATTAGGAATTTAAAGAAACTTATAGGAATAGTAAAGAAATTAGATGTTGATATTTGGAAAATTGTTTCGGTTATGCCAATAGGAAAGGTTGAACAAAATGATAATTTATACTTAAATAGGCAAGAGTTTTTAAAACTTTTAAATTTCATAAAAAGGAATAAAAAGAAATTAAGAATTGAGTTTGGGGAAAATCTTGGCTATTTAGAAAAATATGATAAGAAGGTAAGAAGTGAACCATTCTTTTGCCCGGTTGGATTTTTGGCTTGTTGTGTTGGCGTTAATGGAAAAATAAGAGGATGTCCCGAGCAGCCGGATATTCCATCTTTTACAGAAGGAAATATTTTAGAAAGGGATTTTTCTGAAATTTGGGAAAGTGGATTTAAGAAATATCGGGACAGGGAGCTTTTACAAGATGAAACCTGCAGGAAATGTAAGCTTAAGAATGACTGCAATGGTGGTTGTTGGGTAATGAGATTAAAAGACATTAACTGTTCAGTAAGACGATATTGTTTATAATAAAAATAATTTACCGCCAAGGAACAAAGAGAACAAAGAACCAGCCCCATGAATAACTTCTCAAGAAATATAGCAAAAACCGTTGAGGAAAGCGTAGTAATGACAATGGACGGTTCCGACAAAGAAATCTTCCCATTTTTACCCTACATACTTCAAGATCTTTGGGAGATTGGTTCAGACCCAGAGGTTATTATCAAATTGATTAAAAAACATTCCTTTAATTACAATAACTTAAGGGTTCTTGACTTGGGTTGCGGAAAGGGGGCGGTTTCCATAAAAGTTGCGTGCGAATTTGGTTGTTCCTGCTATGGAATTGACGCAGTGTCTGAATTTATTTCTGATGCTCAGCAAAAAGCCGTTGAGTATAGCGTAGATCATTTATGTAAATATGAGATAGGAGATATTAGGGAGAAAGTGAAAGAACTGGGGGTATATGAAATCATAATTCTTGGGTCGATTGGGCCAGTTTTTGGAAATTGCTTTGCGACATTGATGGCCTTGTCAAAATGCTTAAGCGACTCGGGAATAATAATCATAGATAACGGTTATATTGAAGACAATGTCAGCTATACACATCCGTTATACTCCAAAAAACAAACAATTCTTCAACAAATAAACTCGGCGGAAATGAAATTAATAGAGAACGACATATTTAATCGCAACAAAATCAAACATTCCAACGATTTTATTTTTCATAATTTGAGAAAAAGGTGTCTGGAGCTAATTGATAAATATCCAAAAAAAAGAAACTTGTTTGAAGACTATATTAGAAAACAAGCAGAAGAGAATGGTGTGCTTGAAAATAAAATAATATGCACAACAATGGTTATAAGAAGAAATTAAGTAAAAAAGTCAATGTTTAAAATACTTTGGGATGCTTGTTGTTATTAAAGAAGAAATTCTAAATCTTTCTTTTCTTTTTCTAGCGGGAACGAACAGAAAGGGGGTGGAGAAAGTTGCATTCGCCCTTGATAGATTTTGGGTAAAATCAGTTCAAGTTTTTTTAAAAACATATCATCAAAAAAACAAAATAACCACTTTTGGCTCATTTTTTTAAAAAATTTATTTTATTCTAATAACAATTTAATTCCTGATAATGTTTAAAAGTTTTTCAGAAGCACAAAAGTATCTTTTCTCTCAAATTAGCAAGCAAAAAAAAGGCCTTTCTCCTGCTTATCGTTTATCCAGAACTAAGGAAATTCTCAAGTGTCTTAACAACCCTCAAAACAAAATAAAAAACATCCATATCGCCGGAACTGCCGGAAAAGGTTCAACAGCCTTTTTGCTCAGTCTAATTCTAAGATCACAAGGCTTTAGAGTTGGTCTTCATCTTTCCCCACACCTAGTTGACATTCGGGAGCGATTTCAAATTAATCATCAATTAATCTCAAAAAAACAATTTTTAAAACACCTTAATAGCCTTTTACCTGTTTTAGAAAAAATTAGCAAAACTCCGTTTGGGCCCCCAGATTACTTTGAAATTTTAACCGTTATGGCTTTTCAAATTTTTTATCAAGAAAAAGTTGATTATGCCGTTATTGAAACTGGAATAGGGGGGTTATACGACTCAACCAACACTATTGTTAGCCCTCAAAAGATTAACATCATTACCAGAATTGGCTTTGATCATTGCCAGATTCTGGGCAACACTCTAACAGAAATTGCTTTTCAAAAAATGGGCATTGTTGCTAACAACTCAACGGTTATCACTGGAGATCAAAGACCAACTGCCAGCTGGATGATTGAAAAAGCCTCTCAGCAAAAGCAGGCCTGGCTAATACAGGTAAAAGAGGGGAAAGATTTTCAAGTCGAACAAGTCAAGCTTGAAAAAACCAGCTTTTCTTATCAAGGACGCCCTCTTCTTTTGGGCTTAAGCGGTCGTCACCAAGTTCAAAACTGTGCTCTGGCCCTAAAAACAGTTGAATTAATCTCCAGCCGCGATCAATTCAAATTGTCTTGGCCTAAAATAAAGGTCGCTCTTGCTGGGGCACAATTTCCAGGCAGACTAGAAATTATTCAAAAAAATAATAAAAAAATAATTCTCGATGGCGCCCACAATGAGGCCAAAATGGTCGCCCTTACTGAAGCCTTAAAAGAGCTTTTCCCTCAAAAAAAATTCAACTTTTTAATTGCTTTTAAAAGAGATAAAGACATTAGAAAAATGATTAAAAAGATTATTCCTTTAGCTAATAATATAACTATATCTAGTATTTTTTCTTCTGATAGTAATTGGCAGAAAATGATTTATCCTCCAAAAGAGATAGAGACACTTATCCACAATTTAGGCTTTACTAAAACTATCACTATTAGCGAACCAAAACAGGCCCTTAAAGAAAGTCTTAAAAGCAATAATCGGCCATTAGTTGTTACCGGATCGCTTTACTTGCTTAGTGAGATTTATCCTTTATTGAGCAAGGGTTAAAACCCAAACCTTGGGAAGACCAGCTTTTTTTAAGGTTCGACCAGCTTCTTTGGCGGTTGTTCCGCTAGTCCAAATATCGTCAATCAATAAAACAGGAGGCAGATTTTCTTGACAATTACCAAGCCTGTCCGCATTAATTACAAAAGCATTTCGAATGTTTTTTTGACGCTCCTTTTTGTTTAGTTCGAATTGAGGGCTGGTTGACCTCTTTCTTAATAAAAGCTTGTCTTCTAGGGGCAAACCATAATAATCAGCTATTCTTTCACCAATAATTCTGGCCTGATTAAAACCCCGTTGGCGAAACTTGCTCTTGTGAAGAGGAATGGGAATAACTACTGGTTTTTCTTTAAGAAAGTTATTAAAAACTAAAAAACTTTCTTCTTTTTTAAAAAAATCTAGGGCAAAATTAGTTAAATTTTCCAAGGCAGAAAAAACGAACGGCTCAAACTTAATTTGAGCAATAATTTCCTTAAACAGAGAGCGATAAGAAAAAGCAGAAACTAGACCGTCAAGAAAATAGCCATGACGACAATCCTCATGAATCTGACCAGTCAAAGATGGCCTGCCACAATAAGGACAAATTTGTCTTGTCAAAAGAGGTAGTCGCTCTTGACAGGCAGAACAAACAAGAGCCCCCTGTTTTTGGCAACCCAAACAGGCAGAAGAAAAAACAAAGTCAAGTAAGTGGCCAACAAGACCAGACATTAAATCTAATCTAAACCAATAAATGATAAAATTAAAGTAATAAAACCTAGTTGTTCTTGTTGTTCCTCTTTAAAAAAATTTTAATGGTCTTTTGGGAAGCTTTTGGTTTTTTGACCACTAGCCCCTTTTTAAAAAACAGCAAAATCTTTTAAAATCTAAACTGTTAAAAATTGAAAAATTAATTCAGAAAATGCTAATCAAAAACCATAAAGCTTATCGAGATTGTCGAATTATAGCTGAAAAGGAGGCTGGGGTTGTTTTATGGGGATCAGAAGTAAAAAGCTTACGATCTGGCCAAGCAAATCTTGACGGGGCCTTAATTCACCTTAGAAACCAAGAGGCCTTTTTAGTTGGGGCCTATATTGCCCCTTATCAGACTAATCGCGAATCTCTTGACCCCAAAAGAACTCGAAAATTGCTTTTAAACAAAAAAGAGCTTATTGCCTGGTTTAATAAAATTAAGCAAGAAAAATTGATCATTTTGCCGCTAGAGTGGTATAATAAAGGCAATCTTATTAAATTAAGAATTGCCTTAGGCAAAAAGAAGAAGACTGAAGGAAAGAAACTCCCCAGTCTTCGTAGTCAGGAATTTCGCCAAAGCTAAGACAGAAATAAAATTTTTATTTTTTTCGGCGAAAGTGGACTGTAGGGGATGTATTTGATTCGACGATTTTGGTTCTTTTAAAATTCGCAAGCCGGGAATGGTTTAAGCCCGTTAAACAAAACCAAAACTAAATGCCGACAGAAATGTCGACTACTCGTTTGAGCCAGAGCTAAATTTTGCTTTTGCTTAATTTGCTTAAAGCTTAAAACATGAGCATTTTTGGGAGTTTTTTCTTATCGGAAGCCCAAAGGTGAAAACACAGATAAGATGCGTCAAATTACCTCCCGTCTTGAAGGTAATTTCGACAAAGAAAAACTAAAGACTAACTCTAAAATGGCTGTCGATTGCCCTTATTTTAGAGAAAATTATAAATCGACTAAGCTTGTAGTGATTTTAAAAAGTCATTTTCGGACGGGAGGTCACACCTCCCCATCTCCACCAAAATAAGGGTTCGTGGTTTTTTCCATACTACTAACTACTATCCAAAAAGGCTCTTTTGTTTTGCTCTTCTACTCTAAGTTTACCTTTAGAAGCTTATCTTGAGTGCCAATAACGGCAACAGTTTCATCGGGAGAAATAATTAATCCTTTTGCTTGATCAAGATCTATCGCTTTAATTTCATTACCAATTTGACCTGTTTCTTTGTTGACAGACAAGAATCGACTATTGTTTTTATCAACCAGATAAACATTGGCGAAGTCGGCAGCGGTGTGAATTAAAACTTGATTGCCTAAATTGGGCACACTATAAGTTTCTTCTAGATAGCCCTGAAAGAATCTATAAAGATTATCTCCTGTCAACCAAATCGCGCCATCAATCGCCATTTTAGCCCCTTCGGTTAATTGAGGCAGATCTTCTTTGTTCCATTTTCTAATCGCTCCAAAACCAGCCCTGATGGCTGGATACTGCCAAATTGTTCCATTTTGGACATCCAAAAGATACAGGCTGCCCAACCAACCAGAGAAATCAACTATTTTACCCCAGGAGTCGTTAGTTTCAATCGTCTTGTTAAGCCTGTTATTGTTAATTTCATAAAAACCATCATCAGTTAAAAGGGTTATTTTGCCCGCCTGAGAAAAGATGGCCGTTGCTTTTTTAATTTTTTCATCGCCCAGAATAACTGCAGACCTGCGATTTTCCCAATCTAAAGAGTAAACCTTTCCCTGATTGTTATCCAGTAAATAAATCGTTCTGCCAGTGGCCGTTAAGCTCGCCAAATTTAATCCCTCCTCTATTTGTGCCAAAGAAAAAAATTCCGTTAAACTTTCGACTGGTTCGGGGGGGGTTTGAGTTAAGGTGATCAACAACTGATTAAGTTCTTCCCTTAAGCGATCGGCCTCTTCCTGGCTGGTTCGATCAAAAGAAATTGAGTCTAAAAGGTCTTTGGCCCTAGCAATGGTCGCTATTGCCTGATCTTTGTCTAGCGAAGCCAGCCCCTGAGCCTCTTGATACTTATCTTGAGCCTGACTAAGGACTTCTTGCCTCATTTCTTGTCGAACCAAGTTGTTTTGGCGAAAAAAGAAATATCCTCCGGCTGCCAAAGCTAAAACTAAAGTAAAGCCAGCCGCTAGAACTGACCAGCGTTTCCAAGGAAAAGACTTGAAACGGTTAAAAGTGGAAAAAGAAGATTTCTTTTCCTGTTTCTCCTCAAGAATAATTGCTCCAGTTTCACTTTGATTCTTTTTGTTAACTAGTCCAATTAATAAACCAGCTGCATCACTGTTTTTAGAAGAAATCGATAAACCACTGGATAATTTATCGGCGGTCTCTTCTAGGCTTTGCTGGCCAAGGGCTTGTTGAATTAAATCGTCTCTTAAAATGTAAAAACTGCTTGTTCCCAAAATCACCAAGTCTCCAGCTTCGGCTTTTCCCGAAGAGGAAACCACTTGACCCAGTCCTTCGCCGACTAAAACTGCCGAAATGGTTGGTCCTCGCTTAACCAAAACTTTTCCCTCGCCCAAAACAGCAAAATACCAAACCCCTTTCCAGAAAACCCCAGCAACAATTTCAACTGCAAAGTCAAACTGACTTTCGGTTATTTCTTTAGTAATAGCCTCCAGAGCCTCAACTAGCCTTGCCATCGGCCAACCACTGGGTTGATCGTAATATTCTTTTTGTAGCCGATCAATTAATTCCTGTCCAAACTCAGGGTTAATTTCATCTTGTCCAAGTAAAGAAAAGCAGGCCAACAAAGATCCTCTCTTTTCTAACAAGTCTTTATTTTCTGGAGAAAAAAAATAAGTTTGAGCCCAACCATTATTGCCTCCAGTTCCTAAAATTTTAGCGACTTTTAGGGAAAAGTTATCCATAGTTTCTTTCAATTAACTTTAAAGAATTGTGAACAATAAAATTAATAAACCCAAAACCGACAAGGCCAATAAAAGCCAGTTTCCCACCCTTAAGAAAAAGTCTAGGCTGGTCTTAAAAAGGTTTTCCATTAAAACTATTTGTCGTCCGACAATTAAAAGAAAAATAATCTGACCGACAAAGAAAAATAATAAAAACCATTTTAGCAAGAAAATTAAACCAAATTCAGCTAAAAGATTATTTAGATTCATTATTTGTTGTTTGCTTTGCTGACTGCCACTTCTCTTAGTTTTCTCAAAGTACTAGCAACCTCAGCTGGACGAGGAACTTTTAAAAATTCAATTTGAGGCTTAGATCCAGCCGTTTGAACATAGACATTGCCAAAGTTAAAAATTATTCCCAATAAGCCACCCATATTGTGAGTAACATCTTGGATTTTGTCCAGGTTAGCATCAGAAACTTCTCGATAAATCAAATCGTGAAAGTCAACGTTAATAATTCTTTTGTTGGAAATAATACTGACGTTAAAATACCAGTTTAAAAAAGCTGACCAACCAATCAAAAAGGCTAAAACCAACCAACCATAAACTGTCATTGTTCGCAATCCACTAGATAAAGAATCTAGCCAACCAAAACTTACCGTCAAAGAGGCAACTAAAAACATCGCTAAAAATAAAATTAAAGGGGGAATCTTGACGAGCGGATGACGACGCAAAACAACCAAGGCCTCCTCGTCCTCGGTTTTATCAAAAAATCTCACCCTCTTAGGTTTGATTGATAAACCTACACTCGGACGAATCCCGTCAGCAGCTTCATGAAAAAAACTATTCTCTTTATTATCGTGATCAGAAGAAGAGGGGCTACTTGGCTCTTGATTAACAACCTCCATTTTGTTATCAAAAGAAGCGTTTTCTGTTTTCTCTTTGGGAGCCTTATAAATAAGTGCCATTTCCTATAAAAAAACAATTTCTAACTTTACAACTAGTTTCTAATAGTTTCTAACAAATTATTTTATGGCCAAATTAGCCAATTCTTAACCTTTTATTTCTTTTTTTTCTAGTCTTAGATTGATTATAGCTTATTTTTTCTCAATATTAAAAAGAGGAGAGCGAATAGCAACAAAACCCGGGGCTCGTAAATTAAAGGCTTCTAGAAACTCTGATCCTGGCACAGAAACTTCACCTCTGTTGGTTTGAAAAATTACCAAGCTGGTTTGACCATCGTTTCCATAGCGAACCGAAACAGACGAAACATTGGTATAAGCTCCGCCACTATCGTTGGCTCGAGTCCTCATTTCTTCTAAAGAATAGGGATTTCCAGTTATATTGTTAATGGGGCATTGATTGATTGTCACTGGCAAAATGCGAGAGTCGTCTCGATGACTTCTCAACACTAGCCAGGCATTGAGAATGTCGGCCATTTCAGTTTCAGACAACCAAGGGTGAGTTCGACCACAAGTGCCAGTAGCGACATTAAAACCTCTGGTATACCAAGAGCTATAAAACCAAGGCGAACCGGCAATGCTTTCCCAAGCTCGACTAGCAAAACCCTCGCCCCCTTGTCCATCACGAGTATCCCAACCAGAAGTAGTTAAAAAGCCTCCAGCAGTAGAAGAATAGTAGGTAACGACATCTTCAATTATTTGACCCCTGGTATCTTCAACTGCTTTTCGCCAAGCTGCGGGTGGATTATTGGCTTTGCTTCTAGAAAAAACCTGACAAGCTTGGGTCACACAAATCGCCCGACCACTTTGTTTAAATCGATAAGCATAAGTTCTGGCGGCAATGGCTTGGGCCCTTAGAGCCTCTTCTCGCCAAGAAGCTGGCATTTCGGCAATTCCCAGCAAATAATCTTCTTCAAAATTAAGTGAACCGTGCCCTTGAACAAGAATGTTACCACTGGTGTCTCTTTCTACTGGCTCTTTGCCATAATAGGCTTTTAAGATTTCCCGATAACTTTGACCAGCCTCAGCTCTCCCTTTGGCTCCATACTGACTCATTCCTCTTCGATGAGTCCAGGCTCCAAAAGAAAAAGCGGCAAACCAAGTTCCCCCGCCCGGATCACAAAATGAAGGACTTCCCGGTGGACCAGAGCAAGGAATGTTAGACACTGGCACCTCTCCCACTGCCGAAGCAAAACTCCCTGATCGGGCGGCCAGCAACTCTTTTTGACGAGCTGACAGCTGAGCCCTATACCGCTCGGCGGTTCTAATTTCTCCCTCTAAAAACTCTTTTCTCTTGGCAAAAGCGACCTTAACTGTCGCCAATTCTTGCCGAACTCTTTCTAGCGCCTTTTTGTCTTGTTTCAGTTGAACCAGTTTTTCTGCTAAAACAATTAAATCCTCTCGGTCTTTTCTGGCAGCAACTCGAGAAAAAGAAACTCCTCGCGCCAAATCAGCCGCCTCACTATCACCAGCAAAAATAGTTAATAGGGGAGAAGCAGAAGACCGCTGTTTAAGATACTGGCTTCTTACTCTTTGCTCAAACATCGCTCGTTGATAAACTAAGTCTTCGGTTCGTTCATCAATTTCTCCACTCAACTGGCGAACCCTTTGTTCGATGCTAATAATTCTGTTTTGAGCATTGACAATTTTACTGGTAAGATCAGCTGATTCGTTTTTTAAGGGACCAATGGCGGCGGTAATGTTAGCCAACTCTTTCTCAATTTCTTCTAGGCTCATCTCGCTAATTGACCTAGAGAAAACCAGAGAATCACTTAAAAGCACGAAAAACAACAAAAAGAACAACAAACCAACTAAAAATTTTTTCATTGTTTATTGTTTCTGGAATAGGTAAACCATTATTTTACTTTTGGCAAACAAAGCAGATATGTCTTGAGGTGGCGAATTGTCCTTTCTTTAAGATAAGATTAAATAGTTAGTTCAAATATCATAATATCAAATTTGGCTTTTTTTTGCTATGATTAACTATCTCAAGTTTTAAAAACAAAAGATGTTGCTAGTCTCAAGGTTGTTTTTTTGTTTTAGTTGTGTTTTTCTTTTTTTCTTTTGGCGAAACCAACCTTGTTAATTATTAATAGATTAAACAGAAATCAAAAAAGAGACCTTCTTGATTTCTGTTTTCTGCTGGGATAAACTAAAAAAAATGTTCTCAAGAAAAAAAAGACTGCTTTTGTTAAACTTTTTAGCTTTTGCTTTTTTCTTTCTCCTCGTCTTTTTTGGCCCATCACAGGTTTCCGCTCAAGTCTGTGAAAACTGGAGAGTTAACGGTCTTTCTGACGGAAGAATCGTTACTGAAAACAACAATCCTGTCTTGACCTTCACCTTCGATGTAGCGAACCTCAAGGAAGGCGATCGCTTCACTATTTGCACTGACCTTTGCATAAGGGAACGTTTTGACTTTGTTCTTCAAAATCAAACATTGAAAGAGGGAGCAAACACAATTGTAATTGACGATTCAATACAAGCCACATTCGGCAACAATAGGGGCAGGGGTCGCTTAAAAATAAGAAATGTTATGAGAAATGAAGATGTCGATGTTTGTTATTTTGACTTCGAGGTTGTGGTTAAAAACGAATTTTCTCTATGCTCTTTGAGGGTCTCTAGTTCCATATATGAGGGACGCAGTTTCACCCCCAACACTGAAATTTTTATTGAAGGGAGCAACATTCCTCCTCCTACTAGGCACTCCTCTTACTTTATAAAACTTAAAGGTAGTCCTCTTGTTGGTCGGGAGAACGTCATTGAAGATTATTCCATTACATTCTTGGAAGGAAACTCTGGTCAGCTTAACAAAACTTCTCTGGGTCGACTTGATGAAGGAGTCTACCAAGTTTTTCTGTATGAGCATAACGTTTCGGGTGAATATCAAGTGGCTTGCCCTCCCGCATCCTTTCGAGTTAGTTATGGTGGCGGAACCCCAGGCGAAGGTTTTCAGTCTCCAGCTGCAGCAAGAATTTGCGATAACATTGAGCCGGTTTCTAGACAAAACGCTTGCCTTCTTTGTTTTTTCGACAATAAGGGAATCTGGACGGCTCTAGGCTGTTTGCCGACTGATCCGTTGGGTTTAGTTAAGGCTTTTTTTCCTTATCTTCTAGGATTAGGGGGGTTGTCGGCTTTTCTTTTGATTGTTTTTTCAGGCATAAAAATTTTAACTTCAGCTGGTAATCCTGAAGCCATTCAGGGGGCAAAAGAAACCATCACTTCGGCTGTTACTGGACTACTTTTTGTCATCTTGTCTTTATTCCTTTTAAGATTAATTGGGGTTGAGATTTTGGGATTACCAGGATTAAATTAAAATAGATATAATATCAATCAGCAGAAATGACAGAAAAAAATCTTCTCTTTGCCCAAATTACAATACCAGAATATTCCGATATTAATTTAACGCCGGCTCCAGGGGCATCTGGTCAGCCAAATATTGTTCACTGGACCAATATTAGTTCAATCGTTAATCAAGCTCTTGCTTATATTTTCCCCCTTGCTGGTATTTTAGTTTTTATTTATCTTCTTTACGGCGGAATAAGCTTAATGTTGGCTATGGGGAATGAGGAGGGAATCATAGAGGGTAAGGCAAAAATCACTAACGCCATAATTGGCTTCTTAATTATTTTTGTCGCTTATTGGTTGGTTCAGGCCCTAGAATTAATTTTGGGAGTTACTTTACTTGGTTGGTAGAAATTGTCAAATAAAGAGGGAAATGTTAAACTTCAATTAAATGAACTACGCTTTGTTGTCGGTTAGCCTCGGTGATGTTTTTAGAATAGGACCAGGAAGGGGTATCGACGAGGCTTATCAATTCAGCTCAATTGGTGAGCTTATTTCTACCATTTTACCCAGCATTTATCTCTTGGCCGGCTTAATTCTTCTTTTTTTCTTGATTTTTGGTGGCTTGTCTGTTATCTTGGGAGCAGGTAAAGGAAGCCAAGAACAGGTAGAAAAGGGTAAAAAAACTCTAACTGGGACTTTGCTAGGATTTTTGGTAGTTTTTGCCAGTTACTGGATTGTTCAAATTTTAGAAATTATTACTGGCATAGAAATTTTTAAATAATTTTTAAGTTTATTCTAAATTAAAAGGTTATGAATCTTTGGCAAGTCATTGGCAGAATTGAACCGCCTGAACCTTTTGGGTCTAATGGAGGCATAGCCGACGGAGGCTTAAGTAGATTTTTAAATAATATTTTTGTCCTTTTAACTGTTGGGGCGGGCATTTTTGCTCTTTTTAACTTTATCCGAGCTGGTTACACTTATATGGGCGCCAAGAATGAAAAAGAAAAGATCGCAGACGCTAGCGCAATGATTGTTAATAGTATTATTGGACTTTTTATTATTGCTTCCGCTTTTGTTGTTGCCGCCTTGGTTGGTCAAATTTTTTTTGGCGATTGGGAGTTTATTATTAACCCTAGGATCGTCGGTCCAAGACCAAGTGCAGGATAAATATTTTTATTAAAAAATATGTTTAAAATTCTCCAAATTACTTCTTCTGTAAGAGAGGATACCCCCCTGGGGCCATTGGTTGGACCTGGAATTGTTCCAGAAGAAAATGTTGGGCAACAAATTGCCAGCATTATTTCCACCATTATTGGCATCTTCACGGTCTTGGCGATTATTTGGTTTATTATTGAGTTTGTCATTGCTGGCTATCTTATGGTTAGCTCCGCTGGTGATCAAGAAAAAACCGCCGAAGCTAAAAAAAGATTGACCCAGTCTCTCTTTGGCTTGATTATTGTTATCAGTGCCATTTTCTTTATTAGCCTTGTCTCCTTCATTGCCGGAATTGATTTTCTAAACATTGCTGAATATATTAATAGGTTAACTTTCTAGAAGTTAAAGAAAAAAACACTAAACCTTAAATGATTCAACTGGGCTTAATTATCAACCAAATTGTTAATCCGCTTTTACCATATCAGCCGACTATGGAACAAGCTCCAGCTCTCCTTGGCCAAACCCTGAGTAATGCTTTGGCTTTGCTTTTAATTGTTGTTGGATTAGCCTTTTTCTTTATGTTTGTGGTCGGGGGAATAAAGTGGATCTCTTCGGCTGGAGATAAAGAAAAAGTTGGGGGTGCCAAAAAGCAAATCTCTTCGGCTGTTATTGGCTTGATCTTAGTTTTGTTGGTTTTTGCCGTTGTTGGTTTAATCAACACTCTTTTCGGCGTTAATTTAGTTAATTTTTCCATTCCAAGGCTTCTACCTCAACAGTAGTCAAGTCCAGGAATTCCAAGAGAAAGGAATCCAATTCATGAGATCCGATAATTTAAAAGTCAACAAAAGCAATGTTTTATTTATGATAAAATAACTTTTTAAAAAGAAACCTAAAGAAAAGGCGGTGAAAGAAAATTGAAAAACATTTTTGATAAATTTAATAGTTTAGCGCTGTGGGGGGTCGTTTATGCCACTTCTAATACTACAAGCAGGGTCGTTATTGACCCTCCAGCAAATGCTACAACCCTAGAAAGAATTACCATTCAAGCCTTAATATCGGGATTAATTTCTCTCGTTTTTATTGTTGCTTCGTTGGTTTTTTTCTTTATGCTGGTGACTGGAGGCATTAAATGGATGATGGCAGGTGGAGATAAAGAAAAGGTTGGAGGTGCCCGAAGCCAATTAACTTCAGCCCTAATCGGATTAATTGTTATCTTTTTGTCTTGGGCAATCTCTCAGTTATTGAGAACTTTGTTTGGGGTTGACATTCTTGGCGAGTTCACTATCCCTGCGTTTTTTAACTAAACAAACGACATGAGCGTTCTTAGTCTGCTAGTCGGAATTGGTGTTTTGGCCCAAGAAGGCAGATGGAGTGAAAACCCTGAATATGTGGTGAATGATGTGGCCACAATTCAAGCTCTAGAGGCAATCATTGCCAGTATTTTGGGCATTATTGTTCCCCTTGTAGGGGTCGTTCTTTTGGTGATGTTAATCCTTGGCGGATTTAAATATATCACCTCGGGCGGAGAGGTAGAACAGGCCAATCAAGCCAAAAAGACTTTAACTTCCGCTATTTTTGGCTTGATGGTGGTCTTGGGGGCTTGGCTGATCATTCGTTTACTAGAAGAGTTTACTGGTCTTAATTTAAGCACTTTTGTTATTCCACGCTAAATGCGCTCAAATTGTTATTTTAATTTTGACAAATAAAGCAGATGCACTTTTTGCCACCAAAATGGCTAAGCTGACAAAACTAGACTTGGCCTGTTTCCTTGTTTTAAGAAACTATTTTTGTTAAATTTAATTAAGACGATTTTTTTAAGACTTTATCTTTATAAGATGAAAAATAAATCTTACAAAAATAGGTTTTTTTTCATTCTATTAAGGTTATTAGTGTTTCTTTTGTTCTTTTTTTCTCTCTCTTCGTCTGTTTCTGCCCTTCAATCTTCACTTGCTCCAGAAATTATTATTCCTCGACCAGGAGTTGCCACTACTAACTTTGAAATTGAATTTAAGACCCAAACAAAAACAACACTCTCTAGTCCTGTGTGTTCTCATAACAATAGCCCTTCTGATAATCAAGAAGGCCCTCTTTATGAAGAGGGCGATTTGAGAGGAGAGCTTTTCTGGCTGAAGCATAATTACCCCGATCTTTCAGTTATGGGTAGAATTATGGCTGGAGCTTCCGAGAAGCTATTGCCCCGAATTTTGGGAGAAACTCTGGAAATTAGGGGGGGAAATGACTTGTCTGGACAAGCCAAGCATCATGTTTTTGGTCGTTATCAAAAAATCGTTCTAAATAGCAACGGTGAAGAAGTCGTCGTTGACGTTGAGGATTCCAATCCTTTGGCAACCCCAACAGAAAGAGTTTTTGTTCCTTCGGAATGGTCACAAATAATTGGTCAGGGCAAAATTTTGGGGGGTCTATTTGGCACCACCGAGGCCCCTAATAGCGTTATTATTGAAATTGTCAATCCCACCAACACCAACGCTCCGCCACGAAAAGTTAATCACGTTCCCACCAATATCAGAAAAGAGGCTTCTCAGGCTAACAGTGTCATTGAAAATAAGAACTTTGAAACTAAAACCTTGTTGCAAACCCTTATTCGAACCACTGTTTCTATCGTTCGAAGATTAATTGAAGATGCTTTAGCTTGGATTAGACAAGAGGATACGGAGAAAAATCTTTTGGCTCAAGATAAATTAGGAGGACTAACTTTGGTCAACAAAACTAGGGCCACTGTTCCGGGGTTAGAAACAATCAACCAGCAAGCAGAGTTATTTTCTGTTTTTCTGCCTGCCAATTTAGTTAAAAATCAAGAAGGAAAAATAAGTGCCCCTCTTGCGGTTGAAGCTCAATATCAGGTTTCAGAAAACTATTCTCTTCGAGAAGGCTCTGAAGAAACTGTTTTTCAAAACTTAGGAAGAACCGTCAGAAACTACTGCTTGGCTCTTTGTTCCCAATATCCGGCCGGATATCCAATTAACAGAATTGACCCCCTGTGTGTTTCCTGTAATCCAAAGGACTACGAGCTAACTGGTTATGGAGACATCGCCCTAAACAAACATCTGTGTAATCTCGAAGGTGGACTCTGCCATTATTATATCAGCCCGTTTAGCTTGGCTGATCAGGGTTGTGGCCCCAATCAAGACCCAAAGTGCACAGGAAATCGCTGTAATCCCTATGAGATTGGTCCTGACGGTGATTATCGTGAAGCTGGTTGTTCCATGCCTCATGGCACTTGCTACGACAGCTCTGTTTGTTATGCTATGACTTTTGCCCCTAACCCTGCTGGGGGCTTTGGTGAATGCCAATACGCCAATCCTAGTGTTTGTGTTCGAGCCGATCGAGTTCAAGTTGGAGAATGTGCTGCTGTTTGTTATTGGGGTTGCTGCGCTGAACAAGGAAGAAGATAAAAGTTATAACTGAATGTTTTTTGTGATATATTAAACATAAGATATGTTTGTCAAAAAAGGTTTAATGCTTCTTCTTTATTCTTGTGTTTTTCTGCCTATTTTTTTGATTCTTGTCCCAAAAGCTTGGGCTCAAACCCAAAACGAGCTAGTAACTTTTGAACAAGATGTTTTCGACACTGATGATTCTCATAACCAGCCAAAACACGCCCATGGAAATATCGGAAACATTTCTGGGTCGCTAGTAAATAGAATTATGGGGTGTGTTACTGAGGCTTGTCAGAGAAAACAAGACGAGGCTTCTGGTGGTGCTGTTGGCAGCATTAATGATCTTATTGTCGTTTTATATTCCACTCCTCCTGCCTCTTCTGCCTATTATCTTGCTGACCTAGGTCAACGATTAAACATTGTTCAACCCGCTTATGCTCAAGGTATTGGTTTTTCTGGCCTGCAACCTCTTCTTCCTCTCTGGCGGGCTGTTCGCAATATCGCCTATATCTTTTTTATTTTTGTTTTTATTTTTATTGGCTTTGCAATAATGTTTCGAGCCAAAATTAACCCTCAAGTGGTAGTTACCCTTCAATCTGCTATTCCCAAAGCAACGGTCGCTCTTATTCTTGTTACTTTTTCATATGCGATTGCTGGTCTAATGATTGACCTTATGTATCTTATTACTGGTTTATCTCTTTATGTTCTGAGCAATGTTGCTGGAGCTCATCTTTTTCGCGATATTCCTGCTTACTTCACTGCCAGCTTTGGAGACCTGTTTCACGATGTTTGGAGTCCTATGTACGGAAACATTCGAGAGGTGCTTGGAGGGCTTTTGCCTTGGACAGGAGGCACGCTTGCGGTATCAGTCGTTGCTGGTTTTATGCCAGCCATCCTTATGGGCGCCGGAGGTTGGCTTCTTGCTCTCGCTACAGCCGGGCCAGCTCTCGTTTTTATTCTTCTGGCGGCACTTGTTTTTCTTTTTATTGTCATTAAAATCTTTTTTGCTGTCGTTAAAGCCTATTTTGGTGTTATTATTAGTGTTCTTATTGGTCCTCTTCAGCTAATGCTCTCTGCTGTTCCTGGTCAAAATACCTTTGGTGCTTGGATGAAAGGTCTTCTGTCTAACCTTCTTGTTTTCCCCACGGTAACGATTATGCTTGTTTTAGCTAATTTTTTGGCACAAACCACCGAAAACTTATGGGTTCCTCCAATGCTGGGCGCTTTTGGTGCAAGCACTGGAGAAGTTGCAGGCTCCATAATAGGGCTCTGTTTTGTTTTTGCGACCCCAAAAGCAGCTGATATAATAAAAAGCATGTTTGATCGTAAACCTTTTAACTATGGAGGGGCTGTGGGTGAGGCAATGACCCCAATTTCCTCTGGAATGAAGACTTATGGAGTTTATCGAGGAGCTACGATGGCTAGACACCTTAAAAGAATTGGTCGAGCAGGAACACCACAGGCTGATTGGAAGGCTACAGCTGGAGCAGTGTTAGAAAGGGGATTAGGGGTAAAACAATAAACAAGGAAAGCAATAAAGATTAAAAAGATACTCTTTCTTCTAATCTGGACAGCTCTTAGGGTTAGTTTTGTGCGATAAATTGGCTATTTTAGGTTATATTTAATTCTTCTCCAGCAAAGGTTCCAAGAATAGGGTGTTTTCTAAGAAGACCTGTGTCGAAGTTCCTAAACAACGATTGAAAGGCCGATCGATCTTGATCGTTTTCAAATGGAGCCGTAGCCCTTCTTAGGTTGGGATTTTTTACTCCTCCACGACTAGCATAAACTGCCCAAACTTTTAAGTTGTGATGCTGTTTTTCGCTCAGTCTTCCTCCGTGCTCTGATCTTAGCTTCAATCTAACAAATATATCCATTAACGGTCTTGTCCATTCCGTTATTTTAACTTCTTCAAGTGGAGCCTCACCCGCAAAATATGCATTTAGCTGGTTAGCCTTATTAAGAACGACCGTTTGATAGTTTGTTTTCCAAGGATCTTTTTGAACCCTGTTCCAGTTAATTCTTTCTCCGTTTATTAGTTTAGACAAAAGACTTTCTCTTTCCCCCTCCTCTCCATATGTTTCCCAAAAACTTTGCATCGTCGTGACAGGATAACATTCAGGAACAGAAACTAAAACTCTTCCCTTCCAGTCCCTATGTTTCCAAAATTCCGACGGAGAAGATGCCCCCATAAAAATAAATTCTGCTGATCTTTGGCTTTGAGCGTTTCTAATTCTGTTCATTTGTAACACCCCCCAGCGACCAAAAGCTCCTCGCGCCTGATCTCCTTGTGCCTTGCTTTCAAACTTTTCCAAAGGATGAAAAACTGCCCTTAAGTCATCGGAGCAAATTGCTGACGCCAAACTACCGTGTCTTTCTCTTAAAAAACCACTTTCTTCTCTTTCCTCCAAACTTCGTTCTTTCCAAAAATCATATCTTGAATCAACTGACTCAACTAAGTTTGAAACAAAAATCCAATTCCAAGCAATAGCGTCAGCCCCTTTGATTCTAATCCGCAGTTGTTGTCGCTCTTGTTCGTTCATAGCCGCTTCCATTTCTCTTGTAACACCAAAAACATTTCTTTTTAGATAATGTTGAAGATTCACCCTAAACTCTTTGAGCTCTTTACCACTTTCACATTCCACTAAAGATTTTCTTAGGGTTATTTCTTTCCCATCATCAGCTTTCCCTTCAATTTCAATTCTGCCTAAAATCGCTCTTGTATACCACTCAAGCCCTTCTTTTACTCCTTCAATGTTGTAAAGTAGTTCCATATCCTCAGAGGAAAGATCAATTAGGTCTTGATTTTCTACTAGTTTTTCTGTGTTAGCAGAGTAAATTTTTTTCCAATAAGCCGCTCGAGCCAATCTCCAACGAACCTCCCATTCCTCACGCTCTTCGGAAGAAAGGCTAGTGTAAAAACCTGGCTCTATGTTCGGAGTAAAACGAGCATAAAACTCTTGTTGCCACTCTACATCTACCCATCGCTCTTGTTCGTCTTCTGGTGAAAGCCGAGGTCTTGTTATTCTGTCGATAAGAAGATTATAAGCTTGTATGCTTATTTCGTTAGCTCTCATCATTTCTTCTATTTGTAAACGAAAAAGCTCTTTCATCTCTTTCCTTTCTGGTGTTTCTGTTGATATAGAAGGAGAGATAGATGTTCTTTCTCCAGGCTGTTTTGTCGTTAAGAACCCCCTGTGTTCCTCTAGTTTTAACACCAGCTCCATCCATTGTGCCCACTCACCACTCTCTTCTGTAAGCGTTCCTTGGTCGCACAGATCGTTGCCGATATTTATTAACTTTGTTAATCCTTCTGGCGTTTTCCCAGCATAACTCATCGCCCTTCTTGCCAATTCAACAAGCTCTATTTTTTCAACTATTGCTGGAACTACCAGGTCTTCGCCTTGTTCGTTTTTAACAACTCTAGGTTCAATCAAACCACGAATACTCCTGTTAAAAGCCTCTTGAGGGCTTTCAATATTTTGTTCTGGTCCCATCACTAACCTTTGTTCTGGTCCTGACATACCCTGTTCTCCTTCTGTCATATGCTTGCTTCTCCCTTAAACTTATTATTACAAGAAAAAGAGAGAATAGTCAAACACAAAACTAATAATAATTAATATTATAAGACATAATGGTGTTTTTTGTCTAGAGACCATTTAAGATTGCATCAGGTTTTAGTTTGTTGTAAGCTTAAAAAAATAAGGTTCTTTATGAAACAGCATCCAGTTCCCCAACACATTTCTTCTTATCGGTTTCGCCTAGTAGGAGAAATGACTCTCGAGCAGTTTGCTAAAGTGGCAGCTGGTTGTATTATTGCTCTTGTTTTTTACGCCCTGCCTCTGCCGGGATTAATTAAATGGTTGTTTATTATAATCTCTGCCTCTACTGGGGCTATGCTTGCCTTTGTTCCCTTTGAGGGTCGCCCAATAGAGGTTTGGATTGTTTCTTTCATTAAGTCAATCTATTCTCCAACTGAGTATGTTTGGCAGAAAACAGCGATTGAGTTTCCTTTTACTAAAATTAAAAAGAAAACAGACTCTTTGGCAGAGCAACCACCCCAAAAAGAGACGACCCGCTCGCTTTCTGTTAAAGAGCTCGCCCTTATTCAAGCCCTGTCAGACAATAAATCTTTTTACAGCCAAGAAGAGTTGAATCAAACTCAACAACTTTTGGCTCTTTTTCAATCAACCGCCACCACCAATCAACCTCCAGTTAAAGAATATTCTTTGGTAAAAGAACCCCCTAAAAAAGAGGCTAAATTCAGCCAAGACCTTCCTTTTCCCAATGCTCCAGACCAACCAAACATTCTGGTCGGCATGGTAATCGATAAGAATAATAAAATTGTTGAAGGGGCAATTATTGAAATTAAAGATGGCAACAACGAGACTGTGCGAGCAATGAGAACTAATAAACTTGGTCAATTTCGGACCGTTTCTCCTCTTCCTGACGGCCAATATCAAATTAACACCGAAGGTCTTAATCTTAGGTTTGATATAATAAAAATCCAACTTAATGGCGAAATTGTCCAGCCAATTGAAATCAGAGAAAACGAAGTCGATAATTAAAGACCATGTCTTTGAGAATTAATTATTAAAAAAGCAAGACTTACAATCTCTTTTAACGATATATTCTAATTTTTTTTAATTTAAAACTGCCAGCATGTCTGTCACGCCAATTCGTTCGTCTACCCAAGAGGCTCTGCCGATTGAAGATATTCGTGAGGATTTAATTATTTTAAAAGACGGTTCGGCCGCATTAGTTCTTCAAGTTAATGCCATTAACTTTAGTTTATTATCAGAACAAGAACAAGATGCTATTATTTATGCTTATGCTGGATTATTAAACTCTCTTAATTTTTCCGTGCAAATTATAGTCCGTTCTCAAAAGAAAGACATTACTGGCTATTTATCTTTACTAGAAAAAGCCAAGGTCGAGCAAAACAACCCTCTGTTAAAAGCTTTAATTAACAAGTATCAGGCCTTTATTCGAGAAACAGTTACTCAGACAGAAATTTTAGATAAAAAATTTTATTTAGTCATTCCCTTTTCCTCGCTTGAATTAGGAGTTGGTCAGGCTGCCTCCAGTGTTTTAAGCCAGTTCTCGCCTCTTAAAAGCAGAAAGAAAACAAACAATACTCTTAATGTTGACTTGGTGGTCGAAAAAGCTAAAACTAGTTTGGAGCCAAAAAGAGACCATCTTATTCGACTACTTGGACGCATTGGTTTAGTGGCCCAACAACTAAACACCAACGAACTTCTTCGGCTATTCTTTAGAATTTATAATCCTGACGCCAAAATTATTGATCACGCCCTCACCAAAGAATATACCGATCCTGTTATCAAAAACAATAATCCTGTTCTTAAATAAAGATGATTAGTCTAAAAAACCTAACAAAGAGGGGAAAGAAAGAGAAGACAGCTCCTGCCCCCGCCCAGAAACAGCGTGATTTAGGCGAAGGAGTCACAACTATTAAAGACTTGCTTGCTCCATCGGCAATTGAGGTTGATTTTAATCATTTAAGGATTGACAATAAATACTTTCGCTCTCTTTTTGTGGCTGGTTACCCTCGGTTTGTTAATGCCAATTGGCTGGCACCACTAATTAACTTTGATCATACTCTGGACATTGCTATGTTTATCTATCCCGTTGACATTAAGGGTACTCTTGATGATTTGAGAAGAAAAATTGCCGAAATGGAAGCTGAAATCGCCACTGATATTCAAAGGGGCAAGGTTATTGATCCTTCCACTAAAGCAAAGCTAGAAGACGCTCTGGGTCTTCAAGAGCAGCTAACCAAGGGGGTTGAGCGTTTTTTTCAATTTGGGCTTTATTTGACTGTTCCTGGCAATAGCGTTAAAGAGCTTGATGAAACAACTAAGGAAATTAAGTCTACCCTTGGTTCGTTAATGATTATTGCCAAAGACGCCTCTCTTCAAATGGAAGAAGGTTTTCAGGCCACGCTCCCAATTGGCACTGGTAAACTCAATGTTACCAGAAACATGGATACCACTTCTTTGGCGACAACCTTTCCTTTCACCTCTTCAGAATTAACCGCCAACGAGGGTATTTTGTACGGCGTTAATCAACATAACGGCTCTTTGGTTATTTTTGATCGTTTTAATTTAGAAAACGCTAATTCTGTGGTTTTTGGCAAGTCTGGTTCTGGTAAAAGCTATATGATTAAACTCGAGGCCCTAAGATCGCTAATGATGGGGGCAGAAACCATCATTATTGATCCAGAAAGTGAATATGAAAAACTATCAGAGGCTGTTGGCGGAGAGTATATTAGTTTTGGTTTCGGTTCTAGTGCTAAAATTAACCCTTTTGACTTACCCCAGAAATACACGGAGCAAGATGGGGCCTCGTCAGAAAATCGACTCGGTTTTAAACTGCTTTCTCTTCAGTCTCTTTTTAAAATCATGATGGGCAAAATGGACTCTGATGAAGAGGCGGTTTTGGATCGAGCCTTAGTCGCCACCTATAAAAATAAAGGCATCACTCCTGATCCGACCAGCCAAAAAGGCGAAGCTCCATTACTAGAGGATCTTTATAAAACTCTTTTGGGAATGGAAACTCCTAAAGCCAAGACCCTGTCTAATCGTCTAGAAAAGTTTGTTAAAGGGTCTCTTATTGGCATTTTTGATCAACGATCTAATGTTAATTTAAAAAATCCGTTTACTGTTTTTTCTTTAAAAAATGTTGAGGGTTCACTGCGACCAATTGTAATGTTTATTATTCTTGACTATATTTGGACCAAGGTTCAGGATGATCTTAAAAAAAGGATTGTTATTGTTGATGAAGCCTGGTATTTAATGCGCCACAAAGATTCGGCTCAATATCTAGAATCAATCGCTAAGCGAGCTCGAAAATACTATTTGGGTCTAACCACCATCACCCAGGACGCTCCTGACTTTTTAGCCTCTCCTTATGGTAAATCAATTATCACTAATTCTTCGATTCAAATTTTAATGAAGCAACACCCAGCGGCAATCGATCAGATCGGAGAAATCTTTTATTTGTCTCAGGGAGAAAAGAATCTTCTACTTTCCGCTGATATCGGCGAAGGTTTATTTTTTGCTGGCGAAAACCATGTTGCCATCCAGGTAATTTCTTCGCCTGAAGAACATAAACTAATCAGCACTGATCCTCGAGAAAAGTCGATTGGAGTTAATATTCCCGAAGAAGGGAGTAAGGAACCCCAAGACCAAGAAGTAAAAAACATTGATCAAATTAACATTCCCAAGCCCTCAGCGCCAATAAATAGCGAGGAGGGAGTAAGTAGTCCTTTATAGTTTCTAAAGAACTAAAGTTTTCTAATGGCAACAGTCGACAATAAAAAATTAATTCTCTCTAAAGAATCTGCTCAGTTTCTCCTTGAGGGTTTGAGATTTTTTCAAAACAATCCTCAGGCAAGAGAGTGGCACAATTTAGATAAAAACACTTTTTTACTTCTTGCCCGCGATATCGCTCAGTTCTACCCTGACGAACAGGAGACTTTAGGTGAATATTTAGTTCGCTTTGAATTTTTTTTACGAAGAGTTGTTAACAATGAAGAACTTGCCCCTTCCCTTCCTCAAAACCTAAAAGAACTTGTTGCCGCTTTTGAGATCTTTCAAAAAGAAAAAAACGCTAAAACAAAGGCAGAAGGAATTGATCTTCCCACTACTCAAGATATTAACCTTGAAGACTGGATTAAGTTTTTACAAGAAAAACATACTATCCAAAGAGTTGAAAAAGAAATAAGGGAAAACCCTGTTTTTGTAAGTCTACCAAAGCAGCAAGAAGAAGGTTTAAGAAAAGCTCTTGTTAAAAGAATTGCCAGTGTTGTTCCCCGATCTGCTGTTCCCAGCCAAGAAGAAGAAGTGGTCGCCACCGAAGAAATTAACAATATCCTTAATCAAGGTATAGTAGGATTAACCCTAGAAGGAAGGGATCCTCTTGTCAAACAAATCTCTGAACAAATTAGGTTTCTTACGGTTCCACCTGAAGAAGAACAACCACTATCTCCAGCAGAGCAAGTCTTAACCCAAGCCGTTACCAGGACAATAAAAAACAAAACCCCCATAAAAGAACCTGAGCAGGTCTTGCAAGTGGCTGAAGCAATTACTCGAACTCTAGCCCAAAAAACCCCAAGACTAACCGAGCAAAAAGAGAATCTTTTATCCGAAATAGAAAGATTTTCCCTGACAGAACAGGTAATTAACGCTTCTTTGCCAGAAATTGTTGAGCTATTTACTCACCCCACCACCACAACCACTCCTAATCTAAGTCCAGAAGAGTCTCAAGACTTTCTTCAAGAGCTAACTAAAGAAACGGCCCAACCCTTGCTTTCCCTTTCTGTTCTGCTGGGAGAAGAAGCAAGAGTCGATTCTCTTCATCTCCCTAAAGCAAGAAGAAACCAAGAAGGTTTGGTCTTTTCTCAAGTCAGCGAAAACCCTTTATTAATATATCAACTTGCTCCTGAAGAAGGCCAAACTCCGCTTGCCGCTCAGATGCGCCAAGTAGTCGATCATCACGGTTTTAATTCAAAGTCAGCCGAAGTCCTTAGTTATCAAAATGAAGAGGTTTCTGGCTTAATTAACAACCTAACTGGAAAAACAAGCCTTTGGTGGCAAAATCAAATTAATTTATTCCGAGCCAAAGGCGAAAACCAAAATCTGGTCGAGCAAGCAGTTAAGGGGTTTAATTTTCAAATCAGATTTGAAAGAAATTTTCCTCAGTTAAATGGTTTTTATCACCAGGCAGTTAGTTGGGCTAAACCACAGCAATTGCTTAGTCGAATTACTCATCCTGCTTTTGGCCCTCTCAAAACCAAGATTGGAGATTGGTGGCAAAACACCGCCCTGGCCAAAAGAATTGCCCAAAGCGCAAAATCTAAGAGCCTCCTTTTTTTAAAAAAAACCCTGGGTTCTTTTAATTTCTTTGGAACTGGAGCTAGGAAAGGTCTTCAAGTAATGGCAAAAAAGGGCGCAATCAAAGCAGTTGGTTTGTTGGCAAAAAAACTTGCTGCTACTAAGATAGGAGCTCTCCTTGGTTCGATTGCTCCAGGAGTGGGTAATCTTATTGGCGCAGTTGCTGGGTTTGGTTTTGATTTGATCAAGGGAGGGCTTGGTTTTTTTTCTCGGTTCTTACAAAAAGTCAGTGGCGGTGAAACTGAAGCTGAAGAAACAATTAAGGCTAGTTTTGGTCCTTTAGGTAAGGTCGCTCTTTCTCCAATCGTTTTGATTATTGTTGGAATGCCAGTCTTAATCTTTTCTTTAACTTTAGGGCTGTTTCAGTTTGAGGGAAGTGCTCTTGTGGTTGGCGACGAAGAAATTATTTCTGGAATACCCTTTTCTCAGCTACCAACAAAAGAGCCTCTTCCTGATAGCCATTTTGCTGAGTGGCTGGCGGCCATCTTACAAGAATGTCCTGCTACTGGGCCAAACGGATATATTAACAGAAGAAATTTTCCTGAGGTAGCCAAATGTTTGGCCAACGCAGGGGTCAGTGAAAATGTGATTAACGCCCTGGAGGATTCTGCTCGTCGTTTTTCTTCGCTACAGTGTGTTGGGTTTGTTCGTGCAGTTGAGTTAGGACAGGGAAGGGTTTTGCCTGGTTGCGGTAACGCTAAAGATTTCGCTAACTGTCCTGCCATTAGAAATAGTGATATTTATGAGTACACTGATTGTCAAAATTTAAAAGTTGGAGCAATCGGTGTTACCACTGGAGGGACTTATGGCCATGTCGGCATCATCACCGGCATAGAAACCTCAGATTCTGGGCTTATTCGGGTCCGCCTTGTTTCGGCTTTTGGAACCTCAAGTGAAAGAGGGGGGAGAATAGTGGTACACGAGTTTCCTTGTAGCTCTTTTGATGCTTTAATCCAGCCTAAAAATTAGTTAAAATAAAAAAAGTTTCATGAGAAATAAACGCGTTGTTCTTTTAATTGTCGTTTTGGCTTTTTTGGCCGGTATTTTAATTTTTAGAGAAGTTCTTTTTCGGCCAAACCAAGGACTGGTCTTGATTTCTACAAACCCAAGGGGAAATCAAACCAATGTTAGTCCCAGCTTAGAAAAAATTAGCTTTGAGTTTAGTCAAAATATTGAAGACCTTAGTTTTTCTTTTAACGTTTTTCCTGTTTTTTCTTTTCAATTTCAAGCCGAAAATAACCAGCTTTTTATTATTCCAGAAGAGCCTTTAAATGGAGAAGAAAACTATTTAGTTGAGATTAGAGAGGCCTCCTCTGCTTTTTATTTTCCCCTTGAGTTTACTACTGGTTTAAAAATAAATGAAAACCATTTCTTGGAAGAAGAGGGGGGACTGGGAGACCCTGAGGCTGAGGAAAATCTTGCTCGAGCGGTGTTTGAAGATTATCCGCTTTTTTATCTAACCCCAAAAATAACTGATTCCTGGCAGGCTGATTATAGTCAAAAAAAAGAATTAACCGTTTTTTATCAGCCTTCACTAGGTCTAGAAGTTGTTCAGGCAGAAGTTTTTGCTTGGATGGAAGAAGAAGGTGTTGACCCTGAAACTCATAGTTTTAAGTGGCAACCGATTTCTCAAAACAACAATTAAAGAATTTGTTTCTCTATTTCTCCAACAAAAAATGGTCGGCCGTCATCTTTTAAAATCTTTTTGCCAATAGTTATTCCCGTTTCCTTACTGATCAAGCCAGCCAACTGACCCTCGCTGTTGTTTTCCACGACAACAACTTCTTTTGCTTCGGTTAAAATTTCTTTTGCCTCGTTTGGAAAAGGCCAAGGACGAAAGAAATGAAGATGGTTAACTAAAAAACCTTGATCCTCCAGATTCTGTCGGGCGACAAAAAGGGCTTGTTTTGTTGAGCCCCAACCAACTAGGGTTAATTTAGCTTCTTTGTTACCATAAAGCATGGTTCCAGGTTTATCGCCCAAAGAAGTAATTTTCTTAAAAATTTTTTGCTTCATCTCTAGTCTTTTGGCTCCATCTTCGATAGTAAAACCGGCCTCATCGTGAACATAGGAGTTTGTTAAAAAAGCCACTTGCCCAGGAAAGGCTCGGGGAGAAATACCGTCGGCTTCTAACTGATATCGTTGGTATTTTCTTTTTTGTCTTTGTTTTAATAGTCGTCCTCGATCAATCTTTAAGCCAAGTTTCTTTTTGTTAAATCCAGAAACACTAAAGGCGCTTTCTGATAAATATTTGTCAGAAACCACGACTACTGGCATTTGATAAATATCGGCCAAATTAAAGGCTAAAAAAATTAAACGATACGCCTCTTCTGGGTCTCCAGGGGTAAGAATAATGCGAGGAAACTCCCCATTTCCAGCTTGAATTAAAAATGACAAATCCTCTTGAGAGGTCCAGGTCGCCATCCCAGTTGATGGACCAGCTCTCATTCCCTCAATTACCACTAGCGGTGTTTCTGTTGCTCCAGCCAGAGCAAACCCTTCTACCATCAAGGAGAAGCCTCCTCCCGAGGTTGCGACTAAACTTCTTTTCCCAGCAAAAGAAGCCCCAATGGCCCAGTTAATTCCAGCGATTTCGTCTTCAGGTTGAAAAATAACCATTTTTGTTTCTTTCTGCTTTTTACTTAAGTCGGTTAAAATTGAATTAATTGGAGTCATTGGATAAATAGCCACATGAGAACATTTCGCTTCTATTGCCCCTAAAACCAAAGCGTCGTTTCCTGATAATAAAAGGCGGTTCTTCTCTTCTTTCTTCGGTAAACTTATTATTTTTTTTAAGCCCAAACTTTGGGCCAGTTGAGATCCTTCCTTGACGGCAATTAAGTTTTTGTCAACAAAAACCCTTCCTTTGTCTTTTAGGTTTGTTTCTATTTGTTTCTTTAAAACATCTAAGGGAAAACCAAGAAGCCCAAAAGCTACCCCCAGAGAAACCATGTTGCGGGTAATTTCCCATCCCGTAGAATCAAGAGCAATTTTAGTTAAAGGTAGAGCTAAAACATTATTTTTTCTTTCTTCTTCATTTTTTTCGTCAAGAATAAAAAACCCCTTACTTTTTAATTCTTGGCGATGAAGAGAAAAGTTTTCTTTACCTAAAACTATAATTAGATCGTTTTTGTCTTCTGGTAGGGCAAAAGAAGAAGAAAAGGAAACTATTGACACATTATCTCCCCCCCTAATCCGAGAAGGATATTCTGGATAAACCAAAACCTTAAAACCCAAAGAGACTAGTGCTCGTCCAAGAATTCTTCCTGTTTCCATAATCCCATAGCCAGCTGGACCAACCACTTTAATTGAATAGTTTTTGATCATTTTTTTTAAAAAAGACTTGGCAAAATAAATCCTAAGAATCTAAGCAGTGAAGTGAAAACCTCTTTAATTAAAGGTATTGAGGCGGGAATAAACAAGACTAATAACAACAACCAAATAAAACTTCTTTTAACTAAATCAATGGTTACTGTAACAAAGAAAAAGAAAACAATTAAGGAAATCAACCAGCGAATAGAGTCAGGAAAAAGGGCTAAAAAGTCTAACCAAAGAGAGAAAACTTGTTCTAACACAATCAATATTATAAAACATTATTAAAAATAGACAAAAGAAGATTTTTAGAAACACTTTTGGCTTGACAAATTGTGGAAAACTCTCTATTATTAGCTTACTCCTTAAAAGGGAACTGCCTTGAAAGTCCTGCTTTTTTTAAAGGGTAATAAAACATGGATCTTAATGGTTTGTGGCGAAACGTCCAAGAAGAATTAAAAATTTCTGTCTCTCAAACTACTTATCAGGGTATGTTGGCCCAAACTGTTTTATTGGAGTTTAAAGAGAACATCGCCAGTATTGGTTGTCCTAATTCTTATCTTCGTGATTTAATTGAAAACCGTTATTATTCTTTAATTAAAGAGATTTTAGATCGACAAACTAAAGCAAAAAATAGCTTAGTTTTTACCATTAGTGGTAGTGGCCAAATTTTAAATGAAGATCTTAAAAACTTTGGGCCGTTATTTAAAAAAACTATTATTAAAAATAAAAAACAACCTGTTGATCCCGTTTTTGGCTTATTACCTAAATATAACTTTAATACTTTCGTAGTTGGTTCAGCTAATAATTTTGCTCACGCCGCCGCCCAAGCGATTGTTAAAAACCCTGGTCAAACCTATAACCCTTTCTTTATTTGGGGTGGGGTGGGGGTAGGGAAAACACATCTTCTTCACGCTATTGGTAATACTATTGCCCAAAAGAAAGAAGATTTTAAAGTCCTTTATGTTAGTGCTGAGACTTTTACTAACGAGCTTGTTGAAGCTTTGCAAAGAAAAACAATCACTAAGTTTAAAGATAAATATCGCAAATGTGATTGTCTTTTGGTTGATGATATTCAATTTATTGCTGGTAAAGAATACTCCCAAGAAGAGTTTTTTCATACTTTTAATGCCCTTTATTTGTCTGGTCGGCAAGTTGTTTTGACCTCTGACCGAAAACCAGAAGAAATTCCTAAAGTTGAGGATCGTTTAATTTCTCGTTTTATGGGGGGTTTAACTGTTGATATTCAGCCTCCTGATTACGAAATGAGGTTAGCTATTTTAAAACAAAAAGCTAAAGAAAAAAGTTTTTCTTTATCTGAAGAGGCTTTTTCTTTTTTGGCTGAGACAGTAGAGTCTAATATTAGGGAACTAGAGGGGGCTTTGTTTAAATTAATGATAAAGTCTCAAAGCGGGGGAAAATTTGCTGACCTAGAATTAGCCCAAAGTGTTTTTGGGTCTTTTAAAAAAAGAGTTCAAAAAACTACCCCAAAAAAAATCATTTCTCAAACAGCTAAGCATTTTTCTTTTAAAACTAATGAGCTTTGTGGAAAAAGTCGCCGCTCAGAGTTGGTTACCGCTCGACATATTGCTATTTTTTTATTAAGAAAAGATTTAGACTTGCCATTAATGAAAATTGGCGACCTCCTTGGCGGGCGAGACCATACTTCCATTATGTATGCTGTTGAAAAAATTAGACGGGATTACTCAAACAACCAGACTTTGAGATCAAACATAAATCAGATTAGAAAAAACCTTCAAATATAAAAGCTTTGTGGTTTGTTGGGGATTTCTGTGGAAAACATTAACTTTAATTAGCTTTTTGTTTGTTTTTAGTTTTTTTTCTTTTTTCACAAAGCTAGTGTTTTTTTCCACAATAAAAGTTTTTTCTTTTTTGTTTTAAAGACAAATAAAAACCAAAACTAAACATAAACTATAAGGTTCTATTTTTATTTTTCGCCTTTTCTGCCTTCTTTTTAAAAAACTAACAATTTTCTCTAATCTAAACTCAACCTAAATCCACTTTTAAACAGCCCCTAACACTATTACTACTAAATTATTATTTTTTAAATTATTATTAATATTCTGATAAAATATCTTAAGTATGAAGATTTCACTTTTTCAAGAAAATTTAAACAAAGGCTTGTCTATTGCTAGTCGCTTTATTTCTTCTCATCCCCAACTCCCAATCTTAAACAATATTGCCTTAAAAACAGAAAAAAATCAGCTTAAAATTTCTGCCACGAATTTAGAAATTGGGGTTAATTATTACACTGGAGGAAAAATAGAACAGGAGGGGGAAGTTATAGTTTTGGCTAAACCATTTTTAGAATTTGTTTCTTTATTACCGTTAGAAAAAATATTTTTGACCAGCAAAAAGGAAAGTTTAAATTTGGTTTGTGGAAACCATCAAGCTACTCTATCAACTGGTCCAGTGGGTGATTTTCCTAAAGTCCCCACCAAGGTAGAGAGAAAAATTTCTTTTCCTTATGACGATTTAATAAAGGCGATTAAAGTTGTTGTTTTTGCTGCCTCTAACGAAGATTCTCGACCTGTTTTGGGAGGAGTTAATTTTAAATTTTCTCCTAATAGTTGTTTGCTTTTAGCAACCGACGGTTATCGATTATCTTTTCGGAAAATTAAAATAAATGGAGATTATTCAAATTTGGAATTTATCATTCCAGCAACTATTTTAATAGAACTATTAAGACTTAAACCAGAAAATAAATTAATAAACTTAGATTTGGGACTAGCTAATGAAGAAAAACAAGCGGTTTTTTTCTTACCAAATTTAGAGTTTTCTTCTAGATTATTAGAGGGAGAATATCCTAATATTGATAAAATTATTCCTCAAAAAAAAGAAACCATGATTACAGTTGATCGAGAGAAACTGTTAGAAACAATAAGAACTGCCTCTGTTTTTGCTCGAGAATCAGCTAACACAATTAAACTAGAAATTGGCGAGGACAAGATTAGGGTTTTGGCTAACACACCAAGTTTGGGAGAAAACATTAGTTTAATTGAAGCAAAAATTGAAGGAAAAAAACAAAGGATTGCTTTTAACTTTCGCTTCTTAATTGATTTACTAACAAACATTGAAAGCGATCAAATTATCATTGAGCTACAGGAAAGCCTAGGCCCAGCTGTTTTTAAAAACCCAAAAGACAAAGATTTCTTACACATTATTATGCCTGTAAAAATTCAAGAAGAATAACAAAATGAATCTGTCTGACTATGACTTCTCTAATCAAACCCCGACCTGGTGTTCTGGTTGCGGTAATTTTGCGGCTTTACTTGCGGTAAAAAAAGCCCTTTTAAATCTAAATGTTGCCCCTAAAAATGCGGTGGTTGTTTATGATATTGGTTGTGGGGGAAATATGATTAATTTTTTACAAGTGTGTGGTTTTGCTGGTCTTCATGGGCGCTCAATTCCAGTGGCAATTGGAGTAAAACAGGCAAACCCAAAACTAACTGTTATTGCTCAAGGAGGAGACGGAGGGTTATTAAATGAGGGGACAAATCACTTAGTTCATGCTGCAAGAAGAAATGACGATATCACGGTTTTGCTTTTTAATAACTTTGTTTTTGCTTTAACTGCAGGCCAAACTTCTTCTTCAACACCAAAAGGAGTAAAAACAAAATCAACACCAAAAGGAAACCTTTATCCTCCCTTAAACTCGCTGTTATTGGCAGCTTCAAGTGGAGCGGGGTTTTTGGCTCGAGTTTTACCTTCTAATCTTAATGAAACAACAAAAATAATCACCGAAGCTATAAAACACAAGGGTTTTTCTTTAGTAGAAATGCTTCTTCCTTGTTTAATTTGGGGAGAAGAAAACTACTCTGATTTTTTAAAAAACAATGTTTTTTATCCTGAAAAGCTTCCCCAAGAAAAAAACCAGATTTTAAATTTTTTGGCTGAAAAGAAAAATAATTTGGCCTTGGGAATTCTTTGGCAAGAAAATCAATAATAGTTTGTTTCTTCTTTTTTTGTGGCGAGAAATAAAAAAATTTTTCTGTTTTGGTTTGGGTTATTTTTGTTGACAATTTTTTCTTTTTCTTTTCACAGTTCTAGCCTTGAGTGGAATCAAGATCTGGGTCGCCACATCAGGTTAGGAGAAATAACTATAAAACAAAGAAGTGTTCCCCAAGAAAATCTTTTCTCCTATACTCAAGAAAATTTTCCCTTTCAAAACCATCATTGGCTTTCTGGAGTATTCTTCGCAGTTTTTTATAATAACTTCGGAAATGATGGTTTAATTTTAATAAAAACAATTTTTTTTCTTTTGGCCTGGGGAAGCCTTTTTTGGTTAATTTGTCAAAAAACACCAGCATCTTGGGCGGCTTTCTTATCGCTTGTGCCCATTTTAGTTTTTAGAGAAAGAACTTATATTAGGCCAGAAATTTTTGGTTTTTTGCTTTTTGCCATTTTTTTAATAATCTTCACTAAGGCTAGAAAAGGAAGAGAAAACCTACTATGGTTTTTACCTTTTTTGCAAATACTCTGGATTAACTTACATATTTCTTTTGTTTTTGGCCTTATTTTAATTGTGGCAAATCTTGTTTGGTTCTTACAACAAAGTCTTTTTAAAAAAGAAAAATTAAGACGGAAAGTTCTTTTGCCGCTAGTTTTGTCAGTAGTGTTTAATGTTGTTAATCCTTTTGGAATTAGAGGGGTTCTTTGGCCGTTTTTGATTTGGCAAAACTATGGTTATGGTATTGTTGAAAATCAATCAGTTTTCTTTTTGCTTGGTTTAGGTTATAGAGCCAGTATTGGCTTCTTTTTGGCAGGCCTAACTTTTGGTTCTGTTTTTTTGTTAAAAATTAAAACCAAATGGAGCGATCTTTTGGTTTGGCTAATAATCTCGATTGTTTCGCTTGCCCAAATTAGACACTTTCCTTTCTGGGCTCTCTATTCGTTTTGGTTTTGGGGAAATAACATCTCTCTTTTATTTAAAAAAACTTCAACAAAAACAACTCTTTATTTTAATCAAGCAACCACGATACTCTCTCTTTTAATATTTTTGTTTATGATCACTGTTTATGTTTTTAACTTAAACTACAAAGCAACTGATGTTGATCGAGTTTTTGGGTTTGGGGGAGATCAGCCTGGAAGAAAAGCGGCTCTTTTTTTAAAAGAGAATTTTTCCCAAAGAAATATTTTTAACAACTTTGATATTGGAAGCTATCTAAGTTATTTTTATCCAGAAATTAGAGTTTTTGCGGACTCTAGGCCAGAGGCGTATTCAGTCGATTTCTGGGAAGAATATCGTCAAATTCAAGCCAGTTGGCCTCTTTGGCAGGAAGCGGTTGAGCGATATCAAATTGAGGCTGTATTTTTCTCTCACACCGATCAAACCCCTTGGGGCCAGCAATTTTTAAAAAATCTCTATCAAAACGAAGGATGGCAAGTGGTTTATCTTGACCAAGACATTGTTGTTTTTTCCAAAAAAGAAAACACCTTGCCCAGACTGGTCTTTGACGAAAGTTTCGTTAAAAGTTTTTCTCAGACCAGCCTTGGGTTTTTTAGACTAGGCAGACTTTTCAGTTTATTCGAAAAAACAGAATTGGCTAAAGCAAGCTTTGAAGAAGCTCTAAGGCTTAACCCTGACTCTTATGGGGCAAATCTTGGTTTGGCCAGTATTTACCTTCAAACAGAGAACCCAGCTCTTCATTTTAAAGCGAAAGGATTAATTAGCAAAACTAACTCTTGGTGGTATCGACTATGGTGACGATAACCTTTGTTGACTAAGGGGGTTTTTACTAGAAACGAGAAAGTTTTAAATATTTTGGGCAAGAAAATCCTTGAGACTTGCTCTGAGCTCAGGGTTTTTAAGAGCGAGGACAAGATTAACCTTTAACCAGCGGTAAGGATCACCAGTGGTAAACCATTCTCCTGAAACGATTGGCTCGGCAATGGCGACATCTTCTTTTGCCAAAGTGTTGTTGGCATCAGCAAGCCAAAGCTCGTTACCAACAGACAGTTTTTGTTTTTCTAAAACCGAAAAAATCTTTGAAGAAATAATAAAGCGACCAAACTGGACTATATTAGAAGGGGCTTTATCAGCGGGCAATTTTTCTAAAACCTCTGCCACTCGATTAGGATATTTAGGATCGTTAGTATAGCGAATACTTCCATAAAGACTGGTTTCTTCCCAGGGAACTTCTTGGGCACCCAAAACTATCGCTGGTTGATACTTTTGATAAACATTAATTAGTCGAGATAAATAATTCCCTGGTTTTTCTTCAACAACGAGATCGTCACCAAACATATAAACAAAAGGGTCGCTGCCAATAAAATCTTTAACTGACAATATTGGCGAAGCATTGCCATAGGGAAGTTTGGGGTCTTGGGGAGTAAAATAAATTTTGGCTTCTTGCCAAAGTTTTTTTAAACTAGCCAAGAAGGCCTCTTTGCCATTTTCTTTTAAAAAAGATTCTAGTTCTTGGTCTGGAGTAAAGTATTCAGCGAGCCTTCGATCTCCGGGGCGATGAACAATATTAATTTCAGTAATACCAGCCCCAACCATCTCCTCAACCAAATACTGAATGTTGGGCTTATCAAGGATAGCAATTAACTCTTTGGGATAGGCCTTAGTGACAGGAAGAAAGCGAGTGCCTCGTCCAGCAGCAGCGATTACTCCCTTAACAACACGAGTCATTAAAACTATCCTAGCACGACTTTTTTCAAAGAGCAATAATAAAAAAGTTTAAGACGAAAAATAATATTTTTTTGTCGACTGAAAGTTTTAGTGTTAAAATATTTTTATAAGAAAGAAAAAAGTAAAACAATGAAAAACACCAAACAATCTTTCCAACAAAATAAAACAATCCCAGATTCGGATCTGCCAGTCTTGGTTGATTTCTGGGCCCCTTGGTGTGGACCTTGTCGAATGATGGAGCCAATCTTAACAGAGATAGAAAAAGACTTAAAAGAAAAAATAAAAGTAGTTAAGGTTAATGTTGAAGAAAGTCAAGAATTAGCTATTCAATATGAAGTAATGAGCGTTCCGACCCTGCTTTTATTTAAAGAGGGTAAGGTTGTTAGACAGTGGTTGGGGTTGCAAAACGGCGAAAGATTAAAAAAAGAAATTAATCAGGCAATATCTTAAATGAGAGGAAGAAAACTATTCTTTTTATTCCTGTTTCTTTGTTTATTTTTTGCTTTCTCTTCTAATCCTTTAGCCCAAGAACAGGCTTTAATGGAGGGGAAAATTATTGAGATTCTTTCTGAGGAGCGACAAGATGATCAATTTTATCAACAGGTTTTAGTTTTGGTAAAAACCGGTCAATTTGCCAATCAACAAGTAACAGTAGAGACTGGTTTTTACGATCCCCTAACCCAACAACAATTCAAAAAGGGCGACAGGATTGTTTTGGCTTTATCAGCCGACATTGAGGGGAATAATATTTTTTATATTGCTGATTATGTTCGTCGTCCCCAACTGGCTTTATTAGGGGCAATTTTTATTTTCCTAGTTTTGGCGGTTGGTGGGTTTAAGGGTGTTTCTTCTCTTGTTGGGCTAGGTCTATCTTTTACTATAATTAGTCTGGT
This sequence comes from uncultured Gammaproteobacteria bacterium, assembly GCA_964348895.1. GTDB lineage: Bacteria > Patescibacteriota > Microgenomatia > 0-14-0-10-38-17 > 0-14-0-10-38-17 > JAQVFF01. The sequence goes on from CAYGEH010000001.1 coordinate 386,276, forward strand.
GGTTTTGCCGTTAATTAATCAAGGAAAAGATCCAGTTTTAGTTAGTGTTTTTTCGTCTATTTTAATGACCCCATTATTGTTTTACTCGGCTCATGGGTTTGGTCGAAAAACAACCGTGGCGGTGATTTCCGCCGTTATTGCCCTAACCTTGACTGGAGTTCTAGCTCGGGCCTTTATTATTGGGGCAAATATTTCTGGCTTGTCTTCTGAAGAAATAGGCTTCTTATCAATTTCTCACCAAGGATTAATCAATCCCCGAGGTCTAGTTTTGGCAGGAATTATTATTGGAGCCTTGGGGGTTTTAGACGATATTACTATTTCTCAGAGTGCAATAGTGGAAAAATTAAAGAAAATTAAACCTGAGATTAAACGCAGAGATCTTTTTACCGAGAGTTTATCGATTGGCAGAGACCATATTGCCTCTATGGTTAACACTTTGGCCTTAGTTTATGTTGGCGCTTCTCTGCCCTTATTGCTGTTGTTTATTAATAGCGCTCAACCGTTATCGGTGGTTATTAATTATGAAATTGTGGCAGAAGAGCTAATTAGAATTCTGGTTGGTAGTATTGGCTTGATTTTAGCGGTACCAGTTGCGACCTTTTTGGCTGTGTTGTTTTGGTCAGCCCCAGCCTCGGTCAGCTTGGAAAGAAAAAACAACAGACAAAAGAATGCTAAAATAAAAAAATGAAAGAAGAAATAATCGCCATTCTGAAAAAAATAAATGACCCAGAAATAGATGTTAGCATTTGGGATTTAGGCTTAATTTATGACGTTTCTTTTAAAGAAGGAGTGGCGATGATTAAAATGACCTTAACCGCTCCGGGCTGTCCGTTTATGGCCCAACTAGTTGATCAGGTTAAGCAAGAAGTGGGAGGATTAATTGGAGTAGAAAGCGTTAAAGTTGATTTAGTTTTTGAGCCACCTTGGAGCCCAGACAAAATGACAGAAGAGGGTAGAAAAAAATTGGGATGGTAGCGCTTATTGATCACCAACGGCCTTAAAAATGTTTCAATTTTTCATTAACTTTAAAACTTATCGCGAAGCAACAGGAGGGAAGGCAGTAGAATTGGCAAAGATTTGCTTTAAAGTTGCCAAGCAGGAAAAGGTAAAAATTATTTCTATTGTTCAAGCTGTGGATTTATTTCAAATTAACCAGGAGATTAAGGACTCGGTTTGGACACAGCACCTTGACGGTCAAGGGCCGGGACAAGCCACTGGCTGGATTAATTTAGAAGCAGCAATTGAGGCGGGAGCAACGGGAACCCTACTTAACCATTCAGAACACCGCCTTCCTCCCGGAACAATAAAGCAAACAATTAAAAGAACTAAAGCAACTAGTCAAGAATTCTCGACGATGGTTTGTGCAGGAACACTAGGACAGCTTAAAAGGTTAGTTTTTACCAAGCCAGACTTTCTGGCTTATGAAATTAAAGAATTGATCGCTGGCTCAGTTTCTATTGCTAAGGCTCGACCAAGCTTGGTAAGAAAGGCGATTTGTTTAGCCAAAACAAGAAGTCTTCCCCTTGTTGTTGGAGCGGGAATTAATGGGCCAGAAGATGTTTTTTTAGCTAAAAAGATGGGAGCACAAGGAGTCTTAGTTTCATCGGCGGTGGTTTTAGCTAAGAATCCAAGAGAAAAATTAAGAGAAATGGTTAAAGTTGATATTAAAAATCTTTAATAAAATGTTAATTTATCTTGCGGCTGACCATCGTGGTTTTTTTTTGAAAGAAAAACTAAAAACTTGGTTAAACAAGAAAGGTTTTCAGGTTAAAGACTTTGGCAACACAGAGCTGAACCCTAACGACGACTATCCTGATTTTGTACAGAAGTTGGCAGAGGAGTTGAATAAAAACCCTGAAAGTAAGGGCATTATTATTTGTGGTTCTGGTATAGGAGTGGATATTGTTGCTAATCGGTTTAATCAGGTTCGCTGTGGCCTTGGTTTTAACGAAAAGCAGATTGCTCACGGCAGAGCTTTTAACAATATAAACTGTCTAGCTTTGCCAGCTGATTTTTTAAAACTTAATCAAGCCAAAAAACTAGCAACTTCTTTTTTAACAACCAGCTTTTCAGACAAAGCAAGACATAAAAGGCGCTTAATAAAAATTGATAAAATTTAACAATGAGAAAAATAACAGACTATTCAGCTGGTTTTTTTGACGGAAAAAGAGTTTTGGTTAGGGTTGATTATAATGTTCCTCTAAAAGAAGAAAAAAAAGGCATTATGGTTGACGATGACAGTCGAATTAGATTGTCTTTGCCAACACTAAGATTTTTGACTGAACTAGGAGCACGAGTTATTTTACTAGCCCATTTAGGACAGCCAGAGGGAGGCCCTGATCCTAAGCTCTCGCTTTTTCCAGTTGCCAAAAAACTAAACGAACTGGCTTTTGGAATAATTGGATATAAAAAGAAGGTGCTTTTCTGTCCCAAAACGACAGGGGGGCCAGCCAAAAATCAAGCCAAAGAAATGGAAAAGGGCCAGATTCTATTATTAGAGAATTTGCGCTTTTCTTCTGATGAAGAAAAAAACAGCCCAGTTTTTGCTAAAAAATTAGCAAAGCTAGGCCATTTCTATGTTAATGATGCTTTTTCGGCTTCTCATCGTGAGCATGCTTCAGTGGTTGGTTTGCCCCAAGTTTTACCTTCAGCCGCTGGCCTGGCCTTAATAAAAGAAGTAGAAGAATTAACGAAGATTGTAAAAAAACCAACAAGACCTTTAGTTTTAGTTGTTGGGGGAATAAAAGAAGATAAGCTCGAATTTGCTACTAAAATGATCAACTGGGCTGATCAAGTTTTACTAGGAGGGCTATTGCCAGAAAAAATAAATAGCTTCCCCAAGCTATTAAAAGAGAAGAAAGTTTTTGCTGGTCGACTTCAGCCTGACAAGCAAGACCTAGATAAAGAAACACTAAAAGACTTCATTGAAATAATTAATCAGGCAAAAACAGTAATTTTTGCAGGTCCAGTTGGTAATGTCGACCAAGGTCATTGGCAGGGAACAAGAAGTCTCCTTGAAGCGGCAATTAAATCAGGGGCCTTTGTTGTCGCTGGGGGAGGAGATACGGAAGCGGCATTGACGAAACTTGGACTTGTTGATAGCATTAATTATATTGCTTCTGGGGGAGGAGCAATGTTAGATTTTTTAGCCAAAAGAACTTTGCCGGGAATAGAGGTTTTACAATAAAAAGAAAAATAGCGGCAAGAGCAGAAACAGGAAGAATTTTTTTGAATTGAAATTAGTTTTTTTAACTATATATAAAAATGTTAAACCTAGCTATTACTGGATTTGGTCGGATCGGGAGAGTCGCCCTAAGAGCGATTAGGCAAGATTATTTAAAAAAAGTTAAGGTAACCGCAATTAACACTTCAGGGGCAATGGATGTTGCTGGATGGGCCCACCTTTTTAAATATGATAGTGTTTATGGCACTTGGCCAGAAAAAGTAACTGTTTTGCCACCAGAAGGATCAGCAGAAATAGGCAGAATTAAAATAAATAAAGATGTTTATCCAGTTTTAGCCCAAAGAAACCCAGCCAAGATCGTTTGGAAAGACTATAAAGTTAACACAATTTTAGAATGCACAGGAGCGTTCTTAGATAGAAAAGCAGGAGACCATTTTATCGGTGGTGCTAAGAGAGTTGTTCTTTCCGCTCCCCCAAAAGACAGCAAAATTCCTGCCTTTGTTTTGGGAGTTAACGATCATAAGTATAAGGGTGAAAATTTAATTTCAAACTCTTCTTGCACTACCAACTGTGTTGCCCCCATTATTAAAGTTATTGATCAAGAAATTGGATTCCAGGAGGCTTTAATGACGACTGTTCACGCTTATACCGCTAGCCAACAAGTAGTAGATGGTTCTGATAAAGATTTAAGACGAGCCCGAGCAGCGGGAGTTAACATTATTCCTACTGGAACTGGAGCAGCTCAATCTGTAGAAGAGGTTTATCCAGAAATATCAGGTCGATTTGCCGCTTCTGCTTTAAGGGTGCCAGTTGCTTGTGGCTCTTATGCCACTTTTATTTTTAAAACTAATCGGGCCACCTCAGTTGATGAGGTTAATCAAATTTTAGAAGCTAAGGCCAGAAAAGAGTTATTTGGAGTTTTAACTGTTTCTTTTGAGCCATTGGTTTCCTCTGACGTTATTGGTAATCCAGCTTCAGCGGTAGTTGATGCTGCTTCAACCCAAGTGATTGGTGACGACTTAGTTTATGTTTCTGCCTGGTATGACAACGAGTGGGCCTATTCTTGTCGTCTAGTGGAATTGGCGATAAAGGCAGGTCGCTAAATTCAAATTTTGATTCTTCTTTCGATTCTGTTAAAAAAAGAGAGAAAAAGTGATTGTTCCGACAATTTTAACCACCGATCTTGCTTTAGTCCAAAAAAGGCTGTTGTTGTTGGCCAACCAAGTAAGTAGGGTTCAGATTGATATTATTGACGGTCGGTTTACTACCAACCAAACAGTTCTTTTGTCCGACCTTCTTGAGTTGATTAAGAGAAAAAACATTCTCTTTGATTTTCACTTGATGGTTGACAATCCAGTCGTTTTTTTAAATCAAGACTGGCCTAAGACGACAAGCCAAATTACTGGCCAAATTGAATTAATGGCTTCCCAGCTAGAATTTGTCAAAACTGTTAAAACAAAGGGGTTCTTAGCAGGGTTAGCTCTTGATTTAGAAACAGAAATAACCAGCTTAGAGGCGATGGCGCTTGGATTAGCCGACCAGGTGTTGTTGTTGGGAGTAAAGGCCGGTTTTAGTGGGCAAAACTTTAACCCCCTGGTTTTATCTAAAATTAAAGAGCTTCTGGCTTGGAGAGAACAGGAAAAATGGTCTTTTAAGGTTGGTCTTGATGGAGGAATCAATGAAACAAACCTAGTTTTATGTGCTAAAATGGGAGTAGATGAGTTTTTTGTGGGAAGCGCGATTTGGAAAAATAAAAATCCACTTGAAGCGATAAAGGGGCTAGAAAAAGCAAGACAGAAACAGAGAAAATAAAAAAAAATCTTAATAATTAAAAATAAGACCACAATTCTTAATTAACTTTTTTTAGATTAAAGCTTTTATGAAAATAACCATTTTTGGCTACTCAGACGCTAAGCCTGGAGACCCTCTCTATCAAGCTGCTTTTGAAACTAGCAAGTTATTGGCCCAAGATGGATTTACCATCGTTAACGGTGCTGGCCCAGGGGTAATGAGAGCCTCAACTGAGGGAGCTCATGCCGGTGGGGGTAAGGCAATTGGAGCCACTTTTGACTCTGAGGGAATGACTTTTTTCGAAGGACAAGACCCAAACAATAGAGTTGACACTCTAATTACTCTAAGAACCTATGTTGAGAGAACAATGAAACTGTTAGAAGAAGGTCAAACTTATGTTATTTTTAACGGAGGAACCGGAACTATATCAGAATTTGCGATGGCTTGGGGACTAGCTCGCCTTTATTTTGGCAACCATAAGCCAATGGTTTTCTATGGTTCTTTTTGGCATGAAGTAATTGAGGCCTTAGCTAAAAACATGTTGATAAGAGAAAAAGAGAAACAGGTTTATCGCATTGTTAACAACCCAGAGGATGCGGTCAGGGCAGTTAAAGAACTGGTTCAGGCTAAAAACTAAATTAATTTCCCCTTCTTAAGACAAGACCTCTAATTAAAAGCTCTTTTTTTAGGGACAAAAAAAGCCTTGTTTTGCTTCTATTTTAGCTTGTTTTATGGTATATTAAAAGTCAATGTCGAATCTTCCTGTTCCTAAGTTAGAAGAAAAGGCCAAAAAGCTTCGTCGACAGATTATTGAAATAATTCATCAGGCCGGATCTGGTCATCTTGGCGGCTCCCTTTCTTCTCTTGACATTTTAGTCGCTCTTTTTTTTGGTGGGGTAATTCGCTATAACTGTCAAGATCATCGCGACCCTAGGCGTGATCGGTTTATTTTATCTTGTGGTCATGTTTGCCCAGCCTATTATGCTGTTTTGGCCGAGTGTGGTCTGATTAATAAAGAGGAATTAGTCAATCTAAGAAGACTAGGCTCGTCTCTTCAAGGACACCCTAGCAAGACCTTTCTACCTTTATTGGATTCTTCTAGTGGCTCGCTGGGTCAAGGGTTGTCTGTGGCAGTGGGATTGGCTTTAGCGGCCAAACTAAAGGGCGAACACCACAATGTTTATTGCTTAACTTCTGATGGAGAGCACAACGAAGGGTCAACTTGGGAAGCGGTTTTGACTGCTCGTCATCATGGTCTTGGCAACGTGGTGAACATTATTGACAGAAACGGAATGCAGATAGGTGGAGAAACAGAAACGATTTTAACCCTTGATCCCCTGGCAGAAAAATACAAAGCTTTTGGTTGGCGAGTTTTTGTTGTTGGTGGACACGACTACAGCGAACTGTTGCACGCTATTTGTCAGGCAAAAGATTATCGCCGAGAACCAAGCGTTATTATTGCCCAAACAACCCTGGGCCGAGGAGTTTCTTTTATGGAAAATAAAGAACGCTTTCACTCTGGAATGATGTCGGAAGAGGAATATCAACAAGCAAAGAAAGAATTGAATGGAGATTAATAATTAAAATTAAGAAACAATGTCGGCAATCAACTTAAAATCTCAGCGAGAAGTTTATGGTGAAGCCCTGTTAGAGCTAGCCCAAAAAGATAAACGAGTTTTGGCTCTTAGTCCAGACCTAGCTTTGTCAACGGGAATAGCAAAAATAGCTTCACAGCTAGAGAAAGGAAGGTTTTTTAATTTAGGAGTAGCAGAACAAAACGCAGTTGGTGTGGCCGCCGGCTTGGCAATGGAAGGATTTATTCCCTTTCTGTCTTCTTTTGCAGTTTTTATTCCAGGAAGATCTTTTGATCAAATTAGAGTTTCTGTTTGTCAGAATAAGGCAAATGTGAAGCTGGTTGGGTCACATTTGGGCTTTTCTAATGCTGGAGACGGAGCTACGGCCCAATCAGTGGAGGATCTGGCCTTAACAAGAGTCTTGCCCGAAATGATAGTTTTGTCTCCTTCGGATGCCAATGAAACGCGGATGGCAGTTTTTGCCGCCGCCAAACACCAGGGACCAGTCTATCTTAGAATTAGTCGAGACAAAACAGCGACGGTTGTTAGCGATGATGATTTTATTATTGGTCAGGCCAAAGTGTTGATTCCAGGACAAAGCGTTACTGTTATTGGGACTGGACCAATTCTCTCCCAACTGCTTGACTTCGCCAAAGACTTAGGAATAGAATTAATTAATTGTGCTACCATAAAGCCCCTAGACGAAGAAACAATTGTTGCTTCAGCCAAAAAAACTGGTCGGGTGGTGACAGTGGAAGAACATTCAATTATTGGGGGTTTGGGGTCAGCAGTAGCAGAAACACTATCAGCTTATTATCCGGTACCAATAATGAGAATTGGTTTTCCTGACTGTTTTGGTGAGTCGGCGCGCCAACCAGAAGAGCTTTATCATAAATATAATTTGACAAAAGAAGGAATTAAACAAAAAATAGCAAGGTTTTTAATAGAATAGCTACGAATTAAAATAAAAATGAAGACAGTAAGCTTAGAGACTATTAGCAACAACGGTCGTTTTTTAATTTTAGCCTATGATCACGGCATGGAGCATGGCACAGCAAGCTTCAATAAGAAAAATATCGACCCAGCTTATATTATGGACTTGGCCGATAGCGGTTATTTTACTGGGGTTGCCTTGCAAAAGGGAATAGCCGAAAAATATTATCAACCTCACAAACATAAGGTTCCCTTAATTATTAAACTAAACGGAAAGACTAATCTTTTGACTGAAGAACCTTATTCACCTCAGCTTTGCCAAGTTGATGAAGCAGTTAGCTTGGGGGCCAAGGCAGTAGGTTACACCGTTTATGTTGGTAGTAAACAGGAAAAGAAAATGACTACCGAGTTCGCTCGAATCGGTCGGGAAGCCGACCAGGCGGGGATTCCTTTGATTGGCTGGATGTATCCTAGAGGAAGGTCGGTAAAAGGAAAAGAGTATAGTAAAGAGATTTTATCTTATGCGGCCAGACTGGCCCTAGAAATGGGGGCGGAAATAGCAAAAATACCCTATACGGGAGACCCAGAAAGTTTTTCTTGGGTCTTGTCTGCGGCGGGAAAAGTGAAAGTAACCGTTCAGGGGGGAGCAAAAACCAATAAAAAAGATTTTTTTGAATTAGCTGAAGAAATAATGCACACCGGAGCCGACGGATTTATTGTTGGCCGTAATGTTTGGCAGGCCGAAAAACCTCTGGATGTGGCTAAAAAGTTAAACGAGATAGTCTTCAAATAATTTTAAACTTTTTAATCGTTAATCTTTAATTTTTAATTGTGACTTACGACATTGTTACTGTCGGCTCAGCAACAGTTGATGTTTTTTTACGATCTGATGCTTTTGCCATTAATGATAGAGGACAAGAGTCCTTAGTTTTGTCGGGAGGCAAAATTGAGGTTGAAGAAAAAATAATGACGGTTGGTGGGGGGGGGACTAATACTGCAGTTGGTTTTTCCAGGTTAGGCTTAAAGTGTGCTTGTGTAGCTCGCTTTGGCGAGGATTGGGCGGGAAACTGGATTAAGGAAAACTTAAAGAAAGAACTGTTTGACAAGCGGTTTTTAAAACAAATGAGCAAAGAAGAAACAGATTTCTCAACTGTTTTACTGTCTTCTACAGGAGAAAGAATTATTCTTACTTTTAGGGGTAAAACAAGAATCGATAAAAAAACTTTTCCTTTTAAGCTTTTATCTAAAACTAACTGGTTGTACCTAGCTTCACTTGAAGGCAACATTGAGTTGTTGGAAGACATAGTAAGTCAAGCTCAAAGAGAGCAAGTTTCGATAGTCCTAAATCCTGGCAACCTAGAACTAGAAGAAAAAGATCGCTTGGGAGAAGTTTTTTCTAAGATTAGAATCTTAATTCTTAACGAAGAAGAGGCCAGAAGGTTTTGGGGAGAAAACTACTTGAACGAAATGGCGACAGCTGGTCCAAAAATGGTGGTTGTTACTTGTGGTAAAGCGGGGGCTTACTTTTATGAAAATGGACAAACTAAAAAAGAGTCGGCCCTAGAAGGAGAAGTAATAGACGCCACTGGAGCTGGAGATGCTTTTTCGGTTGGTTTGGTTGCAGGTTTGATTTGGGGATATTCTCCCCAAAAAGCAATGCAGGCTGGAATGACAGAGTCGCTGTCGGTGATTGGTAAAATTGGACCAAAAACAGGATTATTGACCAGAAAAGAACTAGAAGAAAAATTAAATAATGGTTTTCCTTTGGACCAATAGTTAACAGATTTCTTATTTTTATGCTTTAAGTCTTTTTTTAAATTTTAAATTGCAATGTTTTCTAAAGAAGAAGGTTTTAAAAAAAAATTTGGTGACAAGAAAAAAGAAATGAGCCCAGAAGAATCTTCTGGTGGAGTAACTTTTTTTTTGTTAGTTGGCTCTGTTGGAATAGCTTTGCTTTTTCATTTATCCAGCTTTTTACCTAACTGGTGGCAAGAAGTAACCACCCCAAGGGTATTTGAGTCTGAACGAGGAGAATTGTCTGAATCGTCGGTCGATTTAGAAGTGACGCCGACTCCTTGGCAGAAAGACCTAGAAGAAAGCTTAAGAAGTTTAGTTAAAGAAAAAGAAGGACTTTATGGTGTTTACTTGTACCAGATTGACACCAGTCAGTCTATAGGAATTAATCACCAAGAAGAGTTTCCAGCTGCTTCGCTAATGAAGCTACCAGTAGTTGTTTCTTTGTATCAAGAGGCGGAAAGAAGACGACTTGATTTAGCGACAGAATACCGACTAAGACAGGAAGACAAACTTTCCGGCAATGGCAGTATCCATCTTCAACCAGAAGGAACAGTCTATACTTATCGTAGTTTGGCGAAACTGGCGATTGAACAGTCAGACAATACTGCAGTTAATGTTATTGCCAAAACTCTTGGTGAAAACAAAATTCAGACAACCATTAACTCTTTAAATTTATCAAGAACCAACTACTCTCTTCGTCAAACTAGCCCAGAAGATATGGGCAAATTACTGCTTTCTTTATACCAAAAAGAAACCTTAACTTCAGCCAACAGCAGAGAAATTATTGGCTATCTATCGCAAACTATTTTTAACGATCAAATTCCTGCCGCTCTACCTGAAAATGTGGTTATTGCCCACAAAATTGGTCTTGACGAAGGCATTTTGCATGATGCCGCAATTGTTTTTACCGATCAAGGCGACTTTGTTCTGGTGATTATGAGCAAGGAAGCTCTTCGCGAACAGGCCCAAGCAACCCTAGAAGAGATTACCAGAATGGTTTGGGAAGCAATTTAAGAATTAAGTCTAAAGATTAGAGATAATTCCAAAATAATTTTTAGTCGCCTCAGTTTACTTTTTTAAAGCCTGCCTTTTTTAATTACTGATCATGTCGGACCTAAGGCGGAACCTTTTACTGCTTATTCATTTCTTGAACAGAAATTAGAATAAAGAAAAGATTTGCCTCTTTTTTAACTAAAAACATCCCACTTAACAAAGATAGAGCGAAGAACACCAAGCTTTTATACTATAATAAAGATTAATGGGTAGTCAGCAAAAAAAGAAAAAAACAACTTTGTTAATTGATTTTCTTGTTTTTCTTGGTCAGCCTCTTTTTTTCTTGTTAAAGTTTTTTTTACTAACGCTCCTTTATTTTGTTCTTTTTTTGAGAAAATTAGGCGCTAGTGTTGGAAGATTTTATCGTCAGGTCTGGGAACAGCAAATTTTAAAATTTATTAAAAAACCAAGGAATTCTTTGTTTTTTGGTTTAATTGTTTCAAAAAGCCCAACTCTATCTAGAAAAAAGGCCAATTTTGACAGAAGAAAATCAATTCAGACAAAGCCTGGTCTTGCTAGAACTTGGTCTAAAAGAGTAATTTCTTTTTTTAACTGGAAACATCTTGCCGGCCTAGCGGTTTTGGGGTTGTTGATTTACTTTTCTTGGTCGATCTTTAAAGACTTGCCTCATCCCCAAAAATTAACGACAAGAAAAGTTAAGCAAACCACAATAATTTATGATCGGAATGGAAATGTTCTTTATAAAATCTTTCGCCACCAAAACAGGACACTAATCCCTCTAGAAGAAATCCCCCTAGTGGTTAAGGAGGCTACGATTGCGATTGAGGACGCTAATTTTTATCAACATCGGGGAATTTCCCTAACTGGAATTGGTCGAGGTATTTGGCGACTAATATCAGAGGGGCGAAGCGAGGGTGGCTCCACTATCACTCAGCAACTGGTTAAAAATGCCCTGCTAACACCAGAAAGAACCATTAGTCGAAAACTAAGAGAAGTAGTTTTGGCCTTAATGGTAGAGGCCCGTTTTAGCAAAGATGAAATTTTACAAATGTATTTAAATGAAGTTAGTTATGGTGGGGCAACATATGGCATTGAGGAGGCCAGTCAGCGCCACTTTGGCAAATCAGCCCGCGACCTTAATCTGTCAGAGGCAGCTTTTTTAGCTGGCTTGCCAGCTTCGCCGACGACGTTTTCTCCCTTTGGTGCCTATCCTCAGCTAGCTAAGCTTCGCCAAGAAGAGGTTTTGGCTCAAATGGAAAGGAGAGGTTTTATTACTGCCGAGGCGGCTCAAAGAGCAAAAGAGGCAGAGATTAGGTTAATTAGTTTAGGTCAAGATATCCTAGCTCCTCACTTTGTTATGAAAACAAGACAGGAGTTGGCCAGCCTTTTTGGAACTCAACTTATGGAAGAGGGCGGCCTGCGCGTAACAACCACACTAGATTTAGATACTCAACAATTGGCGGAGCAAATAGTGAAAGAAGAGCTAGCCAAACTAACCAATTATCGAGTTAATAACGGCGCTGCTCTCGTAACTAATCCTCGCACTGGAGAAATTTTAGCAATGGTTGGTTCTCGAGACTATTTTGACTTGGAAAATGACGGTAAATTTAACGTCACTACCGCTTTAAGACAGCCGGGGTCGACTATTAAAGCAGTAAACTATGCTTTGGCCCTACAAAATGGATACACTTTAGCTAGTCAGATTTTAGATGCTCCAGTTAGCTTTCAGATTCCCGGTCAACCTCCTTATCGGCCAACTAATTATAACAATCGCTTTCATGGTTTGATGACCTTAAGAACGGCACTGGCCTGTTCTTATAACATTCCAGCGGTTAAGGTTTTGGCTAACTTGGGGGTTGACAGGATGGTTGACTTAGGCCAGAGAATGGGAATAGCAAGCTGGACAGAAAACAATCAGTTTGGTTTGTCACTTACCCTAGGAGGAGGAGAAGTAACCATGAAAGAGTTAGCGACGGTTTATGGAGCCCTAGCCAATGGGGGATTTAGGGCTCCCCTGCAAACAATTATCATGGTTCACGATAGCAAGGGGCGCTTAGTTTGGCTAAACCCTTGCTTTGAACAAGCCAAGGCGAACCTAAATACTTTTGCTGTTCAAGCTACGGCTGGTGATAGTTCTTGTCGGGAACAAGTAATTTCTCCTCAAATAGCCTTTTTGTTAACCAGTGTTTTATCTGACAACCAAGCTCGCTCACCAGTTTTTGGCCAAAATTCAATTATTAATATTCCCCATTATCAAGTTGCGGTTAAAACTGGAACCACTAATGATTTAAGAGATAACTGGACGATCGGTTACAGTCCAAGCCTATTGGTTTCCTCTTGGGTGGGAAACAACGATAATTCGCCGATGGCCGGAATTGCTTCAGGAATAACTGGAGCTTCGCCAATCTGGAGAAGGATTATGGAGACTTTATTAAAGCAAGAAGAGAAAGAAGAATTCCTGGTTCCCGAAGGAATTGTTAGTCGTTCAGTCTGTTTGTCTTGGGATCAAGAAAAACAAGCCTGCCAGCAAGAACGAGAAGAATACTTTATCGAAGGAGATGAGCAGGAAATTGATTTTGGTCAAATTATAGAAAGAAACAGCAATAGAGAAAAACTTTTGCCAGCTCAGCAAGACTCAAGATGACAAAGAAAGAATAAAAGCTGAAGGCTAAAAAAACTAAACAAACTTTCCTAATCAAGGAACTTTTAAGCCTTAAAAACGCTGGTTCTAGGCCAGGCCAGAAAGTAAGATTATTAATTGCGAAGATTTTCTTTTAAAGGATAACGGATTAAATCTGGCTTCTCAGAGTTAGGACAGTCCAAGCAAAAGATTGCCCCCAAGGGATCACGGAGAACAGCTTGCTCTCTGTGTTCAACGGTTTGAATCTCTTCTCCTGGTTTAACTAAGGCTCCGTTTTCTTGATTAATTAAAACAACTTCTCGGGAATTTCCTTCGATGGGAGGAAGATAGCTTTGAATAAAATATTCAAACCTGGTTTCACAACCAGAATCTCCAGGCAAGTTTCCAGACAAGCGACAAACCAAATGGCCGACGACATTATCGGGTTTTGAGGGCCATTCTTCGGTCAATTCATCTTTTTCAAAAACAAAAGTAATAATTCTATTCCAAATTGAAGTGGCGCCGACTGCTCCAGAAACAACACTTCTCATTGAGGTGTTGTTGTTGTTGCCAATCCAAACAGCCACCAGTCGAGACGGATTATAACCAATCGTCCAGTTGTCTCTTAAATCATTAGTGGTTCCAGTTTTAACGGAAACCTCTGGATGACCTCTAACCACAAGAGAAGAACGGGAGCCAAAAACGGCACTTCTGGCGCCATTATCTAATAAGATGTGTGAAGTAATGTAGGCCGCTTCTTGGCTAATTACTCTTTCGCCAATTGTTCCTAGATTCTTTCGATTATCTAAGAGAATTTGGCCGTCTTTGTCGGTTACTTCTAGAATGGAAACCAAGTCTTTTTTAACTCCTAGATTAGCCAGAACCCCAAAAGCAGTTGCCATATCGGTCATTTTTACTTCGCCTCCACCTAGGGTTAAAGATAGACCATATTGATCGGGATTATCAAAAGTAGTAATGCCAAAGTTTCTAGCTTCTTCAATAAAATTATTTAGTCCATTAAGGGCTAAGACTTTTACCGCTGGAATATTATAGGAGTTACCTAGGGCAAAACGAGTTTGAACAATACCATGAAAAGACAAATTATAGTTTCGAGGACAATAAGCCCTAAGTCCAGTTTGGCTAAAACAAGTGGGAGCGTCAATCAAGGGTGTGGCAGCGGTAATTTTTCCTCGATCAATGGCGATAGCATAATTAATTGGTTTTATAGCCGAACCGGGTTGCCTTAGGGCAGAGGTAGTGACGTTAAATTTACCGTCATTTTCCAAGTCAAAATAATCTCGAGAACCAACCATTGCTAAAATTTCTCCAGTGCGGGGATTAGTTACGAGAGCAGCGCCGTTAGTGACATTATGTTGAACGTTTTTCTCAATTTCTTCTTTGACTGCGGTTTGGGCCTGCTGTTGGATTGATAAATCCAGAGAGGTAAACACTCTCAGCCCACCCTGTTCTACTTGCTTTTGTCCAAACAGATCAACCAGCTGTTCCTTGACATACATAATAAAATGAGGAGCCAGAATGGGTTCTCTAATAGCGGCATATTTTAGTTCTTCACTCTTGGCTGAATTAGCTTCTTCTTGAGAAATAAATCCCGCCTCAACCATTCGATCTAAAACTAATTCTTGTCGATTTTTGGCTAATTGTGGTTGAGCTCCAAAAGGAGAAAAGGTTGTTGGCGAAGCTGGTAATCCAGCCAAAAGTGAGGCTTCAGCTAGACTAAGATCAGAGGCTGGTTTATTGAAATAGCGACGGGCAGCCGCTTCAATCCCCCAAGCTGTTCCCCCGTAAGGGGTTTGATTAAAATACATTTCTAAAATTTCATCTTTAGTGTAAATAGCTTCAGTTGCAACGGTTAAAAGAGCCTCTTTAATCTTTCGAGTTATGGTTCTTTCTGGTGTTAGCAGGGCATTTTTAACCAGTTGTTGAGTAATGGTGGAGCCACCTTGAAGGGTTTGGTTAAAAATGGTTTGATAAGAAGCACGAAGAATGCCTCTAAGAGAGAACCCAGAATGATGGTAAAAGTTTTGATCCTCAATTGCCAAAGTCGCCTTTTTAACATAATCTGGGATTTGATCAAGTTTAATAGGAGAGCGATTCTTGTCGGCGTATATTTCATAGAGGAGATTACCATCCCGATCATAAATTGAAGTAGAAAAGCTGGTTTGTTGAGCTAGCTTCTTGGGGGAAGGTAAGTCTTTAAGAATGACAAAATAAAAACTGACAATTAAACTAAAGAAAAGCCCTCCCAAAACAATTAATCGAACTCTTTTAACAAGTTTTCCAGTTTTTTGCTTTTCAATTTTTTTTAGTTTTGGCTTAACAAGAGAGCGCTTTGATTTTCTTTTCCGAAAAAGAGAGAAAAGTTTTTGAGCTAATAAATTATTAGTTTTTTTAGTCGTTTTTTTAATCATAAATGTTCTTTTTTGGAATTCTAGAAAGAAACAAAAGGAAGGTTGTTATTTTTTGTTTTACTATTCTTTTCCAGCTTTTTGATTGTTAGCTGTTTGTTAGATAAACATTTACACTAAAGAAGAAGACGATTTTAAGGGAAAAGATCGGGTTTTAATAATAAAAATTTTTGACAGTTTAATTTGGGCCTTCTTACTTTTAGTTTAAATTCTTTTAATACCAAGATAAATCTACCCACAAGGTCTTTTTAAGGGCCAAGCCAGAAATTGGCTTGTTTTTCCCTATAGCGCTTATATTATACTATAATTAAAGTAGCCAAATTAAGGATTTAGCGGTTTAATAAAGATATTCAAAAAGGCAAATCCATTGCAAGGTGATGCGAGACAAAATCTAATCGTTTCTAGTAATTAAGTTTTGCTAAAAGAAGTCAATGGTCAACTAGTCTTTTAGTTTGGTTCTTTGGTTTTAAATTATTAACTGTTTGGTTCCTAAATGTTTTATCCTAAGTTTGTTATTTCACCAAAAATTCTAATTAATATTGGCCATATTGAAGCTTCGCGAGCAGTGATTGACAGAGCCCCCCTAATTCCTTCTTATGAAAAAAGCTTCCAAGATGATGCTGTTTTGAGAACAGTTCATTTTGGAACCCGAATAGAAGGCAACGATTTGTCGCTGTCTCAAGCGGCTAGGGTTATGGCTGGAGAAGAGATTCTAGCAGGGAAACGCGATGTTCAAGAGGTGATCAATTACAGAAATGTGATTAATTTTATCGAGAAGCTGGTTGAGAAAAAAAGAGTTAGAAAAAACAAAGAAATAGTCTATCAGGAAGAAGATTTAAAGGAGATTCATTTTCTAACAACCAACAGGCTTTTACCTGAAGAAAAGTCAGGAGAATATCGCAAGGTTCAGGTGGTGGTAAGATCTTTATCAGGAGAAGTGGTTTTCCGAGCACCACCGGCAATAGAGGTTCCCTACTTGGTGACCTCTTTCTTCAAGTTTCTTAATTCAAGAGAGGGACGTCAATTGCACCCTGTTTTAAGGGCCGGTATTGCCCATTATGTTTTGGCTGCGATTCATCCTTTTGTGGAGGGTAATGGTCGTGGCGCTAGAGCTTTTGCCAATTTGATTTTGTTTGCGGAAGACTATGACATTAGAAGGCTTTTTTCTTTAGAAGAATTTTTTGATAAAAATCTAGGCGACTATTATGGTTTTTTAAAAAAAACCTCGGATCAGGCCAAGGAATTAGAAAAAAGAGACTTAACCGAATGGCTTGAGTTCTTTTCTCAAGCCCTGTCAGTGGAGCTTGGTCGAGTAAAAGAAGAGATTGAGCGCTTATCGGTTGATGGTCGTCTTAGGAAGAGATTAGGCGGAAAGCAAATTAGTCTTTCGGGTCGTCAAGTGAAGTTGATGGAATATATTAATGTTCATGGTGGAATTGATATGACTGCCGCCCGATCAATTTTGTCAATGGTGTCTGATGACACAATTTTAAGAGAGTTTCAGGACCTGCGCGACAAAAAGGTGGTTAGAAAGGTAGGTAAAACTAAAGGGGCAAAATATATTTTAAGGTAAAGCAGTGTTTTGAAGACAATTATCTTAAGACGATAAACCTAAGTGATTAAATAAAAATAAAGATAAAAAAATTTTAATGATGTTATTTAAAGATTTAGCTCTTTATCTAGAAAAACTAGAGAAGACCGACTCTCGACTGGCGATAACGCAAATCTTAGCTTCTCTTTTAGAAGAAGCTGATTATCGGGAGATTGATAAGTTATGTTATTTGATTTTAGGATATTTGGCGCCAGCTTATAAGGGAATAGAATTTGCCTTAGCCGACAAAATGATGATTAGGGTTTTGTCTCGAGCCTTTAATTTTGACCAGAAAGAAGTTCGACAGAAATACAAAATTAATGGCGATTTGGGCATAACGGCCCAAGAATTAAAAATAAGCGAGCCTCAGCAACAAATAGTGTGGAATGATCAAGATTTTACCCATTTTAAGTCAGGGGAAAATCAGATTTTAGCCGAGAACCTGACTGAAAAGAAAAATTTTTTAACGATCGAAGAAGTTTATGATTACTTAATGATAGTAGCAAAAAGTGAAGGAGAAGGAAGTCAGGAAAGAAAAGTAGCTTTAATGGCCTCTTTGTTGAAAATGACAGACCCTCTTTCGGTTCGTTATTTAGTGAGAATTCCCCTTGGTAGGCTAAGACTAGGTTTTTCGGAGTTGACTATTCTAGATGCCCTGTCATGGTTAATTTCTGCCGACAAAAAACACAGAGAGAGAATAGAGCAGGCTTATAACATCCAGGCCGATATTGGAAATATTGCTCGAATAGTTAAAAAAGAAGGCTTGTCTGGCCTAGAAAAAGCGACAATTTCTCTGGGGGTGCCAGTTAATTTAGCTCTATGTCAGCGATTGTCTAATGCTGCGGAAATGATCAAGAAAATGGTGACTGAAGACGAAAAGAACGATTTAGTGGCAGTGGAGCCAAAATTTGACGGCACCAGAATTCAGGTTCATCTTAACTTTGAAGTAGAGGAAAAAAAAATTTGGTTTTTTACTCGAAGCCTAGAAAATGTGGCAAGAATGTTTCCCGATGTTTCTAGGGGACTAGAACAAGAGTTATTAGTAAAAAATGCAATTTTAGACGGTGAAATTATTGGTTACGATGGTAAAACGGGAAAACTGTTGCCATTTCAACAAACCATTCAGCGAAAAAGAAAGCATCAGATTGAAGAGGCAATCAATAAAACCCCATTGCGCTTTTATTGTTTTGATATTTTGTATCTTAATGACCAAAGTTTAATCAAAGCTCCCTTTAGTAAAAGAAGAGAAATTTTAAAAGGGCTAATTAACGACCAAAAACCGAAGCGGAAAGTTTTTTTATCTCCTCAGATTCTAACTAAAGACCCAGAAGAGCTGAAGACTTATCACCAAGAACAAATTAAAAAGGGACTAGAAGGAGTGGTGGTAAAGAAATGGCGTGATTCCTACAGTGTTGGTAAAAGAGGGTTTAGTTGGGTAAAGTTTAAGCAAGAAAAAGGCAAGGCCGGCGGTGGACTTTCTGACACCATTGATGGAGTTGTAATGGGCTATTATCGTGGTCGGGGACGGAGGGCTCAATTAGGAGCGGGGGCGTTTCTTTTGGGGATCAAAAAGTCTCGCGGTGATGATCAATTTCTAACTGTTTCTAAAATTGGCACTGGCCTAACCGATGATCAGTGGCGAGAGCTAAAACTTCTTTGTGATGAAGTGATAGTCAACAAAAAGCCGATTAATTATGAGGTGAACAAAAATCTTTTTCCCGATGTTTGGTGTTCACCAAAGATTGTTGTGGAAATTGAAGCAGATAATGTTACGGTTTCGCCTCTTCATAGCGCTGGGCTTGCTTTGAGGTTTCCTCGCTTAGTTCGTTTTCGCCAAGATCGTGCCCCCAGACAAACAACCACAAGAGAAGAGCTCGAAGAGTTAAAAAAAATACAGGAAAACAATAGTTAATGATTAAAAAGTTTATTTTTAATCTTTTTAGATTTTTTTAAAAATGTTTTTTGTTCAATTCATTACCTTATTTTTGTTAACTTTATTTTTCTCTTGGAGTCTTTTTCTACTAGCTTCGCCGAAGAAAAAGAAACCTGTTAGCCCAGAATCATCAATTTCAATCTTAATGATTATTCTCGAAATTATTTTAGTTTTAATATTGGTACTTGCTTCTCTTGGAGAGGCGGTTTTGGGTTTAGTTATGGGGGTGAATTTGATTGGTTTTTTGTTGACTCCTGGACTAGTGCCTCTTTTGCACGGATCAACTAAGGTGAAGGTAAAAAATTTACGATTAGATTTTTTGGCAGTTTTTTTAATTTCAGCTCTACCGCTGATCTTTTTAAAAGATTTTCAAGTTTCAAGGGGAGAGGGTTTATTTTTATTATTAATTGGTGTTTTCTTTTTTAGTTGGCGCTGGCACCTATCAAGGCTTCTTTATAAAAGAATTGTGATTAAAAAAAAGCGAAAATTAAGTTGGCGTTTGGTTTTAGGATTCTTGTTGGCAACAATATTTTTTCTCCTTTCGTTGTTAATGATTTTTTCTTTAGAATTAACCCCTTCTTTGTTTATTTTGGGTTTATTACCCTTGGCTTTACTGGTAAGCTTGCCAGAAATCTTAATTAATTTAGAGTTAATCAAAAACAAACCCTTAGTCTTCTTGGACGGCTTGTTGTTGCCTCTAGTTTTTAATACCACTTTTATTTTAGGACTAGCTGCATTTTTATCTCCACTTAGAATTACCAACTTGTTTGTTTATCTTAAAACAGCACTTCTTTTCTTAATTGGTTTTGTTATTTTTTATTTCTTTGCTTGGTCTAAGAGAAGAATTGACCGTTTAGAAGGATTAATTTTAACTCTTTATTTCTTTTTAGCCTTAATAGTAATTTTGATTTAAAGGCAAAGAGTAAATCTTAAACAGGAGGTGAAAGAAAATGATTAACGAAGAAGAACGGCAAAAGGCCGTCCTAAATTATTTATTTTTTCCAGCAATTTACTTTTTGGTAATTAAAACAAAGAGTTCTTTAGTTGTTTTTCACGCTAGACAGGCGTTAGTTTTATTTTTATTTTGGATTCTAGGTAACGTCCTGTTAGGAATAATTCCAGCTGTTCGTTTGTCTTTCTCGCCAGTTTGGAACATATTCTTTTTTTTGGGTTGGCTTTTTTTAATCGTCAAGGCTTATCAGGGAGAAGAATATAAAATTCCTTGGCTAATGGAAACTGTTTGGACAAAACTTAACAAATTAAACAAGAGGAAGAAATAACTTTTTAAATGCTTATCTCTCGTAAGGAAGCCGGTTTTTTGCTGGCTCAAAAATTAGTTGCGGAAACAGAAACCAAAGAAGCGGTTTTGCTCGCCATTCCCAATGGGGGAGTAGTTGTGGCGGATCAAATAAGTCGTAGTCTTAGTTGGCCACTGGCTTTAATTGTTACCAAGAAAATCACCGCTCCCAACAATGAGGAGTTAGCCATTGGGGCAGTGGGCGACAAAGAAGATTCTGTTTTTTTAAACAACGAACTAATTGCTCAGTTAGGAATTGAAAAAGACTATCTTGATCGAGAAATTAATTTTAGAATTGCCCAAGTTAAAAGAAAACAAAAAGAGCTTATGTTTAGAACCAGGCCTCTTCTAGCAGGGAAAAAAGCAATTATTATTGATGACGGTATTGCTACGGGAGCCACCGTTATTGCCGCGATCAGACAAATAAGAAAAGAGAGCCCAGATGAAGTAATTGTGGCCGCCCCGGTGGTTTCATTTGTCGCTTTAGAAGAAATTGGAAAAGAGGCAGATAGAGTTATTTACCTTGAATCGCCAAAACTTTTCTTTTCCGTTAGTCAATTTTATCAAGATTTCAAGCAAGTAAGCGAAGAAGAAGTGAAAAGAATTTTAGCCACCCAAGAATGATATAATTAGGCTTGTTTTCTTAACCTTTTAATTGTTCTTTTTAGGGCCGTGGTGGCGGAACTGGCAGACGCGCAGGTCTCAAAAACCTGTGGTGGTATCCCATCATGAGGGTTCGATTCCCTCCCACGGCACAAAGAATTTTTTAATTATTAAGTTGCCCAAGAAGATAGCAAATCTTAGTTATTAAAATTTATTGTAGAAAGTTTTGTTTTTTTTGTCCTTGGATTTTGGGCTTGTGGGTAAACGGCATACCGGCGCATTCGCATTGCGCAGTTCCGGGTTCAATTCCCGGCAAGTCCACCACAAACAGCACACAGTGTTTTTTAAAAATTATTCTAAAAAAACATAAGGTTTTTTAAAAACAACAAAGATTATCGTAGAGATATAATTTAGGGGACACCTTCAAGTGAAGCCGAGAAGTTATTTTGTCGCGAGGCTACATGTTAAAATAAGGCTATGTTGGCGATTGTTGGTTTGGGTAATTGGGAAGCAAAATATCAAGACACAAGACACAATATTGGCTTTTTGGTTTTAGATCGATTGGTTCTTAGCACTTTTCCCGAGAAAGGGTGGCAAAAAAACGCTCGGACAAATTGTTTAGTTATAAAAACAGACAGATTTTTATTAGCTAAGCCACAGACTTCTATGAATTTAAGCGGCCAAGAAATTAAGAAATTAATTGATTTTTATAAAATAGATAGCAGAAATTTATTGATCGTTCATGACGATTTAGACCTTGAACTAGGAGAAATAAAAATTAGTAAAAATCAAGGTTCGGCAGGACATCGAGGAGTTAGGTCTGTAATTAAAGTTTTAGGAATCAAAGATTTTTGGCGGGCAAGAATTGGTATTGGTCGACCCAAAGAAAATCAAAACAAAGAACAAATAGTTAATTTTGTTTTAAATAAGTTCTTTAAAGATGAGGAGAAGGTTTTGGCGAGAACACTTGAAGAAGTGACTGACTTATTGCTCTTGGCGATAGAAAAAGGAATAGAGACAGTAAGAGGCAAGAAATCGGCGCTTAACATCAGTAATAGCAAGTAGTTCTTTTTTAGACGTTAATTTAAAATTAAAATTTATGCCTAATTCTTCTGATGACTTTATTCCCGTAAGTGATGTTCTAAAAAGATTTAATAAAGACGAGGATAAATATATTTCTCGAGAATTTCAAAAGTATGGTTATGATTTAGCTTATAGCCTAGGAGATTTAAAGAATAAATCTCTTTATATTAGCTTGGCCAAAAAAGAACCGCGAGCCTTGCTGGAAAAAATAAAACATCAAGTGCTGGAAACAGGCAAGGGGGTAAATTTGGGTAAGTTGTTTATGTGGCAATTAAAACAAGCTCATTGGTTAAAAAAACTGAACAAGACCCGTTTACCTAAGGAATTTTACTTTAACTCCCCCCAATTAATAGCCAAGAAACTTTTAGGTCAAATTTTGGTAACCCAAGACCAGTATCGAATTTTACGAGCCGGAGAAATTACCGAAACAGAAGGTTACTTAGACGAAAAAGATTTAGCTTCTCACGCTCGATTTGGTAATCAAGGGCGATCAAAAACAATGTTTAGTTTTTCGGGACAAGCTTATGTTTATTTGGTTTACGGTCAACATCACCTGTTTAATGTTGTTGCCCACAAAGAGGGTGAAGCAGGAGCCGTTTTGGTTAGATCCCTAAAGCCGTTAGTTGGTGGCAAGGGAAGAATTGCTGTCGGACCAGGAAAATTAACCTCTTGGTTAAAAATTGATCAAGGTCACAATGAACTAGACTTAGTTTTATCGGAGAAAATTTGGATAGCCAAGGGCAAGAGTTTACCCAAGGAAAGAATTAACTCTGGGCCCCGCGTTGGGGTTGCTTACGCCAAAGAGTGGGCCAGTAAGCCTCTTCGTTTTTGGCCAAAATGTTGTCGATATGTTAGTAAAGACGACTAGAGGCTAGTTACTTTATTTTTTTTATTTACCATTTTAAGGTTAACGACATCTGTTGTCGGGGATTTTCGATTAAGACCGAGGCCAACCAAAACAAGATCAAATCGGGAACAAGCAAGTTTGTCTTAAAGTAAAAATAAAGACGAGGAGATCGTTTATCTTCTTGTCAAGGGACCTTTTTTTCTGTTAAATTTAATTTAATGATCTTCCCTAGAAAGGTTTTTAAGCTTCTTTATCTTCCAGTGTTAGTGCTTATTTTAGTGATGTTTTTGATTATTAATGGTTGGTCAGCCTGGCAAGAAGGGGTGCTCTTGGGCGCAGGGTTAGTTTTAGGCTGGTTTCTAATTTCTGCCTATCTTAATTTAATTAAAATTCCCCAACTTTCTCTTGTTTTTTTATCAGCTGTTTTTCAGGTTGGATTTCTCCTGTTTTCTTTCTGGCTAGTAATTTCTAATCAAATGCTTTTGGCCTCAGGGGTTGCTTTGGGGGTTAATATTTTCTTTGTTAAGGAGCTGATTGTTGATTATCAAGCAGAAGACAAAATGCGCCTAAAAACAAGATTGTTTAATAATATTAACCCATCCGATCGTTTAGTTTTAACCTATTTGTTAGTTTTTATTTTACTAGTTGTGTTGTTGGCTTTCTTTGTGATATATTAATTTTTAAGGATATTTTTAACTAAAGAAAATGTTTGATTTAACAGGAAAAATTGCTTTAGTAACTGGAGCTTCTCGTGGTATTGGTCGGGGAATTGCCGTTTGCTTAGCAAAGCAAGGAGCAAGTGTGGCGGTTAATTATCACTCTTCAGCCAACGAAGCCCAAGACGTGGTAAAAGAAATTGAAAGTTTGGGGCAGAAAGCAATTGTAGTTAAGGCTGACGTTGCCAAAAGTGATCAAGTTAAAACGATGGTAGAAAAAGTAGTTCAGGAGTTTGGCAGAATTGACATTTTAGTTAATAACGCTGGGGTTTTAAATTTCAAAATGCTAGATCAAATAACGGAAGAAGACTGGGATTGGGTGATTGATACCAATCTTAAGGGCCAGTTTCTCTGCGCCAAGGCGGTGGCCCCCTTAATGGAAAAAAATAATTGGGGCAGAATAATTAATATTGCTACTATTGCCTCTGGCGGAGTTGGGGTTGGCTATCCAGCCCTGTCTCATTATTGCGCTTCCAAGGGCGGGACAATTGCTTTGACGGAAAGCTTGGCAATTGAACTAGGACCAAAAGGAATTAATGTTACCGCAATTGCCCCGGGAGCGATTGAAACCGACATGATCAAAGACTTGACGGGAAATGAGCACGTTAAACAAGGAATACTGGCCCGTTTACCGATTAAAAGAATGGGTCAACCAGAAGATATTGGTGCCGCGGCTGTTTTTCTTGCTTCAGACGAGGCCAGCTATATGGCTGGTTCAGTGATTTATGTTGATGGTGGCTGGTTAGCCACTTGAAGCAATTTATAAGAGAATAATGTCCAAGCTGGCTATTGATCAAGAAAACTGCGTTCGCTGTGGAGCTTGCGTGGCAAGTTATCCTGATTATTTCGAATCCAAAGACAATCTCTTTTTAGCTAAAGAGGTTGAAGTTGACCAGCAAAAAACAAAAAGCGTTTCTAGTGTTTGTCCAGTCGGAGCTATTGGTGAAAAAAAACTACTTTAAGAACAAAAAAGTTGTAGCCAAAGGTTCTTTTTAGTCTTCTTTGAGCCATCTTCTTGAAAAAAACATTTTTTTAAAATTAGTTTTTTTGACTCGCCGTGTTTACAAATATTTGCTTGGGGGATAAAATAGGCGATATGATAAGAGAGATTGACAATTTGGCCAAGCAAACTGGGCTAAAACCAGCCCAAGCGGAGGGCTTGCTTAATCTTTTTTGTCAACAGATTAAAAACCAAGACCTTTTGATTGCCACTGGTTTAGCCAAATCTGTTCTTGATGATTTTCGGAGTAAAATCAGTAAATATCTTCTCCCATCTTCTGATAAAACAGTTTTTAATCAGGAAGGAGCTAAGTGGGTCCAAAAGATTAATCCCCAACCATTCAAATGGCAAATGTCGATATCTGGTAAAATGCCAAAAGCATTGGATAACATTTTTATTCAGTTTTCCAAAAAAAGAGATAAGGCTAATCGAAAACTAGATCAGTTTCGGGCCACAAAAGAAACGGTTTGGCGGCGAGCTGCTCTAATGAGGGATCGGGGTGATTTAGATGGTCGTCGCCTTCTGTTCTTAGGTGATGCCGATTGGACTTGTTTGGCGGTAGCTTTCTTAAAGCAGGCTAGGAGAATTTTTGTTCTTGATATTGACGAGAGGGTTCTTGATGATCTAAAAGAAGTTAGTCAAAGCGTCGGCTTAAAGATAGAATGCTTAAAGCACGACTTGGCTAACCCCCTGCCAAATCATTTGTTTGGTAATTTTGACGTAGTTTTTTCTGACCCTCCCTATACTGATAGGGCTGTTAATTTATTTTTGTCTCGCTCAATTGAAGCGCTTGACAAAAACCTTGCCAGTCGTATTTTCTTTTGCTACGGCCAAAGCGATCGGGCTCGGGAAAAAACCTTGAACATTCAGGGATTACTTAACCATTCTGGATTATTAATAGAGGAATGTTTGCCTAAGTTCAATCGCTATCTCGGGGCGACCTCAATTGGCTCTTCAAGCGCTTTATATATTAATAGTATAACAGCAAAAACTAAGCCAAGCATTGTTGGTCGGTTTACTGCTCCAATTTACACTTGGCAGAAATGAAGCAAAAACTAAACGCGGAATATCTTCGTCATCAAAAGCCAGCCTCTAAACAATTAAAAGAGCTTAAGCGCCAATTAATATATCTTATTATTGATGATGTTTTAGACACCTATAACATTGGGGCGATTTTCAGATTGGCTGATGCGGTGGCGGCAAGCAGGGTTATTATTTGTGGACGATCAGAAACCCCCCCCCAACATAAAAATTCACCGAGCTGCAATTGGCACCGATAAATGGGTGCCATGGCAATATTGTGCTTCAACCTCAGAAGCGATTAAGAAGTTAAGAAAAGAAGTTGCGGGATTACGGGTTTTTGCAATTGAACAGTCAAGTCAAAGCGTTGATTATCGACAAATTAATTATTCTTTGCCGATTGCCCTGGTGGTTGGAAATGAAACCAGTGGGGTTAGTGACGAGGCGCTGTCCTTAGTTGATCAAGTTTTGGAAATACCAATGTGGGGGTTTAATGTTAGCTTAAATGTGATGATTTCTTTGGCGATTGTTTTGTGGAAAGTGATGGAAAAGAATTAGATTCTTTGAAAAAAGACTTTAGATGGCTGGAGTGTAATCAAAAACAAGGGAAGCTAAGTTTTTCCTGATAAATTGGCACCTTTTTAGTCTTGCTCTCCTTAAGTGCTTGCCTTGTCTTTACTTCTTTGGGCCCTCGTGTTAATATAATATTTGCCTCGTTTTTAAATGAGGTGCTTTTTTGTTCTTGGCACTTTGACAAATTAGTTGATTTATACAGACAACAAATGTTATTCAAATAACATTGGCATTCGGAATGTGGTAGGAAAGCCCGGGATATATTAATTATTATTAATATGTACCGGATCCAAACCAAGATAGGCTTAGGTTTATCTTGAGGTTTGGAAATTCTTTTTTTAAGAGTTTGATCCTGGCTCAGGACGAACGCTAGCGGTGTGCTTTAGGCATGCAAGTCGAGCGGTCGCCGTAAGGCGGCAGCGGCAGACGGCTGAGTAATACACAAGGAACGTACCTTTTGGTGGGGAATAGCTTCGAGAAATCGGAGGTAATTCCGCATGGCCCTTGTCCCTTAGACAAGGAACTTCTAGTTTTTAACTCTTTTTAACCAGGCTTGTCAACAAACAGGCCTTGCTTTAACCAATTTCTAATATCAAAATTCTCAAAAAGCAAAGACATTATTTTAATTTTAAGAATTTGGAATTTTGAATTTGAAATTCAGTTAAGAGGTTAGAGTTTTAATTTAGAATTTTCTTGTTTAGGGGATGAGGTAAAGGATGTAACTATCCACCAGAAGAGCGGCCTGTGGCCTATCAGCTTGTTGGTGGGGTAATGGCCCACCAAGGCTAAGACGGGTAGGGGAGGTGAGAGCCTGATCCCCCAGAATGGAACTGAGACACGGTCCATACACCTACGGGTGGCAGCAACCGGGAATCTTGCGCAATGGGCGAAAGCCTGACGCAGCGACACCGCGTGGAGGATGAAGACTTTCGGGTTGTAAACTCCTCTCTTGTGGTCCATTGGACCATAAGGCAAAAAGCACCGGCTAACTATGTGCCAGCAGCTGCGGTGATACATAGGGTGCGAGCGTTGTCCGGATTTACTGGGCGTAAAGAGTCTGTAGGCGGACGGGTAGGTTGTTGGTTAAAGCCTCCAACTCAATTGGAGAAAAGCTAATAATACCGCCCATCTAGTCCTCGAGAGGGGGTGCTGGAACTTACTGTGTAGGGGTGAAATCCGTTGATACAGTAAGGAACACCAACGGCGAAGGCGGGCACCTGGATCGATGGAGACGCTGAGAGACGAAAGCTAGGGTAGCAAATCGGATTAGAGACCCGAGTAGTCCTAGCCCTAAATGATGTCCGTTGCCTTTTCGCTTTTAGTTTATCTAAAAGTGAGAGGGGTAGCTAACGCGTTAAACGGACCGCCTGGGGAGTACGGTCGCAAGACTGAAACTCAAAGGAATTGGCGGGGAGGCGCACAACCAGTGGAGCATGTGGTTTAATTCGATACGAAGCGAAGAACCTTACCTGGGTTTGACATCCCATTCTTTAGACTGTTGCCTGAAAAGGATTGACAGAATTCTGTTTTTATAATAGAGAGAGTGGGACAGCTACTGCATGGTTGTCGTCAGCTCGTGTCGTGAGATGTTCCCTTAAGTGGGGTAACGAGCGCAACCCTTATTCTGTGTTGGATTTTCACAGAAGACCGCCCTGCCGTTTCTGGGAGTAAACTTTGGCCTAAATAATTTAAATAGCTGGAGTTTGCTAGTGGAAACGGTAGGGAGGAAGGTGGGGATGACGTCAAATCAGCATGGTGCTTATGTCCAGGGCGACACACATCCTACAATGAGGAGCAACAATGGGTTGCCAAGCCGCGAGGCGGAGCTAATCCCATCAAACCTCTTCTCAGTGGGGATTGCAGGCTGCAATTCGCCTGCATGAACTTGGAATTGGTAGTAATCGCGAATCAGCAGGTCGCGGTGAATACGTTCTCGCCTCTTGCACACACTGCCCGTCAAATGAGCAAAGCTGGGGGCAGCCAAAGCTCTCCCTCTTTTTTAGAGGGGGAATTAAGCTGAACTTAGTGATGAGCGTTAAGTCGTAACAAGGTATCCCTACTGGAAGGTGGGGATAGATCACCTCCTTTTAGGAGAAAATAGTCTTTTTGCCTCTCACGGTAAAAGGACTCTAAACTTTTTCCAAAATCAAAAATATCAACGGATGTTTTGATTTTATTATTTTCCTACCACATTCGGAGTGCCAAAAAACCCCGCCTGACACGGCGGGGTTTTTTAATGGGAAAGAAAAAGAAAAAGTAAGCTTGGCTTTGTGATAAGATAGGAAAGATAATTAGCAATTCGAAATTAAAGATTAAAAAAGATAAAATCACCAACACGTGACAAGGATTGGTGATAAGCAAATCGAATAGCACGCGTGGCTCAGGTGGCTAGAGCGCGTCTCTGATAAAGACGAGGTCCCTGGTTCGAGTCCAGGCGCGTGCACCAGAATAAATTTTGAGAGAAAAATGTCGACCACCTCGAGGCCTCGTCTTGTTTTGCCTCAAAGTTCTTTTTGGATTTGATCAGAAATTAAAAATCAAGATATAAAAAAGAGATACAATAAAATCCAGCGACTTCTTTAGTTTTTATTGACAAAGACGACTGCCACCTATATAATTAGTTTTGCTCTAACAAGAAGAGGTTATATATTTTCGGATGCGACATCAAAAATTTTCAGCTTGTTCCCTTAACTGGGTTCTTAGCTTTTATTGATAAGCAAAACTTCTTCTTTATTTAGGGCAATTTAAGCTCTTTAATTTAGCCCATCTTGTGTATCACACAGGAATTCCAAATCCTTAAGTGTTTTTTTTGTTTACGAAAGGTTTATTTTTTTTAAAGTTTCTCGCTTAAATGGCGAGCTTAAGGGGGCTATAGCTCAGCTGGGAGAGCGCCACATTTGCAATGTGGAGGTCACCGGTTCAATCCCGGTTAGCTCCACCAGCTCTTGTTAAATGAGCAAGCACTTTGAAAATTCGGTTTGTCATAAAAAAATAGATTAAAAAATCTATTCTTTGTTAGGGTAAGGATTTTAACTTTTAAAAAAGTTAAAGTTCTGGCTTTTAATTTTAATTTTAAGTAGTCAAAGAATTAGGTTTTTTCACATCCATATAAGGTAAACGGTGGATGCCTAGGTGACAGAAGTCGAGGAAGGACGTCGCAGGCGACGATATTATCGGGGAGGTGCCAAGCAACCATTGATCCGATAGCTTCCGAATGGGGCAACCCAGCGCGATGAAAGTTGCGTTACGCGCTGTTTCGCTGTGAACTTGAACATTAGAGAACAAATTCTAAAAAGAAAAACCAAGAAGAACAGATTAGGTTTTTCATTTTGGAATTTAAGTTTTTTTTGAGTTTACTGCGAAACAGCGTGGGATTACCCGGGGAACTGAAACATCTTAGTACCCGGAGGAAAATAAAGCAAAAGCGATTCCGTCAGTAGCGGTGAGCGAAATCGGAATAGTCTAAACTTGCTTTGCGCATAGCACAAGGAAATTCTAAAAAGTTTTAAAAAGCTTTTTTAATTAATTTTTTGTAGAATTTTCTTTTGCTGTGCGCGAGGCAGGGGTTGTGGGAAGTTGGCATATTTGTTTTTGTTTTAGTAGCAGAACGCTTTGGAATAAGCGACCAAAGACAGTGAAAGTCTGGTATGCGAAACTAAGACGAAGACAAGCTGATTCTCCCAAGTACCACGATGAACATACTTCGTGGGAATCTAGCTGAACCATCAGCTAAGACTAAATACTTCTGTTGACCGATAGTGAATAGTACCGTGAGGGAAAGGTGAAAAGCACCCCGGGAGGGGAGTGAAATAGTAACTGAAACCGTTTACTAACAAGCAGCGAAAGCATCTCGTTTTCGCCTAATGTTTTAATCTTTTAATAAAAAAATTAAAAATTTTAAGATTAAAAATTAAGCGAAGGCGAGGTGTGATCGCGTGCCTATTGAAGAATGAGCCAGTGAGTTCCCGTTGTTTCTTAGTCTAAGCCATTTCATGGCGGAGGCATAGAGAAATCAAGTGTTAAATACGCGTTTCTAGTTTATCTAGAAAGAGAGGCGGCGGGAAACCCGAAACCAGGCGAGCTAACCATGAGCAGGGTGAACCACACAGAAATGTGGGGGGAGGCCCGAACCAGTGTCTGCTGCAAAAGGCTTGGACGACTTGTGGTTAGAGGTAATATGCCAATCGGGCTTGGTGATAGCTGGTTCTCCCCGAAATATATATAGGTATAGCCTGGCCCTTTTTCCAGGGGTAGAGCACTGGATGGATGTGGGGCAGCAATGTCTCGCATTCAACTAAACTCCGAATACTGGTTAAAAAATAAAGGGCCAAGAGTCAGTCTTACCGGGCTAAGCTGGTAAGGCAAAAGGGAAACAACCCAGACTGGCAAATAAGGTCTCTAAATTATGGCTAAGTTGTTAAGGAAGTTAATTTTCACAGACACCCAGGAGGTTGGCTTAGAGGCAGCCATCCTTTAAAGAAAGCGTAACAGCTCACTGGCCGATTTACCCGCCTTTTAGGTGGGTGGAGAATTAGCGCCGAAGATGATCGAGGATTAAGCCATATACCGAAGTTCCAGATCTTGTCCTTTGGACAGGAAGTTTCAAATTGCAAAACTACAAGCATCTTTGTTTTTTTGACTTTTTGGAACTTTTCGTCTAGAGGGCAAGATGGTAGGGGAGCGTTTCGACCGCAGTGAAGATAAATCGTAAGGTTTATTGGAGCAGTCGAAAGTGAGAATGCTGGCATGAGTAGCACATAGTTTGGTGAGAATCCAAACCGCCGAAAACCTAAGGTTTCCCCTGCAACGTTCGTCGTCAGGGGGTTAGTCGGTCCTAACACGAGTCCCGCCGTTTCTGAAAACAAACCTAGCACTTTTTAGTTCAAGTTTTTGTTTACTTAATTTAAGTAGGTTTGTTGATAGAAACGGCGGGAGTAGTGGATGAAAAACAGGTTGATATTCCTGTACTTTTATAAGTTCGTTATAGTTGGGTCATGACGAAGACAGATAAAGCTGGCGCGGCGATGATGTTGCCGTCGTTCAAGTAGTAAGACAGAACTGATAGGCAAATCCGTTAGTTCGTTAATGTCAAGCTTTGATAAAGAGAGCCCTTCGGGGTTCAATTGGCTGATTTTATCTTCCAAGAAAAATGTCGCAACAAGAACTTATAGAAACCGTACTAAGAACCAACACAGGTGGGTAGGTCGAGAAGACCAAGGCGAGCGAGAGAAAGAGGTTTAAGGAACTCGGCAAAAAAGCTGGGCGTAAGTTTACGAGATGCCCTGCCTGCCTTGTGTTTCGCACAGGGAAGCTCAATATTTTAAAACGAAGAAAAAGATAGTCTTATTAAGTTAAGCTTTTTTTGAGTTTTATAATTTTGGATTTTCTTGTGCGGAGCTCAAGGTGGGTCTCAGCAAAAGATTGTTCGGCGACTGTTTACCAAAAACACAGGTCTCTGCAAACTCCTAAAGAGGAGGTATAGGGGCTGAGGTCTGCCCAGTGCCGGAAGGTTAAGGAACCCTGTCCGCGGGACAAGAAATTTCAAGTTTTTAAATAAATTTCCAAAATTTAAAACTTTAATTAGTTTTGATTGTTTTATTTTTGGAATTCATTTATTTTTTAGATTTTTGGAATTTCTCGTCCTGCGGGCGAGGAACTGAAGCCCCGGTGAACGGCAGCAGTAACTCTAACTGTTCTACGGTAGCGAAGTCCTTTGTCGGGTAAGTTCCGACCTGTATGAAAGACTCAACGATCGAACAACTGTCTACGAACCTCTACTCGGCGAAATTGAAATGGCTGTGAAGATGCGGCCTAATTACTGCAGGACAAAAAGACCCCGTGGAGCTTTACTATAACTTGGCATTGAATTGTATTTAATGACTGTCGAGAATAGGAGGGAGGTCGCCTTTGGCGACCGTCAGTGGAATACCTCTCTTCACTAAATTCAATTCTAACCCGTGAGTTCTGGAAACGAACTTGGGAACAGTGTCTGGTGGATAGTTTGACTGGGGCAGTCGCTTGCTAAAAGGTAGCGCGAGCGCACAAAGGTTGGCTTATCCCGGATGGAAATCGGGAGGAAAGTGTAAAGGCACAAGCCAGCTTGACTGCAAGACCGGCGGGTCAAGCAGGTGCGAAAGCAGGTCTTAGTGATCCCCCGTACTTCTATGGATGAAGACGGGGCTTAACGGATAAAAGTTACCCCGGGGATAACAGCGTGGTTGGTCCCGAGAGTACACATCTACGGGCCAGTTCGCGACCTCGATGTCGGCTCAGGATATCCTGGAGATGAAGAAGTCTCCAAGGGTTGGTCTGTTCGCCCATTAAAATCCTACGTGAGCTGGGTTCAGAGCGTCGTAAGACAGCTCGGTCTCTATCCGCAGTAATCGTTTTGACTCTTGAGGAGATCTGTCCTCAGTACGAGAGGACCAGGACGGACAAACCTCTGGTGGGCCAGTTGTCGTATCAACGGCAAGCTGGGTAGCTATGTTTGTAAAGGATAACCGCTGAAAGCATCTCAAGCGGGAAGCCTACTCCAAGATGAGGAGTCTTTTAGATTCCAGGAAGACTACCTGGTTGATAGGCTGGAAGTGTAAGTTCGGTAACGAATTAAGCGGACCAGTACTAATCGATCGATTTGGATGTGAAAAAACTTAATTTTTTTGACTACGACAAAATAGATATAAAAAAAGCCTAAAAACGAATCCTTATCCTAACAAAGGATAGGTTTACTTTTTCTTGAAATAAAAAAACTTGCTTTGGTTATTGGAGCGTTGTGGTACCACCTGATTTGTTCGCCGTTTAGGCGGACACCATTCCGAACTCAGAAGTGAAACGCGACAGCGCCGACGATATTGCTTCCGCAAGGAAGTGAGAAAATAGGTCATAGCCAAAGCATTTTTTTTGCCCTAAAAACAATCGTTAGCCTTGAATTATAATAATAAACGACGACATCAAGCAAAACAGGCTAACTTTTCTCTTCGAAACAAGGGTTTTCTTGATTAGCTAGCTTATTCTTTGTTTTTAACCCAAATTTGACTCAAAAGAAGAGAAGAAGAGCCAAGAAAGGTAGCGAGAAAAAACTAAAGATAATGAAAAAAAAGAAAAACTCGAAGAGTTTGGGCAAGGTAATTTTTTTACTGCTTTAGGCTTGGGAAATGTAAATTATCAGCAGAAACGCTAGCTTTTGAATGGTTTTTGGATTAGTATTGTTTAACAATGAGCTCTGCTAGCTTGAAAAAAAAGCCATTTTGGCAGTATTTCTTGTTTGTTTTAATCGGGATCTTTCTTTTAGTTTTTTTAGTTTGTCTTTCTTTTGCTTTGAATTATTATCGGCGATTTTCTTCTTCGGCTAAAATTAATCACACTGATATCAAAAAGTACCTTCTGGATGCCAAAATAAATAGCCCTCAAAACTTTAACCTTCTTATTTTAGGCTTGGATTGGCGGAAGAACAGTGGTGGGCTTTTAACTGATACGATTATAGCTGGACTTTGGCGGCCCCAAAGCAATCGGGCTGTTTTTGTTTCTTTACCCAGAGACTTGTGGCTTGATCATCTTAAAACAAAAATTAACGCTCTTTATTTTTACGGTCGAGAACAAAATTATAACGATAAAACTTCTTTAATTACCACAGAATTAGAAAAAGTTCTGGGAGAGCCGCTTGATTATTATTTAATACTTGATTTTGAGGTTATGGCGGAAATTATTGATTTGTTGTCGGGGGTCGAAATAGAAGTAGAAAGAGCCTTTGATGACTATTATTTTCCCGCCGATGACGGAACTAACAATCTAACCCACCTTAGGTTTGAAGCTGGTAGACAAACAATGAACGGGAATAGAGTTTTGGAGTATATTCGCTCACGAAAGAGCGACGATCTTCAAGAAGGAACTGATGAGGCAAGAACAAAGCGCCAACAGAAGGTTCTTTTGGCTATTATTGATAAAATATCTAATCGCCAGTTTTTGGCCACTAATCCAGAAGCGGCAGGTAAACTATATCGCTATTGGCAGGACAACGTTGAGACTAATTTGCCTATTTCTCTATTGATCAATGCGAGCCTGGCCTATGTTCGTCAGGAAATGAGGTTGGAGTTTCTGTCTTTACCGGAAGAGTTTCTAACTAACCCCCCAATTGAAAAACATGGTCTTTGGGTTTGGGAGCCAATAGACAAAAGCTGGGGAGAAATAAGAGAATGGACTAGAAACAAGAGTGGTCTACAATGACAAACCAAATAATACTGGAGCCTTAACACAAGAATGCTAACGAGGCTCTTGAAAAAAAACAAAAGGGTTATTTTTTTTGAGATTTTAATTTTTAGTTTTTAACTTTAAGCCTTTTAATGTTATAATACTTTCTGAGTCATTAACTAAAAAAGGAGGAGCAGTGAATGGTCGAAAAGAAAACCAAAAAAATAAAGGCTTCGTCAGCAAAAAAAGCAAAAAAGACTAAAAAAACTGATCTTTTTTCTGGGCCAGTAACAATGGCCGATCTTTTAAGCAAGGCTTCTAAAGACTTTTATATTCCCAAGAAAGGAGAAGAGGTTTTGGCAACGGTTTCAGAAATTACCTCTAAGAAAATTTACTTTGACGTTGGGGCCAAAACCGAAGGAGTTCTTTTCGGCCGCGAATTAGATCGAGTTAAAGATTTTATCTTTCAATTGAAAGTTGGAGACAAGGTTAAAACAGTGGTTGGAGAAGTAGAAGACCCTCGAGGGCAAATTTTACTTAATTTGAGAAACATTGCTGGTAATTACGCTTGGTCTTTTTATCAAGAGAGGCTAACAGACGGCGAACCAATTGAAGTTGTTGGACAGGATCAAAATGCTGGTGGAATTTTAGTTCAAGCTCCGTTTGGATTAACTGGTTTTATTCCTGGTTCCTGTTTGGGATCAGAATGGATCAATCAAGAAAACCTTTTGGTTGGCAAAAAAATTAAGGTTTGTGTTATTGAAGTGGATCGAGAAAAAAATCGCTTGGTTTTTTCTGAACGAGCTGTTTCTGAAGCCGATCAGATTGCCCAAGAAAAATCTATCTTAAATAAATTAAAAGAAGGCGAAGCGGTTAAAACGAAAGTAATTAAGATTGCTCCTTACGGACTTTTTGTTGAGGTAGAGCAAAGCGAAATATCCCTAGAGGGCTTAGTTCATATTTCGGAGATTTCTTGGGAAAAAGTTACTAATTTAAACCATCTCTATCAAATCGGCGATGTTGTTGAGGCCAAAATTTTAAATAAAGAAGGTAATCGTCTTCAGCTTTCAATCAAACAATTAAAGTCTGATCCTTGGGAAGAAATAGTTAAAAAATATCCTGAAAACAAACAGATTGCTGGTAAGGTCACTAAAATTACCAATTATGGTTGGCTGGTAGAGCTAGATGAAGGGGTTGAAGGCTTAGTTCATATCTCTAAGATTCCCACTAATAAAAAAACAGAAGTTGGCGATGAGGTTTCTTGCTTTATTGATTCGATTGATCCTGCTAATCGTAGAATTAGCCTAGGATTAGTTTTGGCTCAAAAGCCAATAGGATATAAATAATCTTTAAAAAAAAGATAGATCAGCTCTTTTGTTTTTTTCTTTTTCTGCTCACTTAAAATCCCCCACGAGAAGAATACTTGCCTTGTTTAAAAAGATTTTCTTTTTTTAACCTCTAATTGTTAATCAATAGCTGTTAAAATAAGAATGTGGTTAAGATTAAAACTGCTTTTGTTTGCCAACAGTGTGGTTATCAAACACCCAAATGGCAGGGTCGCTGTTCTAATTGCGGAGAATGGAACAGCCTAGAAGAGACTCAATCGGTAGTAACCAAAAAAGAAACCTTTCACCAAGGACAGGTAAAGGCCTTAAGGTTCTCCGAAGTTAAAACCTACCAAAAAGAGCGAATTGTAACCGGCATTGGAGAATTAGATAGAGTTTTGGGTGGAGGAATTGTTCCAGGTTCGGTAGTTTTGGTTGCTGGAGAGCCTGGTATTGGCAAGTCGACTCTGTTATTACAGCTGTCTGAAGCCTTAAGCGAGAATATAATTTACTACGTTTGTGGAGAGGAGTCGCCAGAGCAAATTAAAATGCGAGCTACTAGACTAGGAGCAAAAGGAGAAAACTTAATTTTAATTCCAGCCACCGATGTCGACGAGATAACTTTTTCTCTTGCTTCTATAGAAAACAACAGCGTTATTATTGTTGATTCAATTCAAACATTAACAACCCAAGATCTAGTCGGGGCGGCTGGCTCAATTGGTCAGGCTAGAGAATCAGCCTCTCGTTTGATTGGTTTTGCCAAGAAAAAAAACGTCCCTGTCTTTTTAGTTGGTCATGTAACCAAATCGGGGGCAATTGCTGGGCCAAAAGTTTTAGAACACGCGGTTGATGCGGTTATTTATTTTGAGGGAGATCAGTATAGTCAGTTAAGGCTACTGCGTTCAGTTAAAAACAGGTTTGGCGCTACTGGAGAAGTAGGCGTGTTTCTAATGACCTCTTTAGGACTGGAGCCAGTTAACAATCCGGCTGAAATCTTTCTTTCTGCGAATCAAGTATCGGTTGCTGGGGTAGTAAAAACAGTTCTGCTTAAAGGAACCAGGCCGTTAATTTTAGAGGTTCAATCCCTAGTAACACAGACGAATTTAGCTTACCCGAGAAGACTAGCCAAGGGGATGAGTCGTAATAAACTAGAGCTTCATACGGCTATTTTACAAAAGCATTTGAAAATTCCACTTTATAAAGAAGATGTGATTTTGAATATTGCTGGAGGAGTGAAGAGCGAAGAGCCGGCGGTGGATTTAGCTTCTTGCTTGGCGATTTGGTCTTCTTATAAAAATAAAATCATTCAATCTGAAACGATTGCTTTTGGCGAAGTAGGCCTATTGGGAGAAATAAGGCCAACAGCCCAAGAGGAAAAGCGAATTCTCGAAGCAAAAAGACTAGGTTATAAAACAGTTATTTCTTCTAAAAATACCACCAACCTTCTTGAAGCGGTGACAAAGATTAGCAACAGCAAGTAAAAGCAAGCCTTACCCTACAAGACTTCTCTTTATTGTTCGCTGCTTCAGGTTTTTTTCTGCTATTGGTGCTTCTTGTTGTCAAAAAATTTTCTTAATTTAATCTAAAAAAATTTTTCTGGTTCTAGGTCAAGACTGTTAACAACAGAAAGCGACCCTAAGGACAAGAGAGAAGACTTCACTTTAAATAATTTTGTTTTTCCACAATCATTAAAAAAATTTCCCGAAGCCCTGTTTTAATATCAAAAGTATTGATAATAATAATTATCGGATACTTAGTTTTAGTAGTTGTAAATTCTATAGGCTTGACAAGAATTTGAGCTTGTGCTAATCTTGCTTTAATGACCAACAGAAGAAGAAAAGGGGTTAATGTTTCGGTTAATAAAAGAGTAGCTTGGAGCAGGCGTCAGCTGACAAAAATGATAAGACTAGGGGGATTGTTTGTTTCTCAGGCTAGCGCTTGATTTTTGAAGCAAGAAACAAGCAAGAAGCTCTTTTTAATTCTCTAATAATATAGACAAAAAAATAAGAGCATCGCCGTCGTAGATTCCGGATTGTGGAAAGCCCGATGAGCAATGCCCTTAGATTAATCACAATACTAGCACAACAAATTTTGAAAAGTCAAGCAGAGAAATAGAGGGTGCTTTCTTTAGAGGCGACAACTCTTGTCAATAAAAAAGACGAATAATTATCAAGCTTTTTCTTTGAGGTGGGAGGTAGTGTGTAGGGCAGGCCACTACCTCCTTCCTTAAAGAAAGAACTTCCTTTAGTGTGTTTTTAAAAGAAATAACAAGACTGGTTGTTTTAGTGGCCAACGGTTTTAAAGTTGACAATGTCTTCCTGTTTGTTATAAATTTATAATTGATGAAAAGGTCTTCTGGGCAGGCGCTTTTAATTGTTTTATTGGTTTTGTCTGTCGCTTTAACAGCAGGACTGTCCTTAGTTGCGAGAACCACAACCGATATTTCTATTTCTCAAAAAGAAACCGAGTCGAATCGAGCTTTTGAGGCGGCCGAAGCGGGAATAGAAGAGGCTTTTAGGAAAATGGAGGGAGGCTTTGGTGGTGACAGCTTTTCAATTCCCACCTTGGAGGGGGGCGCTGAGGTTAATGTCGAACTTTCGGATCTTGCTGCTGACCAATTTATGACAAGAAGTCTTCGTTCTGGAGAAGCAGCCACCTTTTGGCTGAATTATTTTCCTCTAGATGGCAAGAATTTTCCCGACGACTCAGTTATTTGGACGGGGAGTCCACCGTCGAGTCAGCTAGATATTTGTTGGAGTGATGAAGCAGTAAACAACAGAATAGAGATTGTTATTTATTATCAACAAGGGACTACTTTCGGTCTGAATCGCTATTATGGACAATCAGGGGGAGCAACAAATTGTCCCTCTGGATTTCCCCAAGGGTTCAGAATTCCCCTTGATGGAGCGACCAATGCCTCCAGATTTAAGTTTGTTAATGTTCGTTTCTATGATGAAGACGACAACAGGGTGGTTAGGTTTATGGCCCAAAGCTCCAATAGCAGTTTACCTCTGCCTTCTCAGGGTAAGGTAATTACTTCTCAGGGGGTAACAGCGGATGTCTCAAGGCGAGTCCAAGTTATCAGAACTTGGCCTGAACTACCAGATTTCTTTGATTTTGTTCTTTTTTCTGGAGGAAGTCTTAGTAAGCCTTAATGAAGTAATTTCTTGACAAAAACAGCCCAAGGTGTTTTAATTACAAATAATTGCTTCTTGTGATAGTTCTTTTCACCTAAATTAAGATTATTTTTTGGTTTTTTCTAGTCTATTTTTTGAGAATAAAGCGGAAAGAAATTTTTCATTCGCTAACTTTTGTCTTGTTTAATCCTAAGTTCTTTCTTAATTGTTTTAGTTTGACTTTTTTTAAAAAACAAGTCCCAGTTTCTACTTAAGAATAAAGAAAGAGAAATATTCCCAAGATGGCACTTTGGGCATATAGAAAGAAGGCAATTACCAATTTTTAACTATATTTTAATGTCTAATAGTTTTTCAGATCAACCTTTAGATAAATTTCGTCCTCTTGCCGAAATGAGGATTCCTGACGCCGATCTTCCTACTGATTATCGAGAGGGGATTTTAGATGTTCGGGCTGACGACGACCATGGTTTTTTGCGACCAAATTTTATTCCCTCTCCTCAGGATATTTATATTTCTTCTTCACAGATTTATCGTTTTAAGCTTCGACCCGGAGATATTATTGGTGGCCAAGTGAGAGAGCCAAAGGAAAAAGAGCGATATTACGGGCTTTTAAGGGTAGAAAGGGTTAATGGTGTTTCAATTGAAGAAGCAGAACTTGATAAGAGGCCTCATTTTGAGGACCTATTACCCGTCTTTCCCGACCAGTGGTTAAGAATGGAAACAAAAACAGAAATATCATCAACCCGAATCATTGATTTAGTTGCCCCAATTGGCAACGGACAAAGGGGATTAATTGTTTCTCCTCCCAAGGCAGGAAAAACCTGGTTGTTAAAAGATATGATGACTGGACTAGCGACAAACTTTCCTGATTTTCATCTTATGGCAGTTTTGATTGGAGAGAGGCCCGAAGAAGTAACAGACATTCGTCGACACGTCAGGGAAGTTACTGGTGGGAGGGGAGAGGTGATTGCCTCTAACTTTGATGAACCACCAGAGAACCAAACCCTAGCAGCTGAAGTGTCATTAGAACGAGCTAAAAGACTGGTAGAGATGGGGAAAGATGTTTTTATCTTAATGGATTCGGTTACTAGATTGGCTCGAGCCTACAACCTGTCAATTCCCACTTCGGGCAGAACTCTCTCTGGCGGATTTGATCCAGCGGCTCTTTTTCCAGCCAAGCGCTATTTTGGTGCCGCCAGAAACATTGAAAATGGAGGGAGTCTAACGGTAGTGGGCACTTGTTTAGTTGATACCGGGTCTCGAATGGACGACTTGATTTATGAAGAATTTAAAGGCACTGGTAACATGGAGCTTCATTTAGATCGGAGATTGGCCGACAGAAGAGTTTTTCCCGCGATTGAAATTCAACGCTCAGGAACCAGAAAAGAAGAACTTCTTTTTGGTGAAGCAATTTATCCCAAAATTGTTACGATGCGCAAAATGATTGATCTTTTGGGCGAAGAAGAGCGAACAGAGGTGTTTTTAGATAAGCTAAAGAAAACTAAAAACAATGAGGACTTTTTATCTCAACTGGGCAAATAATTAAAAGTTAGCCTCTTAAGCTTTAGATTTTTATTCATCTCGTTTTTTTATTTTGAACTGCTTCTTCTAGCGATTTTTTTTGTTTTGGCGTGGCTTGAAACAAAAAAAAGGACTGATTTTTATTTTTTATTTAAGGATAACAAAAAACAAGATCAGGGTAGCAAAAAGATGACCACCAAAAAGAAAGAATGAAGAATTTGATTTAAGGCAGAGGTTGGTTGAATAATTGTTCGACATTTGCTAAGATAATCAAGCAATGTCTAGCCAATCTGGCTCACTACCAAGCGATTTTATCGCCTTTCTTCGAGCTTGGCTAGTTTTTTTTCAAAGACGCTTGTTGATTTTAACTTCTTTTTTAGATGAAAACAAATCTCGTGGTGCCTATCTTCTTTATCAAAAAAGAGGGAAGCTGGCTCGACCGTTTAGTCATTTTGGTGTGGGCTTAATGGTTATTTTAGGAGTGGCAATTTCGCCTCTTTTTTCAGCCGAAGGCTTTGATCAAACAACAAGCCAAGAGGGAATAGTTTTGGGCGACAATGCAATCCATTTTACCGTTCTTGGTGTTGAGGAAGGGGGGTCTGGTCGCAGAGGGGGGGCGGTTGACTATACTGTAGCAGAAGGAGACACCGCTTCTTCTATCGCTCAGAAATTTAATGTTTCTCTTGATACGATAAGGTGGGCCAATGACTTAAGGTCAGTTGATGATGTTAAGGTTGGTCAGGTTTTGAAAATTTTACCAGAAACAGGGGTTTTACACAGCGTTAAGAGAGGGGAAACGGTTTATTCTATCGCTAAAACCTATGATGTTGACCCACAAGCAATTGTTGATTTTCCCTTTAACACCTTTATTAATGATGAAACCTTTGCTTTGGCAGTTGGTCAAGATCTAATTGTTCCTGGTGGGGTGATGCCTAGAATTGTTCCCTGGTCTCCGCCGCCAGTTCCTCGGGAGAATATTGCTCCACCTCCAGCACATTTAGCCCAAGGAGCAGGAGAATATATTTGGCCAACCACCGGAAGAATTTCTCAGGGCTATCACTGGTATCATCGAGCGATTGATATTGCCGATCCCTCTGCCCCGGCAGTGGTGGCCAGCAGAGGAGGAAGGGTAACTGACGCTGGGTGGACAGCTCCAGCCCGAGGGTATGGTATTTATGTTTTAATTGATCATGGTGATGGAATTAAAACACTTTATGCTCACCTTTCTTCGGTGGCGGTTAGTGTTGGCCAACAGGTTCTGCGAGGACAAGTAATTGGAAGAATGGGGTCTACTGGTCGCTCTACTGGAACACATCTTCATTTTGAAATTCGCACCCCCTCTGGGAATGCTAACCCATTAAGTTATTTACAGTAAAAAGAACAAAACTTTGACACTAAGATTCTTGTTTTTTTAGGCTTGACTCGAGACCACAGAAATCAACCTTAATCTTTAACAGAACAGCAATCTTTAAAACGATTGTGTTCTTTCATTTCTTGTTGACACTTTTTTTGAAATGGTTTATTATCAAAACTATGGGGGGAAACGGTTAGGGAGTCTTGAAGGTAAGACCTGCTTCTGTAAAAACTTTCTTCCAGTCTAAAAAATGAAATATTCAAAATATTGGTTAGCCCTAATTATTTTTTTGCTACCTCTTGTTTTCGCTCCGCCGTTGTTTAATGGTTATGGTTTGCCCAAATCTATTCTTTTTTTGCTAGGGGTTTTATTGGGCTGGGCAGGTCTATTATTACCTAGACTTTTGGGGAGCAGAAACGAAGACGGCGAAGCTATTATTGTTGGCAATAAAGGGGTTTTGGGTTCTTCTCTGCTGTTGGCCTTAGTTTTTATTGTTTCTTCTTTTTTGCAACCAAACGTCTCGGCCCGCATTAATGCTTTGTCAGGAACAACGGCAATAGTAATTGGAGGAGTACTATTAATAATTTTAATTAAGCAGATTAGAGAAAAAGAGAGAGAAGCAAATGAAACTCAAAAGCTTTTTTTGGGAAGCATTACTGGCTCGGCTCTAGTTTTAGCTTTAATCGCTGTTCTCCAATCAGTCGGATTGCTGGAAAGAATAATTCGCTGGGAAGCACTTACCCTTTCTGTTTGGACTCCAACGGGATCAATTTTTACCACCCTGGTCTTAATTGTTTTAGCTCTTGTTTATGTGGGAAGGGCTTTTTGGCGAGCAGTAAAGGGTGAGTTCAAAATTGTCTCTTTAATTGGCTTATTAGCAACCCTGGTTGTTTTAATTTTGGGGGCAATCTTTACTGTTGTTGAGATTTTTGAATTAAGACCAATTTTAATTGACTTTCAGGCTGCTTGGGTGGTGGCGGTAGAGAGCTTTAAAAACTTTACCAGTGCCATTTTTGGTGTCGGCCCAGGTAATTTTCGCATTGCCTATGCTCGTTTTCGACCAATAGGAATTAATGCGACCGAAGCCTGGGCTCTTTATTTTAACGCTTCTTTTGGTCAATATTTGAACTTATTGACCGAAACCGGTCTTTTAGGATTAGTGGCTTTTTTAGGAATTATCTTCTTTGTTTGGCGAGGGATTAAGGGAAATGGAGGTCGGCTAGTTGTTAATTATCCGGAATTGCTCTTGGGAGTTTTGCTAATTGGAGGGTTGTTTCTGTCTTTTGATATTAATTTATGGTTGGTGTTTTTTGTTCTTTTGGGGTTAGCGGGGAATAATTTGGTAAAGATAAAAATAAATCGCTATTTTTTGTTGACAATCTTGCTTGGTTTATTAATAGTGGTGGGCTCTTGGTATGGGAGGGCTGTTTGGGCCGATGCCTTATTTGCTCGGTCTTTAGCCGCCTTTGAACGAGGCGAAGGGGGTAACGCTTACAACTGGCAAGTCGAAGTATTGAATAGAAACCCCCACCTTGATATTTATCATTTAGCTTACGCCCAAACCAATTTAGCTCTAGCTGATGCTTTAGCACAAGAAGAAGATCTAACCGAACAAGACCAGCAACAGATTACTATTCTTGTTCAACAGGGGATTCAGGCAGGAAAGAATGCCGTGGCAGT
This sequence comes from uncultured Gammaproteobacteria bacterium, assembly GCA_964348895.1. Taxonomy (GTDB): domain Bacteria; phylum Patescibacteriota; class Microgenomatia; order 0-14-0-10-38-17; family 0-14-0-10-38-17; genus JAQVFF01. The sequence goes on from CAYGEH010000001.1 coordinate 429,482, forward strand.
TAATCCGTTTTGGTTCGACAATTGGGTAAGCTTAGCTAATATTTATCAACAGATTGTTGGTGTGGCCCAAGGAGCAGAGCAGTGGGTAATTGATTCGCTAAATCAGGCGATTGCTCTAGACCCTGTCAGCCCAGAGGTTAGATTGCGACTGGGTGGGTTTTTCTTTGCCCTCGAAGATTTTGACTCAGCCCAACGCCAGTTTGAGCTTGCGGTTAACCTAAAACCAGATCATGCCAACGCCCACTACAATTTGGCTGCTACTTATCGGGCTCAAGAAAAATGGGCGGAAACAGTTTTGGTATTACAAACAGTTTTGTCTTTAACAGAGCCTGGATCGACAGATTTTGATTTAGTTCAACAGGAATTAGATGAGGCAAGAGCAAGGCTGCCTCAAGAAGAAGAGCCAGAGGTTCAAGATGGCGAAGAAGTGGGTCAGCTTCAGCCCCCCCAACCCCTACCAGAGCCGCAAATTAGCCCAATAAACCTACCTGTCGAAGAGGTTTCTCCACCGGAACCAGTTTTATAATGCAAGGAGTTAATAGCGGAATCGCTTCTTTAGTGAGAAAAAGCCAAGGTTAAGAAACCTTAGTGGCAAGAAACCCCTTTTTGCTGTTTGCTTTTTTAATCTAGAGTAACCCCTTCCAGTCTTAATCCTTCGAAACGGAAGCCTCCAACACCAAGGTTTACTATAGGAGTGTGACACCAGGCCGAAAAAACACCGCTTCTCTCAGCTCGAATCCGATATTGATAGCTAAAATTTGCTTCAATACCAGTATCGGTATAGCTGTTACTATTGGAAGGAAGATTAAAAGTGTTTTCGACTGGACCCTCTTGACGAGTTCTTACAACCTGATAACCTGTTTCTGTTAGGCTATTATCCTGCCATCTGACAATTAATTGGCCCGGATGCCTGCTATCATCAATTAAACAGTTGCTTGGCGGTTCGAGAATATCATAATCTAGATTAACTGTTCCTGTTAGTAGAGGAGAAACGCCAGTATCGGTGGTTGAGAAAATAGCTCGAAATTGAAAATAGCGATTAACGGTGGAGTTAATTGCTGATCCAGAAGGATTATTAAGATAAGACTGATTGGTTCTAAAGTCGTCCACCCAAACGCTTCGCCCCTCCCAGCCGTTAATCAACCTAAGACTGATTTGGGTAACACCATCAAGATGGGAAGGGAGAGGACCGGATAAATCAAACCATTCTCTCTGCCACTTAAAAACGGAAGCATTAGGGCTAAAACAGTGAGTGTTTGATCCGCCACAAATACCGCTTCCCTGATTGGGAACACTACCCCCCCAAGAAGCAACGGCAATTGTTCTAGTACCAGTGTTAACGTTGGTAACTATGCCTTGGAGAACATGAAATACCCCATTATAGTTTTCTCGTAAAATTACAGTTTCGGCAGGAAAAATATGATGAATCATGCCGTTGTCGGGTAAAACAAAAACGGTGTCGTTTCTGGCACTGGCTTCAGAGGTGCCCCCGATATCAGAAGCGTTAAGAGAGGAGGCAAAATCAATGGTAATGGAATGACTTCTTTTGTCCAGTTCATAAAGTTGTCTAATTTCCTCGGCTGAACGAGCAATATTATCAATTCTCACTTCGTCAATGATTCCTCTAAAAAAAGAATTAGCAGGACCATCGGGGTTTTTACCAATATAAGTAGTGGTATTATGTACAACAAGCGAACCATTAACGTTACCCGAAGCCTCTTCTTTACCATTAACATAGGTTCTGCAAGTAACGCCGTTGTTGGTAATAACAATATGGTTCCACTCACCCCACCTAATAACTTGTCTGGTATCAGGACAGCCGTCGTTGGTGCCTCCACCTGTGCTGGCAAAACGGTGGTGAACAAAAGCAGCGTTGCCGTTAGCATTACCCAGCCATATATGATAGTTTCGCCCTGGTTTGCCAACAATTCCTTTCCAGGCCTCATTTTGTTGATTGGCATAAATCCAAACAGAAACGGTGTAGCTAGAAATTCTTAAAGAAGCAGAGTCTGGAATAGCGATATAATCACTGGTACCATCAAAGGTTCTTCCCTTATCAAATTTACCACCAGTAATTTGGGTTCCAGCGCTTAAACCGTGATTATTTGACAGGGTTTCGTCTTTGATGTTAATTGGTCTAGTAAGTCGATAAACCATTCTTAGGGCGTTATTTGAGGTATCAGTAATTCTCCAAGCCAAGCCAAAACCGCCCCCCCCTTCAGCCACTCGCCATAAAACTCTGTTCCAGCCCTTTTCAACTAAAACATCGGTTTGGAATTGATCAATATTTACTCCTTGACAAGTAGTGACAGTCGCCACTAGAACGCCATTAACCCAAACCTGGGAAGCATCGTCTGACCCCCAGCGGAAACGAATGGTTTGTTCTAGGGGAGAGTAAAGATAAATATGAGAATAAGCATAGACATTGTTACAGTCACCACCGCAAATAATGGCATCTAAATTAAAATTACCACTAGCGCTAGTGGCGGTTTGCCAGGTTCTGCCCCCGAAGGAGTCGCCAGGGGAGGGGTATTGATCAAGAAACAAAGCTTGATTACTTGAAGTGTCGCTACAGCCACCAGACGCCCAGCCACCGCTAAGACCGCCAAACAGTTGAGTAGTAGGATAACCACTGGTATCAGTTAGGCGTTCGCCAACACTAATGCCGACCTCAGAGTTATCGGCAAAGCGCCAGAGGCCAACAGTGTTGCTGTCAGGTTGATGATTAGCAAAACTAGACTCACCGATAATGGCTTCAAGGAAAGTTCCGGTCCGATCAGAAGCAATATCAAAAGAAAATTTATTTTTATCGGAAAAATTAGTGGCAGAAAAGATTCGGGTAAGGCGATGATCTTGGCCAGCTCGATGGGACTCAGCTATAGCCTCTGGGTTTAGGGCGAGAGCCATTATTCTTACCTCGTCAATTGTGCCAAAAAAACGAGTAATAGCGCCACTGGATCCGATTCCAATAAAGAAATCAGCACTACTATCGGAAAGAGAAGCTGGAATCGTTCCGGTTATGGTTCCATTTCTTAGTTCACCATTAATGTAAACATCAAGAGTTTGAGTGCTGGCATTATATATTCCAGCCACATGGGTCCAAACGAATGGTTGGAGAGCAATAGAGCTTTGGCGAGTGGCTTGAGTGGCCCCTTGAACGCTAAATTCAACAAATCCGGATCGCACCTGGAAAAAATAAGAGCCTGATGTCCCGCTGAACCATTTTGAAACGATAGTCTGGGCTATTGAAGTAATGGAATCATGTCTAACCCAAGCCTCAATTGTTAAACTGCCAGTAACATCCAGGCGGTTAGTTCCACCACAGACGGAATCAAGGCAGAAAAGATGGCTACCACCACTAAAGTGTCTGGCCTTGCCAAAAAAACCATTAGTTACTGTTGTTCCTGAAGGAGTAAGATCGGCGACTGAGGCGCTGCCATCTTTAAGGAAGGCTCCCGCTCCCGAGGTTTCTTCAAAAGACCATAAACCAACAGTATTAGCGTCAGAAGAACGAGCTCCTGAGGCTAGGTTTAGGCTTCCTGTTCCCTCCATTTTAATATTATTACTGTTTGTTTTAATTAAGGGAGAAAGGAGAGCGTTATTTCCCCACAACCAGTTATGGGTATCAGCGTCAAGGTTTAATAGTTGTGCCTCGTTGTTAATTGGTCTCCATCCCTCCCAAGAACCATCATTGGGTGTGTTGGTGGCTCCGGTGCGAGTTTGAAATTCAATTATTCCAGCTTGATAGTTGCTAATAATTTCTGGTTTCGAAAGAGAACGAGAATAGAGTCGCAGAGAATCTATTGCCCCATTCATATACATTGGCCCATAAAGAGTGGTTAGTCCGATTTGGGCTGGAGCAGAAGTGCTGGTAACCATGTTTCCCCCTGTGCCAGAGTATTGACCGTTAACTTCAACACCATTAATATAAATTTCCATGTCTAGTGGACCCCTAACTACGGCGGCAACATGAGTCCATTGACCAATGGGAACAGATAGCCTTCCCCCGCCATAAGAGCGCCTGCTGGTGGGCCCAGGTCCTGTTCCGTCACCGTAGCTTATCATTAGATGGTTGGTTGGACCAAGGTGTAAATTAGTACCAAAATAGCTTCCACTATGATTGTCGCTGTTAAAAATAGACGACCAGGATTCGCCAACAGTGCCGGCATTAGGCCGACCATTTAAAAAAATCCAACCTTCAATAGAAAAAGGTAACGTTAGGGAATTAAATCTTTCCCCCAAATTGACAAAGTCATTAGCCCCATCAAACATTAGAGCTCCAGCTCCCCAACGACGATTGTTGCTGGTCCAGCCAGAACCAGCCAAAAAGTCTCGGCCGCTGGTGTTGGCAAAGTTGGTTAAAGTACCATGATTACCCCCGCCAGAAGAATCAGAGGTGGTAGTCCCAGAGGCTTCATTAAATCTCCAGTCGGCCAAAAGACCAGTAGAAGAAAAAGGGGTTTCACCATCGCCGGTTCGAGTGCCCAATTGGCTCCAAGACAAGGAATTTAAACCAACCACAAATTCGCCAAGATCTATTACTTCAGAAGTATAAATTCCAGAAGGCCTTCTTTGGGCGTTATGCCTAATTTCTCGACTGGTTCGAGCAACATTGGAAATGCGAACTTCATCGATATGACCGTTAAAGTTTCTGCCGCCAGACCAAGAACCAAGCCAAACAGACTCAGTGGTGTTTCTAAGATAATTTCTTTGATTAACGCTTTCCAAGATGCCATTGACATAAACTTTAATATTAGTTCCATCATAAACACAAGCAACATGATACCACTCAAAAAGACCCTTACTGGCGAGACCAAAATCAATAGTAGTACTAGATCCATTCCCAAGAACACAGCCAAATCGGCCATCTTGGTGCCAAGTCATTTGATAACCTCGACTATTAAATTCTCTTTGAACGATGGCGTCTCCCCAAGAGGCGTCTGTTGAAAGACTGTTTGGCCAAACCCAAGCTTCAAGGGTGAATGTTCTTTCTGGGGCTAGAGCCAAAGAAGTTGAAATGACAACGTGGTCGTTTGGTCCAGTAAAGTTGCCAGAAAAAGAGCTGACCTTGGCTTGGTCAGTGAAGGTGGCTCCACCTTGAGCTGTACCTCCATGACCTAGACCAGAGCTATCCTGCCAATCATTATTCATGCGCCACAGACCGACAGTACTAGAGTCAACCGCCATTTCTTGGTATTTTATTCCTTGAGTGTTGTTATCAGGGAGGGGAAGGTCTCCTTCGTTGCCAGTTCGATTTCTAGTTCCAGACCAAAAAGCCCCACCCTGATTATAAACAATGGTTGGATCAATAAAAACAGGGTAGGCTCGACTGGGATCAGATAACCATTCCCAAGAGGGAATAAGTTTAATTAAATATTCTTTTTCTTTTTTTGAGTTATTATTGTTTTCTTTGTTTTCATTAGGAGTGATGGTTAGAATTACATCTTCGCTTCTTTGGCCATTGGCGTCAACCATAAATGGTTTTTCAAAATGAAATCGATATTCTTCAGTTTGTGGGTCAACAAAAACAAACAACGAAGAAGGTTGATCTTTAAGAACAGCGTTTTCTAGGTCGGCAGTAAAGGTAAAAACGGCCTCTTGGTTTGGAAAAAGGCTTACCAGAGAGGAAAAGTCATCAACAACGACATCTTCTTTTAGGCCGTTATCAATGATCCGATAGACAATACTAATTCCTGGCCAGACATTTTGATAAATAAGCTCTTGATCGTTAGATTCTATTGTCTTAGCCTCTTTCTCTAAAGAAAAGTTTATCCAAGAGTCTCCTTGTCTAAACTTGGCATTTGGTTTATTTTTTCTTTCTCGGTTTCCAAGGTAAATTTGGAAGTTTTTCTCCTCTTCGGCTGATTGGTATAAGAAAAGGCTGTTGGAGGGGGCTTGAAAAAGCTTAGGTTGATCTGCTTTAGTGGGATCAGCCCTTTTTATTAGTATTAAAGAAACAATTAAGACTAATAAGAAAATAGCGATAGAAAATATTATTGATTTTTTGGTCATTTTTAGTTGTTACCGATAATCCACCAGTTAAAGGAAATTCTTTCGTTAATAGCTCGGCTAACGCCGACGACAAAATATCTTCTTGTTTTAGTTATTTTTTCTCCTGTTTGTGGGTCAACCTCTTCAATTGTCTCAACCACTTTATTTTTGAGGTAAAGAACTTGGTTTTGAGTAGTTGAGGTTGGTGTTAAAAAGATCATGGCGTCACTAGTTAGATTTTCATTATATATAACTAAGTCTGTTTGACCAACTGGCAAGACAGCGCTTCCAGCGGAAGCATTAGTAACAATTCCTGGGGCCCAAACACCAATGTTATTAAAGTTCTCTGAGGCGGCAACGACCATTCCTGGTCTTTCTTTTTCGGTAGAAATAGCAAGGCTGTCAACAGCAACTTGTCCAGCAAATTGGGCCGAGCCGTCAGCGTTAATCTTGGCAACAACCTCTTGATTAATCCCCTTGACAAGCAACTCTCCAAACCCTGAGCTTGGATCAAGTTCGGAATTAATAGAGAGGGGGCTCTCGCCTTGGACAGCACCGCCTTCGCTGTCTTGGTCTGTGCTATTGGCTAAATTAAAGACTAGGTCTTGGCCTCCGTGTGGTCTAATATTTCCAGCAATTAAGTCTCCGCCGACAGTTAAATGATGAGCAATAAAAACATTGCCGCCAATATCAATAGCGATTTTGCCGCTTAAGATGTCCAGACCTCCTAAGCCTTCTCTTTGTAGATATAATGTTCCATTCAAATTACTAACACCACCATCGGTTAAAGATAAGCTATTGATGGCTAGGCTATTTGTTGTCACTTGCCCGAAAACGGTTAAGTCGCCATGATGAATTAGTTTTTCAGTCAAGGAGGCAACATAACCTTTATTTATTTGCTCTTTTTCTTGAGAAGAAAAAAGAACTTCGTCTTCAACTGGCAAAACACTGCTGGTATTTAAATTAAGCCAACCCTCCACTTCAGCAAGTAATGTTTTAATATCTACTTCTTCATTTTGAGTTTTTTCTTCGTGAACTTGAACATTATTTTCATTGCTCTGTGTGTTTTCCTCGTTACCCTGAGATTGAGTCAACATCTCTTCTCTTACTATCGCCCTAATGTTATCTAGGCTAATGTTTTTAGTTAATAGCTCTCCAAAACCACCCTCTCTGGCCACCACTCGGTCAACATAGAGCGTGCCAGAAATAGTGGCATCCTGAGCCACTTCTAGATTTTGGGTTTTAATGCTTTCAGCTTCCAATTGGCCAAGATTGGCGTTGTTGGCCAATAAGTCCCCAAAGTTAGCCTTAAGAGAGTCAATTTCTGTTGCTGTTGTTGTTCCGGCCACTTCTAAATCTCCAAATAGAGTGGTTTGTTTAGTTTCGGTATCAAACTCCGCTGTTGGTTCATCGGTGGAATTAACAATCGAGATCTTTGAGTTTTGAGTTGTAGTTTTGATTGTTGCATTTTGATTGTCGAATTGTATTGTCCCTGTTTCTATCACTGGAGAAATAATTTTTTCTTGAGTATTAATATTTGTGGCAGTAATATTATCGACAATTAAGCTTGTTGTTTGAATTAGGCCGGCTCTTAGCTCAGTGGTTATTGTTTCCGCAAAGGCACCAATTCTATTAATGGTTTCTCCAGTTGAATTTCTAACTAGCCTAAAATTAAATGGGTCAAGATTTGTTTGTTCTGCTGAAGAAGAAGGTTGACCATCATTAACTAAACGTAAATCACCAGCACTGGCAAGATAAGCATCTGGGTCATACCAAGAAAGATTAATAAAAATTAATATTTTTCCAACTGCTTCTGGATCAGGATTATTATATGTTTCTAGGGCTTTTCCGATAATTTGTCCAGCTCGAGTTGCCTTCATGCCAACACCAGGAATATCAGAAGAAGTAATGGGGTCTCCAGGTTTAATTGGACCGTTCTTAGTAGTAACTTTAACAGGAACACGACCAACAAGAGCGACTCTAGTGTTACTATTTTCAGTTCCGCCCATAACCTGGAATGGAGAAGTTGAAACAACGCCGACCAGTTTATTGTCATAGGGGCTAGTTGACTTATCAAGCAACCTATTGGTTGAAACAGAAAGAATGTCTCCTGGTTCAGTTGTAGTTATAGACTGATAATTTTCAGCCAAGTCAGAACCAGTAATCATCGGATCGCTTGTAGCTTTGGCCTCAAGCTCTGATTGAAGCTGAGCTTGTCGAGTGGCACAATCAACACAATATTCAAGTTTGCCGAAATAGACTTCAGGGTTCGTTAACAATCTCATTCCTCTGCTTTTAGGATAAACCTTAAGTTCGTCGCTCTCAGCAATAGCAGTAGGCTTAGCGTATCTGGTAATCTTATAGTTATTGCGGATATAGTCAACATCAGTTAGTTGTCCCAGCGTGGTCAGCCCATCATCAAAAACAGTTACTTGGACTGGAATCCACCCTGAGTCCTGTGAAAAAGAAAGAGGAAGAATTGTCAAGTCCTGAATTTCTGAAGCCCAAACACCTCGAATTAAATCAGTCACAGGATCATAAAGAACAAAAATTTCTGGATCTCTTGAAGAAGTGATAAACCTCCACCTGAGCCCAACGTCACGAGCTCCACACCAGGCAGCGTCTGAGCGATTACACAGCACTCTAAAGCGAGCAATTGTATCAGCGGAATCAAGACTACGAGGTTGGAGCAAGGTGTTTACATCTGGGTCGGCAGTAGTTCTAATATTAGGGAAAAAAGTAGCGTCGTTAAGACCAACGTCCATGCTAACTGGACCAGCGGTAGGCATATCAAGAACGGTGGCCCCAGTGCCATATAGCATGTCTCCGTGATCAATACAGCTGGAGCACTCAAAATTTGTGGCGGTGACGGTGCCAACCACCTGGAGGGCCGTGCTTGGTGATGGTGTCCCAATGCCGACATTACCGGCGGCAGTAATCCTCATTCTTTCAGTCGTCGCACCAATAGTGGAATCGATTCTAATCCTTAGACCATCACCCACATCGGTTGTTCTAATATCAATGAAGCCAGCTGGAATTGTTCCGTTCACAAGTCCCCCGAACAACCTCATTCCCGTTGCCCCAATGCTTGGGTCGCCGCCGAACATTAAATTCCCGTCTATATTATTATTTGCATTAGGCAACAAAATATTTCCTGTGCCTAAGGCCAATCTTTGTCCCGGACTTGTTGTTCCAATCCCAACATTGCCTACCCCTGTTATTCTCATTACTTCAGCTGCGGCTCTGTCAGCTGTGCCAGTAGCGCCGCCACCAGCAGTTTGAAAGATAATGCTTGAAGTTCCTAAGCCAGTAGCAAGACCCGAAGCAAGGGTTAAATCTCCGCCTGCTAAATTAGTGCCTCCAACAAAAGCACCACCAGCGTTAACCGTCAAAGCATTACCCACGCCACTTGCGGTTCTTCTTTCTAAGCCAATAGTTCTGGCTGTTTCACCCCCAAACCCTAAGACTCTAGTGGGAGAGATTGTTCCAATCCCGACATTACCAGCAAGAAGAAGATTGTTAATATTAATTAAGTTGTCTGCGGCGAAGGAAATATTATTAGAGGCAGAGTTAATGGTGATATCACCGGAAGCGTTAGAAATTGTTGATGAAGCTCCGCCGATATCAAGCCTAGCTTGAGGATTTGTTGTCCCTATTCCCACATTGCCTCCAGGTGCAAAAAAAACTCTATCTATCCCTCCAGGCAAGAACCTTATGGCAGAGTCGAGTGTTCCTAGGACCATTTCTCTACCAGTGGTTTCGACATATAAACCAGGCATTGACCAAGCAGCGCCAACTCTCAAAACACCTGATCCAGTTTCAGCATTAATAACACGCATTTGGGAGCCCTCTATTCTTGTTTCCCCCAAAACGTGCAACCTTGCCCCCGGTGTTGCTGTTCCAATACCAAAATTTCCGGTTGCGTCAATTCTTACTCTTTCCGTGTTCCCAGTGAACATTGCTAAGTTGTTTAAAGCTGGGCGATCAAAACCGACGCCGGGATCTATAATTGATAAGCTTCTTGTTGGTCCTGATGTTCCGATGCCGACGTTGCCAGCAGTTGTCAGTGAAATTGCAGCATTGGCAGGATCAAGAAAGAAATTGCTGTTAGCGCTGTCAATAAACGTTGCTGAAATCATTGATGTGAAAGCGTGAATTGTGCCAGAAGAGGTGGCGTTCCCTCGAATATCTAATGTCATCGCTGGGGTGGTGGTCCCTATGCCAACATTACCCCCTGGTGTTTCAAAAATAGTGGAATTAATAATCGTGTCTGCGTCTAGCATTTTGGGAATATAGTTGGCTGAAGTACCAGAAAAGTCGACAAGAGAGGACCCCCAAAAACGAGAATCAATTGTTCTTGTTTGTAAAAGACCAGATGAGTGAGTGACCACAGTGTTGGTCGAGCCGGCACCAAGAGTTTGGATTCTTGCTTCTCCGGCAACATCTAGTCTTACCCCCGGTGTTGCTGTCCCTATCCCGACATTACCCAGTTCATTAACCATTAAAGCTTCAACTCCTCGAGCAGTTACTCGTAAAGGTCTTAAGTTAGAACCAGTCGCCGTCGCCAGATTAAGAAGAGCCCCAGTCCCAGTGTTGTTGGCAGTATCAGCCAAAGTAAACAGATTAACTCCTGCTCCAGTTGCTGCTCCCCAAGTAAAGGCAGTAGTAAAAGCACCATGAGCAAGAGAGAGGTTACCATCAGGGGCAGTTAAAGCATTCCATCTTACGGTTACTGGAGACCAAACTGGAGCTGCTCCAGCTCCTTGAGAGGCTAAGAATTGACCACTTGTTCCAGCTGCACCTCCAGGCATTAAGGCTCCGCTAAACTGAAGATTACCAGAGACATCAAGTCGTTGAGCGGGAGAAAGAGTTCCTATGCCGACGCTATTACCGGCTGGATTAAAAACTAACGGTTCCCCACCCCAAGTTTGAATAGCCTTGTAAGTGCCGAAATCTCCTAAGGTAATACCATCATTAAGAGAGGGTCCAACAAGTAGAGCATAATTTGCCGGGTCGCTATTTGCTAACCCAGAAGAATCTCGAATAACACTTAGTCTTTGTGCCGGTGTCGTCGTCCCAATCCCTACATTGCCAGCAGTAGTAATGGAGATTCCCCCAGTATCACCAATAGTCCGAGTTGCTCCTCCCAAACCAAGGTTAGCTCCCAGGGTTGGAGTTCCCCCTAGGGTGTAAGTGCCTCCGACTACTCCAGAGAGAGTTGGAGTAGCAATACTTGGTGAAGTCCCAAAGACTAGGAGTCCAGAACCAGTCTCATCAGCAACCGAGAGAGCCAGGTTAGCTGAACTAATAGTAGTTGCCAGAGTCCCCCCAGTAGTAGTGGTGACTAGTCGATCAGCGGCCAGACCAGAGAAGGTGATTGTACCTGAGGAGGCAATTCCGGTTGCTGCAGCAATAGCCCCAGCACTATTAACTTGGAACTGAGAAGCCGAACCAACAGAGAAAAGGGAAGCGGGGGTGGTGGTGTTAATGCCGACGTTACCGGCTCCACTAATAGTCATAGCTTGACGAGTAGTTATTCCGTCAGAAACCCAGAAGTTAAGCTGAGATTGTGTTCCGCTCGCTACATAGTCAGATCTAATAAGAGCCCTGTTGGCGTCATTTTGAGCGTGTCTAAACTCTAACCCTGGAAAGGACACAAGATCAGGAGTATCCATAAGCATTCTTGCCTCAAAGCCTGATCTTAATATCGTTAGAGCACGGGTTGGTGTTGCTGTCCCTATCCCGACATTACCCAGTTCATTAACCATTAAAGCTTCAACTCCTCGAGCAGTTACTCGTAAAGGTCTTAAGTTAGAACCAGTCGCCGTCGCCAGATTAAGAAGAGCCCCAGTCCCAGTGTTGTTGGCAGTATCAGCCAAAGTAAACAGATTAACTCCTGCTCCAGTTGCTGCTCCCCAAGTAAAGGCAGTAGTAAAAGCACCGTGAGAAAGAGAGAGGTTGCCATCAGGGGCAATTAAGGCATTCCATCTTAAGGACGAAGCAGGAATAGTTGAAGTCCAAGCTGGAGCAACCCCAGCTCCTTGAGAGACAAGAAATTGACCACTACCTCCAGCTGCACCACCAGGCATTAAGGCTCCGCTAAACTGAAGGTTACCAGAGACATCAAGTCGTTGAGCGGGGGAGAACGTGCCGATGCCGACGTTATCATTAATAATTCTCATCGTCATCCACTCGACTCTATTTCCAAAATTAAGAGCACCCCCCACATTTCGGTAGTTAATATCACCAGCGGCAGCATTATTAAACCACTGACCCCCGCTTTGTGAGAATCCAATCCAAGCATTAACGCCCGCCCCCCCTGAACCTATTCCAGAAGGTCCCGTAGTGGGCATATCTATCCAGCTTCCACTTGCTAAGGGAAAGTCTCTTATTTCTAGTCCCCCATCGAATATCGCTCTTCCTCCAGCTACTTGTAATCTTGCCCCCGGTGTCGTCGTCCCTATCCCCACATTACCAGCAGTAGTAATAGATAGCCCCCCAGTATCACCAATAGTCCGAGTTGCTCCTCCAAGACCAAGGTTAGCTCCCAGGGTGGGAGTTCCCCCTAGGGTGTAAGTGCCTCCGACTACTCCAGAGAGAGTTGGAGTAGCAATACTTGGTGAAGTCCCAAAGACTAGGAGTCCAGAACCAGTCTCATCAGCAACCGAGAGAGCCAGGTTAGCTGAACTAATAGTAGTTGCCAGAGTCCCCCCAGTAGTAGTGGTGACTAGTCGATCAGCGGCCAGACCAGAGAAGGTGATTGTACCTGAGGAGGCAATTCCGGTTAGGTTAACTAAGGCTCCAGCGTTAGTTAAACGCTCAGTCCCAGCTGTTCTTAGGCCACCATCAATTAAGTTAAGAGAGAAAGAACCAGTTCCTAGATTATCTAAACCCAAGACATCAGCAGTAGTAGTATTTCTAGCAATAGCAACAGGACTAGTTCCAGAAAGAGTCAGAGGAGTAGCTCCAGTTAGAGTTAAACCAGCAAAGGTGGGAGCGGCAGCGGTATGAATATCCTGAGGTAGGTTAAGAGTCCAAGTCCGACTAGCAGATAAGTCTTGAACGCCAGTGGGGGAGACAGTGACCCGATTGGCTGTTCCTACTATTTCTAAAGTCCGACTAGTCGGGACCATGGTTCCAGCAACTAAGGTAGTATCTCCATCAGCTAAAGTCAGAGTCCGATTAGCAGTAAGAGTAGTTGGAGTTAGACTAACAGCAAAGCTACCCGTACCCCCAGCTCGACCTTGAAGAACAACGGCATCTTGAGTGGCTGCAGTCTCTACTCTTAAAGCTCCTCCTTGTAGTTGGAGTCGGGCCAGGGTTGGTGTCGCTGTCCCAATGCCGACGTTACCCAGCTCTGTTATTGTCATTCTATCCACTAGGTTATTTAATCCAGACCCAGAAGTTCCCGCAGGAGCGGTTTGAAAAATAACAGCTCCTCCAGGTCCCGTTCCGGTCCCTCTACCTCCTGCTATTTGTAGACCACCGCCTGGAATGTTAGAGCCCAAGCCTCCAGTTCCCTGTAGTGTGTAAGAAGTGGGGGAAGTGGCCGTTACCCCTTGTCCAAAATAAATATTGTTAATAGGAAAAGAAGATGAGCCAGCCACAAAAAGATTGGCAGCAGTGGCGTTAGCGGAACGACCAATGGCGATAGAAGCGGTGTTTCCCGAAGCTCCTTCTCCAAGAGTAACTCCGCTAGCACCACTAATAGCAGATCTTCCAATCGTTACACTATTTCCTTGTAGTCCAGAAACGCCTTGGCCAATAGCAACAGCGTTATGGCTGGCCGAAGCACCATGACCAATTACTAGACTATCATTTCCTATATTAGAAGCACTATGGCCTATGGCATAAGATCTTATGGCAGTAGCAGAAGCCCCAGTGCCGATAGCAAAAGATTGATCTGACCCTGTAGTAGAACCTAATCCAATAGCAAGAGAACTTGTACCACTTGCGTTTGCATTTCTGCCGATAGCTAATGAGCTGTTACCAGCAGCAATTGCTCCAAAGCCGAATCTTTCGCTGTTCACACCAGATCCTGGGCTGGTGATATTGCCAACAACATGTAGGGCACTAAGTGGACTCGCTGTCCCTATCCCGACATTACCCAGTTCATTAACCATTAAAGCTTCAACTCCTCGAGCAGTTACTCGTAAAGGTCTTAAGTTAGAACCAGTCGCCGTCGCCAGATTAAGAAGAGCCCCAGTCCCAGTGTTGTTGGCAGTATCAGCCAAAGTAAACAGATTAACTCCTGCTCCAGTTGCTGCTCCCCAAGTAAAGGCAGTAGTAAAAGCACCATGAGCAAGAGAGAGGTTACCATCAGGGGCAGTTAAAGCATTCCATCTTAGTGAAGAAGCAGGAATAGTTGAAGTCCAAACTGGAGCTGCTCCAGCTCCTTGAGAGGCTAAGAATTGACCACTTGTTCCAGCTGCACCTCCAGGCATTAAGGCTCCGCTAAACTGAAGATTACCAGAGACATCAAGTCGTTGAGCGGGAGCGGGAACACCGATTCCTACATTGCCAGTAAAAAAGCCAGAGCTGTTAACACTAAGAGTACCAGCAATATTCGTGTTGCCAGCGTGGTCAACGGCAAATTTAGTGGTCAAAGGAGAACCAGAGGCAAGCCTTAGCAGATTATAGCCGGTGCCGCCAGTTCCAGCCTCAGCATAGATTAGCGATCCAGTGGTAATGTTGCTATTTTGGACAGTAAAAGAGTTATCGGTAGTAGTGCCAGAAAAAATCATTACCCGCCCTCTAGTATCAGTATCAGGCTGAATTAAAATATCGCCACCACCGACTCCACCAGTAGATTGAATGGTAATTGCTTCGCCTCTTAGACCAAAAGTGCCAGAGGTAGACTCAATGGATGGAGAAGGGGAGGCCAAAACAAGATTACCACTGGCATTAATTACAGGAATTGTGTTGGCTGTAGCTGAAGGGGTTGCGGGATAGCCTTGTAAAAAACGGGCATTATAAGCATAGCCAACGGTAGCAATTTGTTGGCGAGGCGTCATTTCGGCGTCGGTTCCAATGGTAATTCCCAACCAAAGATTAACGTTTTCAGCAAAGATGTTTGGATTTATGGGATTAACACTCCCCATCATGGTGGTGAAAATGCCGTCCTGATTAGTGCTGATATTTTTATTTTCCGTCCAAAGAGGGGTGCCACCTGTGCTAGCGCTATAAATTTGAAAAGTTGCCGAAACAGTAGCGTGAATAGGGGTGCCGACACTATTAGTAAGTCGGCCCTGAAAAGAAATTAGATTTGGTGGTAGAGTAGGAAGAACAGCCAAAGAAGGCTCTTCGGGTGGTTGGGCAATAAATTGAGCGTAAATTCCCCAACCCAAAGCACCAATTAAAAGAGTGATTATTAAAAAGCTAAAATACTTTGTGATTGGCGACGATTTGATAGGGTGGAGAGATGCTTCTTCGAAAGAAGGCTGAGAGAATTTAGTTAGCCAATTGATCTTTAAGGCCTCTTCTTGCTGACCATACTCTCTTTTAATCCAACTTGCAAACTTATTTAAAGAAATCGCTTTTCTTCTTATAGTGGAAGGAGAAACACCCCTCTTTTTTAATTGTTCAAGATATTGACTGATCTTTTGTTCAGTAATTAATGGGCGATGAGATTTCTGTTCTTTTGTTGGCCCTGAAACACAATCGAATGAGGTTTTAGTTTTAGAAGAGTAATGTTTACCTTGTGAGGAACGACCAAAAAAAGAAGGGCTTTTTATAGAACGATAAAAACCCAAAAAATGAAAAAAAGATAATTTTTTTTCTTTGGCAGATTGAATATGACGAGTCATTTCCCCTTTGACTATCAAAAAATGTTAGTCTTATTAGCTTTTTGCTATAATTAAAATAGGGTCGGAGCGAACAAAAATAGCGTATATTCTAAATTCTGTTTCCCCCAGCTTTAGTTTTGTGCCTATTCGTTCAATCCGACTCTATTTTTTGATTGATTATTTTTTTCACAGCAAGCTTATAGTTTTTATCAAAAACAAGGGTTTATTTATTATTTTTAGCGAACACAGCTATGATTTTGTTTTAGAAGAAAGCTCTTCGTTTTGTTTAAAATGATGAAAAGAAGAATAATCATCCTTAAGGCTGCAAAAAGACAGAAATCCTCGAACATCTGACAGGTAGTTTCGAATCGTAGAAGAACTTTTTCCCTCAACTTTTAAAGATTTGGCAAATTGATCTAAAACTTGCCAGGCGTCATTAGTTTCTTTTTTTTCGGGAATATTGGCTATTTTTTTACCACGGTTATTTGGGATCCAACCCTGGTTAACAAAGAAGTCGGATAATTTTCTTAAAGCAGAGAGTCGACGGTTAATGGTTGCAACAGAAACATAATTATTTTTTAAAAAAACACTGTAATGGTTTAAAACAACTGGTGATATCTTTTGAGCTATTATGATAGATTCAGCTGAATCTAGTTCTGGATAAAAGCTTGCCAACCAACCCAGAAAGTGACGAATATCAATAAGATAATTTCTGGCTGTATTTTCAGCTATTTTTTGTGTTTTCAAATATAAGGAAAACGGCCGGAGGATTTTCTTTGAGTCCATAAGTTTATAAAAATAACCACAAGAAAGAAAAAGAAAAAATTAACAAAATTGCTAGAAAATCAAGGATTTGAGAAAATGTTTCTTTTTTCATGCGGTAATCAAAAATTAGCTTTAGATTATCAAGATTATCAATTATTACAATAAGACTACACTATTAGAAAAAGCCTGTCAAGTAATACTTATCCTTATCGAAAGAAGGTTTGATATATTATGATTGAGACAAAAAAGCACAAAAACAACCACTTTTTAATTTTTAACTAAAAATAAACAAGACACAATTAACCGCAATAACTAAAAATATATTTTCACGTGGATTTCATTTCAAAATATAAGCATAATTTAATATCTATTAACATATCAAAATAATATAAAGATTGAATACTTTGCCTTTTTTTAATTTGCGGTAATTATTTATCCTTTTTTCTCTTTAATTAATTAATTTTTAAGAAAAATTATTAATTCTCTTAATATTTTTAACCTAAAGAAAGTTAAAATCCCTATTTTTCCGATTTTTTTATTTATTTCTTTTTCAAGAGGGGAAAGAGAAATAAAATTACCGCCAAAAACAACAAATAAGGCTTTTTTCTTATGAGGCGCCGTTATTTTTCACCCTTTTAGCTATTTTCACGGGCCCTAGTTAGCTGGAGTCGGGCAAAATAAACAAACAATGCTATTTTTAGCAGTTAAATGTTTTATTTGACAGAAAATATTAACACAAACATTAGTTCAAAATATTGGAATAAAATATAATTTATTTATTTTTTTATTGACTCAAGCTGGCCACCACTGTTCTTTGAGATAAATTTTTCTCTTTTAAAGAAAGAAAGAAAATTGTGGTGTGAAAAGGTTTATAGTATATAACTAGAAGATTAAAAAAAGACAATAAAGATAAAAGAGGGGCCTACAACAACAAGCAAAGAAAAGAACACCATAGAAAATTAAGAAATATAGTGTGCTTAAAGAAGAGTGGTCTTGGAGTTGAAAAGAATAAGGGGGGCCTTTCTCAAATTAAACTTTGATTATCTAAAATTAACGGTAAGCACTTGGGGAAGGGGTTGACCGTCCGAATGAGCATTAATTTCATATCGACCAACAGCAGCACTGGTTAGATAAAAGATCGCTTGGCCAGTACTATCTGTCTTTGGCTGAGAGTTTTCTATTTTTACAGCCTGATTGGCGGTTAGCTCAACCGTTCTTCCTTCAACCGCTAGGCCTTGATTGTCAAGAAGAAAAACACTAACCTTTATCCTTTCTTTATCGTTCGCTTTGGCTGTTAATGGAGAACCAAAGAAATAAGAATTTGCCGGAGAATAAACAACTTCTCTAAAGGCCGCTCCGCCCAAGAAAGTACGAGAGCGAACTAAAAAGACTGCACCAGAAACAATTAGCAAAACAATGGCAGCAATAAGAATGGGTGTTAGGCTTCGTCTTTTCTTTGTCTCTTCCATAAAACAAGTGCCTTAGTGGTAGCATAAATTAAAAAACATAGTTTGTCAATAAGAGACAACGGCTAATGTTTTGCAAGAAAAAAAGACTAGAAAAGAAGAATATTCTTGTGTTGGTAACATCTTAAAAACAAATAAAAAGTGGCCTTTTTTAATGCGGTAATTAAGCGGAAATGAACAAATGTTGTTTTGTGCTAAAAGTTCATTTGTTTCTTGACTTTTGGTTTATTTTAGCCTTGGTTTTGTGTGTACGTGTCTTTTTTGATATTTCTTGATCAAGATAACAAGAATAATAATTTCTAAGAAAATTAAAAAGACAATGTCTCTTATAGGTATAAGAATTAAGGCTAATAGCTTACTAGCAAGAACAACAATTTGCTGATAAAGAGCCTCCGTGAAGCTAAGAACACGGAAAGAGAGAATATTGCTTTTTGGAGAAAAGTTATTTTGAAAAACATTTCCGACGTAATAACGGAAGGATTGACTTTCTTGATTGGGAAGATCAAAACTAAAGAAACCCTTTTTGTCGGTTTCTAGGACAAGCTTGTTTTCCTCAAAAGAAGAAGGTGTGTTTTTTTGGGCAATGGCATTTTTAGGGGCCAAAGGTGAGCCCAGAAGCAGTTTTTCAAACCAAGAAACATTTTGACTTTCAAAAAAATAAACCTCAATTCGAGAATTAGGAATAGCTTGGCCGAACGCTAGGCTTCGAGAGTCTTCAATAAAAATACCCCTGCTTTGAGCAAGAGTTGGGGGAAGAATAACGTTCTCAATTTTTTCTAAACCAAGAGGTGGTTCGGGAATGCTGACGGGGGGACTGCTCAGGCCTCGACTATCAACGGTTCGCAACCAAAGTTCGCCAGGTTGTTTTGGGAGAACAATATTGACAAACTGAAAGAATCCCTCTTTGTTGGCTTTGACCTGGTGTCGTCCAAGATTGGCCTGGGAACTGGTTAATTGAACATTGGCTTCTGGTGAAGTAAAACCTTCGATGGTAATGACGCCATAGCCAACAACAGCCGAAATCTTTGTTTCTTGAATTTTCAGATATTCAGCAATTTTTTGAGGATGTGTTTGGGTTACTCGTTTCCAAAGAGTTTCGACCTGAGCTTGGACCAGAAAAGGAAAGAAAAGGAGCGTCAGCAGAAGAATTAAACACCTCATAAGCATATAGTAGCAAAAAAACAACTAACGACTATCGAGTTCGTTGATGGCTATAAACAAAAACTGGTTAACAAGAACAGAAAAACAGGAAATATTTTTTATGAATAAGAGAGCCGGAGGATAACTAGTAAACAAGCTTAGCAAATAAAATATAGCACGTGTAAAAAAACAAAGCAGAGTTTTATTGTTTATGACTTGAGGTTACTTAGATTCTTGGGGTTTTAGAAGTTGAAAACTTCTAATAACCGGGTATAGCCAAAAAAACAACTTGATTTTGATAGCGACCCGCCGGCTGTAAACCCGAGATGTTGACTTTATAAGAAACAGTGGCTTCGGATTGGCGGGTTACATTAACGGAACTCATTACAATTTGGGGGTTTTCGGGTGGAGAGGCGGTGGGATCGGCAAATTGGCGAAAACAGTTGGGGGTGCAGGCTGGATTGGCAAAATCACCAGGGGTATCATTTCCGTTTATTTTGAAACCGAAACCATAGGTTGTTTCTAGGGCCCAGATCGAAGCGGTGGTTTCGTTGATGTTGCCGTTATCGCCCAGGGTGTCGGCAATATAATTTCCACCAGCTGATTTCAAAGGGTGAGTTTCAAAAGCTAAAACTTGATAGCCTCCAGCACCACCAGCAGAAACAGTGAGAGTGTTAGTGAGGATTTTTGGAGTGTTGGGAGTTAGTTGACCAAAATCAATATTAGTTTCAGAAATCGAAAAAGTGAAGGGGATAACAGAGGTAACATACCAAAAGCCAGCGCCAATTTGAAAGCCGGTTGAAGAATAAAGACCGGGGGCGGTTTGCCCAACAGTGTCTCCAAGCCAAAAATTTTCCGAAGTTTTTTCTCCAGCGGTCATGTTAATGTTGCCCATTTGAATTTCATAATTGTTTGAGCGCATGTTTTGAGCAAAAAGAGGAAAAAGAGGGTCAAGAAAAGCTATAGTAACTGTAACTATAAAAACCAAAAAAAGAACAGATTTCATAATTTTATGATAGCAGAAAGATTTTTTTTAAAATAAAAACTAAAAAAAATTTAACTCCGCTTTCGAATTTGCCAAAGAAAAACTAAACAAAGTAACAAAAGAAAAATTAACCCCAATGTAATTTTGATCGGAAAAACCCAAAAGGAAACAGTTGATTGATATTTTTTGCCCTCAAGAACGAATTCGAAACGAGCTTGATAAGCGTTAATCAAGCGAGATGTTTTAAAGAAACAAGGTTTTTCAAGACATCTCATTTGCCTGCTGGTTCCCGGGAGAATATTATCAGGCCTGATTTTAATCTCCTGAATATCTTCATTCTCTCCCTTTGGGCGAATAAAAATACTTCCTTCGGGCTTGACAAATGCTTGACCAGTGTTTTTTAAATTTAATTCAAAATTGACAACGTCAAAAGAGTCAACAATTTTATTAAAATAAGTTTTAGGAATAAAAAAAGAAGAAATTTCTAAACTCTTTTGGGGCTGACCTGATTGAGAAACAGTTAAAAGAATGTTAGCGCCGACCGCCCCCAACGATTGACTTAAATTGCCAAGTAAAGATCCTTGAGAAAGAGATTGTTCTACGATTAAAGTTTGATAATAGTCTCCCTCTGGTTGGTTTTGGGGAACAGAAACAAGAAGAACTAGCTGAATTCTTTGGTTTGGTTCAAGATAAAAAGGCTGATTTAAGCTGATGTCAGCATTAAGAAGACTAAAGAAGTCTGGTGGCTCTTCGTTGTCCAAGAGGTGAATGCGACCCTGATTTCCCAACGCCTCAAAGGGTATAATCTTGGCATTTAGATTAACAGGAGTGGTGTTAGAATGATTTTGTAAATCAAAAGTATAAATAATTTGCTTGCCTGGTTGAATCATGGCCTCAAGGATAGGAGGATTGATGGAGAGAGAAAAACCCTGAGCAAAACACCTTGAAGGGAAAAAAAGAAAAATAAAAAAAGTTGACAGAAAAAAAAATCTTTTAACTTTCATTATTTGTTTCTTTTTATAGTAACAAAAAGAAGAAGCATAGGAAATTTAATTCTTTACTCTATTATCCACCACTTGAAAGCAAGGTTATGATTAAGGGGTCTAGACAGGGCAACAACAAAGTATGGAGAACCACTATCTGGGCGAGCAACCTTGCTTTTAATATAAAGGATTTGATTGTTAGTTTCTCCTTGAGGAGCAAGGTTAATTTTTTTATTTTCGGTTAAATTGTTGTTGTAAATAGTAATTTCAGTTATGCCCGCAGCTATTGTTGCCTCTCCGGCAAGAGCATTAAGATAAAAATCTTGTCTTTTTTGGTCGCTGGTTTGTTCTTGAAAGCTGGCGATAATTAAATTTCCAGGCAAGGTTGCTTGTTCTTTGGGAAGCAAGTTAATGTCGGCAGGAATATTTTTTAAGCTAGGAGTTGGTTCTCCGACTAAAAAAAGCTCCGTGTTTTGACTTGCATCAACCTGAGAAAGAAGGGTTTTAAGAGTAATTATTTCCTGTTTGATTTTTTCTAGTTCTTGACCACCTTGGGGCAACAGAGAAGCCAGGGTTTGATAAGACGAAACAGCAAGTCTAATTTGTCCAGCCTTAACTTGAATTTTTCCTAAGTCAGCTAGGTTTTGGAGGTTCTGAGGCTCTAGTTCATAAGCAATTTTAGCGTAAAAACTAGCTTCCTGATATCGACTTTTTTGAGTTAAGATCAGGCTTTGAGTTTTGGGGTAGATGGGGTTTCGAGGAGACAGTCTTCTGGCTTGGTCGAGATCGGCTATGGCTGCATCAATTGCGCTTGGGGAAAAAGTGGCGATTCCCTGATGAATTTTAGCTCTTTGGGCATAAAGACGGTCGTCTTTAGGATAGTGGTTGATTCCCTCATTAATAGTTTCTAGGGAATTTTGAACGGCAATTAAAATTTCTTCTTTATCTTGTGCGCTTTGATTGGGGTTTTTTGACAACTCCTCGGCCCTAGTTAAAAATCTTTGGGAGATATTAATATAATAAGTGGCGTCTTGGATAGATGATTGATCAAAAACTTGAGCCTGTTGTTTTGATAGTGGAGTAATTACTGGCTTTGGGTCGTTTTGAGAGGCAAGAAGAAGAACAAAGGAGGCAAGAATAACGACAGTCGTTAATCCAGCTAAAATTAAAAAGATTACTTTTTTGCTAGCAGAAAAGTTTTTGTTTAAAAAACCCAGAAAGGTTTTTTTTATAAGAATGGTGGTTTGGCTAGTCAGTTTCTTCATCAATAACTTGTTTGATATTTTGACTTTCTTTTAATAATTGGAGAATCTGTTGGTGGATTTTTTTTAAACTTCTAGCCTGATCGGGGGTAAGATGTGATAGGTCGGCAAGCAGGCGACCTATGGCTTCTCCAGCTTCTGCTAGGGCGATTTTTAAGTTAAGACTAAGCCAGATTAAAGCGTTAGACTCTTGTTGAGCCAGATTCTTTTCGTTGACTTCGTTGGTTTTTTTAAGAAAAATGATTTCTCCTTGCTGTTTAAGTAGATGTAAATATTGTCGACCAAAAAAGATGGCCAAGGGAGTAATTAGCAAGAGAGAAAACAACTGAACAGCGGCATTGACGCTAGTTAAAGAAGAAGAAAAAAAGATCATAATGATTAGATTTAAGGCCAAGACTATTGGCGTAGAGCTTAAAAGAGCGGCCCCAAAAAGAAGCAAATAGGTAAGGGAAAAAAGGGGAGAGGCCAAACCTCCGGTTCCAGAAACCAAAACCAGAACAGCGACAGTGAAAATGCCTAAATTGATTGGTTGTCCCAAAAAGCGGTCGGAAGAAAGCTTTCGATTTATTAAAAATATGATTACTAGAGCAGCAACTAGCTGGAGATTATAATCAACCAAAGGAGATTGAGCCCAAAAAAAAACTATCGTCGAGACCAAGGTTAATATCAAGATGATAAAGAGGGTGGTGAGAAAATTTTTATTAGATTTCATGACTTGGAGGGTTTTGTTAATAGAATATCTAAAATAGAATTTTTGGTCAAGTAAATAGCAACCAAAAGGTTGCTTGTTTTTCAAGTTAAACTCGGGCTAGGAGGTAGCATGGTGATATACTAAGCTAGAGTCTGGTTTTATTAAATTATGAGGAAAACAAAAAATAACGATTTAGTCAGGGGTTCTGGCCCTGACTTTAAGTGTTGGGAAAAAGACTGGGAGAGTCGCTGGCAAGAAAAGGATCTTTATAAAACCAGAATTCTTGACGAAGACGAGAAAAGGAAAAAGTATATTTTAGTTGAATTTCCTTATCCCTCAGGCTCTGGGTTACATGTTGGCCATGCCTTTACTATGACTGGAGCTGATGTTTATGCCAGAAAGATGAGAATGATGGGCGAAAAAGTTCTTTTTCCGATGGGTTGGGACGCTTTTGGACTACCTACAGAAAACTATGCCATTAAAACAGGACAGAAGCCACAAGAAGTTACCCGCAAGAACACTGATAACTTTAGAAAACAAATGAAAAAAATGGCATTTTCATTCGATTGGTCTAAGGAAATTAATACCACCGATCCTAATTATTATCACTGGACCCAATGGATCTTTATTCAACTTTTTAAGAAAGGATTGGCCTATAAACAGGCAATGCCGATTAATTGGTGTCCAAGCTGTAAGATAGGACTAGCCAATGAAGAAGTGGTTCAGGGAAGATGCGAGCGCTGTGGGGCCCAGGTTTTTAGAAGAAAGCTTAATCAGTGGATTGTTAGGATTACTGACTACGCCGATCGATTGATTGATGGTCTGAATGAAACTGACTTTGTCGAAAAAGTAAAATTAGCTCAAATTAATTGGATTGGAAAATCGGAAGGGGCAAGGATTAATTTTAAAATAATAGGACCATCAGAATCAATCTCTGGTTTGTTTGTAAGTCAAGCTAGGGGTGATGAAAAAAAAGAGATTAACAAGAGAGGGGGAGTGGTTAAAAATAACACTGGGTTAGGAGAAATAGGGATATTTACCACCAGACCAGATACTCTTTGGGGAGCAACCTTTATGGTGGTAGCACCAGAACACCCATTAATAGCCTTTTTGTTAAAACTTAAATTTAAAGATCTAAAAATTGAAACAAAGCTAATTGAGAAATATATCGAAGAAACAAAAAAGAAATCAGATTTAGAGAGAACGGATTTAGCTAAAGAGAAAACCGGTGTTTTTACTGGAATCTATGCAATTAATCCAGCTAATAATAAAAAAATTCCTGTTTGGATGTCTGATTTTGTTTTGGAAGGTTATGGCACTGGGGCGATTATGGCGGTGCCGGCTCACGACGAGAGAGACTGGCAGTTTGCCCAAAAGTTTAATCTGCCAATTATTCCAGTAATTGAACCAAAAGAGGGATGGAATTTTGACAAGATGGCTTACATTAAAACAAAACAGGGAAGAATGATTAATTCTGGTTTTATTAATGGACTCTTTCCCGAGCAAGCTGCTGAAAAAATGTTCGTTTGGCTGGAAGAGAAGGGAATAGGCAAAAGAACCAACAACTATCATCTCAGGGACTGGATATTTTCTCGTCAACACTATTGGGGGGAACCAATTCCAATGATTTACTGTCAAAGATGTGCAACAAATTGTAACTTTAAGGCTCGAGAGAGGCCATTGAAATCGAACTTGTTGCAGAAAGAAAATGACAAAAATCAAGATCTAAAAAAACAACAAAGAGGGAAAGCAGAAATAGAAAGGTTAAAAAAGTACGCCAAGAAGGAAGAAATAGATATAAAGGCTTTAATCAGCAACCCAGGTTGGTTTCCGGTCTCCGAAGAAAAGCTTCCAGTCAAGCTGCCTCAGGTAGAAAATTATCAACCAACCGATACTGGTGAATCTCCTTTGGCTATTATGAAAAACTGGGGAAAAACAAAGTGTCCCCTTTGTGGCAGCGAAGCGAAAAAAGAAACAGACACAATGCCTAATTGGGCGGGATCTGACTGGTACTATTTGGCCTATTGTTTTTCTGACAAACTAAACAAATTAAAAACAAAAAAACAAAAACTAAAAAACAATAATATTTTTGAGCAAAACAAAAACATTCTTAAACAATGGCTTCCGGTTGATGTTTATATTGGCGGAGACGAGCACAATACTCTGCATCTGCTTTATTCTCGATTTATTTATCAATTTTTATATGACCTTAGAGTGGTTCCTAAACGGCATCCTGAGCCATATTATCGAAGGTTTTCTCACGGAGTCATCTTGGGAAGCGATGGACAGAAAATGAGCAAGTCGCAAGGGAATGTCGTTAATCCTGATGATAAGTGGCAAAAGTGGGGCGTTGATACTTTAAGAACCTATTTGATGTTTATGGGCCCATTCGAAGCGACAATGGCTTGGAATGAAAACGCTCTCAAGGGAATAGCAAGGTTTTTAGTTCGCTTTAAAAACTTAATTGAGGACCAGATAAAGTCTAACAAAGAAACCAGCAAAGAGGGAAAGAGGCTTCTTAATAAATTAATTTTTAAGGTTAGTCGAGACATTGATGATTTTGGTTATAACACCGCTATTGCCGCAATGATGGAAACTCTCAACAACCTTAATGACAATAAGGTGGCTCTGGGGAGGGAAGAGTTACGATCGTTAATTAAATTAATAGCACCTTTTGCTCCTTATTTGGCAGAAGAATTATGGTGTCGGAGCTTGGGAGAAACGTTTTCTGTTCATGAACAGAATTGGCCCAAAACTCAAAGAGAATATTTAGAAACCGAAAAGAACACAATAATTGTTCAAGTCAATGGTCGTTTAAAGGGAAAAATTGATATAGAAAGAGAGATATCAATAGATAAAGATAGGGTTGTTTTGTTAGTAAAGGAAAATGCTAATGTTAAAAAGTGCCTTTTAGGAAAAGAAGTAAAAAAAACTATTTTTGTTCCCGGTAAGCTGGTCAACTTTGTAGTTTGATTTTTCCTCTTTTCGATTGGTTTTTTTTGTGTTTGAATGGTTTTAGTTTGAAAACATGACTGACCATCGATCTCCCTTTGAGTTATCCAAAACAAAACTCTCTCGGACTGTTATTTTAGATTGGTTGTTAATCTCTGTAGGTTTATTTTTAATTATTTTAGCGATTGGTCAAGGTCAGGGTTGGTTGGAAAAGAGACCAGTCGTTTCTTTAACCACCTTCGAAGCCGTTACTGAAGAAAAGAACGAAACAATTTTCGTTGATATTGCTGGTGCAGTCGCAAATCCGGGGTTTTATCAATTATCCACAAATTCTCGGCTTAATGATTTGATTATTGTTTGTGGAGGAGTTACCCGTTGGGCAGATCGGGACTTTTTGGAAAAGAATTTGAATAGAGCCAGGATATTAGAAGATGGAGAAAAAATTTATATTCCTTACTATCAGGAGAAAGAGCAGAACCAACAGGTCCCAGGCAATCAAGGGGGCGACAAGATTAACATTAACTCTGCAAACCACCAAGAGTTAATGAGTTTACCTGGTATCGGAGAGAAGTATGCTCAAGCAATTATTGATCATCGCCAATCAATAGGACCCTTTAAGACACCAGAAGAAATAAAAGAGGTTAAGGGTATAGGCGAGAAAATTTTTAACAACATCAAAGATAAAATAGAAATTTAACAAAGTGGTTGATTTCTTGAAAAAAATCTTGCCTAGTCCTATTTTATCTTTTGGCTTTTTAGTTATCTTATTATTGGTATGGTTTTGGCGTTTTCAGACAATCGAAACAAAGAGTGGCGGACTAGAAGGAGAAGTTGAGGTTGAGGGGTTTATTTGGGATGAGCCAAAAGTTTTTTATTCTACTCAAAGATTTTGGTTGAAAGGCTATTTGGTAGAAACTTCGGCTGAAAGAAGAATAACAGCAGGAGACAGGGTTTCTTTAGTTGGCAGAGAAGACTGTCAACCGACAGGAAAACATAGGGAAAGATGTTTAATTGATTATCCTGATATTTCGCTGAAAAAAGACTCTGCTGTTTCGGAGCTTATCAGAGCAGTGATTAGGTTGCGAAAAGCCTTAATTGCTAGCCTAGAACGAGTTTTGCCGTCAGAAGCCGCTTCTTTATTAACTGGCATTGTTTGGGGAAATCAAGGTCAATTTTCAAAAAGATTTTATGAGGACATGAAGCTTTCTGGTTTACTTCATGTGGTTGTTGCTTCTGGGGCAAATGTAATGACATTGGTTAGTTTATTAAAGAGGGCTGGAGGGGTTTTGGGACGGAAAATAACGGTTTTCATTAGTCTGCTACTGATAGTTTTTTATGGCTTCTTGGTTGGTGGTGACCCTCCTATTGTCAGAGCGGTATTAATGAGTAGCCTTGTTCTTGTTTCTGGCTTAATTGGAAGACAAGTAAAGCCGTTAAGAAGCTTGTTTTTAACTGGCGGACTAATGATGGTTTTTTCTCCCAAAATTTTTCTGGATATTAGCTTTCAGCTTTCGTTTGGGGCGACCTTGGGAATTTTATTGTTTAGTAAGAAACTGGAAGCAATTCTTCACTGGTCTGGTTTATCTATCGCTTTAGCCGCCCAAACCATAACGGCACCAATTTTGGCTTTTTATTTTGATCAATTGTCGCCTTTTTCTTTTATCTCAAATGCCCTTATGTTGTGGTTAATTGAACCCCTAATGATTTGGGGCCTGGTGTTGACTTTTCTGGGGCTTGTTAGCACTTTTTTAGCGAGATTAGTTGGTATTTTTTTCTGGTTTCCGTTACAGAGTTTTATTTGGGGGGGGCGTTTTTGGGCTCAAGTTTTGCCTAGTTTCACTGCCTCTTCTTTAGTAATCTTATTGACTCTTCTTTTAATTCCTTTGGTTTGGTTATTTTTAAAAACGATTAAAATTAATGAGTAGATTTTTTAGTTTTTTGCTTTTCCTGGGAACGGTTTTAGCTTTGGTTTGGTTTTGGCCAGACAAAAACTTTCGAATGGTTGTTTGTGATGTAGGCCAAGGAGATGCAATTTTATTCAACTATCGGAATTATCAAGTTTTAGTTGATGGTGGAGCCAACGACAAGGTTTTAGGGTGTTTAAACAATAATATTCCCTTTTGGGACAGAGACCTGGAAATGGTCATTTTAACTCACCCAGACAAAGATCATTATGGCGGGTTAATTTCTGTAGCAGAAAGATATAGATTATTGTATTTTGTTTGGAGTGGATTAATGCGGAAAGATTCAAATTTTGAAAAACTATTAGCTCAGGTTGGCAATCAAAGATCAAATATGATAAGGGTAGAGCAGGGCAATGAAATAGCGGTAGACAAGATAAAAATTAAATTCTATTGGCCAAATAAAGAATGGTTGTCTGAAAAACTATCGGATAACAACCAAAAAGAGATTAGTCTGAACCAATCAGAGAGTGATAAAGAGTATCAAAAAGAATCAATTTTGGGGACAATTAACGAAGAAGGCCAATTGTCGATTAATGATTTTTCTTTAGTTTTTAACATTGCTTTTGACGAATTTGATGTTTTAATAACTGGGGACGCTGACAGCAGAATTCAACCAGAAATTATGAAAACCACTGACCTTGTCGACGCTGAAATTTTGAAGGTAGCTCATCATGGTTCTAGGCATGCCTTTAATGATCAGTTTCTTGATTCATTTGAGTCGGCCTTGGCAATAATTTCGGTTGGGGGCAATAACCCCTGGGGACATCCAAGCCCAGATCTACTCCGCAAACTTGATCGTTTTGGTTTAGCTGTGCTAAGAACAGACACGGAGGGAGAAATAAAGCTAATTAGCGACGGAAGAGAGTGGTGGAGAGAAAAATAGCGTAAAACAAAGACTGATTGTCTCTTTTGTTTGTTTGTGTAAAATAAGGCCAAGGACTAAAGCAACAAAAAATCAGTAAAATCATGTCTGGCTTTTTTGACTTTTAGGTTTTGAAAGTTAGAGTATAATTCTTTTAACTATGGTAATAGAAGCGATTCTCGAAAAGGCCATTTTGGCCAGTCTAGAAGAACTGGGGTTGTCGGAGGTAAATTTTGATTTGGAATTAAACAACGACAAACAGAATCGAGGGGATTATGCCACCAATGTAGCTATGTCAGCTTTTTCAACAAAGAGTAATCAAATAAAAGCTAAAACCCCCTTAGGCTTGGCTCAAGCATTGGTGAAAAATTTAAACAAAGAGCTTCTGAACAGGGGCATGGTTGATCGAATAGTGGCAGTTTCTCCAGGATTTATTAACTTTTACCTAGAGGAAGCGTTCTTGAAAAAATTTCTAATTGAGGTTATTGAAAAAGGTGACGATTTTGGACGGCAAACGATTGGAGAGGGTAAAACGGTGGTTATTGATTACTCCGCACCTAACATTGCTAAGCCATTTGGAATTGGCCATCTAAGATCAACCATTATTGGTCAAGCTCTTTATAACATTTTTTCTTTTCTTGGTTATCGGGTCATTGGCGACAATCATTTGGGGGACTGGGGAACCCAGTTTGGAGTATTGCTATATCAGATTGAAAAAGAAAACCTCAATTCCCAGGAATTAACAATTAAAAAGCTAGAGAGTCTTTACGTCAGGTTTCATCAGAAACTGGAAGAAAATCAAGAAGAACAAAGCAGGGCTAGAGAACACTTTAGGCGATTGGAGTTAGGGGAATCAAGGTCAAAAAAAATCTGGCAACAGCTGGTTAGCCTGTCTTTGGTTGAATATGAGAAGGTTTATCGTCTTTTGGGAGTAAAAATTGATTTTACTCTAGGAGAGAGCTTTTACCAAGACAAGGTGTCGGCGGTTTTGGCCGATGCCAAAAAGAAGAAAATAGCGGTTAAAAGCGAAGGTGCACTAATAATACCTCTAAACAACAATTCTGTGCCAGCAATGCTGGTGAAATCTGACGGCGCTACTACATATTTACTGAGAGATCTGGCTACCATAAAATACAGAATTGAGCGTTGGAATCCGGAATTGATTATTTATGAGGTTGGTGTTGATCAAGGGTTTCATTTTTCTCAAGTTTTTGAGGCGGCAGAGAAGCTTGGTTATATCAATAAAAATAAATTAATTCATGTGGCCCACGGCATGATTCGAGGAAGTTTTGGTAAACTTTCAACTAGAAGGGGAGGGGGAATATATTTAGATGAGGTTTTGGCCGAGGCAATTGATCGAGCTCGAAAAATTGCAACTTGGGCTGGCGTTACCAAGAATCTTTCTGAGAGAGAACAAAAAAGAGTAGCCAGGGCTGTTGGTGTTGGAGCAATAAAATATAACGATCTTAAACAAAACCCTAGAACAGAAATTGTTTTTGATTGGAAAAAAGTATTAAGCCTAGAAGGAGATTCTGGTCCATATTTACAATATACTTATGCTCGAACAAGAAGAATTATAGAAGAAGCAAAAAAGAACAAGCTTAATTTAAAAAAAACACCTAAATACAGGCTAAAAGATGAAGAGCTATCAGTAGTTAGGCTAATTTGCTATTTTTGCAAAACAATTGAGAATTCGGCCATAAAATTTTCTCCAAACTTAATTGCGACACTTCTTTATCAATTAGCTCAAAAATATAACGCCTTCTATGATAAACATCGAGTTTTAACTAAAGACAAAGAAGCCAAAAGATTTCGCCTATTGCTTACAAAAGCAGCCGCTCAAACCATGAAAAATGGACTAAGTCTGCTTGGAATTGAGACACTTGAGAGAATGTAGGGGGTTTTAAATTTGAAGAACCAAGAAAAGACAAATAAATTATTAGTGACTTGCGGTTAACAAAAAGCGCCTGTCAAAAAAACACAAGAGAAAAAAGAGGAGCAAAAAGCCACTCCTAAAAAAACAATAATTGCACCAAAGTGCATTTTTGAATAAACGCCTAAAACGTTTTTATTCTTGGCTCTTATGGCAGAGGAATAGAAATGAGGGGAATTATCATTTCTTCGGCTGAAAGCCCGCCATGATGGCCGAGTTTGTCGATTTTCTTCTCGCCATCATCGAGCCAAACAGTTCCCTCTTTTTTGGGAAGAACCAAGACATCTCCTAGTCGATCTTGAAATTTCTTAGAGCTAACCGCAGAGTTGCCAAACCAGCCCTTTTTTAAGACTTGAGAAGTGTCGTAAACATCGGCCCGAGCGTTTAACTTCTCTTTCAAATATTTAATAGTATTGTTTTTTTCTCCCTTCTTTAAGTGCAAAAAAATATCTCTAGGTCCACCAGTAGCCAAAATTGGCTTTCCGTTGGCGTTTTGGGCAAGAACTTTTTTTAATTTATAGAAACGATTTAAATAAATAGTTTTTTGGGGGTTAACCTGAATTTGACCATGATCAGCGGTAATTAATAACAAGCTTTTACTTTGGAGGCTCTCTTTGAGGTTTTTAATTAAAAATTTGCTAATCATTAAGGCAATTTGGGCCAGCTCGGTCTCAAAGTAGGGACTTTGAGGTCCATATTTATGACCAATAAAGTCTAGAGAGTCAAGATAAACATAAGAGAAGGTTTTAGAATGTTTTTCGGTGGCCCTAATGATTGTTTTATTTAAGGTTGTTAGTAGTTCAGAAAGATTAGTAAAGGGGATTAACTTGGCTCCATTTTGGGCGATTCTGGCGAAAGCACTTTTGTAGTAATC
Source organism: uncultured Gammaproteobacteria bacterium (assembly GCA_964348895.1). Classification (GTDB taxonomy): domain Bacteria; phylum Patescibacteriota; class Microgenomatia; order 0-14-0-10-38-17; family 0-14-0-10-38-17; genus JAQVFF01. The sequence goes on from CAYGEH010000001.1 coordinate 461,135, forward strand.
TTGGTGGTTAAAACTGAAGCAGGTTACTCTTTTTTTAAGAAGTTTTTGATAAATAGTTGGTTTTTTGAAAAATATTTTTTCGGGATTAAAGCCTAGGGTTTCTAGTTGATCTTGTTGACGGCTACCATCTAGACAAAAAGGAAGAGTTTTAATTATATCGCCAACTTCAGGTAAATATAGTCGCCATTCGAACAATCCATGTTCTTGGGGGAAAAGGCCGGTGCTAAAAGATGCTAGGGCGGCGGCAGTGGTTGAGGGGAAAATGCTTGTTATTGGTGAGATTATAGTTCCTTCTGGTAAAGTAAAATATTTTTGAAATTTTTTAAAAGATAAATATCCTAGACTGTCAACTAAAATCAAAAAAACATGAGAAAAATCTCCCTTGGGAAAAACACTTTGGGGTAATTTCTGATCACCTTTGTCGTTGGTTAACAGATTGATAATCGCTTGATGAAGATTTGTAAAACAATAGTCTTGATATCTGGGAGCAACTATTTTTGGGCCAATAAGTGCCCTTTCGGCTTGAAGATTAATCACAGGAAATATTATACCCTAAATATTGATTTTAAAATTAAGGGGGAAATTGGAGGGAGTGGAATTTTTTTGTTTAGATCTTGAGGGTTACTTTAAAACAAAAACAGAAAAACTTGAAAATTTAATTTTATTGTTAATTCTAGTAAAGAAAGAAAACGAGTGTTAAAATTAACAGAATGTTGCCAGAGGAGTTTAAGCTACCAAGCGGTTTGCGCGTTTTGCTGTTACCTGATCGGAGTGAAAGCGTTACCGTTTTGGGCTTGGTAAAAACAGGATCCCGTTATGAAAAAGAAGAACAGGAGGGAATAGCCCATTTCTACGAACACATGGTTTTTAAAGGAACAAAGAAATTTCCCTTTAAAAAGGACTTAGCTTTAGCGGTTGACAAAATAGGCGCAGAATGTAATGGCGCGACAGGACAAGAATATACTTACTATTTCGTTAAAACAGCAAAAAAGGATTTGCTTATTGGGCTGGACCTAATTTGTCAACTATTAACAGAACCCTTATTATCTAAAAACGAGATCCCAGCCGAAAGGGGGGTAATCTTGGAGGAGCTGAATATGTATAATGATGTTCCTCAATATCGATCCCAAATAGAGTTAGCCAAGCTTTTGTTTCCCAATCATCCTTTGGGAAAAAGTGGTGTTGGTCAAAAGAAAACAATTAATTCTCTCGTTCAGAAAGATTTTGTTGATTTTAAAAACAATTTTTATAGTTCAGAAAAAACGGTTTTAGTAATTGCTGGAGGCATAGGAAAAACAGAAGAGATTAAAGAAGAACTGAAACGACAATTTTTTGGATTAAAAAAAGCAAATGAGATAATGGCCATTCCATTCAAGGCAGCCGATACTTTTAAAAAGAATAAAGTTAAAAAAATTTTCAAAAAAACGGACCAAGCTCACCTGGCAATTGGGACAAGAGCCTTGTCTCGTAACGATAAAAGACACTATGCTCAAGGTTTGTTAAATATTATTTTGGGAGGAGGAATGTCTTCTCGTCTTTTTCAGGAAATTAGAGAAAAAAGAGGCCTTTGTTATTCGGTTAATTCTTCAGTGGAAACGTTTGAAGAGGTGGGAGCCTTTGAAGTTACGGCAGGACTAAACAAAAAAAGACTGAACGAGGCAATTGAAGCAATTAAAGATCAACTCTTTCTTTTAGCGAAAAAAGCGGTTGATAAAGAAGAGTTATCCAAAGCTAAACATTTTTTTGAAGGAAAACTGGCCTTATCCCTAGAAGATTCTTACCAAAAGGCACATTTTTATGGGAAACAGGCTCTTTTAGAGCCTGCTGTCAAAGACATTAATCAATTGCTAAAAGAAGTTAATAATGTCGAATCAAAGGACATATTGTTGGTCGCTAAAGAAATATTTCTAACAGACAAAATTCAGTTGGTTTTAGTAGAATAAATAACAAGCTTAAGGATTTTTTTAAAAAAAAGAGGAGGTGACTTATAAACTAAATGGAACAATCAGTGGTTTTAATTAAGCCTGACGGTGTTAAGCGCGGGCTAATTGGAGAAATTATTGGTCGTTTTGAAAAGGCTGGGCTAAAGCCAGTCGCAGCCAAAATGGTTTTGGTAAGCGAGGAATTAGCCTTTAAACACTATGGAGCAGAAGATAGTTGGTTTGACAACGTTGGCAAAAAAATTCGTCAATTTTATGAGGAACATGGTATGGATCCCAACGAAGAATTTGGAAAAATGACTGACCATCAAATGGGAGAAATGGTTCAAAAATGGAATGTGGTCTACTTAGCGGAAGGCCCAGTGTTAGCAATGGTTTGGGAAGGCCCATTAGGAACAGTAGAGATCATTAGAAAAATCGTTGGTTCGACATATCCCATTTCAGCTCTTCCAGGAACAATTAGGGGTGATTTTGGCCTTGATTCTCCTGATGTTACTAACGCTGAAAAAAGATCAATCCACAACTTGATTCATGCCTCAGGAACAGTTGAAGAGGCGGCCAGAGAAAAGGAGTTGTGGTTTAGAAAGGATGAGATTTATTCCGAAGAGTCTAGCAAAAGGTAAGTCGGTTTTTAAAGGAAGCCTTTTTTTGTTTGGGGCGATTGTGGGCATTGGCATTTTTGCCATACCGCTCAGTGTTTATCGGATTGGTTTAGCTAAAGGACTTTTTGTTCTTTGTTTGGCTGGGATAATAAGCTGGCTGCTTAATATGGCTTATGCCCGGTTAATTTTGTTACAAAGAGAGAACTGTCAACTTGGAAGATATGGTCAAAAATATTGGGGAGCTCCAGGGTGGGTTTTGGGAAGCTTAGTGGTGCTGGTAAACATCAATGGAGCTTTATTGGCTTATCTAATTGGAGCGGGAGATTTTTTGCATTTTCTCTTTCCACAACTTAGCTCTTTTAAGTGGGGATTAGTGTTTTTATTCTTGGTTCTGCCGGTGGTTATTTTGGGACTAAGGTCAATTGTTAAAGTTAATGCTCTTGTTGTTTGGGCATTAGTTCTTTTGCTTGTTGTTTTTTTGGGCTGGGGAATGACCAGGATTAATCCTGGTCATTTTTGGTTCTCCTCAGAAAATGACACTGTTCGAGCGTTTTCAGTGTTTTTCTTTTCTTATGCTGGATTTGCTGTAATTCCAGAACTAGCAGAAGTGATGGAGTTTAAAAGAAAACAGCTTTTTCAAGCAACAACAATAGGAAGCCTACTTCCAGGAGTTTTATATTTTTTGTTTGCGTTAATTGGAGTAGGGGTGTTTGGAGGGCAACTATCGGAAGAATTTATTTATGGGCTAGGAAAAATATCGCTATTTTGGTCACGATTAATGGGTTTAGTTGGGTTAATGGCAATTATTACTTCTTTTTTCGCCTTCAGCTTTGCCTTGAAAGAATTTTGGCAAAGAGATTTCGGCCTCGACAGCTTAACATCTTTAGTGTTAACTTTTTTACCAGCAGGAATATTTTATTTGGGGGGCAATCGGGATTTTTTGGGAGTGATTAGCTTTACTGGTGGGGCCTCTTGTTTGTTAATGGCAACCTTAATTTTGTCTTGTTTTTTAAAAGAAAAAATTGGTAAAAAAAGGCGATAGTTGAAAAATTATTGCAAATTTAAGCTCGGAATAACAAGGGTAATCTTTTAGATTAAAAAGACTTGATTTGAATTTGTCGGAGAGCCGGGATTTGAACCCGGGACCTCTAGCTCCCGAAGCTAGCGCGCTAAGCCTCTGCGCCACTCTCCGTTTTTTTAATTTTTGTCACAAAACATCTTGGCACACGGTTTATTTTAGCCCGAACTATGCTAAAATTCAAACTGTTAAAAATATTGGCTGATGTAGCTCAACGGATAGAGCAGTCGCCTCCTAAGCGACCGATGAAGGTTCGATTCCTTCCTTCGGCACTTTACTTTAAAAAAACTATTCCAGCGAGACAGAGTAGAGGTCTGGTGGTTGGTTTTTGTTTAATGAGGCTAAAATTAATAGTTGTCTTCCAGAAGGAAAAGGAAAAACATAATTGTTTACAAATGGGCCAGAATAAATGGCTGTTTGGTTATGTCCGTCGTATTCGATAGCCTCAATCGAAACGCTATCTTTGATTAAAAGAAGGTGTCGAGAAGTGGGGAGCCAATTAATTTTAATTTCTTGATTGTCTGAGATTAAAAAGTTTTTATCCTCCTTATTATTATAAACATACCAATATCCAGGTTTAAGCTGACGAGACTCTTTTTGTGTTGAGGCGCTGATAATCTCTCTGGTGATAAATCTTTCGGGTAAAAAAACCTCTTCCTTGGCCTGATAGAGAATCCTGGTTTCGTCAGGAGAAAAACTTAAGCTAATAGTTTTGTTGGCTAAGACATCTTGAAGTTTTTCTGGTAGTTTTTCGAAAGCCTGTTGAAATGACAATTCTTCTTGTTTTTGCCAATCAGCTAAAACTGCCATTGCCCGATCTTCTTTTTCTCCAATTAAAGGTGGAGTGGTAAAATCATAAGCCTGATTAGTGTCAAAAAGAAAATAGCTATTTGTTTTTTCAGTTTTAGGAACAATCATCATTATCTTTCTAGAATCTGGAGACCAGCGGACAACAGCTTTTTCAAAGTCAAAACCTGGTGTTAATTCAACCAAAACTCTGGGTTGAAAAGATCGGCTAAGAGGTCTTTCTGCTAAATTGATAAGCCACAATCCAGTTTTGGTTTCTGTTAATGTCGCTGTATTGGTGGTTTGATTTTCTTGATTTATTGGCAGGGGAGTGTTTTGCGTCTCCGCTTGTTTACTAGTGGAGTTGGTTAGTTGTTCTCGGGGGGGAACAAAGTAAACCAACCTAGTTCCATCAGGAGAAATTTGCGGTTGACTAGCACCAGTAAAACTCAGGGCCCTAAGGTCTGGGGCAATGGGAAATAGACGGACATTAATTTCAGTAACAACCTCTCTTTTTATTGTTATTTCTTTCCTCCAGCTGGTGAAACCAGGCTTCTTTATTTCTATTTGATAGTTATCTGGAGATAAAACCACTGTTTCGTTAGTGGCAGTTTTTAATTTGTCGTTAACCCAAACCTGAGCTCCCTCGGGGATTGAGGTTGTGGCCAAAAGGCCTGTTGGTTGAAAGATTTGGTTATTAATATCAAGACGATAGCCCCTGACAAAAAATCCAATTATGAAGGTTAGGGCGGTAATTAAAATTAGGCTTCCAAGAGTAATTAAGTTTCTTTTTTTCTCTCGGTTCATATTTAATATGATACCACACGAAAACAGGATTGTTTGCAGTGCTATAATTGGTTTAGAGGGATTTTTGAAACTTTTTAGTGAGCAAAAAAATATCAAACATTATCAAAAGACTATCGCCTCCACGGATAGGGATTGACCTTGGAACTGCCAACTCTTTGGTTTATTTAGAAGGAAGGGGAGTGGTTCTTAATGAGCCAACGGTCGTGGCTGTTGCCTTTGACGAAAACAGGGTGGTGGCAGTTGGCCAAAGGGCAAAAAAAATGCTCGGTCGGACCCCAGAAAATATTGTCGCTTCAAGACCGCTTAGAGAAGGGGTAATTGCCAATTATAGAATTACAGAAGCAATGATTCGTTATTTTATTCGCCAGGCGTTGGGTCCCCACCTCTTAAAACCAGAAGTAATGATTTGTATTCCGGCTGGAGCAACTCAAGTAGAAAGGAGGGCCGTTATGGAAGCCACTCTTCAGGCTGGGGCTAGGGTGGTTTATTTAATTGATGAACCCTTAGCTGCTGCCATTGGGGCCCAGATGCCAATTGCCGAAGCCTCTGGGAATATGATTGTTGACATTGGGGGAGGCTCAACAGAAATCGCCGTTATTGCTTTAGGAGGAGTAGTTGCCCATGATTCGCTTCGGGTGGGGGGGGATAAGATTGATGAAGCAATTATTTCTTTTTTAAGAAGAAACTATAATTTAATGATTGGCGACCAAACTGCCGAGGAAGTAAAATTTAATATCGGATCGGCAGTTAAGCTTAAAAAAGAAGTCAAGATGGAAATCAAGGGCAGAGACTCTCTGTTGGGACTACCTCGGTCAATTGAGCTTAACAGCACTCAAATAAACGAAGCGATTAGTCCTGTTCTCGACCAGATAGTTGGAGCGGTTAAGGGTGTTTTGGAGGGAACTCCGCCAGAGCTAGTCCGAGACATTATCGACAAAGGAATTGTTTTATCTGGGGGAACAAGTCTGTTGAACAACCTGGATCGACTAATGACGGAAGAAATTGGCGTTCCGTGTTTTGTTGCCCCTGACCCCATCCTTTGTGTCGTTAAGGGAACAGGCGTTGCAATTGAAAATATTGATCTTTATAAGCGGGCAGTTAGAAGGCAGTAGGAATACAGAGGTTTAGCCTTAAAAGAGAATATTTGATTTTTTAATCTATGACAAAAATTGATGTTTTGGGGGTTAAATTTAACAAACAAAACAAAGAAGAGATTTTAGAAGAAATAGCTAGACTGGTAGGCAGGGGAGAAAGACACTATGTTGTTACGCCAAATCCAGAATTTGTTGTTTTGGCTCGGAAAGACAAACAGTTTCTTAAGATTTTAAACAACGCCAGTTTTTCGATTCCTGATGGCATTGGAATTGTTTTAGCTTCAAAGATTCTTTACGGACCAAGGGGTTTACGGGGAAGAATAACTGGCGTTGATTTAATGGTAGATATTTGTAGGTTAGCCGCCAAGAAAAACTGGTCTATTTTCTTGTTGGGAGCTGGTGATGGGGTGGCGGAAAAATGCGCCCTAAAGCTTAAAGAAAAATACGGAGTAAATATTTTGGGAACTTATTCTGGTTGGGCTGATTCGGCTGGAGATATAAAAACTAGGAGAACCATTAAGAATAAGGTTGGTCAAAAAAAATGTCAATTTATTTTTGTCGCTTATGGCGCTGGGAAACAAGAAAAGTGGATTAAGCGAAACTTGGAAAAAATTCCGGTTGAAATAGCCATGGGAGTGGGTGGGTCGTTTGACTTTCTAAGCGGTAAGATTAAGCGAGCCCCAGGAGTAGTTAGAAAAATAGGATTAGAATGGCTATGGCGTTTGATGAAAGAGCCTTGGCGATGGCGGAGGCAGTTGACCTTACCAGAATTTACTTTTCTGGTTCTTAAAAAGAAGCTAAAAAAGAGAAACTGTTAATCTTTTTTATCCTGAATACCAAGAAGCCACAAAACTTGTTCTTTGCGATAGCGTCGATCTCCCCGAGAGTTAATTCTGATTGCTGGAAGCTTTCCTCTTTTCCCCCAACGCTTTATGGTTAATGGCGAAACTCTTAACAATTCAGCCACTTCTCTTACGGTTAACAGGTCAGGAAGACTATCGAGAGTTAGTTTTTTAGAGGCTTTTTCAATATTCATGGCACTATAGGACAATAAATTATGTTTTCTAGCAGTAAATATATCAAAGTACTAATTATTTTGTCAAGGGAAAAAACATCTTTTTCTAAAAAATAGCCACAAAAGATATTATTTGACATATTCTTTAATAAAAAGGTAAGGTTTTAAGAACTAGGTCAGTTTTTAGTGCCTAAAATTTAAATTAAAAAAAGAGAATAAAGTGATTATTTATTGATGATTTAATTAATAAGGGTTTTGGCGAGTGGTCACAATAAAAATCTTCTGGTTGACTTTAAGATTCTCTTGTGATAAAAATTAGTTTGCTTACCGAAGACAGCAGGAGCTTTTCTATTTTTAAGACTAACTTTCATTTTTTCAAAAAGGGGTCAAGAAAAGCTTAATTTCCCGCCGAGGTATATGTTTGTTATTGCGCTTAGTTATTAACAACACCTCGGAAAGAGGTGTTTTTTTTTTGAGACGATGGTTAAACAAACAAAGCTTTACGAAGTTGACAATTTAAGGGCAAAGATTAATGACTCGAAAGGGTTTTTTTTGGTGGGCTATCAAGGTTGGGACGCTAATTTATTTAATTTGTTGCGCCATACAGTTAGCCAAAAAGGCGGTCACTTAAAGGTGGTCAGAAACAATCTTTTTAGCAGGGCAATTAAAGATCTAACTGGTAGAGAAGAAAAAATAACTGGTCCAACCGCCTGCCTTTTCAGTCTGGTTGATGAGGTGACTCCCCTGTCTGTTCTGTGTAATTTCTTGAAAGAAAATAATCTTGATCCAGATCTAAAATTAGGTTTTTTAACAAAAACAGAACAACCCCTAGACAGCCAAGAAGCGTTTCGATTAGCCAAACTGCCTTCGGTAGACAACTTGAGGGCAATGTTAGTTGGGGGATTATCGGCAAACTTGAGCAAGCTAGTAATAACCCTTAACTCTCCGATTAGAAGTTTTACTTTGTTACTCAAAGTGTTACAAGAAAACAAGGGGGTGAATAAACAGTGACTGATGATAAGAAAAAAGACCAAAAAACATCAAAGAAAGTTTCTTTGTTAATCGAAGAAATTGGTTCTCTTTCTGTTTTAGAGCTGGCAGACTTGGTTAGCGCCTTAGAAGAAAAATTTGGGGTTTCTGCCGCCGCTGCGATTACTCCGGTTGCCGCTGGGGCGACTGCGGTTAGCGAAGCTGGTGCGACAGAAGAAAAATCAACCTACACGGTGATTCTTCAAGAAATTGGCGGAAACAAGGTAGGGTTAATTAAGGCTGTTAGAGAAATCAATCAAAATTTGGGAATAAAAGAAGCCAAAGACTTAGTAGAAAGTGCTCCTGCCGAAATTTTAAAAGAGGTTAAGAAAGAAGAGGCAGAAGTGGCAGCCAAAAAGCTACAAGAAGCAGGAGGAAAGGTGGAGTTAAAGTAAGTTCACAATCGTGATAGAATAAGGCCTATGGTGGCAAGAGTTGTCAAATTTTTAATAGAAGCACAGGGTGAGCTCAAAAAAGTTGTTTGGCCAACCCAAAAAGAGATTGTGAACTTAACCATTGTGGTGTTAGCCGTTTCTTTGGCTGTAGGCCTTTTCTTAACTGGAGCAGACTTTGTTTTTAGTTGGCTAATCAAGTTAATAATTGATTATTAAATTTATTTTTATGGTAGAGGAAAAGAAAAAAACTAAAAATCATTGGGTTATTAGCGAAGGCAATAATCCTGAAGCTAAATGGTATATTCTTCATACCTATTCTGGTCAAGAGTCTAGGGTGGCTAAGATTTTGCAACAACGAATCCAGTCTTTAAAATTAGAAGGCAGATTTTTCGAGATCTTAATACCAACAGAAGACAGAATGAAGATAAGAGCAGGGAAGCGCTTCACTAAAGAAGAAATGCTTTTTCCTGGTTATGTTTTTGTCAAAATGATTCTCGACGACAACTCTTGGGCGGCCGCAAGGGGAAGCGAAGGGGTGACTGGATTTGTTGGTTCTGGCGATCAACCCACTGCGGTAGCGGAAAAAGAGATTAAGGCGATTGAAAACTATTTAGCAACAGAAAAACCTAAATATACCGTTAAATTTTCGACTGGAGAGGCAGTTAAAATTGTTGATGGGCCGTTTACTGGCTTTTTGGGGACAATTGACAACATAGACAAAGAGAGGGGGAAGTTACGAGTAATGGTTTCTGTTTTTGGAAGAGAAACCCCAGTAGAATTAGACTTTTTACAAGCAAAGAAAATATAAGCGAATTGAATGTTGAATAAATATGGCAAAAAAAATTGTTTCAAAAATTAAATTAAACTTACCAGCAGGAGAGGCGACACCAGCCCCTCCAGTTGGTCCGGTTTTGGGCCAACATGGAATTCCAATTATGGATTTTGTTAAGCAATATAATGCCGAAACGGCAGAAAAAAAAGGAAGCGTTATTCCAGTTGAAATTACTGTTTATGAGGATCGTAGTTTTGACTTTATTACCAAACTACCGCCAGTGGCAGACCTTATCAAGAAAGCACTTAAGTTAGAAAAAGGGTCGGCAGAACCGGGACGTAATTCAGCGGGAAAGTTAACACAGGAACAAATATCCAATATCGCTAAAGAGAAAATGATTGACTTTAACACCAGCGATTTAGAGTCTGCCCGAAAAATTATTATAGGAGCAGCCAAGAGCATGGGAGTGGAGGTGGAAAAATAATGGGAAGAAAAAAAACGATTGAGATTAGCAAGGATAGCGTGAAAACTAAAAGCAGGCTTCCTGAAACAAAAGAAGAACTAGTCTCGCCTAAAGAAAAAGAAAATCTGGAAAAGCCCGCTAAAGAAAAAAAGAAAGCTAGGGGGAAAAGTGAAAAAAAAGTGCTAAAAAAGTCAAAGAAAGGAGTAAACTACCTAAAGGCTCTAAAACAGATAGAAAAGAAAAAAATATATTCTCCAGAAGAAGCGATGTCTTTGTTAAAGAAGATAGCTTGGGCTAATTTCAATGAGGCGGTTGAGGCACACCTGGTGGTTAAGAGAGAGGGGATTTCGGTTAAGGTTAATTTTCCCCATGATCAAGGCAAAAGAAAAACGATTGCCATCGCAGACAATAAAGAAACGATGGCCAAAATAGAAACAGGAAAAATTGATTTTGACATATTATTGGCAAGTCCCAAAATGATGCCCAAACTAATTCCCTATGCTCGTTTCTTGGGGCCTCGAGGATTAATGCCAAACCCCAAGGAGGGAACGGTTAGTGCCGACCCAGCTAAGAAAGCAAAAGAACTTCTTGCGGCAGGAGTTATAATTAAAACAGAGAAAAAAATACCCCTAATTCATGTTGTTTTTGGTAGGATTAGTCAAGAATCAGCTCAGCTAAAAGCAAATCTTGAGGCTGTTGTTAAAGCAGTTGGAAAACAAAACATTAAGAGCTTGGCTGTTTCTACCACCATGAGCCCTGGAATTAAAGTTGAAATTAGTGATTAGATTTTAATAAACACTTTTTTTGTCCGCTAGTGTCATTATAAAACCCCTTTCTTTGTATTCTTTCGAGAAAACAATGCGGTCTTTTGATTGAAACTATGATTTTGGTTTTCCTAATCTTTTCAGCCAAATTAAATCGCTGTTAAGATTTTATTTCTTGTTATTTTAAGTTGACTGGGAATTAAAAAGAATAGACCTGAAAGGTCAAAAAGACAAGAAATAAGATAATGAAAAAAACTGAAAGTATAGCTTAAGCTAGCCTAGATTTGATTGCTTTGGTTGACACAACTGCTTAATTTTGCTACTATTATTTTAGTCCTGCCATTGAGGGGTAAGACTGCACGAGAGTCTTCCTCACCAAGCAAAAGTGTACGGGATCCGAAAGTTTCTGGCCCTAAAAAGTCGGAATAGGAACCCACCTGGGCAAACCGGGGAACACTTCTGCAGCAACCTCAGGGGCGGGACTTTTGGTGCTTTTTGTCTTGTAAAAACCTCGTTTCAATAACTAGAAAAAGAAGGGTCTCAAAGTATTCCTGTCGCAGAGGGGAGGCTAATAAAAACAAACTCAAAAAAACTAACCGCTGGAACCAAAACAAGAGAAACAAGAGATCTTCCGAAAAAGACAGGCAATAGGGCAAAAATTAACAAAAAAACTCCATATCTTTTTAAAACTAAGTCAACAGCTTGGGCGGTTTTTTCTGGCAAGACACCGATCAAAATTTTGCTACCATCAAGAGGATAAATGGGTAAAAGGTTGAAAACCCCTAAAATTATGTTGAGTCTAATTAGACTCAACATAAGCCCGCTAATGACAAGGCTGTTTAGTCCCAGAAAATAAACAGGCAAACGAAAAAGACCAATAAAAAGAGCGACAACTAAGTTAACCGCTGGGCCAGCAAGGGCAATTAGGGCATTGTCTCGGCGAGGCTTGTTAAGATTGAACTCGTCAACAGGAACGGGTTTCCCCCAGCCGAAGCCAAAGAAAAAAAGCATAATCGTACCGATTGGATCAAGGTGGGCAAGAGGATTAAGGGTTAGTCGACCAGAAAACTTAGCGGTGGGATCACCTAATCGGTTAGCGGCCCAAGCATGAGCAGCCTCATGAACAGTTAAGGCAAAAAGCAAACTAATAACAAAGAGTAGCACGGAAAAGGGATCAGAGAAGATATTGGCAAACATAAATTGAAAAACTAGCGCTATTGTGTTAGTATAACATAGATAAATTTCTATTTTTAAAAATGCACTGTCAATCTTGTACTAAAAGACCAGTTATGGGTGGCAAAATGATTAGGACAGGAACCGGGAAGTGGATAAAAAAACGAGTTAAAGTAAAAAGAAGTCCTAATTTACAAAAGACTACCCTGGTGATTTCTGGTCAAGAAAAAGAAAAAATTATTTGCACCTCTTGTCTTAAAAAATTTAAGAAAGAAGGGAAGGTGAAGGTGGCCTATTTTGTTGGTCAATAGCTTAAGGCTTCTTTGTTTCCCCCAAGTTTCCCCAAAAAATATTATTTGTTTCAAGGAAATTCTTCGGTCTGTTTTAATTAAATCTAAGAAAAAAATACTTCAAGTTCTTGGCTTGTTTCGTTGTTGAGTTGACGACAACACCAAGCCATAAAGATGTTTCCTTTTAAGAACAAAGCTTATTTTTGATCAAAAGAAGTAATTGGCTTGGTGTTTTTGACGGGAACAACAGGGCTTATTTTTTTTAATTATTAACTTAACCATATTCTAACTTTATAAAAAAAGAAAAAGATAAATTAAAAAGAAGCGAACCAAAAGCCTTTTTCTGTGATGCTGGCAATATACCACAATGATTGACAAGGAAGGCAAAAACAGGATCTAGGCCTATGACCAAGGAAGCAAGAAAGACTTAGCTAAATCTTTGTTCCAGGGGATTGGTTTGCCTCCAGATAATTGAACTAAATCAAGTCTAAGACAATTATCTTCCTGGTGAGCCTTAATAATTTTTAACCTTTGGTTTTTAACAAAAGTAAAAGTTCCTGGCCAAGAAAAAAAAGCCCTTATTTTTCGGTCAATTTTGTCTGCCAAGCCCTGGTCTCCCAAGAGAGCTCTTTTTAGGTGGTTAGGCTCAATATAGCCGTCTTGTCGAGAAAGTAATTTGGTGAAAGAGGCTTTTTGGTGTTCTTGGGGTTGGGGGGTAATTTTTTCCTCTAAATAGTCAAAGAGTTTTTTTTCAAGCAACCTGGCCCCAAGACAGAAAAGCTTTTCAGTTAAGGATTCTTGGGTGTCATTATTTTTAATTAAGGTTTTTTCTTGAGCAATAATAGGGCCATGGTCAACTTTTTTGTCTATTAAAAACAAAGAGACACCAGTGGTTTTTTTGCCGCCGAGAATAGCAGAGGCGACGGGAGTTGCTCCTCTTAGTTTGGGTAAAAGAGAGGGGTGAACATTGATAATTCCTTTAGGAAAAACATTGATTAATTCTTGAGGAACTATTTGACCATAAGCAGCCAAAACGGCAACCTCTGGCTTAGTTTGGGCGATCTTTTGACAAAGCTGATGGTTTAATTCCTGGGGGGTCAGCAAGGGAAGAGAATTATTTTTAGCAAACTGTCCAACTGGAGTGGGGGTTAGTATTTGATTTCTGCCCGCAGGCCTTGGAGGTTTAGTAATAACAAGTGTTGTTTTCAGAGAAGAAAGAGAAAGAACTTTTTTTAAAATGATGACCGAGGCTTCTTCTGAACCAAAAAAAACAATTGGGATAGCGATTCTTTTTTTCATATTTCATAAGGGAAATCCTAGTTTTTGAGGACTAATCTTTTTTAGTTGATTATCCTCGTTACAGAAAAGCTGGCCCTTTTCTCTAATAACTCTTTGAATAAAAAGCCTTCCGTTTAGGTGGTCTAGTTCGTGTTGAAAAACAATCGCCTCTAATCCAGTTAGAACTTTTTTTGTTTTTTTACCATTAAGGCTAAATCGTTGAATTTTGATAGTGGGCCAGCGCTTAACAGCACCATACAAATTAGGCAAAGACAAACAGCCCTCTAGAAACGGTTGAAGAGAATGGTCTGAATCATGGTCGTTTTCTTCAAGAAGAAAATGTTGTTTTGGGGAAGAATAATCAAGTATGGCTGGATTAATAAAAATTTCAGGTTGCCTTTGAGGGAGACTCAAAACAAAAACGGCTTGGTCATAGCCAATTTGAGGGGCGGCTAAACCAATACCCTTATTTGCCAAAGCGTTAATAAGCCTGTTTCCTAGAGATTTAATTTTATGATTAATTTCTAGGACTGGCAAGGCTGGTGTTGTCAAAATTGGATTAGGGGCGACAATAATTTTCATTTGAATTTAGTCAACACATTATAGCATTTGGCCAAATCAGAGCTGCTTTAGTAGCTCTTGTGCTTCCCCATGATCGGGGTTTAAGTATTTAAGCAAAAAAACTAGTGCCCCTCTGGCTTCATCAATTTGATTGTTCTCTTGATAGAATCTGGCTATCCAGTAGTATGCATCTTGATAGTCGGGCTTTAGATTGATAGAGGTTTTTAGCCAAGCAATTCCTTGATCAAGATTTGTCTGTTGATGGGCCAAAACAGCCAAATTGTAAGTAATTTTAGGATTCATTGGCGCCAATTTATGAGCCGCCAAAAGAAGCTGATATGAGTCGACCAAATACTGAGGATTAATTCTAGAGAGAAGAAAATATGTTTGTGATTGTTGACGGTAGAAACCAACCTGATAAGGGCTTAAGTCGATGGTTTTTTTAGCCAAAATCTTAGCCTTATTAGTAAAGTTTTCTGCTTCTTGATTGTTTTGATTTTGACTAAAAACAACCGCCAGGTGAGCAGAAATAAAAGCAAGCTTGTTGCTATATAGCGGTTCTTTGGGGTTAAGTTGTTTGGCTTTTCGATAATGAAGATAAGACTGAAGGAGGCTTCCCTGTTGTAATTCTTTTTCACCACGAGCAAAGTGGTAGTCTGCTAGCCAGTATCGACTTAGAGCTAAAATTAAATTAAGACCAACAAGAATTATTATAATTAGGGCAAATTTTTGCTGCCCTGACAGGGGGTTAGTGGAGGTCAAAAATGATGATTTTATTTGATTGTTAGAAGTGAAAACAAGGGCTGGAATTAAAAAGAATAACAGATTAACGGCCACGACTGAAAATCCAAAAAAATTGGTGATTAAGATTGTTAAGTAACCGGCAAAAAGACCCAAAAGAAAAAAATTTTTTGGGTCTTTTTTGATTGAGGCGAAAAGGAAAACAAGAGTGGCAATAATTAAGATAAAGTAAGCCCCGAAACCAACAAGGCCGGTGTTGGCAAGATAATTAAGATATTCGTTATGAGCCTTGTTATAGAGAAAATCCCACTCTGATAAAAGGTTGTGGTCTTTGGGTTGATGCCAGTAGTATGAATGAGCGAAAGTTTCTGGCCCTGTTCCTAAAAAAGGATGATTTTTAAAGACTTGAATCGCCCCTTGCCAAACAACCTTTCTTATGTCGGCAGTAGCACTGCCCAAATCTGGAGTAGCGCTATCAGCTGTTTCCCATTGGGGTAAAGATTGGGGGCTAATTAACGAAAAGCGTTTAAAGTGACGATTAATTTGCTCAAAGGGAGAAAGAAACAAAACAGTTAAAATAAAACTAAAACCCCCAAATAAAACCAAAACTTTTTGATAACTTGATTTAAAAATAGGTCTGATGAGAATCGACAAGAACAGAATAAAAAAATAAACTAGCCCAAAAGCTAGAAAACCAGAGCGAGAGCGAGTGAAAATAAGAGCCAAAAAAGCAACCAAGAAAACAAAAATAAAAAAGAAGCGACCCTTTGATTTTTTTTGAGTGAAAAAAGCGGGAATCAAAAAGATCAAGCTGCTGATCCAAGCGGCTAACCAATTTGGTTGGCCTAGGCTAGAGAAAATTCGAGCAGAAACATCTTGGACCCAGAAACGATCATCGATACCTAGTCTTTGTAAAAGACCGTAAATCGAGACAACAATTAGAGCCGCCAAAGAAGCCTTAAGAAGATTAATGTTTGTTTTTGGAGAGTTAAGGTTACTAACAAGAGCAAAGTAAAGCAGAATATAGGCAGTAACAGACAAAAGACCGCCGTTTTGTCGAGTATAATAACCCCAAAAAGAAATGTGAGGATCAATCGAGGTAATGGTGGTAATAATTTGACTTAGAAGAAAAACCATCAAGGGCCAAAAAAGAAAAGTCTTTTGAAAAATAATTTTTTTTTGAATAATCATTTTAATTATCCAAAACGTCAAGATAACAACAACTACAAGATAAACAAAAACCATTTTATTAAATTCAAACAATTCGTGGTTAATAGTGGTAAAAATTAAAGGAGTAAGAAAAAAAAGAAGAAAGAAAGATTTTTCTAAAACTTTTTGACAAATCAGATCAAGTTTCAATGGAGTCATATTAACAAACAGTATATAAGTTTTTTAAAGAAAAAGGAGGTATTTTTGGAGATACTAATTCAATTTGGTGGACCCGAGGGGAATTGAACCCCTACTTTCGCTATGCCATAGCGATGTTCTACCATTAGACTACGGGCCCCTAACAAGCTCTATTTTATTAGAGGAAGGTGTTTTTGGCAAGAAAGTAGGCTTTTGTGCTAAAATTAGCCCTGTTAGTTAGGCCTAAATTGGGCCACCTTAGCTCAGTTGGTTAGAGCAACTGTTTTGTAAACAGTAGGTCCTCGGTTCAAATCCGAGAGGTGGCTCTTGAACTCTTTTGCCGATGTGGCTCAGTGGCAGAGCACGTCTTTGGTAAAGACGGGGTCATGGGTTCGATTCCCATCATCGGCTCTAGTTATTTAAATGTAACAGCAGAGGAAAGATTATTTAAAAAAATTAAGAAATTTAAAACAGATTAGCCTTATTTATTTTTATTTTCTTTGTCTGCTGATTGAAAGTTGGTTTGTTTTTAGGAAAATTGTAAGATTAACATCTTTTGAGTACTCTAATTACTCTTTAAAATTAGCCGACACTTCGGTTATAAACCTCAATTTTCTTCTTTTAGAAGCGAATTTTATTTGTTACTTGACATTGATATATTTTTATCGATATAGTTAAGAGAAGGAAAGAAAAATTGAAAATTTTATGGAAGAATTAAAAACAACCCTTTATACTGTTTCTGAGGCGGCTAAGATTTTGCGTTTCTCTCCAGTAACCCTATATCGCTGGATTGCTCAGGGGAAAATAAAGGTAGCAAAGCTTGGAACCAGAAGCTATAGAATTAAAAAAAGACATCTGGAAGAGCTGATGGAAAATAAAAAGTAAAAGACATGCTCTGCCCAAAAAACTTCAACAATGTAGTTTTAAAAATAAAAAAGCTATTGTCTGGGAACAGGAGCATTTTATTGAAAATAAAACCACAAACAAAGAAAAGAAAAAGAAGCTGTCTAGAGAACAAGGGAAGCCTTAAAAAGATATCCTTGATTTTTTCGATTAAGACCTTTAAAAAGAAAAGTTTTACTAGAAAAAAAGTTGATTGCTTTTTTTTACGTGCCCACGAGGTCTTTGATCTACTTGGGCGACATTTTGTTATTAAACATAAAACACTAAGACATTCCTCTTGTAATCGCAGAAACAACACTGTTTATAGAAACTTAAAAAAAAGAAACAACTGGCTGTTTAGTCTTAAAGAAAAAACCCTAAAGGGTTTAAAAATATTTTTGTTGACAACAAAGAATGTTTTTAAAAAATTATTTCACCTCGCTGTCAACAAGAGTAAGTCTTTATACTATTATATAAAAGAGGGGCGCTTTCGAGAAATTACTCCAGCTTTTGTAGCACACTCGGTACGACGACACTTGCCACTTTTTTTAGCTGTCTTGTTTATTACGCCTGCGGCGATTTTTTTGGGAATTTTTATTTATTCTAGATTAAACCAGCCACCTGCTTATGCGACCCCTTTTACTGGTGCAATCAAGATTTCTCGGCAGTCTACTACTCTGTCTACCGACGGTGACTGGCTTACTTCGTTGGCACATTCAGGAGATGGGGTGACTGGTGACGCCGAGTCAGGAACCTTTAATCCAATTCATCCAGGTGGAACCTCAGATGGCACAGCAGGATCGGGCTTGGCGATTGGCTATATGACGGCTGGGGCGACAACCTATGCCACTACTGAGTTTATTGGTTTTAGGCCTAGTGCCAACGGAAACTTGACTGGCATAATGCTAGTTTTAGAGAACACCCTGTCTGCTTCTCGATCGGATGTGGACATAGTGGTTGAATTATTACGTTTTCCTTCAGCCGTTTGCACCACTACTTGCTCTAACTATGTGACTGGCTCTTTAAACTCTTTTACCTTTCCAGCAGATACAGAGGTTTTAAGAAGAACTGTCTGGCAGTTTAATCAAGGTTTGTCGGGGGAAAACATGGCACCAGGAAACTTTGGTAGAGCAACTTTTGATTTCCGTTTTGATTCGCCGGTAGCAGTAAACACTAGTAGTCATTATGGAATTAGGATTATTAACATGGGGTCAGGAGCACCAGTGTTTGGTGCGTGGGCAGCCAATGCCCCTTTTGCCAATTTTCCTATAATTAATGGTGCTTTTCGTACAATTGGGGTAAAAAGTATTGACAACGTCAATGCACCAACAGTTAACATGCCATTGGCTTTGTCTGGTAATAGCGTGATTATTTTAGGAACTTCACCTACACAAAGCTCTGGTATGGTAGCCGGAAATTCACTTGCTGGCGTGGGCTTGCCGACAATTAGAAGAACGGAGAACGAACATTGGACAGCAACCTATTCTTTAACCAATAACAACTGGACAATTGGGGGTTCAGTTTCTGGAGTTCAAAACAGAAGATTAACTACAGCGACGACTGGTGGTACAGGGCCGTCTTGGGTTAATGATGGAGTGGCAATAACACCACTGGCTGTTGACTCGGCCGCCTCTAATCGACTCTGTGTTACTTCAAGCGCTGGTTTTGCTGTTAATCAAACCATTGATCTTTGGGATTCGGACACAGCCACGCTGGGATACACTATTGCCTCAGTTAATGCTTCAGATGGTAGTTGTCCAGGAAATGGGCCATCAATTATTACCACCGCTGCGACCGTTGTTGGTTACACTGTTAATAAAAATGCCACTGTGGCCCAGGCGGTTTGGAAACAAAGAATTATCCAGGGGGCGGAAACAGCCTTTTCTCAAAACATGCCAACAACTAGCAAAATCTGTGTAGTTGACGCCTCGCAGTTTTCTGTTCGGCAGGGGGCAGCAGCTAATTTAGCTATTTGGGACAATAATTCGGTTATTTTGGCAACCAACGCCATTACTGCCATTACCGTTGATGATATAGCCTGTGTTAATCCAACTCACGATGGCTTAACCTTAGCCTCTACGATTACCGCCGGAACCTATACAATTGACCAAAACGCTAGAGTAGCAGAAATTTCTACAACGCTTTCTAATATCGGAACGCCAGCTAATAATGCAACTATGCGCTGGACAACCTTTAATCATACCCAAAACCCAACCGCTTCTCCTCATCTTGCCAGAACCAGCTCGGTGATGATTGGTTTAGCAAAAAACTTGGCACCGGCCCAATCGGGCGTCAATTACCCCTTTCTTTCTAACAATCATATATTTTTTACAGCCTACGGCGACGCCAATACCCTGGCTCCAGCCGACGGCGACATTGTTGTTGTGGGAAATGGCAGGCCCGATCCAGACAGTGCTGATTCTCCGAATTTAATAGATGATTTAAATTGGTCAGGGAAACAGGAACATGTGATTACTATTGATCGACATTGGAGTGCACCCCTGGTTTATACTGGTTCGTATGGCAGTGCAGTTTTAGATGGTGCCGGCGCTAGGGCTGATTTTTCCGCTTATTCGCAAAACGCAGGCTGGATTTCGGCGGTGATTGCTCCGAGTTCGCAGTTGCTTTTTGGCAATGCCCTAACACTCATTATCGGATTACCATTCCCGGAAAAATTGTTATTGACTCTGATGCCTCTTTGGCTTTTGGGAAACAAGGAGCGGCTATTCCCGACTCTTCATTTCAAAACATTTATTTTGACAACGTCAGCCCGGCGGTTTCCACCACGCTTACTACCAACTCTGACACTGGTACGGTGCTTACCGTAACTTCCACCTCTGGTTTTAATGTCGGCGATACCATTGTTATTCGCGATAACAACTCGGTAGCGATAACTAGATTGGTTGCTGCGATTGAAAATGCTACCCAGATTAGGGTAACAGCCGCGTTGGTTGCTGGCTATACGATAGATCAGAGTGCTTTTGTTGCCAAGGGCCCAACCACAGAATTACCTACTGGTGCTGATCGTCGAGCCGGAGTTTATACTATGACCGGCTTAATTGGAACAACACAAACCAACTTTCGGGTTGGTCGAGTAAGCTTGTATGGTCAGGGTTCAGATAGTTTTAGGACAATGAAAAGTAATTTAGCAGTTGATGTTGAGGGTGATATTAATACTGGTTTCTTGGGAAACAATCTAACTGACTCTGGTAACACTTGGGTTGATGTTAAAGACAATGTGGTGGGGAATTGGCAACCCCTAGATAGCATTGCTGTAGGTGGTGCCACTAATCAACTAGCGGACAACGAATTTTCTTCGATGAGAATGGGGGGAACAGATGATGCTAACCAAATGCCAGTTTGGACTGGTCTTTTAACTGCTGGAGGCAGAAACGCCCTGCCAACCCCCAACATGGAGGTGGCAGAAATTGGAACAATTCCCCTAACCGATATTTATAATAGTAATTTTAATGCTGGTTCGTCACTTTTTTCTTCTAATTACAACAATTCTAGTGTCTGGACGATTTTTGGCGATGGTGCTAATAACGAAGTTAGCGATATGGTTTATTTTGGTGATCGGGGAAACAACATGTTTTATTCTTTAGAATTTAATCTTGGTATAACCATGGTGGCCAACGCTTCTTATGTTTGGGAATTTTGGAACGGAAGCGCTTGGCAAGGATTTACTCCTCGAGATGCTTATAGATATGAACCAAGAACGGACTACTGCATGCCACTTTCTGCTAATACAATTAGAAATTCTTTTACTCTGACTGTTCCCGAAGGTGGCACAAATTTTGGCTTAGATCAAATTGTGGCTATTAGCGACAATGATTCGCCGAGAATTTTTCGAAGATTGGGAACTAGCGCTCCTTCTTCCACCACTTTGACTTTTTCTGAACCCCTGCCGGCTGGTTATGACACTGCTCAAGGTGCTCGAGTTTGTCGTTTAAGTGGCGGTCGCTGGATCGCCTTTGATCCAGCGAATATTTTTACAGCCAACACTGGTCGAAGAATTTTGAGTTGGACGCCATCAAATTTGGGTAACGCGCCAGCTAGAACAACAGTTAATGGTGTGAACGCTTTTTGGGTAAGAGCGAGAATATCTACCCTTACTTCTTGGGAAGTCAATCCGGCTAATCAAACCACTCCAGTTAGCATGAGTGGATTAGAAAGAATTTCTTCTGGAGCTATTACGATGAGCTCTGGAGTACAAGAAGCTAAAATTACCGAAATCACCCCTGGTTCGCTTTATAATCCCAACGAACAGTGGACCCTGGAATATGGCAATTCACCGGGATGGATAGAAACTATTCGTGGGGCTGCGGTTGGACCACTTTCAGCCCCCTACCTTCATCGTGTTTCTGGAGGAGTTCTTAATTTTAGTCCTACCAACGTTCAAAACTGGTCAGTTCACAATAGCAATGTCCCTTTGGGCACAACAGACTATACAATGAGTGCTTTGGTTAGAATGGATATGCCAGCAGACGCCACTAGTCGTCGCTTAGGGCTTTTAATGCGTCAAAGCCTAGACGGTGATGGCTATGCTGCTTTAATTACAAAAACTGCTTCTGTTAACACCGTTCAGTGGTGGACAACGTTAGCTGGTGTTCCCACCGCCATTGGTTCAGCAACTTCTAAAACCTTTGATGTTGACACTTGGTATTGTTTAAAGGCAGAGGTTATCGGAACAACATTAAGAGCTAAATTTTGGGCAACAACGGATTGTGCTGTTGGAGAGCCAGGACCCTGGGATGTAACCGTTATCAATACTACTTATACTAATGGTCGAATTGGCCTTTATACTGGTTCGGCGACAGCCTCTCAGGGGGCAAGGGCAATGTTTGATCAGGTTTCTGTTATTGGCGGGGCTAATTTTTCTGATAACTTTAGTGATACTCAAACTTGGAGGGTAGAGGGTTCTATCCAGGGTTTAATTGGTGCAGCCACTCCGGGGACACCGTTTGCCAGCAATTTTATTAATTTTACTATAAAACATAGGGGCGGCTGGAATGGAGTGGTCAGCCCAGAAATTGGCGATAAGATTTATTTAACTTCAACCGCTATTCGTAGTTATAGAGGACTAGATCCTTCGGTGCCGATTGTCACCAATAACAATAACACTAAATATGAGGTTTGGGATTTTGAATGGACTGGTTCGGCTTATGCGGTTACAGGGAGTGCTTCTGGCGCAGCAGGGACAGCTATCCCAGGCTTGACTTACACTGCTCCCAACAATCAAATTTCTTTAAGAATAAACCCAGGAGCCCCCACGGCAACAAGGTTTGGCAACAGAATGCTTTTATTACAAGACAACCTTTTGCGCAGCAATGGCTCTTGGACTGGAGTAAATGGGATAGGAAGTGCGGCCTTGTTTTACCCTAGTTATACTTTAACAGGCAGTCCGGTTGCTACCCGCTACAACATTGAGGGACAGAGTGGTACAGCCAATGCTCGACAACGAGGCACGATTGATTTTTGGTTTAAAACTAACTACGAGGGTAGCCCTTCTTCTGTAACTAATTCAGAAGGAATGTATTTAATTGATTATGCTAATCAGGGTAACACTGACCGCCTGTTTGTTAGACACACCTCCGAAGGCTTTTTAGAAGCATCAATTTGGGCAGGTGCCACTCAGGGACCGATTTTACGACAAAGCTTTTCTGCTGAGGCTGGTCGCTGGTATCATTTTCGCTTAGTGTGGTCCGAAGACGCCACTCCAACAATCCACAGAAGAGCTTGGCTTGATGGAACACCCTTTTCTATAAACCAAGGAAGCTCTCTTGCGGCGCGTGGTATTAATGCAGGGTTAATAAGAATAGGCAATAACTGGACTTATAATGCGGCTTTTGATGGCGCCATTGACGAATTGGCTATTTTTGATGAAGATCTTGACACTTCTGGCGCTTGTAACTGGGGATCGTTTACTGTTCCTGCTTCGCCCTGGCTTGGGGCTGAAACCATTGGCTGTGCTGCCGACAGAAGCGGAATTAATATTTTTCGGGCTAGTTTTGATTCTGCCATGAACCCGCAGGAAGGGTTTATTTGGGCCGACTATGCATATGGGAACCCAGCTGTGATTTTTACCAATGGTGCAGATACAGGAAACGAGAGATTTAGAATAATTACTTATCCCGAAAGAACCCGTGTTTGGATAGATAATACTGGTGAAAAGTATACGCCTTCAGCCAGAATTAAATATGGTTCTGGTCATCTTGAAAACAATGCCCTGACAACATTAGCTGGCTGGTCTCATAATTTTACTTTCCACCACAAGGCGGCCCGTGATTCAGAAACTAATCCGACTCATTCGCCAGTTTTAAATTTGAGGCGTAGTATTCATATTTGGTCTGAGGAAAACTTTACTTATACTGGGGCTACGACTGGTGCGCCGATCAATTCTGGTTTAGGTTTTGGTTTAACCGCAGTCGGTCTTTCTGGTTTGGCCAACATGAACATTAGCCATTTGTCGATGGAGAATCAGTTTAGTAATTTTTCCATTATGACGAACCCCTTTACTTCGATCAGACCATTTCCCAGCCAAGTTATATCTAAATCAGTTTTTTACAATTACTTTGATCGGGCTTACACGGTTTCTGCCAAAACCCAGGGTTCTAATTATGTTGGTGCCTATTTTGTGACGACTAACTTTGCTGCAGCCAACATTGGTACAGGTTATAATGCTTCCGCCTCGCAAAACGTTGGCATTGATGGGAGTATTTTTATGGGTCACCGAAACAGTTTTGTCACTGTGCCCCCAGCAGCGGCAAATGGTGCGGCAGCGTTTTTCTCTGGCCGTCTTTACACTATTCGTAATAGCGAATTTCATAATAATGGTATTTCTGGTTCAGGCACCACAGGGGCACTGAACTTCAGTGCTGGTGTAGCGAAATTGACCATTGAAAATAACATTTTTTCTATCAATACCAATGGAGTTCGGCTTTATGGTAATTCTTTTGTTGATCTTGCCAATAATGTCTTTGACGGTCATGTTTCTGACGATGTAATCACTGTTGCTGGTGGATATGGTTCTGGTATCCGTTCCGCCCAATCTTTCTCCTCGGTGTTTGTTAGAGACACTGGGAGTGTTTTGGGTCGAGGATTATGGAATGAGGCTGATATTAATTTACCTCCTAATACCGCCACTTTTGAGGCAGAATCAATGTTGCAGTTTATTGGTGAGGGCACATCTTTGTTTAGTCCGATTTTGTTTGGAACAGTGGATTATTTGAATATGGGACGAGTGCCAGAAGAATATTTTCACACGACAATTCCAGGAACAGAGATTCGGCTTGGTTCTGGCAAAGATATTGTTAATTTGACGACTTTCGGCAACATGCGCACCACTGGCGGAGGCTTATCGGACACAACTGTTCGCACAAGTGGTGGTTATGCTTGGCGACTAGACCCTCGAAGTTCTGATGTTGCCCTAGATTATACCGCTAAAGTAGTAGGCGTAGCTGGAAAGCCCCTGGCTGTTACTGGCTATTTACGAATTAACGAGGACTATGGATCTTCTGGTTTACCAACAGTAACGCTTTCTGGATTGGGAATGGCAGGGCCAAATTTGACTTGGACGGCCCAAGCTTCTTCTAATGTTTGGCAGCAATTTGTGGTTTCTGGTACGCCAACAGAATCAGCCCTAGCCGAAGTGAAAATAAGCGTTAGTCTCGAGGGTGTGGTGGTGGCCGATTCTGGTACAAGTCAAATTATTGCTAATCCGATAGGTAATTATTTGCCAGCCTTAGTTGAAGATGTTAATAAATCTTGGAGACCAAACCAGTGGGTTGGATTTTTAATGAGAGACAGCAACGGTAAGATTTTTGAAATTGTTAGAAACACCGGTCAGCTTTTGTATGTGAAGGGGATTGTAGCACCACACCTTTTAAGTACTACTTTTACTGCGGCAACTCCGGGAGACTATATTATTTTTCGTCAACCAATGGTTTATTTAGACGATGTTTCAGTTTTGTCTGGAACGGTTGACACAGGCACCCTAGACTTACATATTGCTGGTCAACCGGTTTCACCTTGGCTTGCGACTGGTCTGACTGCCGAATCAGTTTGGAGTGCTCAATATGGTGTTTTTGCTGATATTACTGGCTCTTTTGGTCAACTTATGCAAGATGCCCTGGTTGCTCGGTATGCCAATGTGCTTGATCCCTCGCCAACCACAATTTCTTTTAACACCAACTTAACGGCCTCTGCTGATGATTTTTATAATGAAGGAGTAATTATATTCACTGAAGGTCAAAACAGGGGAGTGGTAAGGCGCATTTCTGCTTACGGTGGTGCCAGTAAAACCATTACCATTGCTCCGCCTCTTCCTTTTGCTCCGAAAAATGGGGACAGATTTGCCGTTTTGGCCGCAACTAGCTTTTCGGCCGGTGGTACTGGTGGGGCCAGTGCGGCGGAAATTTGGAACTATGCTGTTAGATCTCTAACGGACGCCACCCTAAACTCTGGCAGTTTAGCAACGAGTTTTGACATAGCAGCGATTCAATCTAGTCTAACTACAATTTTGTCCCAAACCAATAACATTGTGGCAATAAAAACAAAAACAGACACGATTAATTGGGCCGACATAATCGGACTTATAACTACCACAGGTCAAATTAGGGCCAAGACCGACACAATAAATTGGAGCGACATTTCCGCTGTTAAAACCAGAACTGACACAATAAACTGGAACGATGTTACTGGTATCAAATTAAACACAGACACAATTGTTTGGGGAGATATTACAGCAATCAGAAATAATGTTGCCACTCTAATTAGCGAAATAGGTGTTGGCAATATTGCAGCAATCAGAACCAAAGCCGAGACCATTTCTTGGGGAGATATTACTGGGCTAGTAACGACATCAGGGCAAATTAAAGAGAAAACTGACACCATTAATTGGGCAAATGTGGTAGCAATAAAAACAAAAACAGACACGATCGCTTGGGATGATGTTACTGGTATTAAGGTTAAGACAGACACGATCGCTTGGGGCGATATTGGTGTTTTACAATCTTCAATAAATTCTTTAAATAATATTTCTGCCACTGACATTTGGGCTTATGCGACAAGAACCATAACTGGCGAAGTGGTGCTAACCGCGGATTCAAGACGAGCTATTTGGGACACAGCCTGTGCCATTCTGAATACCTCTGGTAGTGTTGGAAAACAAGTTTGTGACAATCTTGACACAACTATTTCTTCTCGCTCAACTTTAACCGCGGCCCAAGTTTGGGCTGAGGCAACCAGAACTATCACTGCCCTAGAAAGCCCAGCCCTAGCTGCAATTGCTAACAATGTTTGGAGTAACGCCACAAGAGCTCTGACTTATTATGGCAACGATATAACAGCCCAGCAGGTTTGGAGTGTTTTGACTTCTTCTTTAACAACGATTGACTCTATTGGTAAGCTTTTGGTAACCAATGTTGACGAGACGATCTCTTCTCGTTCCAGCCAGGAAAGCTTGGATGTTTTATCAGAAAATGTTGCAACCACCTCTGCTTTAATTGATGCTCCAATATCTTCTCGAGCCGCTCAGTCGAGCTTGGACGACCATGAAGCGGCAGAGTCAGCTTTTAGAACTCAAACGACCAATACCTTAGGATCAATGACCATTAATATTGCCGCTATCTTGACCCAGCTTTCAAATATTGAAACTAAAATTAATACAATTCAATCAACTTTAGCCGTTATGGACGGCAAGTTAAACATTATTGACGCCAATGTAACTAGCGTCAAAACAACGATTGAAGACACTAATATTAAGGTTACGGCGATGCAAACGGTAACCAACAATATTTTAGCTAAGTGGGGAAGCTATAACGCAACAACGATTCTTGGCTATGTTGATGCTTTAGAGGCCAACTTGGGGGATCCCAATGACCCAACGTCTTCGGCCACGGTTTTTGGCAAACTTAATTATCTTAAACAAAGTGGTGCTGGTGGCGGCGCTGGTGGCGGTGGCGGCGGCATGATCGATTTAGTTTATGCTCAAGCCCAGTCAACCCACACTAAACTTTTAGAGGTTCAAACAGAGCTTGGATTCAATGGTAAATCCACAAACGCCTATGATGAAATGATTGCTGTTAAGGGTTATGTTAATGAGATTGAACTATCCTTGTCGACACTAGATTTAAATACTTCCGCAATTACCGCTTCTGTTACTAATGTTTCTAACGACCTAAGAGCTGTTACTAATAAAATTGGCAAGGTTAATGTTGACTCTCTCGCCCCTCTTTTTGAGGTGCAAAGAATGGACATTGACTATTTGAAAACTAAAATGGTTGAACTAAAAACAGTTGCGGACATTAATCGTCAGCTTTTGGAAAAAACAGTTAATCAGCCGATTGTTAAGGTGATTATGGAATGGGGGTCGGTAATTATTAAGTTTGTCATCGTTAACCCTTCGGACTCAGTTACCCAAACAATTCCGTTTAAGGCCTTTTTACCCAAAGAAGTCAGACAAGAGTACATTATAGACCTTGGTGGGTTGATGCTCAACTATGATGCGACAACAGAACAGTATTATGTAACAGCAGAAATTACTCTAGAAAAGGGCGAATCAGTTATTAGAAGTGTGAAAATTAAAGACATTTGGGTTATTTCTGAAGATGAAATTGCCTCTTTGCGTCAACAGGCGGAAGATCTATATGAAGGATTAAAAAAGACCCCCTATAGCGCTCAGGCCTTGATTTTAAGAACTGATATTAACACCAGATTGGACAGAGTCGTTAGAAAACAGAAAGATGGCAGATCTACTCCACAGGAGCATATTTTGGCTTATCGAGAAAACGCTGAAGATATGAAAGCAATTAATGAAAACATTAAGGGTCTTAAGGATTTGGTTTTAACCTCTGGGGTTGGGAGTAACTTTTTGGCCTCAATTGGTGGTATTCAAACATTTGCGACATGGGGTATTGTTTTAGTTTTAATTTTTGGTATGGGAACTTTAGGAATGTTTTATTATCAATTGTGGCGAAGAAAGGTAGTTACTGTGAGTAGCGAAACTAGAAAAAAAACAAAAAAAATAGAAATATCAACACCATCGCCATTTATGCTTCCTGGATTTGACTTAGCTTGGTTGAAAAAAATTCTTTTCGGTTGGTTAATTTTAATAAGAGATATTTTTGCCAATTTGATTCGACTGATCAAGCTCTTTAATTTTCAAACAAAATCAACGACCACCAAAGCAAAAATAACACAGAAAACACTAATTGTTTTTTTAATGATGGGGGGAACTGTGGTTGCAATTATCAGCGGAATAGTGGTAACGCGAAACTTTTTGAAAAAAAATCAAGACCAGAACACAGAGACAAGGGTGACGACTTCGATGCCTAATTCAACCTTAGTTGCCACCAGAGAGGAAAGAGTCGAAGTCCTAGTTGCGGAAATGATCGAAAGGGCAACTGAAAAAAAAGAAACCCACGAAAGGATTGAGGAGCTGACAAAAGAGTCAGAAGAGGAAGGAGTTTTGAGGGCTACTTTTGAATATCAACAATTACTGGTAATTAAGCAAACACCGAACGGTTGGGTTGATGTTCGACAAGAACCCTCTTTGTCAGCAGAAATAATTACCAAGGTTTATCCTGGGGAAAGTTATCCTTTCTCTGAAACAGAAGGAGAATGGTATAAGATACTACTCAAAGACTTGACTGAGGGATGGATTCCGGCCAAGTTTGTAAAACCGGAAGAGAAAATAACAAATGCTGTTGGCGATATCTTTGTGGAAATTATTCCTCCGGAAGGAGGCGGAGTTAATATTCGCCAGTCGGCTGATAAGGAAAGCAAAATTATTAAGACTGTTTATGTCAAGAACAAATATCTCAAGCTGGGAGAAGAGGGTGATTGGATAAAAATTGAGCTATTAGGTGGAAAGGCAGGCTTTGTTTTTAAAGAATTTATTCAAACGATAAGCGAATAAACAACCTGGTTATATAAGAAATGAACAAACATCGCCAAAAAGGTTGCTGGAAAGACTAACTGCTGGTTTTGTCGACTAGGCAGAAAAATAATTAATCCTGTTAAGGCATGTAGGGTTGTAGTCAAAATAAATCTTTGCCAAAAACTGTAAAGAATGCCGTCAGCAATGAAGTTTGTCAGATAAAACATGTTCTCAGAAAAAGCAAAGAGAAACAACATCATTAATGTTATCTTTAATTGATTTTTTCTTGAGGAAAACTTGAGAATTTGTAAAATAAGGATTGCTTTAACAATTTCTTCAATTATAAAAAAATGAGAAACAACTCTTCCCAGAGGAATAAGAACAAGGGGTAGGACTAGAGCTATAAGGCAAACTAAAAAGAGAACTGACGATTCATGGTTTTCTTTCTCCATGAATTTAATATACCAAAAATAAACAAATAATTTTTCAAAATAAGCGTTTTGTTCGTCTTTGTTTTTTGTAATTATACTCATTCAAAAATAAAAATGAGGAAGAAAAATAAGGGTGGAAACGACAGGAGATAGAAGGGAGTGATAATTACTTTTTTTCCATAATTCCGTTGCTAACAATTTTTGAAAGTTTTTGATAAAATAAGTGCGAGCTGTTTTTTTTGTAGTTTGTAGTTCTTGTAATTAAAAAAAACATAAACAGCAAGCGGTAAATAAATAATATTTTTTTCAAAGGAGGGGATTATTATGGCTAAAAAAGGCAATAGAGTTTTAATTGGGCTGGTTTGTCCTGCCTGCAAAAACAGAAACTATATTACTCAAAAGAATAAAGTTAACTTGCCAGAAAAGTTAACAATAAAAAAATACTGCCCCAAATGTGTCAAGGCGACTGTTCATAAAGAAACGAGCAAGTTAAAATAATCAAAGAAAGAGAGCCATTTTAAGGTTTGGGGAAAAAATAGGGCTGTCGGTTAATTGGTAAACCACGGGTCTCCAAAACCCGGACTGAGAGTTCGAGCCTCTCCAGCCCTGCAAGCATCTTATTTATTTAGAGGAAAAATATTTTTATTAAGAAAGAAGAAAACTATTTTTTTGAAAATATTTACTTTGTTGAACCCTGTTACGGATTTTGTTGCTGATAAAGAGCCCAGTCTTGGCTGTTGACAATGCCATCTTTGTTTAGGTCAAACTCAGGATTAGAGGTACCAAATTTTTCCACGAAATCTCCAATGGTTTTCCTTGGTTTTTCTGATAAAACATTTTGAGGGGGGGGAGAGACAATTGGAGTTGGTGTAATTCTTAGCGGCTCTTCTTGCTCTTCCCGTTCTTCTTGAATCAAGTCTGGACCTAGAGTTGTTTGCTGGGGGGGTTGTTGGTTTTGGGTAAGTGGTGTTGTTTGGCTTGTTTCAGCCAGGGATTTGGTTGTAAAAGAATAGGGAGCCCCATTATTATCGTAGACTTGATCACCGACTCGAATTCTAAAGTAATAAATTGTTTCTGGAAGAAGAGGAGATAAGGTTAGGCTGTGATTGGTGGTTTGATTGTTTCCGGTGTTGCGTAGCAGAAAACTTCCAGGAGTAGTTCCATATTCAATTTGGCCAATAACCGGAGTAGTTGTTTGCCAGACAACGGTAACGGAATTGGCGGTAATATTGGTGGTTCTAACCCCTTGGGGTTGTTGTTGACCGGCAGCTTGACCAAACAAAGCTCTGACTCTATCTAGTCCTAAAACCAAACCAGCAATTAAGGCTAGGGCCAAGACTGAAGAAACAGCAACAATAACAATCTTTTTGTGTTTCACACCGAGAGGTTATTTTAATTAAACTTAAAAATGAAAGTTAACCCAAGAAACATTAAAATCATGCCTCCGCCGAATATCAAGGTGGTTGGTTCTAAGAAGCCAGTTTTGGGAAGATCCTCACCGGTTAAATTTGCTGCAGGAGTAGCTGCTTGTCCGCCAATAACATAAGAAGCGTTGATATTGCTAGGACAAACGATAATGTCAGTATTGTTGGTGGAGTTTATATTTGAGTCGTTAGTGCCACCAGGCTGACAAAGAAAGCCTACTGAGGCCGTTCCTGGTGCCCTTCCCCTAAAGGTAATAGTTGCCAAGGTTCCTGTTCCTGTTTTGGGGCTACCAGTATCAGCTACACCATAAATTTCTATTTTTCCTGCGGTTGTTGTTATCGTGGTGATGGTAGGAAAAAATGTTCCCTCGGTGACGTTAACCACCTCTAATAAGGTTGAATTATATTGGACAATAGCGTCAACCCCATTTGTAGACTGACCGCCAGTGTTAACAGAAACAGTAACATTGAAAATGAAACCAGCATCAACCTCTCTAACGGTAGGATTTAAGCTCAGGTGAGGAGAAGCTGTTTGGGCCAGAAGAGAAGAGAACGGAGCCAAGAGAAAAAACAAAACAAGTAACAAAGAGGTTACTACATTATATTGATGACCAATAGGAGGCTGTTTTTGTACCATTAAATTCATAATAACTTAAAATTTCCAAGTCGTCAAGAGAGGATTTTTAGATAAATATTTGGGGAAAATTTGAGTGTTTATTATTTTAAATTCGATGTTAATTAAACGATGATTGATTTAAAAGCCACCAAGAGGGGCTGGTGTTATACTATTTGTTAATGCTAACAACATGGAGACGTTTTTTTTCTAAAGTTTCTCCGGGGATTGCGATAGACCTGGGAACGGCCAATACTTTTGTGTACCAAAGAGGCCGGGGATTGGTTTTTCGAGAGCCGTCGGTGGTAGCCAGACAAAAAAAGTCTAAAAAAGTGCTGGCAATTGGTTCTAGGGCAAAAAAAATGATCGGCAAAACCCCAGAAGCAATTGAAGCTTTTTACCCGCTTCACAATGGGGTTATTGCTGATTTTGACGCTGCCCGAGCAATTTTGACTTATTTTTTAGATAAACTAGCTGAAACAAACTCTTTTTGGGGTAAATTCTTAAAAGAAACCGTTATTATTGGAACTCCTTCTGGGTCAACGGAAGTAGAAAGAAAGGCAGTTTTTGATGCGGCCATTGAGGCTGGAGCGGGGAATTGTTTTTTAGTTGAAGAGCCGATGGCTGCTGCTATTGGGGCAGGGCTACCAGTTGACAGTCCCAGCGGAAGCTTAATTTGTGACATTGGCGGAGGGACAACAGAAATTGCGGTTATTTCTTTAGGAGGAATAGTCTTGAATCGCTCTCTGAAGCTAGCTGGTCATAAAATGGATGAAGTAATTGTTAATTTTTTAAGATTAAAATATTCTCTTCTTGTCGGCTTATCAACGGCAGAAGAAATTAAAATGGAAATAGGCAGTGCCTTACCAGAAAAGAAAGAGCCAGAGATGGTTGTTCGGGGTAGAGGATTGGAAAAAGGTTTGCCAATTACTGTCAAGATTGCCGCTCCAGAGATAAGGGAGGCAATTGCTCCGATCTTGAATCAAATTATTCGTGCCGTTAACGAGATGATCGAAGAAGCACCCCCTGAATTGGTTAATGATTTTCTAGAGAGGGGAATAACCTTGTGTGGTGGTGGAGCAAAGCTGCCTGGAATTGATAGGCTTTTTTCTCAAGAAACTAAAATGCCGGTTTTTATTGCCGAAGACCCTCAGGCGGCAGTGGCCCTAGGGTGTGGGCGCTTACTAGAAAACGTCGACTTGCGAGATCGAGTAAAAATTGTCGGTATTAGCTAGTCAGTTGGTTTTTTGTTATGAAAATGAGTTTTTTGGCAAAGTTTAACAAAAAAGGATTTAGTAGTTATTTTCTGATAGCCTTAATAATCTTTTTCTTAGACTTTTGGTTAATATTTAATCCACTAAGGAATGTTTTTGCTTGGGCTCTTCGTCCACTGAGAGGCTCAACCTACTATTTGCTCGGACAGATTGACTTTGAGGATATTTTTTTATCTAAAAGATTAAAGCAATTGAAAGACGAAAATTGGGAGTTAAGGAAGAGAATGGTGGAAACAACAGGAGATAGAGTTAGAATACAGCTTCTTCACAGGGAAAATGAGAGGCTAAAAACCTTAATAGATTTTTTTCCCAAAGAAACAAGTCTTATTCCAGCCAAAGTTCTTGGTCGTCGAGACAACTATTTGATTATCAACAAAGGAGAAGAAGATGGGGTTATTGTTGGTCAAACAGTGGTCGAAGGGCAGCACCTTGTTGGAAAAATTGTTGCTGTTTATGATCACGAGTCAAGGGTTGTTAAGTTGGGGAGCGCTTCCTTGGATTTGCCAGTGCTAGTTTTCTCTGATCAACAGGAGTGTTTTAAAGAGCCTCTTTCTTGCCAGAAGGGGAGGGGAATAATTGTTGGAGAAACAGTGAAAGAAATATTAAGAGAAGAGGAGGTTTTAGCTGGGGACCTAGTTGCTCTTCTTGACGAACCAACGGGAATCTTAGTGGGCAGAATAAGGGAGGTTCGAGAAAGTCAAGATGAGCTCTATAAACAAGCCCAAATAGAGAAGTTAATTGATTTTAATCGATTAATTGAAGTTTTTTTGATTGTTGAAGAATGAAAACAAGCCCAATTTTTAAAATATTGCTGATTTTAGCTTTATTTTTTGTTGCTTTTTTAGAAGCAATTTTTATTTCCCTGCCCTTGACACTGATCTTCATAATAGTACTGGCTTTTCGTTGGGAAGAAGGAGTTTTTCCTTGGGCTTTTGCTGTTGGTTTGTGGTTAGATTTGCTTCTTTGGCGTCATCTAGGATTATGGTCAATGATTTTCTTGTTAATCGCTTTTTTGACCGTTCGAGCGATTAAAGGTAGGATCTTTGGATTAGAGCGGGGAAAATTGAGTTTACCAGAATAGAGATGGCAAAATTTTATCGTTTAATCCTACTGATTTGTTTTTTTCTTTTATTGCTACGCTTAGCTTTTTTAACAATCGTTCAAGGAGAAGAATTTCGTTTTCAGGCGGAACAAAACCGAGTAGTCAAAGAAAGACTGGCTTCTGCTCGGGGGACAATTTTTGATCGTAATGGTGAACCACTAGCAATTGATGTTCCTTACTGTCTTTACTTGGGAGAAGAGAAAGAAAGAGAAGAGTGTTTGAGACTAAGGTCTGCTGGAGAAAAAGTTGATAATTTTTTCCGCCGTTATTATCCCCTAAAAGAAGCTGCGGCTCATGTTGTTGGTTATTTAGGCCAAACCTCTGAAGAAGAAGTTAAAAGCAAACAGTATCAGCCAGGACAGCTGGTTGGTCGAGGAGGGATAGAGGAATACTATCAAGACCTTCTTTTTGGTCAGGACGGTTATCGATTAAGCGAAACCAACATTAGGGGAGAAACAGTTCGTGATGTCGGTGAAATAACAGGCCGGGATGGAAAAAGCGTTGTTCTTTTTCTTGATAATCGAATTCAAAAAAAAGCTTTTGAGCTTATTTCGGAAAGAACAGGGGCCGTTATAGTTAGTAATCCCCAGAACGGAGAAGTTTTAGCCTTAGCTTCTTCACCCTCTTTTGACCCCAATCTTTTTATTCTTAATCAAGATAATCAGCTGATTAGCAGTTTACTGATTAGCCCAAATCAACCCTTTCTAAACCGAGCAATATCGGCCCGATTTCCTCCAGGATCAATTTTTAAGCTTGTTTCTGGTTTAGCTGGCTTAGAAGAGGGAGTTATTGATTCTAAAACGGAAATAGAAGACACTGGTTTTATTGAGGTTAATAATTATCGATATAATAATTGGCTGTATACCCTACACGGGAGAAAAGATGAGAATGTGAATATTGTTGAGGCAGTTAAAAGGTCAAACGACATCTTCTTTTATCGGCTAGGAGAGAAATTAGGTCCCGATAAAATGGCCGAATGGTCTAAAAAGTTTTTTTTAGATAAACTTTCGGGGATTGACTTGCCAACCGAAGCCCTTGGTTTTGTCCCGACTGCCGAATGGAAAGAGGAGGTGCTTGGTGAGCCTTGGTTTTTAGGAAATAGCTTTCATTTTGCTATCGGTCAAGGAGACCTGGCTATTACTCCCTTAATGGCCAACTTAATGACAAGTTATTTTGCTAACGACGGTTATTTTTGTCGACCAAGGTTAGCCAAAAGCGTTGAGCCAGACTGTAAAAAAATTGTTTCAAGCAAAGATAATCGTAGGCTAATTCTTGATGGATTGCTGGCAGCCTGTCAACCGGGAGGAACAGCTTCAGTTTTTTTTGATTTTGAAATTAATGGTAAAAAAAACCAAGTCGCTTGTAAAACTGGAACAGCAGAGTTTGATGCCTACAATGAGGAGACTCATGCCTGGTTTACCGTCTTTGCTCCTGTTGTCGACCCAGTTATTTCAGTGGCAGTTTTTTTACAAGCTGGTGGAGGTGGGGGTAGAGATGCCGCTCCTATCGCTAAGGCAATTTTAGAGGAATTTTTTAATAATTGACAACCACAATCAAACAGCAGCGAAGCCCTGATCGGGAAAGACCATTTTGGTTAGCTTTTAGTTTTTTGAAAATTAGCCCCAAGCGCTTTGGCCAAATTATAGATTTTTTTGGTTCAGCTGAAAAGGCTTGGCAGGCTTCTGATCAAGACTGGAAAGAATTAACCCATTGGAACAGTGAAGTGCTTGCTGGTTTTCTTGCCCGCAAAAAAAAGATTTGTCCCCAAGTTTTCCTAGACGGATTGGTAAAAAATTATCAACCGCTAATTTGGCCGATTACTAAACTTGATAGCTACTATCCAGCCAACCTGTTGGTAATCGAGGATGCTCCACCAGTTCTGTATGCTCGAGGAAGAATTGTTGACACTCTGGTTAAGGGCAATTCTACCCTCTGGGACTCTTTTTGGTCTAGTCAGATTTTAGCTGTGGTGGGAACAAGAAGACCAACCGCTTACGGCTGCCAAGTTGTCAGAAGACTGGTTGAAGCTTTGGGTCAGAACGGGCTAATAATTGTTTCGGGACTAGCAAAGGGAATCGACGCGCTGGCTCATCAATCAGCTCTTGAGGTTGGAGGAAAAACAGTAGCCGTTTTAGGTAGCGGAGTAGACGTAGCTTATCCAATTAGAAACAAGCATTTATATCAAGAAATTTTACTTAAGGGGGTTGTTTTTTCTGAATTACCCCCCGGAACTAACCCTCTTCCAGCACATTTTCCAGCTAGAAACAGAATTATTGCTGGGCTGTCGATGGCAGTTTTGGTAATTGAAGGAAGTATAAAGTCTGGCTCTTTAATTACGGCTTCTTTGGCTGCTGACCAGGGCCGGGAGGTTTTGGCAGTTCCAGGAGATATTACCAGCCAGTCTTCTTCCGGAACTAATTATTTGATTAAAAATGGGGCAGGAGTGGTTACTGAAGTAGCTGATGTTTTGGCGGAGCTTGGCTTAAGCCATCAAGGAAAAAGCCCAGCCCTCGATCTTGATGGTGATGAAAAACTGGTCACAGATTTACTATCCGGACACAATTTTACCGTTGATGAAATTAGTTTTCGTTTAAAAATTGAAATAAATAGAGTAAATATTGCCCTAACTAAATTAGAAATTAAGGGGGTGGCAACAAATTTGGGGTTAGGAGAATGGGGACTAAAATAGAAAGAAAGCTTTGTGGTTAAGAAGTTTCAAAATAAAACATTTTTTCTAGTGACTGTTTTTCATGAAAAAAAACAAAGAGATCTATATCTATTTAAGAAAGAAAAATAAATTATTAAATGACAGTTTTTTGCTGAGAGAACTTAAAAAGACTGTTTTTCTCTTGGCAAAAAAAAGAGTTTCTGTTACCCTAATACCATGAAGCTGATTATTGTTGAGTCGCCAACCAAGGCTCGAACGCTAGAGCGTTTTTTAGGCAAAGACTATCAAGTTTTGGCGACAATGGGTCACATCAGGGACTTACCTAAAAGCAAGCTGGGTATTGATGTTGACAATCAATTTGAACCTCAATACGAGCTTGGGTCCGGTCGAGAAAAAGTAATTACCAAAATTAAAAAATCGGCTTTAGTGGCCGAAGACATTTTTTTAGCAACAGATCCGGATAGAGAAGGAGAGGCAATTGCTCATCATGTTTTAGCGGCGATTATCTCTGATAACAAGAAAGCTTTACGAGTTAATAGAATTATCTTTCATGAAATTACTAAACAAGCGATAACTTCAGCCCTAAGTCATCCAGGAAAAATAGATGATGACTTGGTTTTTGCTCAAACTGCTCGTAGAGTTTTAGATCGTCTAGTGGGTTATAAGTTATCACCAGTACTTTGGAAAAAAATTCGTCGTGGGCTGTCTGCTGGTCGAGTTCAGTCAGCGGCAGTTCGTTTGATAGTGGAAAGGGAAAAAGAAATAGAGAAATTTGCTGTTAGCAAATATTGGCGAATTTGGGGAGAATTTATTAAGAACAAAGAAGCCTTTAGGGCCGAACTGGTCTCTTGGAAAGGAAAAAAATACGAAACCAGAGAAAAAAAATCTCTTTTTGCTGGTGAATATGTTTCAACCAAGACAAGCATTGATAGTGTCGACAAGGCAAGAGAGATTATTGACAACCTAAAGCCCCCCTATCAAGTTGAAGGAGTCGACAAAAAAACCTCTAGTCTTCATCCCTATCCGCCGTTTGTAACTTCAACACTACAACAAGCGGCTTATCGAACACTAAGGTTCTCTTCTAAAAGAACAATGAGAGCAGCTCAAAAATTATATGAAGAGGGGTTAATTACCTATCATCGGACCGACTCTACTGTCTTAGCCAAAGAGGCGATTAGTGGGGCAAGAAGTTTAATTATTGAAAAGTTTGGTCAAGAATTTATTCCAGAAAAACCAAACTTTTACAAAACAACAACTAGAGTGGCCCAAGAGGCCCACGAAGCCATTAGGCCAACTGATTTCAGAAAAGAAGGGGTTCAAATAGATCGTGACGCTGATCGACTTTATCAGTTAATTTGGCAAAGAGCCTTGTCTAGTCAAGCCGCTAGCGCCAAGACAGAAGTGGTTACCGCAGAAATAAGCTCTGGTGATTATCAATTTGTCGCCCGAGGAAGAAGATTAGTTTTTGCCGGGTTTACTAAAATTTTGAAAGTTAATCAGGAAGACGAAAGGCTTCCTGATTTAATTTCTGGTGATAAATTAAACTCAGTCGGGTTTGATAAAGAAGAATTGTCGACCAATCCTCCTCCTCGCTATTCGGAAGCAAGTTTAATTTCTGTTTTAGAAAAAAAGGGAATTGGGCGACCCTCAACTTATGCTCCAACTATTTCTACGATTCAAGATCGTCATTATGTTCAAAAACAGGAAGGTAAATTTGAGCCAACAACCCTCGGCCGAACAACCAATGATTTTTTAGTAGAACACTTTCCTTTAGTTTTAGACTTACCGTTTACAGCTAAAATGGAAGAGGACTTGGATGAAATTGCCAATGGCCGAAAAGAATGGCGCAAGACAATAGAGGGGTTCTATCGCCCTTTTATTATTCAAGTTGAGGGAGTTGAAAAAAATGCTGCTCGAGTTAAGGTTCCTGTTGAAGAAACCGACATGAGTTGCCCAGAGTGTCAAAAAGGAAAGCTGGTGATTAGAACTGGACGATTTGGAAAATTTCTTTCCTGTTCTCTTTTCCCTGATTGTCGATACACGGCTGCGCATATTGAAAAAATTAAGAATGTGGTTTGTCCAACTTGCGGTGGCGAAGTGGTTGTAAAAAGAACAAAAAAAGGAAGACAGTTTTATGGTTGCGGTAAATACCCCAAGTGTCAGTGGGCATCATGGCGAAAACCCAAATAAACAAATCAATTTTGTTAACAGTAGTAGGCTTTTTAGTAAAAAACCAAGACTGGTTGACAAAAAAATAAAATCTGCCTAAGATTAATTTTAAGTTTTTTAATGACGACACGTTATGTTTTTGTCTCTGGTGGTGTTATTTCTGGTCTAGGTAAAGGAATTACTGCCGCCTCTTTGGGTTTGTTACTCAAATCTTCTGGTTTTAAGGTGGGAATAATGAAGGCCGACATGTATCTTAATCAAGACGCTGGGACCATGAATCCCCTAGAACACGGCGAAGTTTATGTTACCACTGATGGGGTTGAAACCGATCAAGATGTTGGTCATTATGAGCGGTTTTTGGGGAACGGTTTAACCGCCAAGAATTATCTTACTGCTGGCCAAGTTTATCAGACAGTCTTAGATAAAGAAAGGCGCTTGGATTATGGGGGCAAGTGTGTTGAGGTTTACCTTGCTTTCCCTCAAGAAATTATTAGAAGAATTAAAAAAGCAGGAGAAGACAAGGACTTTTTAATTATTGAGTATGGTGGAACGGTAGGGGAATATCAAAACATTCTTTTCTTTGAAGCCCTAAGAAGAATGAAAATTGAAGCTCCCAATAAAATTTTTCTCATTCACGTCGTCTATGTTCCGATACCAGATTTTTTAGGAGAAATGAAGACTAAGCCAGCCCAGCAGTCAATCAGTCAATTAAACAGCCTGGGTCTTTCTCCAGATATTATTGTTTGTCGTTCTTCTAAAGCTTTGGATGAGCCTCGTAAAGAAAAGTTAGCCTTGTCAGCGGCGATTTTGTCAGAAAGAATTTTTTCTAATATTGATGTTAAAACAATTTATCAGGTTCCTCTAATGTTGGAAGAACAAGGCTTTAGTCGAGTTTTTTTCAAAACAGTGGGCGTTAAAGGAAGAGTTTCTTTAAATAAACACAGAAAATTACTGGAAAAGATTAACCTAGTGATTAACTCTGACAGAACAATTAAAATCGGAATTGCCGGCAAATACTATAACAGTGGACATTTTTATTTAAGTGATGCCTATGTTTCAGTGATAGAATCAATTAAGCATGCCGCCTGGGACCAGGGCTTAAACCCAGAGATTGTTTGGCTGGACAGCGAAAAATTAACAGAAAATCGATATTTATCGAAAAAAATGGCTAAAGTTGATGCACTAATAGTTCCTGGCGGATTTGGTCATCGAGGAGTAGAGGGAAAAATTGTCGCAATAAAATTCGCTCGAGAGAATGGAATTCCTTTTTTGGGATTGTGTTACGGTATGCAGTTGGCAGTAGTAGAGTTTGCCCAGAATGTTCTAGGCAAAAAAAAGGCTAACAGTGCTGAAATTGACAAAAAAGCAAGTGATCTGGTTGTTCATTTGATGCCGGATCAGGAGAAAAAAATGCTTGAGAAAAGCTATGGTGGTACGATGAGATTGGGGGAGTGGACCTGTTGCCTTGAGAAAGGGACTCACAGCTATCGGTTATATCAAAAAAAGCATTGGGGGGTAGGCAATAAATTAAGACTAATCAAAGAGCGTCATCGCCATCGTTTTGAGTTTAACAATGAATACCGCCAAGAATTAAAAAAAGCTGGTTTGATAATTGCTGGAACTACCACCGATGGAGCCTTAGTGGAAATTATCGAACTTTCTGAAAAAAGACACCCCTTTTTTGTTGGAGTTCAATTTCATCCAGAATTTTTATCTAGACCAGATAGGCCCCATCCGCTTTTTTGTGGACTGATAGAAGCGGCCCAGCAAAAATTAATTAACAATGAATAGGACTATTAACGAACAGCGACCATCTTGGGATGATTATTTTATGAAGTTGGCCCAACTAGTCGCCACCAGAAGCACTTGTATTAGGGAGGGAAGAAAAATTGGAGCAGTATTGGTAAGAGATAAACACATCCTTGCGACTGGTTTTAACGGGGCTCCAGCAGGAATGGTTCATTGCGAAAAGATTGGTTGTATTCGCAATCAACTAAAGATTCCCTCTGGTACTCGTCAAGAAATTTGTCGAGCTATTCATGCAGAGCAAAATGCCATCATTCAGTGTGCCCTACACGGAGTCTCTTCTCAAAACAGCACTCTATATGTAACCCATCAGCCCTGTACCATTTGTACCAAGATTTTAATTAATGCGGGAGTAAAGAAAATAGTTTACTATGAACCATATCCAGATAAATTTGCTCAAAGCTTAATTAATGAGGCGGGGCTTAAACTAGAACAATGGCAACCAAAAAAAAATTAATCATCGGCCTCGTTAGTCCAATTAGTGCTGGAAAAGGAACAGTAATCGAGTTTTTGCAAAACAGAGAATTTTCCTGTTTTTCTCTTTCTGATCGAATAAGAGAAGAAATTATTAATAGAGGAGAAGAAATAACAAGAGAAAGGTTGTTGGTGGTTGCTGATCAATTAAGACAGAGTTTCGGACCAGATGTTTTGGCAAAAAGAACCTGGGATCTCGTTTTGGGAAACGACAGCCCCAAAATTGCCATAGACTCCATTAGGGGAATTGCCGAAGTTAGTTTCTTTAAAAACAAACCTGGATTTTACCTGATTGGTATTACCGCTCCCCAAAAACTACGTTTTATTTGGGCCAAAAAGAGGGCTCGAGAAAGGGAGCCGTTGACCTGGGAAGAATTTGTCAGAGTTGACAAGCAAGACTTTTTTAGCCAAGATGGGCAAATAGGGCGAAACATTTCTGCTTGTTTAGAAAAAAGTGATTTCTTAATTGAAAACAAAGGGACAATTGATGAATTAGAACAAAAAGTGATCGAAGTTTTAAGAAAGATTTCACTAAATGGCTAAAGAAGCAAGACTTAAGGTTAAACTAATTTCTTTTACCAAAGAAGCCGAGGAGACGGTTAGTGCAGCGATTCGTCAATGTTATTCTTCAATTGGAGCAAATCAATTATTAAAGAAAGCAGATCAGGCCACCAAAAAAAAGCTAATTAACCTGGTTATGTTTTCAGGCCACACTTCAACAATAGAGCACGCTTCTTTCACTTTTGCAATTGAGGGTATTTCTCGGACCTGCTCTCATCAGCTAGTCAGACATCGAATTGCTTCATTTTCTCAACAATCGCAGCGCTATGTTGATCTCTCAAAAAAGGAAATAGCCTATATTATTCCTCCTGAAATATCTCATAGTAAGAGAAATAGCTTAAAATTTAGAAAAATGATGTTTGAGGTAGAAAAGAGCTATCGGGATTTAGTTAGCAATGGGACTGCACCAGAAGACGCTCGTTTTATTTTACCTAATGCTTGTGAAACAAAAATTGTGGTAACGATGAACGCTCGATCGTTAGTTAACTTTTTTCGGCTTAGAACCTGTATGCGGGCTCAATGGGAAATTAGAGCTTTGGCCAACCAAATGATGGTTTTGGTTAAATCGGAGGCGCCACTGCTGTTTGCCAACATCGGTCCAAGCTGTCAAACAGAAAAAATTTGTTGGGAGGGGAAGCTTTCCTGTGGTTTGTGGAAAAAAATCTCCCAAGCTCAACTAAAAACAAGAGAGGGGAATGATTCTTTTTAAAATTAATAGTTTTTGTGTAAAAAATGAAAAAAAATAAGTTTTTAGGTAAACTTTTGGTAATCGAAGGACTAGATGGGAGCGGAAAGTCAACCCAAATTCGTCTTTTAGGAGAAGAGCTTGCAAAGAGAAAAGTTAGGCACTATCTAACCAGAGAACACACCCGAGAGGGAATGATTGGGAAAGTGATCGAGAGGGTGGTTAGCGGCCAAGAAAAGTTGGACCCAATCGCTTTGCAACTTCTTTTTGTCGTCGACAGACTAGATCATTTAAGAAGAGAAATTGAGCCGGAGTTAAAAAAAGGAAAACTAGTTGTTTGTGATCGCTATTATTGGACTACTGTTGCCTACGGTTCTTTGGTGGCTGAAAAGAATTGGTTTATTAAAGTTAACCGATACTGTCTTGAGCCCGACCTAATAATTTATCTTGACATTAATCCCAAGGAGGCTGTTCTTAGGTTGAAGACAAGAGGAGAGAAAATGACAATTTTTGAAAAGCTGTCCCATTTAAAATATTTTAAAAAAATTTATGATTGGCTTTTGGAGAAATTTCCTGAAAAAAGCGTTAGGGTTGATGGAAAAAGATCGCCAAAGAAAATCACAAGAGATATAATAAAGATATTAGAGGAAAGGGGCTTGTTTATTTATGAACGATAAAATAATTTTTTCCTTAATAGAAAAAGAGGCCAAACGGCAGAAAGAAACCTTAATGATGATTCCGTCGGAAAACTATGCCTCAAGGGAGGTTTTATTGGCTTTAGGTTCGATTTTGCAAAATAAGTATGCCGAAGGATATCCTGGTCGGCGCTATTATCAGGGTCAAGAATTTATTGATAAGATTGAAAGGCTGGCGATTGAGCGAGCCAAGAAATTGTTTAAGGTTCCCCATGCCAATGTTCAACCCTATTCTGGTTCTCCAGCAAACGCGGCGGTTTACTTTGCTCTGTTAAACAGAGGCGACAAAATTATGGGATTGGGGCTTAGTTCTGGAGGACATCTAACTCACGGTCACCCTAAAATTACTTTTTCTGGTAAGTACTTTGAAAGTTGTCATTATCAGGTTGACCAAAATGGCCTAATTAACTATGATCAGGTTGAAGAGTTGGCGGTTAAAATAAAACCAAAAATTATCGTGGCTGGAACAACTTCTTATTCACGCCTTTTAGATTTTGCTCGTTTTAGTAGAATTGCCGATAAGGTTGGAGCTTATCTTTTGGCAGACATTGCCCACATTGTTGGCTTAGTGATAGCGGGGGTTCATCCTTCTCCAGTTTTTGACGCTGACATTATTACCACCACCACCCATAAATCTCTTCGAGGACCAAGGGGGGCGATAATTATGGTTACCAATAAAGGGTTGGCCAAAGACAGAGATTTGTCTGTCAAAATTGATCGGGCCGTTTTTCCTGGTCTTCAAGGTGGACCTCATGAAAATAATATTGCTGCGATTGCGGTTGCCTTGAGTGAAGCTAACAAAGAAGCTTTTAGGCGATATGGTCGTCAAGTTGTCGCCAATGCTTATTGTTTAGCTCAAGGCTTAATTAAGCAGGGATTTAATTTAGTTTCCGGTGGAACAGATAACCACTTAATGGTGATTAACCTAAGAAACAAGCAAATTAGCGGAAAAGAGGCGGCAAGACTTTTAGAAAACGCTGGCATTACTGTTAATGCTAACAGTATTCCTTTTGATCCTAATCCGCCACTAACTCCATCTGGGATCAGACTGGGAACACCAGCCCTAACCAGTCGGGGGATGGGCAAAAAAGAAATGGAACAAATTGCTCAATGGATTAAAATAGTAATTACTGAACCAAACAGGGCTCTTGAAATAAAGCAGGCAACTAAAAAACTAGCCAAAAGCTTCCCCCTGCCGTGAAACAAAAAACCGCTATAAGACCCTATTAATTATTTTCATATTAAGATGGTTAAAATTTTTACTGGAAATGCATTTGCCAAAACAAAAGAGCAACAATTGATCAAAGATTTTGCTCAACTACCAATCGAGTGGCAACGATTAAAACTAGTTGACATTCTAGAGGGAAATGATCAAGCTGCTCGGCTCTATGTTAATCTAAAAAAACAAGCGGCCCAAAGAGTTGGAATTAACTTTGAAACAATTGAAATTGAGCGGAATTATTCTAAAAAAAACATAATTTCTTTAATTAAAAAGCTTAATCAAGATCGGAAGATAGGGGGAATAATGATTCAACTACCCTTGTCAGAGACTTTCAGGAAAGAGCAAGCAGAAATAGTTGAGGCAATTACAGCAGAGAAAGATGTTGATTGTTTGGTTAGCAAAAATTTAAACAAAATTATTACTGACGCTTCACCGCTTTTGCCAGCTACAGTAAGAGCGATAATTTGGATACTAGAACAGGCAGGATTAAGACAAGTTGATCTTATCAATAAAAGAGTTGTTATCGTTGGCCGATCTAGAATTGTTGGAAAACCACTGGCTGATTTTTTAAACAAGACAGGAGCCTTAGTAACGATTTGTCATCGGCAAACTCAACGACTATCGGATCAAACCAAGAAGGCTCAAATTTTAATTTCAGCGACTGGTCAGCCGAACTTAATTAA
The DNA here is from genome assembly GCA_964348895.1 of uncultured Gammaproteobacteria bacterium. GTDB lineage: Bacteria > Patescibacteriota > Microgenomatia > 0-14-0-10-38-17 > 0-14-0-10-38-17 > JAQVFF01. The sequence continues at coordinate 505,840 of CAYGEH010000001.1, forward strand.
AAAAAACATGGTTTCCTTGGGGGCAGTTGTGATTGATGTTGGTTCTCCTAGGGGAGATGTTGATTTTGATCAAGTTAAAAGCAGGGCTAGTTTTATTACTCCAGTTCCTGGTGGGGTTGGTCCAATAACCGTCATTAGCCTGTTAGAAAACTTTAAACAAATTTTGTTGCAAAAAAGAAAGAATGAAAGTTGACTCTGCTTTTTATTGGAATAAAAAAGATTTGTGTTTTAAACCGTTTCGGGTTAAAATAGTCATTTGAAGGTTTATATTAGAAATAAAAATCACACACATTCGAATTATCTCCTGGCTTTTATAAAAATAAAAGCGGGTCGAATGGAGGCTAAAAGGAGATTCTATGGTTAAATCGGCGACTAAAAAAACTACAACCAAATCCGCTATTAAAAAAACTACTTTTAGGGACAAACCTAAAAAAGTAATTAACAGTCTTGATATTTCTTTAGAGGAACTACTTGGGGCTGGCTGTCATTTTGGTCATCTGGTTTCTAAGGTTAACCCCAAGATGCAGGAATACATTTTTGCCGTTAGAGAGGGGGTTCATATTTTTGACTTAGTAAAGACAAAAAATCAGCTGGAGGAAGCGATTAACTTTTTAGCGGAAATAGTTGCCAGTGGCGGAAAAATTATCTTTTTAGGCACTAAAAGACAGGCGGCTGAAGCAGTGAAAGAGGCGGCGATAAAAATGGGAATGTTTTATGTTAACACTCGTTGGATTGGTGGTTTATTGACTAATTGGCCAGAGGTAAAGAAAAACTTAACTCGACTAGAGGAATTAAAACAAAGATTGGCGGAAAAGGAAACCTCGCTAACAAAATATGAGATTAGTGTTTTAAAAAGAGAACAGCGAAGACTGGAAGATCTTTACGGAGGCCTAATTGGCCTTGAAGAATTGCCACAAAACTTGTTCATTGTTGATCCCAAAAAGGAGCGAACAGCGGTCAGGGAAGCTAAAATAATGGGAATTAAAGTGGCTGGTATTGCCGATACCAATGCTGATCCCGATGATATCGACTATATTATTCCAGCCAACGATGACGCTAAGGCTAGTGTTGAGTTTATTTTTAGCAAAATAACCGCAGGAGTTAAAAAAGCTCAAAAATGATCAAAAAAAGCAATCCTTCTTTAGAAATTGTTAAAAAGATCAGAGAACAAACTGGGGCTGGGATTATGGACTGTCAATGGGCTCTCAGGGAAGCAAAGGGAAACTACGAAAAGGCAATCGAAAAACTTGGGGTTCGTCACCAGAAAGCAGCCGTCAAAAAAGTCAGCAGAACAACAAGTGAGGGAAGAGTATTTGCTTATATTCACAACAATGGTCGAGTGGGAGCGATGGTTTTCTTGCTCTGCGAAACAGACTTTGTCGCTCGCACCGATGGGTTTCAGAGCTTAGGGAAGGAGCTGGCAATGCAAATAGCGGCGATGAGTCCGACTTCTTCAATTGAACTTTTGAAACAAGAATATATTCGCGATCCCAAAATTACAGTGAAAGAATTAATTAATAAAGTTATTGCTCAAACTGGAGAAAACATTCGCATTGGGGAAATTAGTCGCCTGGGGCTTTAATTTAACTTTTTTTTATTGTATAGTCTTAGGATAAGAAACTAATGTTTGAGGAAGCTAGGGATAAAATGGAGAAGGTCCTTGACTTGCTCAAGGAGGACCTTGCCTCAATTAGAACTTCAAGAGCCAATCCGGCTTTGATTGAAAACATTGGCGTCTTGGCTTATGAAGGGGCAGGGAAAATGAGAATAAAAGAACTGGCCTCGATTACTATTGAGGGTGCTAGTGTTTTGCTGATTCAGCCTTGGGATTTTGGTGTTACCAAAAATATAATTCGAGCCCTAGAGGAATCAGAAATTGGGTTGTCAGTAACTGTTAGTAAAGAAACAGTTAGAGCTACTCTGCCACCTCTTTCAGCTCAAAGAAGAGAGGAATATGTTCGGCTTTTAAAAAAGAAACTGGAGGCGGCCCGAGTAATGATTAGACAAATTAGAGCGGAAGAAAGAAGCCAGATTTTAGAACAAAAAGAAGAGGGTAAAATTAGTCAAGACGAGTCTTTTCGTTTGGAAGAAAAGCTTCAGGAATTAACTGACAGCAAGATTAGCCAGGTAGAGCAGTTGGGCGATAAAAAAATCGCGGAGCTAGAATCGCTTTAAAGAAAAAAAGGATGATCTTTTTCTTAAAGCTAAAAGCCTCTTTATCGGATTTTTTTTAAAATTTCTCTTGCTCTTCTCTATAGGAAAAACAAGCTTTAAAAAGCGATGACGATATTATATTTTTTTCTTATACTATCTTTGTTGATTTTGGTTCATGAGGGGGGACATTTTCTGTTAGCCAAAAAAGCAGGAATTCGAGTGGAGGAGTTTGGTTTTGGTATTCCGCCAAGAATTTGGGGAAAAAAAATCGGTGAAACAGTCTACTCAATCAATCTTTTTCCCTTTGGAGGCTTTGTTCGCCTTTGGGGAGAAGAGTCTGGCGTTAAAAAAGACTCGCAACGCTCCTTTTCAGCGAAAAATAAAAGAACTAGGGTTGGAATTCTGTTAGCAGGGGCGATTATGAATTTTCTTCTGGGAGTGGGTTTGTTTTGCTTAGTTTATTCTTTTTTAGGAATACCGGAAAAAACAGACAGAGTTAGGGTGGTGGGAGTTATGCCAAATTCGCCAGCCGAGAAAGCAGGATTGATCGAAAACGATCAAATTGCCTTAGTTAACGATAGTGTTATTGTTGACACCCAGAACTTCACTCGCTTAATTAACGAAAACCTAGGAAGAGAAGTCATTTTGACAATTAAGCGGGAACCCAATCCCTGCCTCGATCAAGAAGGTGTTATTAGAAAGAATGAAGAAGTTTCTCAATATTGTCAGGACGGTCACTTAATATCAAGATTGACACCAAGAGAAACTCCTCCCGAGGGAGAGGGGGCAGCTGGAGTAGTTATTTCTCAAACAGAAAATCGCTTTTATCCGTTTTACAAAATGATACCTAAAGCGATTTATAATGGAGTTCGAGAAGCTCTTTTTTGGGTTGAACAAATGGTAATAGCTCTTGGTCAAATATTAACGGGAATTATTTCCGGACAAGGAGTTCCCAAAGAAATTGCTGGGCCGATTGGTATTTATCAGGCAACGGGTGAAGTTTCTCGTTCTGGGTTTTGGGCTTTGGCGTATTTTACTGGAATTTTATCGATTAATTTAGCAATTTTTAACTTAATTCCCTTTCCAGCTCTTGATGGTGGGCGAGTTTTTTTTGTTTTGTCGGAAAGCTTGATCGGAATAAAAAAAAGAGAGAGAATCGAGGGATGGGTTAATCAAATAGGTTTAATTTTATTAATTGGTTTGTTAATTTTTGTGACAATAAACGACCTAAAGAGATCTTTTGGTTAATTTGTCAAGGGTTTTATCTTAAAGTATAATCACCAGTAGTGAAATTAAGGTTTATTTTTTTAAAATAATTTAAGGAGGTGTTCATTTTAGTATAGTAAAAATATGGCGGTAATAGTTAAAAAAAAACCAGGAGAATCCAGTGATCAGCTTATTTCTTCTTTTCGAAGGAAAACAGCCGATATTATAATTAATGTAAAAAAACGAGCGCGCTATACCAAGCCGTCTCAACAGCGACGAGAAGAAAAGAAACAAAAAGAAAGGGAGGCCAAAGCAAGAAGATGATAAGTCAAAAAAAACTGGAGCAGTGGCTAAGAGAAGCCATGATTGGTCGAGATAAAATTAGAGTTTCAGTTTTGAGATTAGTTTTATCGGTGGCTCATAACCAAGCAATCGAAAAAAAAAGAGAGTTAACCGAAGAAGAATTGGTTTTGGTGGTTAAGAAAGAAATTAAGAACCGCAAAGAGGCGATTGATATTTATCGCAAAGCTGAAAGAAAAGATTTGCTGGAGAAAGAAGAGACAGAGTTGGCGATCTTGTCTGAATTTATTCCTCAAACAATGCCAGAAGAAGAGATTGCCTTGATTGTTAGTAGGGTTATTAAAGACGGAAAGCTTTTAGATCAAGCCCACTTTGGGAAAATAATGAGCCAGGTAATGGCCAAAATTGGTAAAGAAAGGGCCGACGGATCTCTTGTAGCAAAAGTCATTAAAGAACAGCTTTCGAAAAACTAATTAGTTCTTATAAAAGCAAACATAGCAAAATGATTTTAATAGAAATAAAGATTAATGCCAACTATCGCCTTAATAGGCCTGGATTGAAAAAAAAAATTAATCTCTATTTAAGCAGAACAGGGATAGAGGAAGTAGAGCTGAGTTTGGCTTTTGTTGGCAAGAGAAAAATGCGCCAACTAAATCAAGTCTATCGGGATTTTGATGGAGTTTCTGATGTTTTGGCTTTTCCTCAGAAAGAGGGACGAACCCCAGAAGGAAGATTAATTTTGGGAGACATTGTGGTTTGCTATCCTTGTGCGCAAAAAGAAGCGATTGATTATCAAGAATCAATCGACAAAGTGATTTGGGATTTTGTTGACCATGGATTAACCCGGCTAGTGGAAGAGAATGAGAAGAAAGAATAGTTGGTTTTTTGTAAGAACCCTAAAGGTTAGATTTAACTTTTTTTCAGTATTTTCGTTTATTTGTTGATATCAATATGTTAAATGGACAAATTAAAAATTAATAAAATTTAGATTAATCCTTAGAGCGTGACTTTTTACTTAAAATATCGTCCCAAAAAAATAGCCGACATTGACTTGGTCGAAGCCCGAGAGGTCTTGACTAAATTTTTGGCCTCAAGCTCTTTTCCTCATGCTGTTTTACTATCTGGCCCCAAGGGAATTGGTAAAACTTCAGTTGCACGAATTATTGCCAAAAGTCTTAATTGTCAAGAAAAGGTTCAGATGCAAACAGAGCCCTGCGGCGAATGTCCATTTTGCCTAGAGATTGACAGAGGATCTTTCTTAGATGTTTTAGAAATTGATGCTGCCTCTAATCGAGGTATAGATAGCATTCGTCAGCTTAAGGAGGGAGTCAGTTTGGCGCCGGTAAAAGGAAAGATTAAAATATATATTATTGATGAAGTTCATATGTTAACCAGTGAAGCCTTTAATGCTCTTTTAAAAACACTGGAAGAGCCACCCGAAAGAGTTGTTTTTTTGCTCTGCACCACTAATCCAGAAAAAATTCCCCAAACAATTCTGTCTCGCTGTTTGAGAATTAATTTTCGCAAAGCTAGCAACAAAGAAATCGTTCAATCTCTAAGGCGAGTGGTTGAAAGAGAAAAATTAAAAATAGAAAATAGTCAGGTTTTAGAGGTTATTGCCCAAAATGTTGATGGAAGCTTTCGCGACGGCCAAAAACTTCTTGAAGAATTGTCTTTTGGAGTAAACAAAATTACCCTAGAGGGGGTTAACAAAATTATTGGCAGGCAGGCGTTCCTTGATCCAGCTAGGCTTTTAACCTTGCTGTCAAAGAACGAACTATTTCTAGCCCTAGAAGAAGTTAATCGCCTGGAGGAAGAGGGGGTTGATTGGTCGTTTTATTTAAAAAATCTTTTAGAACTTCTAAGAAGATTACTTCATGGAACTTGGGGTTTAGCAGATGGAGAAAAAGGAGAATTTTTGACCGATCAACTTCTTGCTTGGGTAGAAGCTTTTTCTCGGGCGGCCAGAGAGGTTAAGACCTCATCCCTACCAGTTTTGGCGATGGAGCTAGCAATCAGCAGGATGATTAGTCAAAAAACTCTTGTAGACAGCGATAGTAATTTAGGGAAAAACAAAGAAAACAGAGACCAAGACCAGGACAAAACGACTAATCCTGTTCTGACTAAAAACCTACAACAAGATAAAGAAAAAGCTGAGTCAAGCGCTATTTCCGAGGCGAAAAAAATCAAAAAATTAAAAAAAAATTCACCTAAGCTATCAATTAGTGAAGAGCAATGGCAAATGCTTTTGAAAAAAATTAAGACTAAAAATCATTCTCTAGAAGCTTTTTTGAAAGCGGCCTATCCAATTTCTTTTGAAGCCGACAGGTTAACCCTGGGGGTTTATTATAAGTTTCACAAAGAGTGTTTGGAAAAAGAAGCTAATCGTCGTATTGTTGAAGCAACAGCAGAGGAGATTTTGAGCTGTCAAGTTAGTCTTTTCTGTCGCCTAGAGGAAAGACCGCTGAGAGCAATTGTGAAAACAAAAGAAAACGAGAACAGCCAAGCAAATTTGTCGGAAAAATCAAAAGATGATTATGTGTACGATGCGGCCAAAGAAATTTTTGGAGGTGATGAACAATGATTGATATGGGTTTATTAAAACAATTGGGAGATTTAAGAAAAATGCAAAAAGAAGTGTCTCGGCAAAAAGTTACTATTGAAAGCGAGGGAGTAAAGGTGACTATTACTGGAGAGCAAAAAATTAAAGAGTTAGACTTTGCTGAGGGTGTTGCTCCAAAAATAGTAGCAAAAGTGATTAATCAAGCCTTTGATCGGCTAAAAAAACGTCTAGCTAAAAATTTAATGGCAAACAGATGAAGCTACCAAAAGCCCTAGAAGAATTGATCAACTCTCTTGAACAACTGCCTGGTGTTGGTCCCAAAACTGCTGCTCGATTAACGTTTTATCTACTCCATACTCCTCAGGAGTACCTAGATCGTTTTGGCCAGGCGGTAATTAACCTTAAAAAAAACACCAGTGAATGCTCTTTATGTCACAACATTGGGTCCAGCGATCCTTGTTCTGTTTGTCAGGACTCAAACAGAGACGGAAGGATTATTTGTGTGGTAGAACAACCAATGGATTTGCTTTCAATTGAAAAAACGGGCCATTTTAAAGGGCTCTATCATGTTCTTCATGGGGCAATTAATCCGCTACAGTCGATTGGCCCAGAAGAAATTAACATTGACAGCCTGTTGACAAGAGTTGTTTCTAGCCCTGAGCTTAAAGAAATAATTTTGGCTACGAACTCTGGCATGGAGGGAGAGGCAACAGCGATGTATCTTAAGCGAGAATTGATAAAAATTAATCAAAGCAGAGACTTTGGGTTTCGTTTATCTCGGATGGGTCAAGGTCTACCTGTCGGAGCTGACCTAGAGTATGCCGATGAAGCCACCTTGCGACAAGCTCTTCAGGGAAGGAGAGAGTATTAGTTTTTTATAAGCAAATGAATCAACCCAGGACGAATTCAAACAAAAAGCCGATAAGTCCAGGAAATATAGCAAGCTTTTTCCGTGAAGAATTGGAGGAGATTGCAAGAGAGGTTGGTAATCAAACTGAAATTTTAGGAAAGAGTTTGGTGACAGAACTGCCACCCTCTCCAAAAGGCGATACCAGTAATGGAGTTGAGGCAAGAGAAAGAGAAGAAGAGGAAGGTCGGAAACAAAGAATATCAAAAACCAGAGATCTTTTATTTGGAATAAAAGAAAGAACTGCTTGTTCAAGAAAAGTCATTGAGCAAGAACGACAAGAGCAGGCTCAAAAACGAGACCCAGTTGTTGAGGGAATAGGCGAGAAAGAGTCTAGCGGAGAAATTGCTGGGGAGAGCGTGAAACCGCTTCCGCCGCCCCAAACAACTAGTCGGCCAGGAAGAGGTTTGCCGATGGCGACTGGTGAACCAGAAAAAAGACAAAAAAGATAAAAAAACACCTTCTTAGATCCCAAGCTTGATGACGATGATATACTAAAGACGATGAAAAAGAAAACAAAAAAACTTTTTTTGTTCAACAGTTTAACCAGAAAAAAAGAACTTTTTAGCCCCATTCTTTCTTCTAGAGTAAAAATCTACAGTTGTGGTCCAACCGTTTATGGGCACACTCATTTGGGACACATGCGCACCTACACTAATACTGACGTTCTCTTAAGGGTTTTAAAATATTGTGGTTATCAACCCTATCAGATAATGAACATTACCGACGTTGGTCATTTAACTGGTGATCGAGATTCTGGTGAAGACAAACTAGAGAAAGCAGCCAGAGAAGAAAAGCTAGATGCTTGGCAATTATCAAAAAAATATGCCAAGGAATTTTTTGAAGCGATGGCAAGATTAAACATTTCAAAGCCAAAAGCAACTCCTAGGGCGACGGAAAATATTGAGGAAATGATTCTCTTGATTAAGAAACTAGAAGATAAAGGTTTTGCCTACCGGACCGCTGATGGAATTTATTTTGATACCAGCAAGGTTTCTGGTTACGGAAGACTAGCTAATGTTTCTTTAGCTGATCTAGAAGAAGGGGCAAGGGTTGAAAAAAATCTACAAAAGAGAAACCCAACCGATTTTGCTTTATGGAAATTTAGCCCAAAAGGAAGTAATCGACAAATGGAGTGGTCTAGTCCTTGGAGCAAAAAAGGTTTTCCTGGTTGGCACTTAGAGTGTTCGGTAATGGCAATGAAATATTTATCAAATTGTTTTTCTGGAAAAAAATTTTTGCCCAAGCGGTTTAAAACTATTGATATTCATAGTGGGGGAATAGAGCATATTAATGTTCATCACACCAACGAGATTGCCCAAACAGAGGCGTCTACCGGAAAAAAGTTTGCTAACTATTGGGTTCATTATAATTGGCTTCAGGTTGAGGGCAGAAAAATGAGCAAATCCTTGAATAATTTTTTTTATCAAAAAGATTTAATCAAGAGGGGATATGAAGATTTTATGCCATTAAGATATCTATTTTTGGGGACTCACTATCGAAAAAAAATGAATTTTACCTGGACAGCCTTAAAACAAGCCAAGGAAAACTACTGGGGAATAATTGATCTTCTTGAAAAGAATGAAACAGAAGGGGATCAAGAAGAAAAACAAGATCAAGAAAACAAGGTGAAAAATTATCTTAATGATTTTGAAGAGGCAATAACAACCGATCTTAATCTTCCTCAGGCCTTAGCGGTGTTTCATCAAGTTTTAAAAAACAAAAGCCTGACCAACAAAGCTCGTTGGAAATTGTTAAACTGTTTTGATCAAGTTTTTGGGCTAAGACTGAAAGAGCAAGTTGCTTTAATAAAGAAAGGAAAAAGAAACATTTCGACCGAAATTAAAAAACTAGTCGAAGACAGGGAACAAAGTCGTCGAGAAAAAAATTGGCCAAAGGCGGATGAGTTTAGAATTAGGCTCGAAAAAATGGGTTATTTAATAGAAGATACTCCTTCTGGGCCTAAGGTTATTTCCAAAAAATGATCACCACCCCCATCAATGGTCCAGAGTTAATTTATCAAGATGAGGATTTGTTGGCACTCAACAAACCACCCCTTTGGATTGTTAATAGAGCTAAAACTACTTTAAAAAAAGTCACGATTCAAGACTGGTTGGAAAAAAATTTTTATTTTGAAACAATCAAAAAGAAAAACCTTAGAGCCGGCATAGTTCATCGATTAGATAAAGACACTAGTGGAATTTTACTAGTTGCCAAAACAGAAGAGGTTTTAATTAAACTTCAAGAGCAATTTTTTAATCGTCAAGTCGAAAAAAAATATTTAGCTTTAGTTCACGATATTTTACCTGAAGAAGGGGAGATTAATGCTCCAGTTAGTCGATTGCCTTGGGATCGGGAAAAATTTGGAGTAACCCTCGGGGGTAAAAAGTCACAAACAAGCTTTTGTCGAAAGGGAGTTTACCAAAAAGGAGGAGAGAAATATTCTTTAGTTTTGGTTTTCCCTAAAACTGGTCGAACCCATCAAATTAGAGTCCATTTTCGCTATTTAGGCTATCCAATTGTGGCTGATCAAGCTTATGTTGGTCGAAAACGTTTTAAAAAAGACCAGGCCTGGTGTTCAAGAATTTTTCTTCATGCCGCAGCGCTTTCTTTTATTCATCCCAGAAGAAAAGAAAGGATGGAGCTTGAAGTTCCTCTTCCTAAAGACCTTTCTTCCGCTTTAGAAACAATGAAAAAGATTTAAGGGTCTTATTTTGTTGTTTAAAAGTTAGTCTTCTTAAAAAGTGTATCGGAAAAGATAAACAGGAAAAAACAGAAGAAAGAAATTAATTAAAACAAGAAATTGATTTTTTTAATATTTAGCCTGCTTAGTGATAAAATAAAGACAATAACAATGTGAGTAGCAATCCTGTGACAAGCACGAACAGCAACAAATATGGTAAAAAATTAACCCTATAATATGTCGGGACACTCAAAGTGGTCAACCATAAAACATCAGAAAGAAGCCAATGATAAGGCTCGTGGACAAATTTTTTCTAAATTATCTCGAGCAATAACTATTGCTATTAGGGAGGGTGGGGGAGAGGTAGACCCCAGTATTAACTATAGATTAAAAGTGGCAATCGATCGAGCCAGAGAGGCTAATATGCCCAAAAATAATGTAGATAGGGCAATCGAAAAAGCAACCGGCAAAGAGGCCGATCTACTAAAATCAATTCGCTTTGAAGGTTATGGCCCGTTTGGGGTGGGGCTAATTATTGAGGCTATTACTGATAATCGACAAAGAACAGTCCAAGAGATTAAAAATTTAATTGAAAAAGGGGGAGGGTCAATTGCTTCGCCCGGGGCGGTAATTTACAACTTTTCTCCCAGGGGAAAAATTTTGATTAAAAAAACTTCTGACTATTCAGAGGGTCAGTTGTTGACCTTGATGGACATAGATGGAGTAGAGGATTTTTTAGAGGAAGAGGGGAGAATCGAAGTTTTTGTCGATAAAGACAAGCTGGTCTCTGTTACCAGTCTAATAAAGGAAAGCGCCCTCGAGGTGGAGTCGTCTTCTTTAGTGATGGTTCCGAAAACGAAAGTGCCAATTACTAATATTGACCAAGCGACAAGAATTATTAGTTTTATTGAAAAACTAGAGGACCATGACGATATTCAGGCTGTTTTTGCCAATTTTGATGTTCCAATTGAGATTCTAAAACAAGTATCTGATTAAAATTTCTTCTCTTTTATGACCAATTTGAAAAAAACAGTCTTATCTCTTTGGTATAACAAAAGGGCCAGATTCTTAGTCAGTGCGGTTATTTTGACAGGCTCATTGCTTTTAACCCAACTAGTTCCTTTTTCTTGGCGCTATTTTTCTATTTTTGGCTTGTTCTTTTTATCTTTTCTGTTTTCTTTTTGGTCGCTATCAGAGGGAACAGACAGCTGGCCAATAAGGATAATTACAGCAATTTTGCCAGGATTCTTTAGTGTTGGAGTAGCAATGTTTTACTTTTTGTTTCCGGAATCACCGGTTTATCAGATTTTTTTGTTGATCTTTTTTGCTTTAGCTATTTATGTGATTTTTTTAACGGAAAACATTTTTGCTGTTGCTTCAATTAGAACTATTGCCTTGTCACGGGCTGCCCAGACGATTGGTTTTTTAATTACTCTACTAACCGCCTTTTTCTGCTATAACACCATTTTTTCTTTTCGCCTTTTGGGTTGGTGGAATGCTTTGTTAGTATTATTAGTTTCCTTTCCTTTATTTTTTCAGGCCTTTTGGTCAATGAAGTTAACTGAAAAAATAGAAAGTAATATTTTACTCTTTTCTGTAATTTCATCGCTAGTGGTTGGACAATTAGCCTTGATAGTGTCTTTTTTTCCGGTTAATGTTTTAACGGGGTCACTTTTTATAACCTGTGCCGCCTATATTTTGATTGGCCTGATTAGTGCTTATTTGGTTGGTCGTCTTTTCAGGCAAACAATTGGAGAGTACTTGATTGTTGGCGGTCTGATGTTTTTATTTATTTTGCTTACAACTTCTTGGCGAGGTTAGGAAGTAGTGGATAATCAAAGCGAAAAGCACTTTGTTTTTTATTTTTTACCAGCTAAAGAGGTTGTTAGTTGACAGACCAAAGAGGGCTTTTTAGACACGGTGTTGTTTGTATTTTGAAGCTAAGATTTGAATATATTTTTAAAACAACTTTTTATTCACCCAAAAAATTGACAACCAGTTAATTCAGTAAAAGGGGAAAGGGGAGAGCCCTTGGGGCTTAAAGGTGTATTATATAACCTATAATATAGAAAGAGTTCTTTTCACGAAAATTGTTAGCAGTTTTTCACGAAGACTGACAACGGCTTGTTTGAGGGTAAATTCTAATATTTTGATATACTTTGATAGGCAAAGCAAGATAGAACAGAAGACAAAAAAAAGCTTCATAAGTTAAAATTTTGTGGAAAAGATATTTTCTTTTTGGTTTTATTTCTATCAACAAGCTTTTTTATTTTTTTAATTAATTAATTTTTTATTTTTTTAATTAATTTAAAAAAACTTCTTTTGCTTTTATAAACTCACCTATCTTCTCTTGAACTAACTTCTTATTTACTCTGTCCTTGATAAACGACGGTGGTGGCAGAAGGCTTTTTTGATTTGCTTGGAAAAATAATAAGCAAAAGGGGGCAGGGAGAAGTTCATTATTTAATTTTAAAGCCGTTTTAGGGGCATTTGGTGAAGGGTTGGTTTTTATTAAATATTTTAGAAAAACCCTAAAAAAGGCTCGAGGGTTTTTAGGGCATTTAATTGAGTATAATATCCCTTACACTCAGTCCAGCTTTCTTTGCCAGGGACTTTCCTCCTCTTCTCTTTTAATTTTTCTATCTTTAGCTTACAATGGAAATATTATGGAGCTGCTTCCCTTTTTGGACGATTATTTATTATTTTTAAAAACCAATAAATACTCTTCTGAAACGGTTTATAATTACGAACGCGACTTGACCACCTTTACCACTTTCCTCTCCTCTTCTCCTGACCTTAACCAGTTCGATAAAATTTCCAAAAAAACAATTGATCAATATAAGGCCTATTTGGTTTCTCGAGATCGGCAAACACCAATAAAAAACGAAAAAGGGACGGAGTTATCGCCACAAAGCATCAACAGAATGCTTTCAGCTGTTCGCAGCTATCTAAAATACCTAGTTGACAGAGACGAGAAGGTTCCGATTCCCCCAGAGGCAATTAAATTGGTTAAAACAGAGAAAAAACACCCCCGGGTGGCCGAACTAGAAGAGTTGATTCGCTTAATTGAGTCACCCCAGTCTTTAGAAAAAAACTTACTAATTGGTTTGAGAAATCGAGCAATCTTTGAAGTTCTTTTTTCAACCGGAATGAGAATTTCTGAGCTAGTTAGTCTTAATAAGGTTGATATTGACAAGACTGGTCGAATCTTTATTCTTGGCAAGGGCAAGAAAGAGCGGTTTGTTTATTTAACACCGCGTTCTTTTAATATTTTGGATCGCTATTTGGTTACGAGAAAAGACAGCTTCGAGGCATTGTTTATCCCCTACTCTGGCTTAAATGTCAACAAGAAAGAAAAACGCCTTTCTCCTAATTATATTCAAGCTAAAATTAAGCGTTATCGAGAAAGATTAAAAATTAATATTCCAATTTCTGCCCACTCTCTTCGACACGGCTTTGCCACTTATTTGGCAGAAAGCGGAGCTTCTCCGGCGGCGATTCAAATTCTTTTGGGGCATGAATCTTTGGATACAACCACTCGCTATGTTCACGCCTCCGATCGTTTTGCTGAAGAAACCCATCGTAAGTTTCATCCCCTAAAAGAACGCAAAAATCCCTAAGGGGTCGTTTATTTTCAATAGAATAAAACTAAAAATCTTCCTTTTTTCCTAAGGTTGTGACTGAGGCTACTTGGTCTCCAGGTTTTTTAAATCTCATTAAAATTACTCCTTGGGTGTTACGACCAAGAACTGGAATGTTTCTGACTGGCAGTTTAATCGCCTGAGCCCTTTGAGAGGTAATAACTGCTGTTTCATCGTCTTGGTTGACAATTCTTACTGCGGTTACCGAACCAGTTTTAGTATTAATATTGGCAATTTTTACCCCCTTGCCGTTTCTGCGTTGACTGGGGAAAAGCTCCAAGTCTGTTTGTTTTCCTAGACCCTTTTGGGTGACAATTAACAGGTTACGAAAGAATCGCTGCCTTTTATCTTTGGGCTCAGGGGCTTTAGCTGGGAAAACTTCAAAAGCAACCACCTGATCTCCTTTTTTTAACCTTATTCCTGACACTCCCATTGTGTCACGGGCGGTGGGGCGAATCTCTTTTTCGGAAAAGCGAATTGATTGACCATTGGCGGTGGCCAAAAGAAGATGGTCTCCTGTTTGAACAACTTTAGCCCAGCCAAGTTGATCATCTTCTTTCAATTTTATGGCAATTAGTCCACTGGCTCTAATTTTATTAAACTCTGAAAAACTAGTTTTTTTCACAATGCCACTAGCGGTGGCCAGAACTAAAAATCCAGAATTCTTTTGGTCGGTTTTATCTAGCTTTAAAACAGTGTTAATCTTTTCTTCGGTATCAATGTTGATTAAGTTAATAATGGCCTTCCCTTTTGATTGGCGAAGGCCTTCTGGTATTTCCCAAACCTTAGTAGTAAAGGCCCGACCTCGGTCGGTGAAAAAAATAACTTGATCATGAGTGTTGGCGGTAATTAGCTGAGAAATGGTGTCTTCTTCTTTAGTGGTCATGCCAGCAATCCCCTTCCCTCCCCGTCTTTGACTCTTATAAGCATTTCTAGGCATTCTTTTGATGTATCCTTCTTTGGTAATAGTAATAATAATATTTTTATTAGGAATGAGATCTTCTTGAGACAGCTGATCGGGCAAGTGAGAAACAACCCTAGTTCTTCTTTCGCTGGGATAATTCTTAATTAAATAGTCAAGCTCTTTTTTAATTATCCCCAAAACACGCTGAGGGTTAAGTATGATTTTGGTTAGGCGAGCAATTTTATTCATAATCTCTTGATATTCTTTTTCAATCTTATCTCTTTCAAGTCGAGAAAGATTTTTTAGTTGCATTTCTAAAATAGCGCTAGCTTGAATTTTGGTTAAACCGAAAGTAGACATTAGTTTTTCTCGAGCGTTATCGGTGTTGGTTGAGGATCTAATAGTTTTAATAATTTCATCCAAATGATCAAGGGCAATTTTAAGACCCTCTAAAATATGGCCTCGCTCTTTAGCAGATTTAAGTTTATAAAGGACTCTTCTGGTAATTGTTTCCTGGCGATGACCAAGATAAAGATCAATAATGTCTTTTAGGCCCAGGGTTTTGGGGACTTTATCAACCAGGGCTACAACATTAACCGGAAAACTAGACTCAAGATCAGTTTTCTTAAAAAGATTATTAAGAATTGCTTGAGGACGAGAGCTTCTAGCCAACTCTATTACAACTCTAATTCCATCGCGGTCAGATTCATCTCTTAAGTCGATAACGCCCTTAATTTTCTGCTCTCTTACCAGCTGGGCGATTTTGCTAACTAAATTAGCCTTATTAACCTGATATGGCAACTCTCGAATAATAATTTGGAATTTATCGTTGTTGGTTTCTTCAATGTCGGCTTGCCCGCGAATAAGAATTTTTCCCCGCCCAGTAGCATAAGCCTCTTTAATAGATTGTTGACCAAAAATAATTCCAGCGGTGGGAAAATCAGGACCTTTAATATATTGAAGAATTTCATCTAGGGTTATTTCTGAATTTATTTGCGCCAGATATTGCTTAATTTGATTAGGATTAAGGCTAAGTAGTTTTTTTATCAAGGGAGATTCGTCGCTATTTTGGTCTTTTTCTTTATTGATAATCTTTTTAATTTCTTCTGACTCAACTAGCTTACTTTTCTCGATGGTGGCAACAATGGCCTGGCAGACCTCAATTAAATTATGGGGTGGAATTTTAGTCGCCATGCCGACAGCAATTCCCTCTGACCCCATAATTAGCAGGTTGGGAAGGGTTGCTGGCAAGTATTCTGGTTCTTCTAGAGAATCGTCGAAATTAGGAGAGAAAGGAACGGTTTCCTTGTCTAGGTCCTTTAACATTTCTTGGGAGATTTTAGCTAACCTAGCTTCGGTATAGCGCATTGCTGCCGGATTGTCGCCGTCAATAGAACCAAAGTTTCCCTGTCCCTGAATCAGGGGGTAGCGCATAGAAAACTCTTGAGCTAGTCTAACCATGGCTTCGTAAACTGGTGTATCACCATGAGGATGATATTTTCCTAAAACCTCGCCAACAACCTTGGCGCTTTTAGAATAAGAAGATCGATAAGATAGTCCTATTCTGTGCATGGCATAAAGAATGCGACGATGAACTGGTTTTAGACCATCACGAACATCTGGCAGAGCCCGAGACACAATTACCGACATTGCATAGTCAAGATAAGAACTTTTAACTTCTTCGCTGATTTGAGTGTCAAGAACTCTTTTTGATGAGGATGCTTGAGGGGGTTGATTTTCTTCAGCCATAAGTTTTTGTTTTTTTTTATTTAACCCTACTGTTTTGTTGCTTTAAATTAACTTAAAAAGAGAGTTTTAGTCAGAACAAAGCTATTTAGTTATAGGTTCTTGTTTAAGCGAGAATAAGTTTTTGCTGTGGTTAAACACAAACTCTTGCGTGTTAATCTTGGTTCTATACTAAACCAAGCTAATTTTAACACGAGAACCTAGTTAGACACAAACCTTTTTCGCTGCCTTTTTAAGGAAAGGGAGTTATTTTTTAGCCTCTTTAATTGCCACTTGAGCCGCGGCAATTCGAGCGACTGGCACCCGATATGGTGAGCAGGAGACATAATTTAAGCCAGTTTGATGACAAAAAGAAATGCTATCGGGATCTCCTCCGTGTTCGCCGCAAATGCCAATAGAAAGATTTTTTCTTCCCTTTCGCCCTCTCTCGACACCAAGTTTTATCAACTGACCAACACCACCTTGGTCTAGAGTTTTGAAGGGGCTAGTGTCAATAATCCCCATTTCTTCATAAGAAGTTAAGAATCTTCCCTCGGCGTCGTCTCGAGATATGCCCAGAGTTGTTTGGGTTAGGTCGTTGGTGCCAAAAGAAAAAAATTCTGCCTCTTGGGCAATTTCATTAGCAACGAGAGCGGTTCGGGGCAACTCAATCATGGTTCCAATTTCAAAAGTTAACCTCTCTCCCCTTTCCTTAAAGACATTCTGGGCTTCAGTTAAAATTTCGTTCTTAACGAATCTTAGTTCTTGTAAAAACCCAACTAGGGGAATCATAATTTTTAATTTTACCAATTGACCATTTTTTCTAACTTCTAGAGCGGCTTCAATAATTGCCCTAGTTTGCATTCTAATAATATCAGGCATTAAAATGCCCAATCGACAACCTCTTAATCCTAGCATCGGATTTGTTTCCGTTATTTTTTCTAGGGTGACGAGCATTTTCTGCCAATGTTCTTTTTCTTGTTTTTCTTTAGCTTGGGAGAGTTTTTCTTTAACCTCTTCTTTTTTGGGGAGAAATTCGTGAAGAGGTGGATCAATTAAACGAATTATTACTGGCAGACCGGCCATTGAGTTAAAAATCCCAATAAAATCTTTTTTCTGGAATTGAGCAATTTTTTTTAATGGAACTTTGCGCTCTTTTTCATTTTCGGCCAAAATCATGGCTTGAACAAAGGGAAGCCTTTCTGGTTCCATAAACATATGTTCGGTTCGACAAAGACCAATGCCTTGAGCGCCAAATTCTCGAGCACGAACAGCATCTTGGGGATAATCAGCGTTAGCAAAAATAGCCAAGCGAGCGAATTTATCTGCCCATTTTAAAATTGTTTTCATTTGGGGGCTAATTTTAGGTTCTACCATAGGAACCTTACCCTCAATTACTTCTCCAGTTGATCCGTTAATGGTGATAATTTGACCAGACTTGAACACCCGATTGTTTACCGTAAATTGATTTTTGGAAGGATTAATAACGATGTTCTCACAGCCAGAAACACAGGGTTTACCCAAGCCTCGAGCAACTACGGCGGCATGAGAGGTCATTCCGCCTCGAGCGGTTAATACTCCTTGGGCCTGAAGAACACCGTGAACATCGTCGGGAGAGGTCTCTGGTCTAACTAAAATTACTTTTTCTCCATTTCTTCCTTTAGCTTCGGCCTCGTTAGCTGTGAAAACAACCTCACCAGTAGCGGCCCCTGGTGAAGCAGCCAGACCTTTGGTGATGACATTAATTTTAGCACTGGAGTCAATTTGAGTGTGAAGAAGTTGACCAATTTGTTCTGGTTCTATTTTTAACAAAGCCTCTTTTTGATTAATAAGACCTTCATTGACCATGTCGTAGGCAATATTAACAGCGGCCTGAGCTGTTCTTTTGGCAGATCGAGTTTGTAAAATCCACAGGTTTCCTTCTTCGATAGTAAACTCTAGATCTTGGGTGTCGCGATAATGCTTTTCAAGTAATTTGGCAATTTGGTTAATTTTTGGAAAAACTTCAGGCCAAACCATTTTTAATTCTTGAATGGGTCTGGGGGTTCGAATTCCGGCGACAACATCTTCCCCCTGAGCGTTAACCAAGAATTCTCCGTAAAGTTTATTTTCTCCGGTGGCTGGGTTTCTGGTGAAAGCGACTCCAGTTCCAGAGTTATCACCCATGTTGCCAAAAACCATAGCCTGAACATTAACGGCTGTACCTAAATGATGAGGAATTTTATGGAAGTTTCGGTAGTCGAAAGCTCGTTTATTATTCCAAGACTCAAAGACTGCTTTTATGGCTGCCTTGAGTTGAATCAAGGGGTCTTGGGGAAAGCTGTCGCCAGTTTGTTTTTGATAAATAATCAAATATTGATCGATAATTTTTTTTAAGCTTTGAACGTCAAGTTGGGCATCATTTTTAAGACCTAACCTTTCCTTTTCTTTTTCCAAAAATGACTCAAATTTTTCTAAAGGAACGTCCATAACAATGTTGGCAAACATTTGGATAAAGCGCCGATAGGCGTCAAGAGCGAAGCGTTCGTTACCAGTTTTTTTAATTAGCCCTTCAAGGGTTTTTTTATTTAAACCTAAGTTTAAGATGGTGTCCATCATTCCAGGCAAAGATACCACTGCCCCAGATCGAACTGAAACCAAAAGAGGGTTAGTGGAGTCGCCAAACTTTTTACCTGTTTCCCCTTCTGTCTTAGTCAAACAAGCTAAAACTTGAGCCCACATTTCTTGGGGGAACTTTTTTTCTTTTAAGTAAGCCAGACAGGTTTTAGTGGTGATAATAAATCCTGGCGGAACCGAAAGACCGATTTCTGTCATTTCTACTAGGCCAGCCCCCTTTCCTCCCAGAAGCTGTTTGCTTTTACCTACTCCTTGCTTGAAAGAATAAACCCAAGTGTTAGTGGTTTTCATGATTTTTTTTAAACCAGTTTTTAATAATAAAATATTATTAAAATTAAGTCAAGAAAAATTATTTTTTCCTTTTTAATTTATGATAAAAAAATTAAATATCTAGCTTAGCGGTTTTAGCATTAGACTGAATGAAGTGTTTTCGGGGAGCAACTTCTTTGCCAAAAAGCATATCAAAAGTTTGATCTGCCTCTTGAGCATCTTCAATATAAACTCTTTTTAAAATTCTGTTTTCTGGGTTCATTGTTGTCTCCCAAAGTTGATCTGGGTTCATTTCGCCTAAACCCTTGTAGCGCTGTAGTCTGTATTTTTGGCCAACCAACTCTTTTTTGGTAATGTCGCTTACTTCTTGGTTTGTGTAGGTGTAATAAGACTTTTTGCCGACAGTAACCTTGTAAAGTGGTGGCTGGGCAAGATAGAGGTGGCCGTTTTTAATTAAATATGGCAAGTGTCGAAAAAAGAAAGTTAAAAGAAGAGTGGCGATATGTTCACCATCAACATCAGCATCACACATAATGATGACTTTATGATAACGAAGCTTAATTGGGTCCTGCTCTTCTCCAATCCCCATTCCTATAGCTAAAATCAAATTTTTTAATTCCTTGAATTTAATAATTTTATCTAGGCGAGCCTGTTCGGTGTTTAAAAGTTTACCTCTTAAGGGAAAAATTGCTTGAAACTGTCGATCTCTCCCCTGCTTCGCTGAACCTCCGGCCGAATCCCCTTCAACAATAAATAATTCACTTAATTTTGGATCTTTAGTTTGGCAATCAGCCAGCTTTCCCGGCAAAGAGCTTCCAGACAAAGCCCCTTTTCTCAAAACAGCCTCTCGAGCTGCTCGGGCGGCTTGTCTGGCTCTGGCCCCAATTTGAATCTTTTCAATAATTGCTCTGGCCTCTCGAGGATTTTCTTCAAGATAAGTTCCCAGGCCCTGTTCTACCATGGTTCTGGCTAGACTGCGGACTTCTTTGTTGTTTAGCTTAGTTTTGGTTTGAGATTCAAATTGAATTTGATCACCAGGCATTCGGACATAAATTATGGCCGACAAGCCCTCTCGAGTGTCGGTTCCTTGAAAAACCTCTTCTTTAACAATTTCTTGATCAATAGCGTATTTGTTGATAATTCTAGTTAGGCCGGAGCGAAACCCAGCAACGTGAGTACCCTCATCTGGAGTGGGAATAACATTAACAAAAGATTGAATGTTTTCGTCAATATCATTAGTGTATTGAAGGGCGGCTTCGATTTCGATATTACCTTCACTTTTAGATAAGTGAACGGGAGAACAAACTCCGCTTTTATTTAAATTAGTTCGAATTAGTAAAGATTTGATTCCCCCCTCGAAATAAAAGTTTTTCTCGTAAACATCTTTTTCTCGTCGATCAAAAAAGTGAATAAAAAGTCCAGGAATAAGATAGGCTCTGATTCTTAAAGAGCGCTCAACTCTTTTACGTTCAAAAACAATGTTATCAAAGATTTGTCGGTCAGGGGTGAAAATGGTCCTAGTTCCCGTTCTGGGACCTTCAAGAGGAAGGGGTTTTTGTTTTAATTCAAAAACGGTTTTACCACGCTGATATTCTTGCCAATAAAGATTACCATCTCTCCTTACCTCAACGATCATTTTTACCGACAAAGCGTTAACGCAGGAGGCGCCAACGCCGTGAAGCCCACCAGAAACCTTATAGGCGTCACTGTCAAACTTACCCCCAGCATGAAGTTTGGTCATAGCCACTTCTAGGGCAGATAAACCAGAGGGGTGTTTGTCAACCGGAATACCTCTTCCGTCGTCAATTATCTCAGCCGAGCCATCACCATTGAGGTAAACCCAAACATTTTTGGCTTCACCAGACAAGGCCTCATCTATTGAGTTATCAACAATTTCGGTGAGCAAATGATGAAGACCACGACTGTCGGTAGAGCCAATATACATTCCTGGCCGTCGACGAATTGGTTCAATTCCCTCTAAAACCTGAATATTTTGAGCGGTGTAGGCTTGCTTGGTCATCTTTTTTAAGTATTATACAGGGCTTTAAGGCTACTTGTCTATTTTCTCAATAAAGAAGTTTTTTTATTTTATTTCAAGCAACCAAAAAAAACCTAAAAAAAACAAAGCCCCTTAGAGGAAAAGATAGATTAGGATTAATCGAGGAGAAACATTGGCCTCTGCCATTCTCTCCGCTCTATCAAGAAAACTAAGGACTTTTAGATTCTCTTGATTTGGTTTTTTTCTTAGAGCCTGTTTCTGTTCTTCAAGCCAATTTAAAAATCCTTCTCTCTCTCCCCTTCCCTTTTCTTGAGCAAAAATAATTTGCTCTCCCAAGTCCTTTTTAAAAACATTAATTAAGTCTTGGTCAATTGCTGTTTGGTTGATTTTTAAAGTCTGATTTAAACGAATAACTTGACAGCGAGAAATAATTGTTGGTAGAAGCTGGTGGCTGTTGTTTAATTCAAGGATGATTGAGCTGTTAACTGGCGGTTCTTCCAGAGTTTTTAAAAAAGCATTTTGAGCTTGAATGGTTAAATTTTGGGCCTGATAAACGAGAACATATCGCTTTTTTTTCTGATAGTTTTTTTTACTTAACCACTTCTTTATTTCGCGAATGGTCTCAACGCCAATTTTCTTTTCCTGATTAACAATTAGAAGATCGGGGTCTGCCTCGATTATTTGCTTTTGATTGCTTTGCTGAATTATTTTTTTAATTACCTCTTCCCTACTCTTCTGGTTTCCGCCAACAACAAGAATTGAGTGAAGCACTTTTTTTTGATTTTCAATTATTGCTTGATTGACATTTTAGCATAATTTTCTTACACTAGAAGCTAGATTTTGTTATGACTAGCCTGTCTGCCCTGCCAAAAACAGCCGCCTCTTCCCAGGCAACTACTTCTGTTGCCAATGGTCGAAACCTGAGTGATGTTTTATTAGCCGATGGTTTGATTGATGAGGAAAAAAGAAACCAGATTAAGCTTAATGCTGCCCGAGAAAACAAAACGGAGGAACAAATTGTTAAAGAGAGAGGGATTGTTGATAACAAAAACTTGGCCAAAGCTAAGGCCAAAATTTTTCGCGTTCCCTTTGTTTCGCTGGCAGAAACTCCTGCTTCGCCCGAAGCGGTGTCTTTAGTTTCTCAGTCAATTGCCTCCACTTATCAACTGATTCCACTCAGTTACGATCGGGATCGCAATGAGATTGCTGTGGCAATGGCGAATCCTCTTGACCTAGAGGCAATTGAATTTTTGGAAAGAAAGCTTCAAATTAAAGCAGTTCCAAAAATGGCCGACGAAGAAGAAATTGCTGGGGCAATTAAAGAGCTTTATGGAGGAACGCTAGTGGCCGAGGTTGGCCAAGCCCTAGACGAGGAATTGTCAATTCCTAAAACCAGAGTGATTGATATTCGCCAACTAGGCGAAGTCATTCGCGAAGCACCAGTGGCCAAGGTGGTAACTACCATTTTGGAATTTGCCGTAACTTCTCGAGCTTCAGATATTCACATTGAGCCTCAAGAGGAAAAAACTAGAGTTCGGTATAGAATTGATGGAATTATGCACGAAAAACTGCTTTTGCCGCAGGTTATTCATGGGGCCTTAACTTCTCGGATTAAAATTTTGTCAGGAATGAGAATAGACGAGAAAAGATTGCCCCAAGACGGGAGATTTTCTATTACGGTTGACGAAAATGAGGTGGACTTGCGGGTTTCTTCGGTGCCAACAACTTATGGAGAAAAAATAGTGATGAGACTCTTGCGCTCTTCGGGTGGTGTGCCAGATCTACCCGATCTCGGCTTAAGGGGTTTGGGTTTAAAGCGCTTTGAGGAGGCAATCACTAAGCCTAATGGTATTATTATTGTTTGTGGTCCGACTGGTTCTGGTAAAACAACGACTCTTTATTCAGCTCTGTCAAGAATTAACACCGCCAGAGTTAATATTATGACAATTGAAGACCCAGTCGAGTACGAAATTGCGGGAGTCGCTCAAATTCAGGTTAATCGAGAAGCTGGTTTAACTTTTGCTTCAGCTCTAAGATCATTTCTAAGACAGGATCCTGACATAATGATGGTGGGAGAAATTCGTGACCCGGAAACAACCGAGCTTGCAATTCAAGCCGCCCTAACTGGCCATCTGGTTTTTTCTACTCTTCATACTAATCAAGCCTCTGGAACAATTCCGCGCTTGCTTGATTTAGGAGCCGAGAATTTCTTATTAGCCTCTGCTTTAAGTTTGGTGGTCGGTCAGCGAATTGCCAGAAGGATTTGCTCTAATTGTCAGGAAAAGTTTTTACCAGAAGAAAAAGCCTTGGTTGAAATCAGAAATACTCTTGGTGCTCTGATGCCTAAAGGAAATGAAAAAATTGAATTTATTAGAGGGGCGGGGTGTGATAAGTGCAACAATACCGGCTATTATGGTCGAGTTGGTATTTATGAGGCCTTGCCAGTTTCAGAAAAAGTTGCTAAGCTGATTTTAGATCAGGTTCCAGCTGGAGAGATTGAAAAGCAGGCGGTTGAGGAGGGAATGGTGACAATGTTACAAGATGGTTATTTGCGAGTTTTGGAAGGGGTAACTACGCTTGAAGAAGTTGTTCGGGTGGTTCGCGACTAGCTTTTCTTGGGGTTTATTTACTTATGAACAATAAAGACAAGCTTTATCAATTATTTCACGAGACAGTTAAAAGACGAGCTTCTGACTTACATTTAATTACTGATTTACCACCCTATTTAAGGGTTGACGGGAAGCTTTTTCCCCTACCCAATCAACCACTACTAACAAAGGAAGAAACCCAGAATTTAATTTTTACTATTGCCACTCAAGAGCAAAGAGAAATTATTTTAACCAACCGAGAATTAGATTTTTCCTATGACTTTGGTGATTTGGGTCGGTTTAGGGTTAACGCTTATTTTCAAAAAAACTCACTTGCAGCCGCCCTTCGCTTAGTGCCAAGAGAAATTAAACTTATTGGCGAGCTTGGTTTGCCTGATATTTGTCGTGAATTTGCGAAGCTCAACCAAGGCTTTGTTTTAGTTACCGGTCCAACTGGTCATGGTAAGTCAACCACAATTGCAGCAATTTTAGCCGAAATAAACCAAACCCGCCCCTGCCATTTATTGACAATTGAAGATCCAATTGAATTCACCTTCACCTCTAATAAGGCGATTGTGACACAAAGAGAAATGAACAAAGACACTCATTCTTGGAAAATGGCACTAAGGTCAGCCTTAAGAGAAGATCCTGATGTTGTTTTTGTTGGGGAAATGCGCGATCTAGAAACAATTGGGGCTGCCTTAACAGTGGCAGAGACTGGACACTTAGTTTTATCTACCCTCCACACTAATTCAGCAGCCCAAACCATTGATAGAATTGTTGATATTTTTCCTCAAGGATCAAGAGATCAAATTAGAATGCAGTTTAGTAATGTTTTTGCGGGAGTCATTTCTCAGCGACTAATTCCTGCTTTAGCTGGTGGCCGCCTACCAGCAACAGAAATAATGCTAGCCTCAACTGCAGCCAAAACCGTTATTCGTGAAGGAAAAACTCATATGATTGATAATGTTATTCAAACTTCTCGCGAAGTGGGCATGGTTAGTCTAGAAGCCTCTTTGGCTGCTTTGGTTTCGGAGGGAAAAATTTCTTTTGAAGTGGCTCAGGAATATGCCCTTAGGCCACAAGAATTGTTAAGATTAATTGGTCGAACAAAAAAGTGATAAAAACTTCTAATTTCTTTTGCTTAACCCCTAAACCATCAATTTTTTATTATTCTGTGATCCAAGACTTAATCTTTTTGTTAAAAATTTAAAAACTATTGCATGGAATACACTTATCGAGTTAAAGACAAAGAAAGCCAGACAGTCAAGGGCGTGGTTGAGGCGGAAAGCAAAGAACGAGCCCTAGCTCTTTTAAGAGAGCGAGGATTTTTCGTTATTTCTCTGAAAGAAGGGGGAGGGGTTAATTTTAATTTGGAAAAAGTGAGCCCGATTAGACGAGTCTCCCGAGATGAAGTGGTTATTTTTACTCGCCAGTTGTCAACAATGATTAACGCTGGGCTGTCTTTGAACGATGCTCTTTTTTCTCTCAAAGATCAGGTTAGTCCCAAGTTTGCCTCAATTATTGACGAGGTTTTGCGACGAGTTGAGGCTGGTCAACCCTTAGGGCAATCTCTGTCTGGTTGGTCAGATATTTTTTCTCATATTTATGTTGCTTCAGTTAAATCAGGAGAAGCAGCTGGGGTTTTAGACAAAGTTTTGTCAAGATTAGCTGACGACCTAGAGGAAGAAAAGACCTTTCGCAACAATGTCAAGGGGGCGATGATTTATCCGATTATTGTTTTAGTGATGATGTTTTTGGTGGGAATAATTGTGATGATTTTTGTCGTCCCCAAAATGTTAAATCTTTATTCAGAACTAGACGCAGAGTTGCCAGCAGCAACCAGGGCTCTAATGGCAATCTCTGACTTCTTTATTAAAACTTGGTGGTTGGCTCTAATTTCAATTGCCACCCTGGTTTATTTATTCGTTAAGTTTAAAAGAACTGAACAGGGAGCCAAGAAAATTGATGAAATTATTTTAAAGCTACCCGTATTTGGAGCTCTACAAACAAAAACAATTTTAGCCAATATGAGTCGAAGCTTAGGATTATTACTGGGAACAGGAATTTCTTTAGTAGAAGCACTGGACATTATTGCTGATTCGCTGGGAAACTTGGTTTATCGTGATGCCCTAAAACAGTGTTCTCGAGGGGTGGAAAAAGGTCGTTCGCTGTCGGGAATGATGGCCAACTTTCCTGTTTTCCCCCCAATTCTTTATCAAATGGTTGCGGTTGGTGAGGGAACAGGTAAACTTGATGTTTCTTTAGAAAAAGTTTCTACTTTTTTTAAGGGCGAGGCCGAGACGGCAGTAAAGGGATTGACAACTGCTTTAGGCCCAATTATTATGATTGTATTGGGCGTGGGAGTGATGTTCTTAGTGATTGCCGTTTTAATGCCGATTTACAATCTTACTGCTAGCTTCTAGAAAAATAATATTAAAGAAATTAAAAACTTAAGCTAAAAATAAATTTTTCCAAATAAAGGCGGTGAGAAAAAAATGAGACAAAGAAAAGGGTTTACCTTAATTGAGCTTCTTATCGTTATTACTCTTTTGGGTATTTTGGCGGTAGCAGTTTTGGCGGCGATTAATCCAATTGAACAAATTAATCGCTCTCGAGACACCGCAACCAGAAATGACGCGGGACAACTAATTAGCGCGATTGAGCGTTATTATGCTACCAGGGGATTCTATCCCTGGATGGAGGGATCAGCTGATGATGCTGTCCTGGAAGAAGGTAGGGAAGATCTAATACAGATCACGGGTGCAGACCAACTTTTTGGTGGTGGCACGGGTCAACCGATGTTACAACTTCTTTCTGGTGGTGGCACGGCGGAGCTAAAAGAGTCTTATATTGCCCGAATTGTGGCAGCAAGAGCAAATCCTCTTTTTATTTACAATCGAGGACAGCAAGGGGACAGCACTTATGTTTGCTTTATTCCTAGGTCAGCGGCTATTAAAGAGGAGGGCTGGAATCGTTGCACCGAGACAGATGAGTTTGGTGAATTACCAGCAGATTATCCTAGATCATCTGCTTGTCCACAAACTTGTGCTGGTCCTGGTATTTCTGCTGCCGATGCAGTAGATTGTTCTGTCTGTTTGCCTTAAAGAGGGTTTTTGGGTTAGATAGTTAAGCGCGAAACCCTCTCTTGTGAGGGAGTGAGGCAGTTTTTGGGAGAGTAGATTATGAACTTTTACTTAATGGCGGTGGCGGTCTTTGTCGGAGGTTTGTTTGGCGGTTCGTTTTTAAATGTTTTAGTTGATCGAATCTTTCGAGACGAAAACTTTATTGTTGGTCGATCATATTGCGAGTCCTGTCGTCACTTACTTACCTGGCAAGACTTAATTCCACTGTTTTCTTTTATTTTTCTTTTCGGCCGTTGCCGCCATTGTAAAAACAGAATTCCTCTTTGGTTACCGATCGTTGAGCTGTCAACAGCCCTCGTCTTTATTTTAGTGGTTTATCTGTCTTGGGGGCTTCCTTGGTGGGTAATTCTTCTTCGCTTAACCATTGCCTTTTTGTTATTAGTAGTTTTTTTTGCTGATTTAAAATATAGGTTAGTTTATGAAATAATTGTTTATTGGCTTTTGGGAGCAATTGCTATTTATCAGTTTGCTGTTGTTGGTTTTTCTGGTTTAATCAATCCCCTGCTCTCTGCTCTTGTTACGGGCTTATTTTTTTATTTACTTTATTGGTTAAGTAAGAAGCGAGGGCTTGGCTTTGGTGATGTTCAAATTGGATTTTTAATGGGCTTTTTGTTAGCTTGGCCAAGAGTAGTTTTTGCTCTATATCTTGCTTTCTTGACAGGGGCAAGCGTTGGTATCATACTAATGATAATGGGCCGAGCCAAAATGAAAACGGCAATTGCCTTTGGGCCATTTTTAGTTTTAGCCACTTTTGTGAGCTGGTTTTGGGGGGAAGAATTAATTAGACTTGTTACAAATCATTTATTTTGATGGCATCATTTAGCAAAACGCAGAGAGGACTAACCTTAATTGAGTGGCTAGTGGTGTTTGCCATAATTGCCCTTATCTCCTTGGTGTTTTTCTCTTATTTTAATCCCCTAAGAGAGCGCGATCGGGCTTCAGATTCGCGCAAAAAGTCAGATTTAGACAGGATTCAAATTGCCCTAGAAGACTATTATGGAGACAACGACTGCTACCCCACCACCCTGCCGTGTGGCGGAGAAACAGATCCTGGTTTTCGCCCATATCTTGGGACAGTTCCCTGTGACCCTGAAACTGGTCAAGCCTATTCCTATTACCCAGAAAAGACTACCTGTCCCTCTTATTATAAGATTTATACTAATCTTCGCTGGAAAGATGATCCGATTATTGCCCAGCTTGGTTGTACTAAATGGGGTTGTGGCCCAGATGGAGGCTATGACTATGGGGTTTCCAGTCCTAATGTCAGAATAGAGGGCTGGACCTGTCCTGGAACTCCTGATAATCCTATGGGAAGATGGTTTGCTTGTCAAGCAAACTTTCAAGGCAATTGTGATTGTAACGAAATAGAATTCGAAAGTGTTGTTATTCCGTGTTGTCTTTTTCCTGGACAAGAAGAAGCTCCTTATTGTTTTCAGACATGGCCGATAGATCAGTGTTATTGCAATGACAAAGACTGTGGTGGTAGAGTTAATAAGCCGATGTAAGCAGACTTTTGAGTTTAGTTAAAATTGCTTTATAATGATATTAATGATGAGGAAGAAAGAGGCAGCCTTTACTTTGGTTGAGCTTTTGGTTGCGGTGGTAATTATTGGCATTTTAGCTGTTGTTGGCTTGAGTCAATTTTTTACTGCTCAGGCTCGTTCTCGTGACGCCCAAAGAAAAGAAAACCTATCTTCGGTGGTTGAGGCACTAGAGTTGTATTACAACGATCACGGAGTCTATCCTGTGGTCGTTGGCGATTTGCCCTGGGGTGGGCCTCTAAGAGATGGCGACGAAAGCAGGGGAACGCTTTATATGGCTACCCTGCCTAATGATCCAGTTAAGAACTTAAAGTATGATTATCAGTCGGACGGTACCAGTTATAAACTCTATGCTTATATTGAACATAAAAACGATTCTTGTTTTGAGGAAAATGGTCGTTGCTTGGTTGAGGGTTATTTGGGAACCAATTGTGGCAGCGATGAAAGAACCGTTCTCTGTTTATATTGTCTTTCTAGTCCTAATATTAGCTGTCGCCAAAACTAGGAAGACTAAAAATGAAACCAAGAATTCGCTTTGTTTGTCTAAAAAAATAACAATTTTTTAAAATTTTAAAATTAAGAAGGAAATGTTTTTTAAATTTAAAAAACCTGCTGGGATCAGATTCAGTCGCAAAAAGCAAGCTTTTACTTTAATTGAGTTGCTGGTGGTGATGGTGGTGATTGGCGTTTTGACCGCCTTGATTGTGCCAAACTATATGTCGGCTCGAGAAAGGGCTCGAGATGCCAAGAGAAAATCTGACCTTGACCAGATCCAAAAAGCCCTAGAGATGTATAAAATGGATAATGCCCAGTATCCAAACCTTTTGCCCGCTTGTGGTGAGTCGCTTGTTGGGTCAGGGGAGGATAATATTTACATGAACGAGATTCCCTGTGATCCTAGAAACGAACCCCCCTATCAATATCGCTATCAAAGAAATGCAACCGATTCTCTAAAATACACACTAATAGCCTGCTTAGAAAACAAGTCTGATCCGGACGGTAAACCTGGCGTTGAAGGTTGTCCTGATTTAGGGGTTACCAAAAAAGAACCCTAGACCAAAAAGAATTATTCTGATTCTGATTTAAGAAAAATCTTAATTGAGAAGAACCCTTACTAGTCAATTTTTAAAAAAAGATCAAAAGACGCTAGTGTTTTATTAATCTAGCCCTAAGTTAGTTTTTATTGACTAATAATTTTTTTTAGTTTAAGATGAGACTAATGAAGCGACGCCCTGGTTTTACTTTATTAGAACTATTAATTGTTATTGCCATTGTTGGAATTTTAGTGGCAATCGGAACGGCCTCTTATGCTTCGGCCCAAAGAAGGTCGCGAGACACCAGAAGACAAAGTGATATGAAGGCGATTCAAAGCGCTTTTGAGCAGTTTCGTTCCGAAACAGGCGCTTATCCTTCTTCTTGCACAATTGATGCTGCTTTTTTGCCAGGAGGAATACCAGTAGACCCTCGAGGTCAGAATTATTCCCAAGTCTGCAACCCCTCCGCCTATTGTTTTTGTGCTGCAATGGAGATAGATGCAAGTGGAAACGCCAGTAGTAATTGTGGGGGATCACCAGTTTCGGAAAAATTTTTCTGCGTGAGAAATTTACAGTAATTTAAGTGAAAAAACTAACCACGAAAGACGGTTTTACTTTAATTGAAATTTTGGTGGCGGCAACCATTGTTGCTCTGCTAGCGGCAATTGGAGTGGTTTCCTATGTTTCGGCTAATCGTAGTGCCAGAGATGCCAAGAGGTTGGCTGATGTGGAGCAAATCCGAGCGGCCCTAGAAATGTATCGAGCTGATTGTGGTTTTTATCCACCTAGTCTTACTTTTAATAGTTCCTTAACCAGTAATTGTTCTGGCGTTGGCAGCACCGTTACCTATATGTCAAGAGTCCCCCAGGACCCCCAATCTCCTACTCAAAATTATTCTTATTTTCGCCATCTTACTAATAATCAAGATTATACCCTAACGGTTCGTCTAGAAAGAAGTGGCGGCGCTGAGCGCAGGTTTGGTCCGCTAGGAGAAAGATAATAAAAGAGGCCTTCTTGCTTTTCTTCTTTGTTTAAACTAGGATTAAAGAGGAAATGAAGAAACTGGCTGGCTTAACCCTAATTGAGGTTTTACTTGTAGCCACGATTGTGGCAGTGTTGGCAGGCGGAGGACTGGCGGCTTATTTAGATTTTAACAATCGACAAATTTTAGACAGCACCACCGATGAATTGAAGAACAATTTGCGTCAAGCTCGAGGTTGGGCAATGGCGGGGCGAAAAATGAGCGACTGTCAAGGGGATCTAATTGGTTATTCATTTGATATTCCATATTTTTTTGATATTCCATATTTTCTTGGTTTTCCTTTCCACAGTGAAGGATTTCTTGGTTTTCCTGGTTTTTTAGGTAGAGATTACAAGAGTTATACTGTTAGTATAAATTGCTCGGAGTCTTCACTCTTGCCTGTTAAAACCTTTATTTATAATAATAGGGTAAGTATTGAGACAGGAGGAAGTAACCCCTTTTCCTTTAATGCCCTAACTGGTGAAACGGGAGTCCCTCTTTTTACTATTACTCTTAATTTAGGAACAAGATCAAGAACCTTAACTGTTAATTCTAATGGAGAAATTAATTAAACAGGCTAGTGCTGGTCAGTCTTTAGTGGACATGGTGGTGACAGTGGCAATTGCCTCTTTGGTAATCGTGGCCTTGGTCTTTGGAGCGGTAATTGGGCTTCGTAATGTTCAGTTTTCTCGAAATCAATCGCGAGCGATGGAATTAAACCGAGAAGCCTCAGAGTGGTTAAGAAGCGAAAATAAGCGGAGCTGGAGTCAGCTTTGGCGCTGGGGGTCTGAAACAGGAAGTGTTTATTGCTTTACTGGTCTTGATTTTAGTCGAAATCGTAATTGCAATTCGAGTGAGAGTGACTTAATTGAAGCCAAGTTTTCTCGGCAGGTAATTTTAACACAGGCAAGAGAAGGCGAGACCAATAGGTTAGAAATAATCATTGCTACCAGCTGGCAAGACCCCTCTGGGTTGCATAGTGAAACAATAACAACCTTTTTGACTAAATATTAGTGTTTTTTTTAAAAATGAGAAAAAACACCACCATACCTGCTCGTTCTTACCCTAAACAGCCTGCTCTTACTTTAATTGAGCTGTTGGTGGTAACAGTTATTTTCGCGGGATTAGGCGTGTTATTGGTTAATTCTTTATTTGCAATTCTTAGAGGAAACGCCAAGGCGGAATTAACTAAAGAAATTCGCCAAAGCGGGAGTTTTGCTCTTGATGTGATGACCAAGAAAATTTCCGCTGGCAATAACGTCACGTGTTCCGCGAATAGTGTTAGTTTTAGTGATGCCAACAATAGGCAGATTGCCTTTATTTGTCAAGAAAGCCATATTGCCTCACAGAGCGGTACCATTTTAACTCCTCTCACCAGTCAGACCAAAACTCGCCTGACAGAATGTTCTTTTGCCTGTAAGCAGGCTGGTCTTTATAATCAGGTGACAATAAGCTTTGCTTTATCTCAGGTTGGAGAAACTCCTGGTCGCCAAGAAGAGATAGCGAGGCAGTCTTTTACCAAGGTTATTTTAGTTCGCAACCGCTAAAACGGCAGACCACCACAAGGCTCTGCGTTTCTTTAAAAAAAATAATGACCTTATCCTTTGGGGTAATTTTTAAAAAAAATTGACAATAGTTTAAGTTTCTTTTAATCTTAGTTTATGAGTATTGTTGGTTTAGATGTTGGCTCTTCTCTGATTAAGGTGGCCAAGGTAACAAAAGAGGGCAAGGGTTTCCGCTTAGTTGCCCTAGGGAAGGTTGCCACTCCTCGTCCGGGATTACTGTCTGAGGCGCTTCACGATCACGAAGCGGTGGCAGAGGCGATTAGAAAACTGTTTGATGATGTTGGGGTTAAAGATAGAAGCCAAGTAATCATCGCTCTGCCGGAGGCAAAAATTGCCAGTCGGGTTATCAAATTGCCGTTAATGTCCGACAAGGATCTTGCCTCTTCTCTTCAGTATGAAGCCGATGCTTTTGTCCCCTTCTCTTTGGCCGAAGCAGTTTTAAGGCATCAAGTAGTGGGAAGAAATGAAGAAAAAAAGGTTTTGGAAGTTTTACTAATTGCTTCTCCCAAATCTTTAGTGGAAAAATATACTCGTCTTTTAACATTGGCCAAGATTACACCTTTGGCCCTGGAAACGGAACTAATGGCTCTTAATCGGGCCCTAATTGGACCAAGTTACCCCAACACGATGGTTGTTGATTTTGGTTTTAAAAGTTGTAATTTTGCCATTTCTCGAGCAGGTCAGATTTATTTAACTCGTTCCTTTCCAGTGGCTGGAGAAGCCTTAACCAAAGCTTTATCTGATGAGTTGGGAATTGAAATTTCTCAAGCGGAAGAATATAAGAAGGCCTATGGTTTAAGCTCTCAAATTCTTGAAGGAAAGGTTCGACAAGCTCTAGTTTCTTTAATTGGGAGCGTTAGCAATGAAATGCGCAAGGCAATCCAATATTTTGAGCAAGAAAAACAGGAAACGGTAGAGTTAATTATTTTGGGAGGGGGCTCAGCTGGCTTGCCAAATGTAATTCAGGATATTGCTGCTAATCTAAGAATTGAGGTTCAACTGGCTAACCCACTTAACTTACTAGAGTACGATAAGTCGGTTTTCTCTCAATTTGAAGAAGAGGCTCCAGCCTTTTCGGTGGCAATAGGGTTGGCTAAAAGAGAGCTTTAATAAACTAAACTATGGTTCAAAAAAATTCAGAGATTAATTTTCTAACTGAAAATCAAGCCGATAAAATTAAGCTTCGGGAAGCCTTGATGTCTTCATTAAAAAAATCCGGCTTAATTTTAGCCGCTTGGCTACTGATTCTTTCTCTTGTTTTGGGTTATGGTTTGTTTTTGGGCAACACAAACAAAACTCTTAGAGCTGAAGCAAAAAGACTAGACGAATCCTTGCTGCAATTAAATGACAGAATCACCTTGATTTTAATTTTAAAAGATCGACTGGAAAAGATTGACGGAATATTCAATCAACGACGAGACCTGAGTCAACCCCTTAATAGTTTTTTTGCGACAATCCCAGCAGGAGTAACTTTAGAAAGAATTACCCTAAATGACGAAAGCTTAATTGTTTCCGGTACTGGCGATATTTTGTCAATTAGTCGATTAACTCAAAGCTATATTGCCGGAGAACAGGATTGGTATCGAGGAGCGACATTAAGGTCTTTGGTTAAATCAGAAAAAGATGTTAGTTTTAGTTTTGATCTTTTAATTAATTTATGAAAAAGGGTTTAACGACTGGTAATTTGGGAGAAGTTCTTAATCGTTATCGTCAGCACCAGCGATTTCTTCCCTATTTAGTTTTAGCCTTAATTATTTTACTTACCTTTTCGGCCCTAACTTCTGGTTGGGATCGAATTAACAGACTATTAGAGGAAAACAGACGAGAAAAAGAAAGGGTGGCGCTATTACAGCAACGGGTTAGCCAAATTGAATCTATCTCAACGGAAGAGATTGATGAGCGAATCAAAAATGCCGTTTTTGCTCTGCCTAGGGTTAAGGATCCCATTTTAATACTCTCTTCAGCCAGACAATTAGCTCTTGAAAGCAATGTAATGATTGAAGAAATCTCTTTTTCGCCAGGAAGAATCAACAAAGAGCAATCTGATGGCAGATCTTCAGCTAGAATAGAAGAAACCACCCTATCCTTTTCTCTTTTAGGTTCAGAGGAAAATATTAGGCTTTTAGTGGAAAGAGTAAATAAGCGCTCTCCCCTGCTTTCTTTATCTTTACTAAGTCTAGACTTTACCCAAGAAGAAGGAGTAATTTCAGCCAAAATTACCGCCAACACTTTCACGGCCCCAGTTGATACTGATTACTTTTCGGAAAAAGCCGAAATTACCCTTTCGGGCAAAGACGAACAAATTTATCAACAAGTAAGAGCCTTAGAAAAAATCGGAACCAGTCCTATAGCTGAGGGAGCGGAATTTACTATTTTTGATCAAAATCGCGATCCCTTCTCGCCCACCAACAGAGATCCTTCTTTGCCTTAAAGAATTAACAAAAAAAAGAATTTTTTCTTTAATAAAAGCTGTTTTTAAGGAAGCGAGAAGATGGTTAGAAGTTTAATTGTAAAAAGACTTTTTCCCCTTCTTTTTGAGCCTTAATGTTGATTAAGCTTCTTAGAGCTTGAATCACTCTTCCTTCTTTGCCAATAATTTTACCTCGATCTTCTTCGGCAACATCAATTAAATAAACAGTGTTTTCCCCTTCTTTCTTCTCTTCAACAATAACCGCCTCAGGTTGATTGACAATGTTGGTGATCAAAAAACTGATAAAATCTTTCATTTTTTCGTTTCTTTAAGCAATTTAACAATCGTTTCCGTTGGCTGTGCTCCTTTTTTAACCCAGTAATCAAAGCGAGCAGAATCAACGGTAATTTTTTTATCCTGAGGAAAGTAATGGCCAATGGTTTCAGTTACTTTGCCGTCTCTTTTACTACGAACCTCAGCAATAACAACGCGATAGCTACGCTGATGTTTTTTACCGACTTGGCTTAGTTTTATTTTTAACATAGAACAAGATGTATTCTATCATGGTTAAGTTTTAAGGTAAAGAATATTAATGGGAATTTTGGACTAAAGCAAGTTTTTTTAAACCTTTCTGGGCCGCTTGTTGTTGGGCTTTTTGCTTTGATGGTCCGCTGCCAGTATTAATTTTTTTATTTTTAATAAAAAGACCAACATGAAAGGTTCGGTTGTGGTCTGGTCCCTCAATTTCAAGAAGGCGATATTCTGGGGCTATTCGATACTGATCTTGAACTAATTCTTGAAGAAGACTTTTATGGTCTTTAAGGGTTTTTTTCTGGGCGACAATTTTGATTCTAGGTAAAACAGTTTTTTCTAAAAAGTCTTCTGTTTTTTTTAATCCTTGGTCTTGAAAAATTGCCCCTATTAAAGCCTCAAAAGTATTAGCTAAAAGACTTGGGTTCTGTCTTCCCCCCTCTTTTTCTTCGCCAACACCAAGAAGAAGAAAATGACCCAATCTAAGTGCTTGGGCAATATCAGCCAATGACTGGGTATAAACAACTTGAGCACGAAAGTTAGTCATTAGACCCTCTGGTAGTTTTGGGAATTGAGCAAAAATAACCCCAGAAACCCAAAACTCTAAAATGGCATCGCCCAAAAATTCCAACCTTTCATTAGACAATGAGTTCCTGCCTGGCTCCTCATTAAGATAGGAGCGATGAGTAAAGGCTTGTCTTAGAATGTCTTTATTGTTAAAAACAACACCGATGGTTTCTTCTACTTTTTCAAGATTAAACATAAAAAATATTGTAAAAGCTAAAAAGATCGTTAAAAAAAATAAATCTCTTTCTAAAAATTTTTTTATTAAAGTCTATTGTAATTTTATTTCTTAATCATTGATAATTGCTCCTAGAGCACCATTAATAAACGAAGGGGAGTTTTCAGAACCAAACTCTTTGGCCAGCTCAATTGCTTCGTCAACAATCACCCGAGGGGGTTCTTTTCTTTCAATTAACAACTCAAAAACAGCCAGTCTAAGAATTGCCAAATCAATCCGATTAAGTCTTGCCAGAGGAAACTCTGGAGCAGCAATAGCAATTTTTTGATCAATCTCGACTAAATTTTCACTGATTGACCTTAAAGGGCTTCTTTTGTTGGGTTTTTTTTGAGTTTTAAACGAAAAAGCAAACAAATTTTTGACGATTTTACGTCTTCGCTGATGACGAGGATCGCTACGAGCCTTCATGATAGGTAAATAAAAAAGTTATTGATCAGACTATTGTCGGGGTTTGATCACTGATGTTTGGTTATAAAAGCCACAAGAAAGACAAACCCGATGGGTTGCTCTTGGCTGACCACAATTAGAGCAAGCGATTAATTTTGGTATGGCAACCTTAATTGATGCCCTTCTCTTGCCTTGACGATGATGGGAAACCTTTCTTTTTGGTAAGGCGGTCATAAAAAAATAATCTTTAAAAGTAATAACTTAAGAAATCAAGAGTTTCTTTAATTTGGTTCTATTTGGCTTATTTTATCCTTTTTTGCTGCTTTTTTCAACTCGAGAAACAAAGAATCATGTTTTGCTAGCTCTTTGGCCCACTTTTTAGTTTTTTCTAATAACAAGCGATCGGTTAATTTAGCTAATTTGAATTCTGGAAAGCCATGCTGGGCGAGACCAAAGATTTCACCTGGCCCTCTTTCTTTAAGATCAAACTTAGCCAACTTAACACCAAGGTGGATTCTTTCTAAAATCTTTAAGCGCCGAAGACCTTTTTGGCCAAGTTTTTGAGAAGCAAATAAAAGACAATAAGACTGCTGCTGGTTTCGACCAATCCGACCCCTTAACTGATGTAGTTGAGCCAAGCCGAATCGGTTGGCGCTTTCAATAATCATAATGGTGGCACCAGGAATATCTAATCCCACTTCAACTATTGAGGTGGCCACCAAAATATCAATTTTTCTTTTAAAAAAATTTTTGATAATTTTTTCCCTTTGAGCAGGCTTAATTTGTCCATGAATTAAGGCGAGTCTAAAATCAGGAAAAACTTTTTCCTTTAAATTCTGATATTCAGTGGTAGCGGCTCTGACATCCTTCATTGTTTCATGGCTTGACTCTTCAATTAAGGGATAGACAAGGAAAACCTGGGCCTGATTCTGACGAATTTGTTTTTTGATCCAACTGTAAGCATTGGTTCTTTTTTCAACAGGAACAAGCCAGGTTTTTACCGGTTGGCGACCAGGGGGCATTTGGTCAAGAAAAGACAGGTCTAAGTTGCCGTGGAGAACCAGAGCAACGCTTCTTGGAATGGGGGTGGCCGTCATGGTTAAAACATGAGGAAACAAAGAGCTGTTGTTTTTGATTAAAGCAGACCTCTGTGTGACGCCAAAGCGATGCTGCTCATCAATCACAACTAAACCAATGTTTTTAAAAGATTTCTTATTGAACAGTAAGGCGTGGGTGCCAATTAAAATGTCTGGTTTTTGGGGTATTTTTTTTTGAACACCAGTTTGAAGACCAATACTAACCTCTTCGGGCAGAAGCTTCTTGAAAACCTGATAGTGCTGATTGGCTAAAATTTCTGTTGGGGCCATAATGAGAGTTTTGAATCGATTCTTATAGACAGCGTAAGCTGCCACAACGGCAACAACCGTTTTGCCACTACCAACATCGCCGCAGAGAAGTCTGTTCATGGGGGTTTTTCTACCAAGATCCGCCAAAATATTTTTAACGGCTCTTAATTGAGCGGAGGTTAAGTCAAAAGGAATAGTTTTAAGAAAACTACTAATTGCTGGGGTTTTTGACTCGATAACGAGAGCAAGTTTTTTGCTTTGCCAAAAAGTTTTGCTAATTTGGGCTTTGATTTGAGGAAGAAGCAGTTCGTTGAAAGCTAGCCTCTGTCGAGCCCTTAAATAATCAGTTTTTTTAAGAGGGAAATGAATTTTTTGAAGAGCCTCAGAGTAAGTTAACAGGTTTTCTTGATCAAGAACCGTTTGAGGGAGAAACTCTTTGACTAAAAACAATTCTAAAAGAACTCTAATTTTAGAGCGAAGCCACTTCGAAGAAACACCCCTAGTTTCTGGATAAACAGAAATAATTCGGCCAGTGTGAATGAGCGGACTAGAGCGAATGATTTCAAATTCTGGGCTAGTCATTGTTTTAAGGGAGCCAAATAGGTTAACCTTTCCCGACAAGCTTATCTTGATTCCTTCTTTGATGGTATTAATCAAAAATGGTTGATTAAACCAAGTAGTTTGGATGAGCCCAGTTTCGTCAGCAATAATAGCTCGCTGAAAACTCTTTCTTCCAGTTCGGTAATGGTTTTTAATTTTTAAAACCTTTCCCTTAACGGTAACCCTTTCTTCGGTTTTGGCTAAACCAATCTTGGTTGTTTGAGAAAAATCTTGATAAGAAGAAGGAAAATGATGGAGCAAGTCTTCGGCGGTATTGATTTTTAACTTTTTTAACCTTTTGGCGTAAACTTCTCCTATTCCAGGCAAATTGCGAATTGGATCAGAAAGATTCATAAAAAAAGAAAGAATCCAAGCCTAGGTTAGCCAAATAAAATAGCTAAAAAAGGAATTAGCGAAGTTAGAATCATTGCCAATGAAGCAATGGCAATGATGACAGTAATTGCCTTTCTGTTTTTTTTCACAATTGTTATTATAAATGAAACAAAACCTTTAAGCAAAAGATTCTCTGTTTTTAAGGAGACTCCCCTCTTTGGACGATTTTTAGTTTATTTGCTTCTTTGTTTTTTTTGGGTTAAACTAAGACTGGTTGATTCTAAAAAAATGGATTGGCGGAAAATGTTTCGCTGGCGATTAACTCAACTCAAAAGAAAACGGTTAGGTCGTCATCAAAGAAAAAAAATTATTACCCCCAAAAAAGTTTTACTGTTTTTGGCTGTTGTGGGGGTTTTTCTGGGAGTGACCCTAGTGTTGGTTTTTGCTTGGTTGGCTCGCGATTTGCCTCAGCCTGGTCAAATAGTGAGAAGAGACGGCTTTGCTACTAGAATTTTTGATCGTGATGGCCAGGCTATTTATGATATCTATAGAGAAGAAAAAAGAAATCCAGTTACCTTTGAACAACTTCCCCAGGACTTAATTAACGCTACTATTGCGATTGAAGATAAAGATTTTTATCGCCACCGTGGTTTTTCGGTTCGAGGGATTGTTCGCGCTTTTTATTATACCGTTTTTGAGCGTCAAATTCAGGGTGGTTCAACCATAACCCAGCAATTAGTTAAAAATGTTTTATTAACTCCCCAGAGAACCTTGGCCAGAAAAATTAAAGAGTTTTTATTGGCAATTCAAATTGAGACCCGTTTTTCTAAAAATCAAATTTTAACCATGTATCTTAACGAAGCCCCCTATGGAGGAACCGCTTGGGGTGTTGGAACGGCTGCTGAAGTTTATTTTGGGAAACCGGTGGAAGAACTTTCTTTGATAGAATCAGCCATTTTGGCTGGTTTGCCTCAACGACCGACAAGCTTTTCTCCTTTTGGCGCTGATCCTAAAGCCTATGTTGCTAGAACAAGACATGTTTTAAGAAGAATGAGAGAGGATGGCCACATTAGCGCTGATCGGGAAAAACAAGCACTGGAAGAACTAGAGACAGTTCAGTTTGCGGCGGCAGACTCAGAGTTTTTGGCTCCTCATTTTGTTATGTATGTCAAGCAACAATTGGTTGATCGCTATGGTGAAGCCATGGTTGAAGGAGGAGGATTGAGGGTTACCACCACACTGGACCTGTCTTTACAAGAAGAGGCAGAAGCGATAGTGGTGGAACAAATGGAAGCAATGGCAAGACACAGGATAGGAAACGCTGGAGCAGTTGTTCTTGATCCTCAAACTGGAGAAATTCTGGCCATGGTTGGATCTAAGGACTACAATGAGCCCAATTTTGGTAAATTTAATACCACCACTGCCCTAAGACAGCCTGGGTCTTCCATTAAACCAGTTACCTATCTTGTCGCTCTAAGAAGGGGCTATACTGCCGCTCATGTTCTTTTTGATTCTTTAACCGACTTTCCTGGAGCCACTCCCGACAACCCATATCGGCCAACCAACTATGATCATACTTATAGTGGTCCAATTCAGGTTCGTTATGCCTTAGGAAACTCTAAAAATGTTCCCGCGGTTAAAATGCTGGCCCAAGTGGGGTTGAGAAATATGCTTCAAGTGGCTTATGACATGGGTCTGTCAACATTAGAGCCAACCAATCAGAATTTGTCTCGCCTAGGATTATCGGTAACCTTGGGCGGTGGTGAGATTAGGCTTTTAGAGATGGCAGCAGCCTATTCAGCTTTTGCCAATACTGGTTTAAGGGTTGACCCAATAGCTATTTTAGAAGTGGTGGATCGAGAAGGCAATGTTTTAGATAAATTTGAACCCCGCCAGGGTCGGCGAGTTTTAGAGGAAGGAGAATCTTTTATAATTTCTGATATTTTAGCTGACAATGGAGCCAGAGAGGCTGTTTTTGGTCCAAATTCTGCTCTAAACATTACCACCAGAAGAGTGGCAGTGAAAACAGGGACAACCAATGATTTGCGAGATAATTGGGCTATTGGTTGGACACCTCAAGCAGTGGTGGGGGTTTGGGTGGGAAACAACGACAATTCGCCAATGGGTAGCGTTGCTTCTGGGTTTGCTGGGGCTTCACCAATTTGGCGTCGAATTACACTCGCGACAATTAAAAAGTATCCAGGAGCAGACTTTGCTGTTCCTGACTCAGTTACGAGAGTGGAAATCAATCGACTTTCTGGTGCTTTAGCCCACAGTGGTTTTCCCTCTCGTTGGGAATATTTTATTAAAGGAACTGAGCCTCAAGGAGAAGATAGGATGCATGTTTTATTAAAGGTTTGTCGAGGTCAAAATAGGTTGGCTACCCCCCTAGACATTGAGCGGGGCAATTATGAAGAAAAAGAGTTTATTATTGCCAGAGAAGAAGATCCGTTTAGCACTACAAATAATCGTTGGCAAGCTGGAATTGAAGCCTGGATTGCCACCCAAAATGATTCACGATATCAAGTTCCAACAGAATATTGCGACAGCAGCAGAGAGGTTGGCGTCATAATTCAAGAGCCTGGCGACAAAACCACCGTTAGAAATGAATTTAAAGTTAGAGTAAGACCCTTGTCGGTTAATGAAATTGATTGGGTTAAAATTTATGTTAATGGTGAAGAAAAACAAACCCTTGAGAGAAGTCCTTATGAAATCAGACTAGTTTTGCCTGACGGAACTTATAAGGTTAGGGCCAAAACGAGGGATTTAGCCGGTAAAGAGGCGGAAGCTGAAGTAAGAATTGGAGTTAATGTTAATTGGGATTGGGTACCAAATTCTTCTCTTGAAATAACTCCGACTCCCACTCCTCCACTGTCTCCTTCTCCAGCTCAGGGTTCTAGCAATAGCCTTCTTGTTCCCTAAGACTATCTTCAAGAACAATTTGTTTTTAAGTCGAAAAAATTTTTTGGTGATGCTCTTTGGCTTCTTTGGCGGAGCAATTATAATAAAAAGCCCTTAGGGTGTATTTGTAAAAACCACCTTCTTGATAAAGGTCTATTACTGCTAGTTGCCAGAAAATATTAGGATCAAATTTATTCTGATATTTTCTAATTATTTCTTGAGAAGGCTTTTCTTTTTTAAGGGTCAAGTTAACATCCAGACTGATAATTTGACTGGTTAGCTCTTTGGCGGCCCGATCAACAAACTGGGGTGGTCCCAACAAATCAACTCTGGGGGTCTGGCCCAATTGCTTAGCCAGCCTTTCTAAATCAATCTCAACCATAAAACCACCAGCGGTTTTAAGAGGATAAATTTGAGGAGGAG
Source organism: uncultured Gammaproteobacteria bacterium (assembly GCA_964348895.1). Taxonomy (GTDB): domain Bacteria; phylum Patescibacteriota; class Microgenomatia; order 0-14-0-10-38-17; family 0-14-0-10-38-17; genus JAQVFF01. Next base: position 547,436 of record CAYGEH010000001.1, read on the forward strand.
TTAGTAAGCCAAGTTTTTTGTAAAAATAACTTAATTTTTTATTTAGCCTTTTATTTGATTGGTCGAAAATACCCAAAGACCAACACTCTTTATAGTCCCCTCTTTTTGTTTTATAGAAAATTTTACCAATTTCAAAAAATCGCTGTTGAGGAACTTTTAATTTTTGATATTGACGCTTTTGATTTTTGAGCGAAGAAAGAATAGACGACCTTAATAAAGGATAATGACTATTAATATTATTTTGGGTGTAAACACCCTCGGTGTCTTCGGGTAAAAACCAGGCTTTTAAAAATTGATTTTTTTTAATTAAGGGCCAAGACCTAATCTCATCGTAACCCAGATTAACTAAATTATTTTGAACCGCTTCAATCAAATGAAGTATTTTTGGGGTGATATCAGAAAGAAACTCAGCTGATATTGGCTGATGGGTGGGGATATTTTGATAGCCAAAAAATCTGACAACCTCTTCAACCAAATCTTCTTCCATTTCCAAATCGGGGCGAGAAGATGGTGGAATAATTTGTTGTTCTTCAGCTTTACTGGAAATTATTTGACATCCAATTTTTTTTAGAGTTTTTAGAGAAAAGAGGTTGTCGATTTTTATGCCAGCAATAATGGAAGGGCTTTGGATATTAAAGCTGATAGTTGGGGGCCTGATGGGGTTTGGGTAATAGTCGTAAATGGGTCCATTAAGTTTTCCCTGACAATTAACCATAATTAAGTTGATTAAGTGCGAGAAAGCGCTGGGAATTAGATTGGGATCGAGCTGTTTTTCTAGTCTGGAGCTGGCCTCAGTGGTTATTTTTAGTTGTTGAGAATCAAGACGAACCCTTTTGGGGTTATAAATGGCCATTTCGACGATTGATTCTTTGGTGTCTAGGGTGACCCCAGAGCTTTTCCCCCCAATAATACCAGCCAAACTCAACACTTCTTTTTTATTACTAATTTGCAAGGTGCCCTTTTTTAAACTTAAACTAGTTCCATCAAAGGTGGTGAAGATTTTTACCTCTTCCTGGGAGGTTTCCCAAGTTATTTTATCGGTTGATTTTTGGGCATCAAAAGCATGATTGGGAATTCCCCAAATAAGCATAATATAATTTGTTAAATCAACGAGAGTATTAATAGAATTTATATCGTGAAGGTTTAAAAATTTTTTTAACCAAAGTGGTGAAGAACTATTTCGAAGAGAGATAATTTTGGCAGCCATTATTCTAACAACCTGTTCGGGAGCCTTGACTTCAATGGGAAGAGGGACTGATGATGCAGTTGTCTCTGGTATGAAAAGCTCAGGGTTTTTTAATTCTAGACCATAAAGAGTGGCGAGCTCTTTAGCAATTCCCCAATAGCCCAGGCAGTCAGCTCGGTTTTGTCTAATTTCTAAGCTGAAAACAGTTTCTTTGTTTTTGTTTTCTATTCCATTAACAAAGTGGCCAATCAAAGTCAAATCCTCCATTAATTTCTGTGGTTGACAGCTCAAATCAGGAATTAGTTTTTTTAGTTCAGAATAAATAATTTTCATGGCTGATTTGGTTTATAAGCGAGATTGCCGCCCAGTAAGGTTCTAATATCACTTATCTTGTATTTGGCCATTACCCAGCGATCTAAGCCTAGGCCAAAAGCAAAGCCACGCCAAGCCCTAGGATCAATTCCGGCCATAGCCAGAACCTTGGGATGAATAATACCAGCCCCACCCATTTCAATCCAGCCAACACCTTTACATAAAGAACAACCCTTTCCCTGACAGGCAAAACAGGCAATATCTAACCCCAACCCTGGTTCTACCTCTGGATAATACTTACAACGGTAACGAACCACCACGTTCTTGCCATACAGTTTTTTAAATAAGGCATTTAGAGTGCCAACAAGATCTTTCATGGTGATATTTTTATCAACAGCAACGGCCTGATAGTGATGAAAAATAAAATGATTACTTTTGTTAACCTTTTCATTGCGATATACCCGAGCTGGAAAGGCGACCTTAAAGGGAGGATTTTCTTTTTCTAATAGTCTGGCTTCAATTGAAGAGGCCTGTGTTCTTAGTAAAATCTCTGGTTCTCTAATATAAATGGTGTCTTGCATATCTCGAGCAGGATGATCTAGAGGAACATTTAGACGTTTAAAACAGTATTCGTCGATTTCTATTTCTGGTCCTTCATAAGTAGAAAAACCCAGTGATTTAAAAAAAACATTAATTTCATTGGCAGTAGCAGTAATGGGGTGCAGGTGTCCTAATTTAGGCAAGGCGTGACGGAGAAGTTGTGGCTTCGATGAACTAGCAGGCTCTTTCTTTTTTCTTAGTTGACCCTTTTTTTGTTTTTTAATAAGTGCCTCTAATTGTTTTTTGGCTAAATTGAGATTTTGCCCCATTTGCTTTCTTTCTTGAGGAGGCAACCCCTTAACTTGCTCAAAGAGTTGATTAATAGAACCCTTTCGCCCCAGCCATTTAACTCTAAGATCTTCTAGTTCAGAGAGAGTTTTGGCAGCTTTTATTTCTTTTTTGGCCAAAACTAGACTTTCTTGGAGGCTCATTTGCTAAAAAAACTCTCTTTTTCCACTTTAGTAAACTTCAAGGGGAGTAAAGTAAGCGATTTCTTTTAATAAAAAACTTATTTTACTGCCTGGGCTTTTTTAATAATCTTAACAAAAACCTCAGGATTCTTAACAACTAAATTAGCTAGAACCTTTTTGTTTAAACCAATATTGGCTTTTTTGAGCAAATTTACAAAACGAGAATAAGATAAGTCGTGATCGATTAAACCAGCATTAATTCGACTAATCCAAAGTTTTTTAAAATTTCTCTTTTTCTGCTTTCGACCAATAAAGGCATATTGGCCAGCATGAAGCTCAGCTTCATGGGCAACTTTATAAAGCTTACTTTTAGTTAAGCGATAGCCCTTGGTTGACTTTAGGGTTTTTTTGTGGCGAGCCCTTCTGATGGTTCCAGTTTTAACTCTCATTTTTTATTTACCTAAAACTTTTTTGATTTTTTTGGCCATAGCACCAGTAATTTTTTTTGGTTTTTTGTATTTGCCTTTTTGTGTTTTGCTTTTATTATTTTTTAGATGTCGTCCAAAAGCTGACTGATGAATAACTGCACCAGCCTTTGTTACCCTAAAGCGCCTAGAAAGTGATTTTCTGGTTTTTTGTTTAGTCATGTGTTTAAGAGTTTTTTTGAATTTATTTATTTACTAACTGGGGCTAAAGTAAAAATTAAACTTCTGCCCGCCATTTTTGGTTCTTTAATTGGTGAACCAAAAGGAGCTAGACGTTTAATAAATTCTTCAGCCAATTGAAAACCAGCTTTTTGATTAGTCATTTCTCTTCCTCTAAAACTAACAGTAACCTGAACCCGATTAGTTTTTTTTAAAAATTCTTCAGCTCTTTTAACTCTGAACTGCAGGTCGTTTTCGGAAATAAAAGGTCGCAATCTTAGCTCTTTGGTTTCTTGTTTTTGACCCAGTTTTTTACTTTTTTTTGCCTTTTTGTTTTCTAAATATTGAAATTTTTTAAAATCAATTATTTTGGCTACTGGCGGATTAGCCTTTGGGGCAATTTCAACCAAGTCTTTTTCTTCTTCCTTAGCTAAAGCCAGGGCTTGATCACGACTTAAAACATCAATTTGTCTTCCTTCTTCATCAATAACTCGCAATAAATCAGCCTTGATATATTGATTAATTTGATAAAACTTATTAGAATTCAATTTTTTCTTGCTTCTTTCAAATCTTTAGGACTTTAGTGTAACATGGCTAAGGTTGATTATCAATGTTTGCTGATTCAACTTTTGATTAGCAAAAAAAACAAAACTAGTTATCTAAAAATTATAGACTAGAAAAAACTAAGCTTTAAAAGCCTAGCTCTTAATTTGCTTTAAAAATTTTTCCAGGCTCATTTCTCCCAACACCCTCTCTCCCCTTTCTCGAACATTAATGGTTTGATTTTCTTCTTCTCTTGCCCCAACGATCAGCATGTAGGGAATCTTTTGCTCTTCGGCTTGACGAATTTTTTTAGAAGCAGTTTCGTTGTCAGTGTTAATTTCCAGTCTTAAATTATTATGGGTCTTTTTAAGGTTAGCAGATATTTTTTGAGCATATTGACTCTGCTTGTCGGTAATGGGAATAATAACCACCTGAACCGGTGCCAGCCAAAAAGGAAAGTTTCCACCACTGTTTTCAATCAAAATTCCTAAAAATCGCTCAAGAGAGCCATAAATGGTTCGGTGAATCATTACTGGCCTAACCTTTTTTCCTGCCCTGTCAACATAGGAAAGGTTGAAATTTTCTGGCTGAGCAAAGTCTAGTTGAATAGTGGAACACTGCCAGGTTCGACCAAGACTATCTTTGAGGTGGAAATCAATTTTTGGTCCATAAAAGGCCCCGTCTCCCGGATTAATCTGATAGGAAACGTTACTTTCTTTTAAAGTTTTTTCCATTACTTCTTCTGCTTCTTGCCAAATCTCGCTTGAGCCGATTGAATTTTTTGGCCTAGTAGACAACTCCAGATGATCAAGCTCTAATTCAAATTTTTGATAGAATTTAAAGCATAAATTAATAACAGCCTTTATTTCACTCTTTATTTGATTTTTAGTGCAAAAAATATGAGCATCGTCTTGAGTAAACTCTCGAGGACGAATGATACCGTGAAGCTCTCCAGAAGTTTCATATCGATGAACAACGCCTAGTTCCGCCATTCTTAGAGGTAGGTCACGATATGATTTAGACGAGTTGTTGAAAATTACAATACCACCATCACAGTTCATTGGTTTTAGGCTCATGTCCCAGCCCTTGCTATCTGGACTGGTTGCTCGATACATTTTGTCGGCAAAAGATTTTAGGTGACCACTTTTTTCCCAAATGGAATTTTTTAACACCTCTGGGGTTCTAACCTCTAAATAGCCGGCTCTGTCGTGTTCTTCTCGCCAATATTCGATCAACTTTTTTAGAAGAAAATAACCTTTGTGGTGCCAAAAAACATCACCAGGGGCAACTTCAGGATGAAAAGAAAACAAGTCTAGGGTTTTACCGATTAAACGATGATCTCTCTTTTGGGCCTCTGCCAAAAAAGCCAAATGCTGATCAAGATCTTTTTGGCGAGCAAAGCAAGTGCCATAAATTCTGGTTAATTGTGGCTGGTTTTCGTTTCCGCGCCAATAAGCCCCAGCCAAAGAAAGCAACCTGAATGGCCCTATTTCTCCGGTTGATTTTAATTGTGGGCCAGAACAAAGGTCGGTAAAACCGCCAACTTTATAAATGGAGATTTTTTGACAGCGATCTTTAACTAACTCATCAATTAATTCTAATTTATAGGGTTGTTTGGCAAAAAGATTTTTAGCTTCTTGGGGGCTAATTTCTTTTTTTTCAAAAACTAAATCAGCCCTAATGTCTTTATTCATTTCAGCTTCAATTTTGCCAAAATCATTTTCCGAGAGCGGTTTTTCAAAGTCAAAATCATAATAAAAACCGTTATTAATCGCCGGACCAATGGCAAACTTTGTTTTAGGATATAGTCTTTGCACAGCAGCGGCTAAAACGTGGGCACAGGAATGACGCATAACAGAAAGATGATTGGTTTTTACAAGAGAAGAATTCATTTTAATTAACTCCAAAAACTAACCCTAATACCCAAGCTAGGCTAGTTTTGATCACCGACCTTTTCTTTATTTTAAACTCTAAAGAAATATTCTTTTTAAATATCAGTTTTTCTTGGTGCACGCGCCTGGACTCGAACCAGGGACCTTCCGCATGTCAAGCGGATGCTCTAACCAACTGAGCCACGCGTGCAAGAAAAAATTTTGTTAGCTCTTAGTTGTTTGGATTTTGATTGTATTATACTACAGTCTTTTTTATATTTTTTTCTAACCGCTGGAGTTGGGTTTATAAAAATAATTTAAACTCTTGGCCAAATAAAAAAGAATCGTCCTATTCCAGAACTAATCAGTTTTTAAATTTAACTTTTAGTTTTTATCCAGTTTGAGTTGCTGGGGTTCGATCAGAAGAAAGTAGAAATTTAGTGCCCGATTTTTTAACTTGACCCCAAAAATAACCTCTCTTTTGTTCTTTTTTTTGGAAAGCCGCCAACCAGGTGCAACCCTCTTCGACCCTTTCTCTTAAATCATAAAGAAACCCTAGCAACAACTCTAAAAAAGAAAGATGATATTTGCCTGGTTGAGGAATGTTTTCTTGGGTACTGACCTTAATCTCTGCTACTTGTTGGCTTATTTGAGTCATGTTGGCGACAATTAAGCTAATTTCATCCCTGATGAGATTAATCTTGGCGGCAATTTCCTGACTTTCGTTTAATCTTTGGTTGATTTCGTTTAAGTTAATTCTTCTTTGGAATTCTATTTTTCTTTGATAGGACTGATTAAATTGTTCCTGCTCTTCTTTTACTGGTTCAGTTTTATTCAGATTAACGGTTTGGCCAGGATAAATTTCTTCTAGACCAGATTTATTTTTAGTTGAAACGGAGCCAGTTATTTGGTTCCAAAACTCTTGAGGAATCTCTTTGGCTAGTTCGCCTGTCAAATTTGGGCCAGTCTGACCTATTTCTGAGGAAGATGACTTTCCCTTAAACTGGCTATTATCACGAAAGACCTTTTTGGTCATTGATTAATAAAAAGATAAACTTAGATAGCATATTACTATAAGTCTTGAAGAAATTCAAGGGTCTTTTGACGTCTAATCATTGACGAAAGCAAATAGCGCTGATTGGAAAGCTGATCTTTTTCTTTTTTATCTTTAATTTTCTCTAAGGCAGATTCAATGTCCTGATCAGAGACAACAATTTTTTCCTCGTCAGAAATTTTGTTAAGAGCCAGCTCTAGTCGCCAATTTTTTTCACTTTCTTGACGATATTCTCCTCTAATTGAGTCAGCGGTTTTATTAATCGTGTTTAAGTATTGCTCTATAGACAAACCCATTTTTTCTGTTTTTTCAATCAAGTTAGCCAGTCTTTGGTTGACCTCACTATCAATTAAAATTTGGGGAAGGACAACTTGAACGGTTTGAGCCAAAGTGTCAATTATAGTTTGAAACCGTTTGGCTCTAGTTAAAGATTCATCTTCTTTTTTGGTTTCTTTTTTAGCCTTTTCTGGGGTCCAAATAGATTCTTTGGCAGCTGTTTTTTTTATTGTTTCTTTATAGTTATTTAAATTAATTTCTGGCAACTCACAAGTAACAAACTTTATTTTCCAATCGCTCCCCTCTTGGGCAGAGACTAATTCTGCCCGGGGAGAAATAATTGGTTTTAGCTGCTGTTGTTCAATTGTCTGTTGATAGATTTTAGGCAAGAGCTGGTTAATTACTTTTTGATAAATAGCATCTTGTCCGACTACTCTTTGGACTCGCTCTCTTGGGGCCTTACCTTTTCTAAACCCTTTAATTTCAGTGGTTTTTTGAAGTTCAGACAAGACTAACTCAAACTCTTTTTTTATTTCCTCTTTGGCTATGATTGCCTCAATTTCAATTGTGCCATCAGCTAGGCGGTTAAGATTAACCAAGCTTTTCTGGGGATTAATTGGAGAAGACTGATTAGCCATAGTGTTGGGGTCTTCTGATTTTGGGTCGACTAACAGTTGGTCTTTTAACCAAAAAAGATTCTGGTCTTTGAGGGGCTAATTTTGGAAATGAAGATTGTCTTTCTTCTTCTGATTTTAATTTTTTTACTACGAGATTAGGTTTTTTATCATTATTCATTGTGGATTGATTTTATCACGACCCTTGTTTATCGGCAAGATAAATAAACCTTATTTGTGATTTTTTAAAATCAAAACTTGACAAGGATACTTGCCTTTAATATTCTTATATTAAGGCTTTTTTCAGCTAAAGAATGAAAAAATATCAAATTTTAGGATTTAAATTAATTTACTTGCCGTTATTAGTTTTTATTTTACCTACTTCTTTAGCCCTGGCTTTTTGGTTGCTTAATTTTAATCAAGAAGGTTATTATCGACTTTTGGCTAAAAATAAGCTTGACTACAGCCCTCTTTTGTCTCAAACCCCAGTTCGTCTTTATCAGGCCTTACCCAATAATTCAGGAACAATTTCCTATGAAATTGGTACGGCTGATGCCCGACCAGTTATTATTAGACAATATCTAGAAAGACATCGCTCCCCTCTAGTTCCCTATGCTGATTACTTTTTTCAAGCTTCTCAAAAATATGACCTAGATTATCGCCTGTTGGTTGCCATCGCTCAGCAGGAATCCAATTTGGGGAAAAGAATTCCTCCGGGAAGCCATAATGCTTGGGGCTGGGGAATTCATAGTCGAGGATCTTTGGGTTTTTCTTCTTGGCCAGAGGGAATTGAAACAGTGGCGCGTGGTTTGAGAAAAAACTATTTAGACAGGGGTTTTATTAGTTTAGAGCAAATTGCTGGTAGGTATGCCCCACCCTCTAAAGAAGCTTGGGCTTTTGGGGTTAATCAATTTATGGGAGAAATGGAATGACAAGAAAAAAAATAAATAACTTATTGTTTTTGAACAAGAAGAAAAATCGAAGGACCAAAATTAATTTTGGCTAAAACTGGCTGAAGAATTTTTTCTCCCCAGAGTAAAACCCCAGTTGGAATGATTTTTTTTAGCAGTAGCCAGCGAAAATTAGAAACTGACAACTGAACAATAACCTTAAAACCATTTTGGTCCAAGTCCTGATTAATCTTCTTGGGGTGATGATTTAGAAAGGGAATGGTTTTTTTACTAATATTGGCGGCCGATCGACGATCACGGGGAGAAAGATCTTGGTTAAAAGAAAATTCTCTCCCAAACCACATTTTAAGCCTAGTCTTAAAATTAACTTTATTAGCAAACTCTAAAATTAAATAACCATCTTTTTTTAAAGTTTGATTAATATTTTTTAAGACTAAGTTTAAATCTTTTAAGTGGTGAGCAACCCTCACCATTAAAACGACATCAAACTTGCTTTCCAACTGAAGGTTTTCTCCCCTACCTCTTTTAAAGGTTAAGTTTTGGTATTGAGCAAGTTTTTTTTGAGCCTGATTAATTAACTTTTGAGAGGGTTCAAGTAAGAGGCAAGATGAAAAGTGGTCAGCGTAAATTGGGGTAATTCGACCAAATCCGGCTCCCAGGTCTAAAATGTTTTTTTGTTTTTTTCGAGGAATTATTTTTAAAAGTTTGTTCAGAGCAACTTTTTCAGCTTCAAACTCATATTGTCGACCACGCCAATAACGCTGATAATTATAATGATCGTAGAAAGCCATTATTTTTTTCTTAAAAAAAATAGAAGAAGTTAATTTTTTTTCTTTTCTTCTTTCTCGAGGCAAGTCAAACAAGTTGTTGTTTCTGGATAAACAATTAAGCGGTCAGTGTCAATCAACTTAGCACATTTTTCACAAGCACCATAATTACCAATTTTAACTCTAGTTAGAGCTTTGCGAACCTGAATAAGGCGACGACGAAGCTGATTTTGAATTGCGGCGTTTTTCATATGGCCAAATTGTTCTTCAGCGTCAGCGTCTGGAGAGGCATTATTTGAGCCTCGATTTAAGCTCTTAAAAGGATCTTCTTCTTTTAAGTTTCTAATTTTTTTTAAAATTTTTCTTTCTTCTCCAACTAAAAAATGGCCAATTGGAGCCAAGAGATGGGTTGGAAAAACAAATCTGGCCTGATCGCTTTTATTTTTAGTTAACTTTTTTTTATTTTTAACCATTTTTTGTTTTTAATATTTTAGAGATTCTTTGGCTGGCCATTTTAGCTGATTCGCTTTCTGACCTTAAGAATAAAGCCACCAAAGACCAGAAAAACAACACTGCTCCTAAAGTCGCTTCTAAGTATAAACCAGAAGACAAGAGAAAAGCAAGTGGAGTGAAGCTAAAGAAAAAAATAGCGTTGTTTATTAATAAAGCGAAACCAATTTTTCCTGAGGGGTACCAGACCAAAGAACGGTAGGATTTTAAGGCCCAAATTACTGGACCAATCAGAAGCAGGGTTAGTCCGAAAACAATTAAATAAAAATCTTCCTGACCAGACAGCCATTGTCCCAGAAAAAAGCCACTGGTGAAAATTAGCCATGGTCCAGTTGCCTGATCGGCTAGCTTCCAAATTTGGAAGCGACGCTTTTTAGCCCAAAAATAACTAGCAACAATTATTGCCAAAAACCCGCCAGAAAACGATAGTCCTGGATAGCGCCAAAGAAATAAAAGCTTGGTTGGTGAATCAAAGTTTTGAAAATTATCTAAAAAGAAAACCAGGCGAGCCCCAATTAACCAAAACAGCAAGCTGTTAACTAAAAAGCTGATTGGTTCCTCGTCACTCGGAAACTCTTTTCTTGCTTGACGAAAAAAAACAAAAGAGGCAGCAAGAAAGGCCAAAAATAAGCTTAGGCCAAAAACAGTAACCCCTCCCCTACCCCAAGGGAGGTTAATTAAGTTAGTTGCGATGTCTTTAGGCATTTTTTTCTAGAGGATAAAAACTAATTTGTTTTTGCATAAAACGCAAGTTAACTAAACCAACGGGACCATTGCGGTGCTTGGCTATTTCTAGAGTTATATTTTCTCGATCATTATCGTCTTCACGATAAAGAAACATTACCACGTCAGAATCTTGCTCAATAGAACCACTTTCGCGTAAATCAGCTAGTCGCGGTCGCTGACCACCACGGACCTCAACCGCCCGAGAAAGTTGAGAAAGAGCAAGAATTGGGATTTTTAACTCTCTGGCTAGATTCTTTAATCCCTGAGATATTTCAGAAACCTCCTGAACTCGGTTTTCAATATTTCTTCCATGAATCAACTGAAGGTAGTCAACGACTAACAATTTTAAACCCCTTTCCATTTGTAATCTTCTGGTCTTAGTGCGCATTTCTAAAATTGAAATGCCTGGAGTATCGTCAATATAAAGAGGAGCCTCGGCCAGGGTTCCCATAGCATCGGAAAGACGAGAAAAATCATCTTCGTCTAACCGACCAGTTTTAAGCTTCCAGCTGTCAATTTGAGCTTGGCGCACCAAAAGACGGTCAACCAGCTCTTCTTGGCTCATTTCTAGGGAAAAAATTCCAGTTGGAATTTTTTCTTCAACTGCCACATGGCGAGCGATATTAAGGCTTAAGGCTGTTTTTCCAATACCAGGCCGGGCTGCTAAAATTATCAAGTTAGAATCTTGCATTCCAGCCAAGAGGTTATCAAGCTGGGAAAAGCCTGTTGGTAATCCCCTCAAACCGCTGGATCTTTTATGGAGCTCATCAAGGCGATCAAATGATTCAACGAGAGCATCCTTGACTGGAATAAAACCCCTTGCTAGACCCGACTGAGAGATAGAAAAAACCTCTTTTTCTGCTTCCTCTAAAACCTCATGAGCCTCTCTTCCCTCATCAAAAGCTAATGAAGAAATTTTCCCAGAGGCAGAAATAAGCTGTCGCTTAATCCAGTTTCTTTTAATGATTTGAGTGTGGTCTTCAACATTGGCCGCTGTTGCCACCCGATTAGTTAGTTCTGCCAAGTATGAGGCTCCGCCGATTCGAGCCAAATCTTTAGTTTTTTTTAATTCTGAAGTTAAGGTGACAAGGTCAATCGGTCGGCGATTTTCATAAAGAATTAAAGCTGCTTCATAGATCCGCCCATTATTTTCGTCATAAAAATATTCAGGTTTCAGCGAGGGGGCAATTATAGAGATGGCGTCTTTGTCGATTAAAATGGATCCTAGGACCGATTCTTCTGCTTCGCTTGAATGAGGGGGGATTTTTAATGGTTTTTTAGTTGGCATCTTTGATGCTAATTATAGCTTATATTAATCTGTTTAGATAATTATTAAACCACTACCTTAAGGGGGTTGACGATGATTTGAAGAAGCTAGTTCTTGCCGCGATTTTCAAGCAAAATAAATTTTTTTACCTCTTCACCAATAAGATCGTTTTTGCTAATGATTAGCTTTGATTCTACTTTGGGGCTTTCTCCTGCTTCTTTTAGAAAATTAACAATTGGTTCAACCTGATCTAGTGGTAGATGACCGCTTTCTTTAATATAATGAATCGGCAGAATAATTTTTGCTTCAATTTGGCGAATAATTTCGGCGGCGTATTTAACTGTCAAGCCATTTTCTTCTCCTAGGGGCAGAAAAACAATATCAGGAGAGTCAAGTTGGGCAAGAGATTCTTTGCTGAGCTGGTGGTTGAGTTGACCCAAATGGGCAATGCTGATTTCGCCAATATGGAAAAGATAAATAACATTATCACTCTTTTTGTTGTTATTTTCTTTTTCTTGACAAGAGGGAATTCCTAAAACATTAATGCCGCCAATCTCATATTCTCCTGGGGCATTGATAACAAAAGGCTCCCCTTTGACGACTTGATTGCCATGAAGAGGGTTAGGACGACTAACAGTGATTAAGCTAGCTTCGGCTAGAGATGTCCTTGGTTTCAGGGTTGCTTCGTCATAGGGGTCAGTAATAATAATCCCTCTTTTGGTGCGAATACGAAAACTCCCAAATCCTAAATACCAAATTTCCATAAATATAATTTACCACAAGAAAGAAAGGATGACAATTAATTGCTAAAAATTAAAAATGGAAAACGACTTTAATTTTTAACCTTAAGCTGGGCTTTTATTTAGTTTATTAAAATGTATTAACTTAATTGACAATCAAGTCGAGGCAAGTTATATTAAATAAAGAGATATGCGTAAAGAGGTTGTTGTTGCAATTGTTTTAGGATTTCTTTTGGGACTATTAATTGTTGGTGGATTTTGGTGGACAAATCAGAGACCAGCAAGCCCCGTTGGCCAAACAGAAGAAAAAGAACAACCTCTTTCTTCAGAAGAAATCCCCGTTCAAGCAAGTGAGGAGCCGTTAGTTTTTGTTAGAGTTAACTATCCAGAAGAAGGGGCAATTATTGAGACCAGCGAGGTAAGAATTTCTGGCCAAACCGTTCCCGGAGCGGTGGTAGTTTTAATTTATGCCGAAGGAGAAACAATTGTTACTGCCGACGACCAAGGGGATTTCGTTGGAACAGCCTTGCTGACTGGTGGAGCCAATGAGGTTAAGGTTGTTTCTTATGACTATCAAGGAAACAAAGATGAAGCCACCTTGACGATTGTCTATTCAACTGCTAAATTATAGTATTGACTAAAATGCTCAAGGTTAAGCAAACATTATTTTTATTGTTGGGGTTTGGATTCTTTTTATTGATTACACCGATTGGAGCAATTGAAGAGGCGCCTTCTCTCAAAGAAGATCAGCAAAAAGCTGATCTTTTAAGAAAAGAAGTTGAGGCAATTTTAGCCGAAACTGACGGCGAAGACAGCCAAAAACTAATGATAAGAAAGGCTTTCTGTGGTAATCTGGTGGCACATCAAGAAAACGGCAAAGAACTATCAATCGAAGTTGATGGTCAAAGAAGATCTGCTTTTTATAATGACCAAACAGTAATGATTGGAATTAATCGGGAAAGAATTACTCCACAAGACTTAGAAATGGGCAACTACTTGGTAGCAATGGGATATGTTAATCGACTTGATCCAGATAAACTTGAAATTAGAAGATTGGTGATTCAAGAAACACCACCCCCAATTACCAGAGAATCTTTTTTTGGTTTAGTTAGCGATATTTCTTCTGAAGAAGAAGTTTTTGTTTTGACTCAAGGTGATTTAGTTTTGGAGGTGTTGGCTGACAAGGCCAGTTTGAGCTATCAAGATAAAGAGGGTAAAATTTTTACTGGAAAGTTTGAGCGTCTAGAAGAGCAAAACCGAATAGTGATGGTTGGTCAAAGACAAAATAATAGCGATAGAATTAAAGCCACTAAAATTCATATTGCGACCCCTGTTTCAGGCTCTGTTCAGGCGGACGAGTAACCCCTTCTCTTCTCTGTTAAAATTTAGTCAAATTTAGTAAAATTAGATAAAGTTGTTTAACAAAACAATAAAACCAGTTAAGGGAACAAGAGATTTTTATCCCGAAGATCAGGTGTGGCAAAGTTGGCTTTACAAGAAGGCCAGAATTGCCAGTGAAAGCTTTGGATATCAAGAATACGAAGGCCCAATCTTAGAGCCCATCTCTTTATATTTAGCTAAGTCTTCAGAGGAAATTGTCAAAAGGCAATCGTTTGTTGTTCCAGTTAAGGGTGAGTCGGAAAAAAATAATTTAGTTTTAAGACCAGAATTAACCCCAACCTTAGCGCGAATGGTAGCAAGCAAAGAACACCAGTTAATTTTTCCTTTGCGTTGGTGGTCTTGGGGAAGATTTTTTCGTTACGAAACACCCCAGAGGGGTCGGGGAAGAGAGTTTTATCAATGGAATCTAGACATTCTAGGTCAAGATTCTCCTAGCGCTGACGCTGAAATTATTTCTCTGGGGATAAACTTTCTGGCCTCTTTAGGATTAACCAGTGAAGAGGTGGTTGTTAAAATCAACGACCGCAAGTATTTAGAGAATAAGTTTAAAATTATTGGGCTCTCGGAACAAAAGAGACTTTCTCTATTTCGAATTATTGATAAAAAAGAAAAGGTTTCGCCATCCAGCTTTAGGCAAATGTTATCCCAAGAAGGATTAGACAAGCTCCAAGTCAAGGACCTTGAATTATCGTTGCAGGACAATGATTACTCTAATGAATCGTCTTGGTTAACAGACCTTTTTTCTTCTTTATCTGATCTTGGAGTAGCAGATTGGGTGAAGTTTGACCCAACTATCGTTCGTGGTTTTGATTATTACACCGATACTGTTTTTGAAGCTCAACTAAAAAAAGCTGAGGGCCGATCATTATTTGGTGGTGGTCGTTATCAGGGCCTAGTTGGTGACGTCGGAGGAAAAAGGAAAATTGGTGGAGTTGGTTTGGCAGCTGGAGATATGATGATCTATCAGCTTTTATTAGAACTAAATCGCTTGCCGGCTTTGTCGAGCTTGTCGGCTAAAACCTTGGTTACTGTTTTTAACGAAGAGTTGTTTCGCACTTCCCTCTTGGTGGCCAACAAGCTAAGAAGGGCAGGAATAAACATAGAGACATATTTAGACTATCGCATTTCTTTGGCCAAACAACTCAATTATGCTAACAAAAAAAGGTTTAAGTTGGCCTTGATTATTGGACCAGAAGAAAAGGCTTCTGGTCAGATCGCAATTAAAAACCTAATTTCTGGTCAGCAAAAACTAGTTAAAGAGGAAGACTTGGTTAGCGTTTTAAAAAAAGAAAACAGAGAGACCCTTGATTAGATTGGAGCTTATTTTTAATTTTAAAATAAATAGTTGTTTTGAGTTTGGTTTGGAAATGAAAAAGAAGCCATAAAGGTTAGTCCGCATTTTTCTTGTAATTTTGTGTTAAAATAGGCTTTGAATTATGACAAAACTAAAAACCAATCAAGTTCGATACTACCCTAAAGCGAAGGTTGTTTGTGCTTGTGGGAATAATTTTACCCTTGGCTCAACCAAGTCCGAGATTAAAGTTGACCTTTGTTCGGCCTGTCATCCCTTTTTTACTGGGCAAATGAAGTACATCGATGTTGGCGGTCGAGTGAAGCGATTTGAGAACTGGATGGAGCAGGTTAAGAAAAGCCCCAAAAAGACAACTAAAAAAACCAGAAGGGCGAAAAACGCTTCAGTCGCCTCGACTAAGACTTTAAAAGAAATGCTCGAACAAGCAAAATAAAAGCTAATTAGGAAAAAGATTTAATCGGTTAAACAAAGGATTGTTTTTTTTGGTTTTTAAGACAAGAAGATAGATTATTAAATAATCCGCCCAGTTTCTCGTTTTAAAAAAATAAGCGAACAAAAAAAATCACAAGCAATTAATCTCTTTATCTGAAGATCAATAAACTTGAAGCTTCGTAGAAAGAAGAATTAGAAATTAAAATTTCAAATAGTGGCTGTTATTATTGAAGTTCGTTCTGGCACTGGTGGCGATGAGGCCAAGATTTGGCAACAGGATTTATTGAGGATGTATCAACGCTTTGCTCTTCAAAATAATTGGTCAGCTAAAATTTTGGCCGAAGACCGCCTAGAAATTAAAGAAGACGAGGCTTATTCCTTGTTGATTTGGGAATCGGGAGTTCATCGAGTACAAAGAATTCCTAACACCGAAAGAAGAGGTAGGGTTCACACCTCAACCGCTTCGGTGGTAGTCTTGTCTAAGGAAAACAACACCTCCTCTTTGGTTGATGTTAATTTGGCCGATTTAGAAATAGAGTTTTTTCGGGCTGGCGGTCATGGGGGACAGAATGTTAACAAGCTATCTACGGCCGTGCGTTTGCGCCATAAACCAACTGGTATTGTGGTTGTTTCTCAATCAGAAAGACAGCAACATCAAAACCGAGAAATAGCTTTGGAAAAAATAAAAGCAGAATTAGCCAAACGCCAGGCTAGCCTTGAAAGGGGGGATCGAGACGAAATCAGGCGCCAAGCCATTGGTGAGGCTGAAAGAGCGGAAAAAATTAGAACCTATAACTTTCCTCAAAATAGGGTTACCGATCATCGACTTAATAAATCTTGGCAGAACCTAGATCAAGTAGTTGACGGAAACTTGAACAGAATTATTAAATCTCTCCAGAATCAAAATAAAAAAGACAAAAAAAAAGAACTAGTTTATTGACCTCTTAGTTTGACTTCAGTTTGCCAAACTTCCCCTTCGCGCCAAATTTGAAGAGAAATAACATCCCCAATTCTTTTTTGATTAATAATTTCGGCAACGTTACCACCAGTTTCTTTTATTTCTTGATTATCAATTTTAAGAATAATATCACCAGGCTCAACTCCAGCGTCTAGGGCAGAAGAGTTGGTGATTACTTCGACCACATAAGCCCCTTCAGGAATTTCGTTTAAAATTGCCGCCTCTTTGGTGACAACAGAATAGCGGATACCCAAGAATGGTCGACTAAATTCACCGGTGGTTAGAAAGTTTTCTACCACATTGCGAACGACATTAATAGGAATGGCAAATCCGATGTTTTGTGCTCCTTGAGCCACAGCGACATTAATGCCGATTGCTTGACCAGCAGAGTTTAATAAGGGACCGCCGGAATTGCCTGGATTAATTGCGGCGTCAGTTTGAATAACGTTATCTAACTGTTCAACATAGCCAGCAAAGGGAGATCCAGCGATCACCCCTCGACCCAAACCAGAAATTACTCCAGTGGTGACAGTATGACGAAATTCTCCTAGGGCAGTGCCGATTGCTAGGGCAAATTGCCCAACTCGTAACTCGTCGGAGTCTCCCAGTTCTATAATTGGCAAATTATTCCCATCTATTTTTAAAATAGCCAGATCGTTAGAGGGGTCGCGGTAAATATTTTTAACCTCATAAGTTTGGTTGTCGGCGGTAATAATTCGATATTGAGCTTCTGGATCAGAGACAACATGCTTATTGGTGATAATTAAGCCGTTTGAATCAATAATAAACCCGCTACCAATGTCTTGTTCGACTTGTTGTTCTTGGGTATCGAAAAAGGAAAAAGGATCAAAGGGGTTAAAAGTAGAAAAACGCTCTGTTTTATTAATTCCAACCGTAACCACCGCTGGAGAAATCTTTTCCGCAATATCAATTATCATTGACTCTTCCTGGACAATTCTATTGGTGACAGTGGCGACTGGAGTGGTTTCTCTGGGCCACCAAGAATCAAGAAACTCATAGCCAATTAAACGATCAAAAATGGCTCCAGCTACAAGAGCAACCAAAAATAAAGAAAAAACAACTAAAACAAAAAAAACTTTATTTTTAAAAACCATAATTAATCTTTTTTAGTATAGTTAATTGCTTATTAGTTGGTCAAGGGCAACTTGAAGAACTTCATCTTCTTCGGTGTCAAAATTATCTTCAACTTCAACGTCAGGCTTAACGCCTTTTTGATGAATTTCTGTTCCTGATGGCAAAAGCCAGCGAGCAATAGTGACATGAAGAGAAGCATTATCGGCTAACTCCTTAGACTGTTGAATTGTTCCTTTACCGAAAGTAGTCTGACCAACTATTCTTGCCTCTCTTTGCTCTCTTAAAGAACCGGCAACAATTTCGGCAGCTGAAGCACTGCCTTGATTAACGATAACTACTAAAGGGGTTTGGGTTAATTTTCCTTGACGGTTAACAGAGAATGTTTGTCTATTGTTTGAGGCTCCTTCTTGGTGGACAATTACGCCCTGAGAAAGAAATTCTGAGGCAACATAAACTGCTCCTTCTAGGTAGCCACCTGGATTATTTCTTAAATCAAGGATAACTCCAGCAAAATTATCATTTTGATTTTTTAGCTGGTTGATTTGATTAACAGCTTCATCCCATTGTTCAATGGTGCTATCGCCGAAACGAGCCAGTTTAAGATGAGCAAAAAGTTGATTGTTTTGTTTAATTTCTTCTAAAACAACACGAGGAATAACAATCTCAGCTCTGACTATTTCTATCTCAAACGGTTCGCTTATCCCCTCTCTTACCAGAGTTAGGATTACTTTTGACTCCTTGGGACCACGAATAATTTCCATTGCTTCAATTAAAGACAGATCGGCTGAGCCCTGATCAATTCCCTTGCTTTCATCTTTAAGATGAATAATCAAGTCTCCGGCTTTAACTCCGGCTTTTTGTGCTGGAGTTCCTTCAAGAGGAGCAATTACGGCCAGCTGGTTGTTTCTGTAGCCCAATTCAATGCCAATACCACCAAAGCTGCCAGTCATATCTTCTTGAAACTTTTTGTTATCTTCTGGAGAAAGAAAAACAGTATAGGGGTCTCCCAGAGATGAAACCATTCCCTTAATTGAGCCATAAAGAAGATTTTGCTGGTCTTGAAGCTTGTCTCTTTCTAAATAAAGCTGGTCTAGAATTTGATAAACCTGACCAAAAAGAGCAGACTGGGTAAATTCGAGCGGAGAAGATGAGGATCTAAAGCTTGGTTTGTTTGGGCTATTTTGTCCTAAACGCCAACCAGCACCAAAAGACAACGCCAACAGGGCCAAGCCTAAAACAAAGTTGCGAAACTGTTTAATTTTCATTATCTAAGATTATGATTTTTTTTTGCTGACAATCAAGAATTAGTTGATAATTTATAAATTTTTTTAACTCAGAAGCCTGCTGAGGTTTAACCTTAACCAAAGTCAGGTCAGCTAAAGTAAAGTTATTTAAATTAATTTTATCATCACTAATGATAGCCAGAGCATTAATGGCTTGAGCCTTATTGATTAGGGCTGGAAAAAACTGGTCGGCTAAGACTATTTTTCTTTGATATTGACAGTCAAAAGAAGTGAGGGTACCACTGTGGTAAGTTAATTGACCAAACAAATCCTCCCCCCAACAATCATCAGCCTCAACAATCTCTTTAGCTCTCATTTTAATGGTAACTCCTTCTTGGCTAATTTTTTCCACCTTTCCCGAAAAAGGAGACAGCAAGTCTTGACCGTCTTCTATTGTTTCTATTGTTAAATCTCCGGTGTTGCTATCAAAGGCAAAAACTTGCCCAGAAACTGGAGAGTTTATGGAGTTTTTTTTTAAAAAACTATTTGTTTTAGCAAGGGGTTCGTCGAAATTAATTTTTTGACCTAATTTAACCAAGAGACAGGCACTAACCTTCTTGGGAGAAACTTTTAGCTGTTTGACAAGGTCAATTTTGTGCTTTTTGGTTTTCCAAAAGGTTGCCACTTTTTCTCCTCGTCCAAGACTATCCCCTTTTTTAACTAAGGGTTTAGCTTTTTTTGGTAAAGGAAGAAAAAAAGAAAAATCAGCCATTAGGCAGTAATTTAATGGATTTGGCTAACAAAGGGAATTAAAGCAAGGTGTCTGGCTCTTTTGATGGCGCCAGTTAGTTTTCTTTGGTGTTTAGCGCAAACTCCAGTGTATTCTCGCGAGGAGATTTTCTTTCTCTCAGTAATAAAACGCAACAAAACCTCAACCTCTTTGTAGTCTGGCTGAGCTTTATTTTGACAAAAAAAACAGTTTTTAATAAGCTTTCTTTTTGGTTTTAAAAAGGGTTTTTTAGCCATATTTTTTGGGAATTAAATTAGAAAGGAATGTCATTAGCGTCAATGTTTTCCTCGTTTTTGTTTGTTTGATCTTTTTTTAATTTTTTAGAAACTTGGTCTTCTTCGCCGAAAGAATTAGCTACTTGTTTTGAATCAAGGCCTTCGGTTTCTGCTCCTTCTTCTTCAATTGATCGACGAGAGTCTAAAATCATCATTTCCGAAACGATTATTTCGGTAGTTTGCCTGGTGTTGCCACTCTGATCTTCCCACTGTCTAGTTTGTAGTCGACCCTCAACATAAACACGGCGACCCTTAGATAAAAGCTGAGAACAAATTTCAGCTAACTTATCCCAAGCAACGGCCCGATGAAAAGAAACGTCTTCTTTTTTTTCACCCTGCTCGGTAACCCAGCTACGGTTGGTAGCCAAGCCAAAAGAGCAGACAGCAGTCCCCTTCCCGGTATAACGCAACTCCGGATCTCGGGTAAGGTTCCCAATCAACATTACTTTATTAAGAGAACGTGTAGTCAAGTTGTTTGCCCTCCTAGTCAAAAACTACTAACAAGTGTCTGATTATATTGTTGTTTAATTTTAAAATATTGTCAAGGCGACTAACTTTTTTTGCCTCCGCTTCAAGAAAAAACCAATGGTAATAGGCTTCAGTTTCTTTTTTAATCGGATAAGCCAAGGGTTTTTTTCCCCAACTTTCTTCTTTTAGGATCTTACCAAATGAAGCTAGGCTAGTTTTGATTTTCTCTAAGTTGGCCTCTCCTGTCTTGGTTTTGGGATTGAGGCGAGAAACGATTGTTAATTCATACTTTTTAGCTTTAACCATAGTGACAATGATAACACAGAAGCCCCTTGTTTCACAAGAGTTTTTTCGATCAAAAACGAAACTAGTCCAAGAGCTACGAAGAAAAAACTATTTTTTTTGTTGGTTATTTCTTTGAACAGTTGACATAACTATAAGATAGTGCTATAATCTCTAATTAGATCCTGGGGTTAGCTTTATTAGTTAAAGCAGACTCTGGGATTTTTTTATGGACTTGATTTTTAATTATAGGGTTTGTTGAAGAGAAAAAATTTGTTTTTCTTTTGAACGGTTTATTTAAGCGCTGTTTTTAGCAATACTTAAACGATTAAAGTTTTCCTCTTTTTTCTCTTTTGGTTTATAATAAAAGCTAGGGAAGTGTTTTGGTGTTGATGTGGTTGGGGAAAAACGAAGCAAAGTAATTGTTTCTTTTGCGGTGCGGACGGTGCGGAGATTTTCTTGCCAGAGTGCTGGAATTGGCAGACAGGCACGGCTTAGGACCGTGTGCTCTTTTACGAGCGTAGGAGTTCAAGTCTCCTCTCTGGCACCAAGAAAAAGGTTCTCTTTTGGCGATCATTATTTGGCCGCGGTGGCGGAACTGGCAGACGCGCAAGACTTAAAATCTTGTGATGTTTAACATCGTGAGGGTTCGATTCCCTCTCGCGGCACTTACAATAAACCAAAATACTGGTTTTTTTAACAAACTTAATTGCTTGGGAAAAAAGCGCTACTTGTTGTTCAGTTGGTTTTTAATTTTTTTAATAAACATTTCTTAGGTTTTTAAAAAATTTTACAAACCCTGTCTTTGTTGCTAGAATTATCGAGATGAAAAAAATTCTCTGGTTATTATTTTGGGGTGTTTTTCTAACTTCTTTTTCTTTGGTTAAATCTCAAGGACCATCGCCAGTCTTGGATCAGGAGCAGCCAACACTAGAGGAAGCCAGCCTGGTAGCAACAGAAGCGGCGGAAGTTGGTCTTGACCAGAAAGAAAAAAGTGAAAGAATTACCGAACCAACAGAGATAGTTAAAGAAAGATTAGCCCTGCTTTTAGAGGGTCAGGAAGTGGGAAGATTAAGGTTTGATAACTTCTTAAAACATGCAATTCGGCAGGCAACTAGCCAAGGTATTCCAGCCAACACTATTATTTTAGTTTTTTTACTTCCCCTAGTTGCTACCCTAATCACCTTTGTTCGCTATGTTTTTGGTCTTTCTGGTTTTGGTATTTTTACCCCAGTTATGATTTCTGTTGCTTTTATTGCTACTGGGCTAACACAGGGCTTGTTGCTTTTCTTGGTTATTGTTTCTATTGCTATTTTAGTTAGAACGATGCTTAGGAAAATTAGGGTTCATTTTTTACCCAAAATGTCTTTACTGCTGTGGTTTGTTTGTTTAGGAGTTTTTAGTTTATTTTTTTTGGGCCCTCAACTTGGGTTCGATAGCGTAGCTGATATTTCCATTTTTCCAATTTTAATCATGATTCTTTTAGCCGAAAACTTTATTGAGGTTTTAATTGGCAAAAACAGCACTGAGGCGTTAAAGATGACTGGCCAAACTCTAGTTGTGGCAATTTTTGGTTATTGGTTTTTAAGTTGGCGGGCTCTTCAAGGCTTTGTTCTGCTTAACCCAGAAGTCGTGTATCTTTCCCTTCTTGTTATTAACTTTATTGTTGGTCGTTATTCTGGTCTTCGCTGGTTGGAGTATCGCCGATTTCGATCAATATTTAAAAGTTAAACAATACTTAATGAAAAGATGGCAAGATGTTTTGGGCATGAACGCCCGCAATCATAAATATCTTCGCTATAACACTAAAAAAGGTCGTCAGGTTGCTGATTCAAAGCTGGCAACAAAAAAAATATTAAAAAGACACAATCTGCCCTCTCCAGAACTAATTAAAGCTTTTTCTAGCCCCAAAGACATTGAAAACTTCTCTTGGTTAAATTTGCCCGATAATTTTGTTCTCAAACCCTCTGGGGGGTTTGGCGGCGAAGGAATTTTGGTGGTCAGAAAGAAAAGTCATTTTGCCGGAGAATGGGAGCTGATGAATGGTGAAATTGTTAATATTTCTGATCTGAAATTCCATGCTCAAGAGATTTTGTCGGGTCATTACAGCATTCACAATACTGCGGATAAAGCCTTGATTGAAGAACGAGTTAGAATCATTAAAGTTTTTGGCAAGTATGTTAAGGGGGGAACTCCAGACATTAGAGTAATTGTTTTTAATTTAGTGCCGGTAATGGCGATGTTAAGATTACCGACGGAAAAATCTGATGGCAAGGCGAATCTTCATCAGGGAGCGATTGGGGTGGGCATTGACCTGGCCACAGGAGTAACAACCCACGGAATTTATCGTGGACATTCAATTACTCACTTGCCAGGAACAAAAATAAAAATTAATGGCCTAAGGATTCCCCATTGGGATCAAATTTTATTGTATTCTATTCGGACTCAGGAGGCCATTTCTTCTCTCGGATATTTAGGAATCGATTTTTTAATTGATCAAACCAAGGGGCCGTTAATTGTTGAACTGAATTCTCGTCCAGGGCTATCAATTCAGGTGGCCAATAAAACTGGTTTGCAAAAACGACTAGAACGAATAGAAAGACTGGAGATTCGCAGCCCTGAGCACGGGGTTAAAATTACCAAAGCTTTGTTTGGGGCTAGTTTTGCCGATAGAGTCGGCAGCAAAAACGAACCCAAAATAATCAGTTTAATTGAGGAAGTTAGGGTTGTGGCTCAAAACAAGAACAGGATCTCAGTTTTGGCTAAAGTTGATACTGGAGCCGATCGGAGCGCGATTGACGAAGATTTGGCCCGAAAACTAGGATTGCTATCAAATGATAATATCATTTATCAGGCCCAATACCGAAGTGCTCTAGGGAAAAGTCGTCGGCCGGTAATTGCCCTGGAATACTATTTGGCTGGGCGGAAAATTAATAGTATGGTTAGTGTTACCGATCGAGATAGGTTGCGAACAAAGTTTTTAATCGGCAAAAGAGATTTATTGGGATTTGTTATTCGTCCTTAAAAAAAATTATTTTTTGATCAATTAATATTATTTTTATGCTTAAGGTTTTAAAAAACAGAAAGATAGTTATTGTCTTTTTGGTTTTACTGGTTGGAATTGGGGTGGGCTTGAGTCTTTTTGCCAAAGAAGAGTCTCCCGAGGAAGCAATCGAAACCGTAAAGGTTAGAAAAGAAGACTTGGTTTTAACAATTTCTGTTCCTGGCTCAATTGACGCTAAAGAACAAGCCGAGGTTAGGTTTCAAACCTCAGGACAACTAGCCTGGGTTGGAGTAAGCGAAGGCGATCAGGTTAAAAAATGGCAAGCCCTAGCTTCACTAGATAGGCGTGAACTAAAAAAGAGGCTAGAAAAACAACTAAACGATTTTATGACCCAAAGACTAAGTTTTGACCAAGCCCACGACGACTATCAAGAAGAAAAAGACAATGCTGTTATTACTAAAGAAATTGAACGAATTTTAGATAAAGCTCAACTTTCTTTAAGTAATCGAGTAATTGAAGTAGAGTTAATTGATTTAGCTCTAAAATACGCTACGATTCACTCCCCTCTTGATGGAATTGTTACTAAAATTGATTCGCCCTTGCCTGGAATTAACATAACCCCAGCTCAAGCGACATTTTTCGTAGTTAATCCTGACTCTTTGGCTTTTTATTTAACAGTTAATGAAACCGAAGTGGTTGGCTTAAAAGAGGGGCAAAAAGTTGATATTCGCCTAGATGCTTTTCCTGA
The DNA here is from genome assembly GCA_964348895.1 of uncultured Gammaproteobacteria bacterium. Taxonomy (GTDB): domain Bacteria; phylum Patescibacteriota; class Microgenomatia; order 0-14-0-10-38-17; family 0-14-0-10-38-17; genus JAQVFF01. The sequence continues at coordinate 571,855 of CAYGEH010000001.1, forward strand.
CCGAAATTTTGTCGGTTCTATTAGCAGGGTTGGCTTTACTCCTCTTGCTGGACAAGGGACCTATTATCAAGTGATAGTTTCTTTTTTAGAAAAAGAGCCTGAGTTTAAAATCGGCATGAATGGAGATGGTGAAATTTTAATTGAAAAAAAGGAAGGAGTTTTAATTGTGCCAGAGACTGCTCTAATTAAGCGAGATGGAGAGTATTCGGTTTTTACGGTGGTTAACGATCGAGCCAAAAAGCAGCCAGTTACGGTTGGCCTAATAACTGATCGTGGAGCAGAAGTTATTGAAGGATTAACAGAGGGAGAAATAGTTATTTCTTCGGGGATTAGTAAAATTAGCGATGGCCAAAGAATCTAATTCTCCAAGCCAAACACCAATCTATCAACTGGAAAATGTTAAAAGACACTATCAGACGGGCCAAGTTAAGGTTCAGGCGCTAAGAGGAATAAATCTAATTATTAATCCGGGCGAGTTTGTTGCTTTGGTTGGTCCCTCTGGTTGCGGTAAGTCAACCCTGATGCACATTTTAGGTCTTTTAGACCGAGCAAATGAAGGGAAAATATATTTAGAAGGAAAAGAGGTTTCTGCTCTTTCTGAAGAAGAAGGAGCTCTTTTAAGACGGGAAAAGGTTGGTTTTGTTTTTCAAACTTTTCATCTTTTAGCCCGCCTAACGGCTCTAGAAAACGTGGAACTTCCTCTTATTTACAGCAATATTCCCTATCAGGAAAGAATGAATTTGGCAAGAGAGAAGCTGGCCTTATTTGGTTTAGCCGATCGAGTTAATCATCTACCAACCGAGCTGTCTGGGGGTCAGCAGCAAAGAGTAGCGATTGCCCGAGCCCTCATCAACAATCCTTTGGTAATTTTGGCCGATGAACCAACAGGAAACCTAGACAGCAAGTCTGGAGAAGAGGTGATGACGACCCTTAACGCGCTACACAAACAAGGAAAAACAATTGTTTTAGTTACTCACGACCTTGAGGTTTCTCGGGCCGCCAAACGAATAGTTAGCCTTAAAGATGGCTTGATTATTAAAGACAGCAAGAACAATGCCCTTTAATCTAGAGATTTTCAAAATAGCGTTACGGTCTTTGTGGGCCAATAAAACTCGCTCGCTATTAACAATGCTGGGAATTATTATCGGAGTGGCAGCGGTAATTTCCTTAGTGTCTATAGGCGCTGGATTGAAGATTTATATTACTGAACAGTTTGAGGCTCTAGGCAGTAATCTGATTTATGTTTATCCGGGAGACTTGTCGTCTGGGTTTGGTGAAAGAGCCTTGCTTAGCAAAGCAAAACTAGGTCGTCAACACCGAGAAGCGATTGAAGATTTGGAAGTTCCAATTGAATCTCTTTCGGCGGTGACTCAGATCGCCGAACAAGCAAAATATCAAGGAAACACCTTTAACACTGTTGTTTTTGGGGCAGAGGCCAGTTATGGCCAAGTTGTTAACGTTGACCTTAGACTAGGTCGTTTTTTTACCGAAACCGAGGAGGAAAGAAGCAGAAGAGTGGCGATAATTGGAAGTAGGGTGGTTAGGGAAATTTTTCCCGGAATTGACCCCTTAGGAAAAAGATTTTTTTTGGCTGGAGCGGCTTTTGAAGTAATTGGGGTTTTAGAAGAACAAGGCGGTGGAGCGATGGGAGCTTCGTCTATTGACGATGCCATTATTGTTCCCCTAAAAACAACGGAACAGCTTTTCAATCAAGAGGAATATAGCACCATTATAGTTAAAGCCCAAACAGAAGCTGATATCGAGCAAGTTAAAAAAGCAATCGAGACGGAACTGCTTTCTTATTTTGCTGAAGATGATTTTTCTGTTCTTGACCAAAGGCAAGTTCTTAATCAAATAGAAAGCATTTTGGGAATTTTAACTGTGGCCCTAGGAGGAATTGCTGCAATTTCTTTATTGGTTGGTGGCATTGGCATAATGAATATTATGCTAGTGTCGGTGACGGAAAGAACCGCCGAGATTGGTTTAAGGAAAGCGGTTGGGGCAAAAAACAGAGATATTTTAGTTCAATTTATCATTGAGTCGGTGTTTTTGAGTATAGTGGGGGGATCAATTGGAGTGGTTTTTGGTTTTTTGGGTTCACTGGCGATAGATTTATTTTTGACCACAGCCGTTACTCCTTGGTCGGTTTTGTTAGCCTTCTCAATTTCTGCTTTGATTGGCATAGTTTTTGGAGTAGCCCCAGCCTCTAAGGCGGCAAAACTGGATCCGATTGAAGCATTAAGACACTAATTAAATTTTGTATAATACAAATTATAAAAAACACTCAAGCAGCCCAAAACAGCAACAGGAGATTTATTTTTTATGCTTAAAAGTTCTCTTCCACTTGCCGATCGAATTCGGCCAAACTCTTTGGTTGAATTTTCAGGTCAAAAGCATCTGACAGGAAAGGGAAAAATTTTACATCAATTAATTTCAAGCGATCGGTTGTTTTCTTTGATTTTTTGGGGTCCTCCAGGGGTAGGTAAAACCACTCTAGCAAGAATTATCGCTCGAAAAACAAAGTCTTTCTTTATTGAGAAATCAGCGGTTTTAGCTCGAGTGGCTGATATTCGTCAAATTGCTAAAGAGGCCAAATTAAGGTTAAAAAAAGATCAAAGAACAATTTTTTTCTTGGACGAAATTCATCGTTTTAATAAGGCCCAGCAAGACGCCCTGCTTCCCCATGTAGAAAACGGAACAATTATTTTAATTGGAGCGACAACAGAAAACCCCTCTTTCGAGGTTATTGGTCCCCTGCTCTCTCGGTCGCGAGTCTTAGTTTTAAATCCATTAACGGATAAAGATTTAGAAAAAGTTCTTGATCGTGGCCTTAAAGAGCTAAACAATTTAACTCTTACCAATAAAGCAAAAGAATTTTTATTATCTTCGGCAAACGCTGATGCTCGAAGTTTGTTAAATATTCTTGAAATAGCCCATACATTATATAGTAGTGATGGACAAAAAGAAAAAAACCTTTCTGTTCAATATATTAAAGAAGCTTTACAAAGAGATAAGCTTTTTTATGATCGAGCTGGAGAAGAACACTATAATACTATTTCGGCCTTTATTAAATCAATGAGAGCTTCTAGCCCAGATGCCGCTCTTTATTATTTGGCTCGGATGGTGGAGGCGGGAGAAGATCCTCTTTTTATTGCCCGAAGAATGGTTATTTTCGCGTCTGAAGATATAGGTATTGCTGCCCCCACCGCTCTAGTGGTAGCTAATGAAGTTTTTTCCGCTTGTGAAGTAATTGGCTATCCGGAATGCGCCATTAACCTAGCCCATGGCGTGGTTTATTTGGCTAATGCTCCCAAAGATCGCTCGGCTTATATTGGTCTGAGATTAGCCCAAAAGGACGCTAGACAATACGGTAACTTACCCATTCCCCTTCACCTTCGCAACGCGCCAACGGAATTAATGGAAAAGCTCGGTTATGGCAAGGGGTATAAGCAATATCCTGATAAAAAGGAGAACCTGTTGCCCGAAAAACTAAAAGGAAAAAAGTATTTTCGTAAAAAAGAAGAATGATTCTTTGTTTTTCTTGATTGGTGTTATGGTGAGGCGCCTTATGCCAACATCTTTAATTGAAACAACTGGCCCCCTGTTGTCCCACGAAGACCAAGCAAAATAACAGCTCTCGACAAAGTTGGTTTTAAGTGCACCCAGAGAGATTCGAACTCTCGACCTGCCGCTTAAGAGGCGGATGCTCTGCCGACTGAGCTATGGGTGCGAGCAAGAAACGCTCATTTTTAATTTTGAATTTACTTTTCAGAAAGAGAGAGATTTTTAATAGAACCTTTTTTTATTTTTACTTTTGGTGCCCCTAGGAGGAATCGAACCCCCATCACCTGTTCCGAAGACAGGCGCTTTATCCGTTAAGCTATAAGGGCAAAAAAATGATTAAATAATTACCAGTTTAAAATAACAAGCTTAATTTTCCTATAAATAGCCACGACACTCTTTTTTTTGACGACCTTAATTATATCATTTTCTTTTTTACTTCTTTTTAGTTGATTTTAAAAATAAGAAAAAGTATAATAACAACTATGGGTCGAGGTAGAGAGCTAGATGCTTATTGCTGCTTTAGAACTACAAAAGAAACTATCCAAGAAGGGATGGATTTTGAAATTCCAAATGAAGAAATTCCCCCAGAGGGAATTTGTAGTGTTAGCGAAACTCGTATTAAGCCTTGTGATTATCCTGGAGATTTAACCCAAGGCTGTCCTACAGTACAAAGCGGTGGTGATTTTTGTGAGATGGATTGGGCTAAGTGACAACTTAACCTAAAAAGGAAATTTTAACATCAACCGCAACAGCGACTTCTTTATTGACAATTAAAGGGTTAATGTCTAGCTGGTCAACCCTTGGAGCAATTTCAATTAATTTAGCAATCGCCAAGAGGACTTCCTCTATTTTATTTAAATTAACACCAGTCTTTCCTCTAGCCCCTTTTAGGACAGGATAAATTTTAAGCTCGGAAAGCATTGCTTGGGCGTCATTTTGGTTAATTGGCAAGGCTCTAAAAACTTGATCTTGCCAAACTTCAGTATAAATGCCACCCGCACCAACCATAATCAAGTGACCAAAGCTTGAGTCTTGTTTGACTCCAACAATTAACTCTATTTCTCCTTCAACTGCTTCGGTTAAAATAAACTCAGGAGAATCAAAAAGCCCACCCATTATATTAAAGTGTTTTAAAAAGCTTTCTTGAGAGGTAACTTTTTGCACCGCTCCTAATTCAGTTTTATGAAGCAGTTCTGGTGACAACACCTTCAAAAAGGCCGGTAAGCCAATTTTTTCTAAAATAGCTAAACCTTGTTCTTTATTCTTAAATTTGGCAAACGCTGGCACTGCTATTTGACAATTAGCCAAAATTTCAAATCCCTCTGCTTCATTTAATCTGGTTTGAGTCGTTTTATTAATAATTTCTTTAATTTTTTGGCCATTGATTTTATTGTTATTAGCCTTAGGCTTTTCTTTAGTTTTTTCTTGCCAGGCAACTGCCCTTGACAGAGAGATGGCAACATCTTTTGGGGCAGAAAAATTAACCAGTTTATTTTTTTGAAAAATTTCTTTAGCGGTTTTAACACTTTCGCCCCCCATAAAAATAGGAATAATCGGCTTTTTAGTTTTAATTTGAGTCAATTTGTGGGCAATTGCTTCAACATCAGTGCCTCTTTGCTTGGTTAAAATGACAATCAAGTTGTCAACTTCTTGATCAGCGAGAATTATTTGACTGGCTTTAAAATATGTTTCTGGCTCAGCGTTTCCCAAAAGATCAATTGGATTATTCAGGCCAGCTTCTTTGGGTAAAATTTTAATTAGCGCTTTGATTGTTTTAGGAGAAAGAGAGGCCATTAAAAGTCCATTTTGGACAACAGCGTCAGTGGTCAGAACCCCTGGACCGCCAGCATTAGTGACAATTGCGACCGTCTTTCCTGGTTTTTTACCCTTAAGACCAGTTAACAGTTTGGCTAAATTAATCATTTCTTCAACGCTATTGGCGGCGATAATGTTGGTTTGACTAAAAACACCTTCGGTTACTTTTTGTGGAGTAGCTAAACTGGCAGTGTGGGACTGGGCAGACTTGGCCCCGAGCGCAGTTTGTCCAGATTTTAAAACAATAAGAGGCTTTTTGGTTGTAGTTTTTTTAACTAAATCAAGAAATCTTTTTCCATTTTTAAAAGATTCTAAATAAAACAAAACAAGATCAGTATTCCTGTCTTGAGAAAAAAATTCTAACAAATCAGCCTCATTAATGTCGGCCTTATTACCTAGGCTGGCAAAAAAGGAAAACCCTAAACCTGTTTCGTTGATTAATTCAATAACTGGAGCGGCTAATGCCCCCGACTGAGAGGCAAAGGCAATTCTTCCCTGCTTGGGCATAGCTTCCCCCCACGAAGCATTAAGGCCAAGATGGGGGTTGATTACCCCTAAGCAATTAGGTCCTAAAATTCTTAGTTCATATTTCTGAGCGAGATTGACGACTAAATCTTGTTTATCTTGACCAGAAGAGCCAGTTTCAGCAAAGCCAGCGCTAACAACAATGACAGTTTTAGTGCCAGAAAGACCAACTTCTTCTAAAACTGTTGGAACAATGTTGGCTGGGACAACTATTATTGCCAAATCGACCACTTCTGGAAGGTCTAGAACAGAAGCAAACACCTGATGGCCAAGCAGAGTTTGGCATTGGGGGTTGACGGGATAAGCCCGACCGGTAAAATTATAATCAAGAAGATTTTTAAAGATTAAATGACCAATTTTTTGGCTGTCTCTTGAGGCTCCGATAACAGCTACAGATTTGGGGAAAAACAATTGTTTAAGATTATTCATTGTAGTTGTTCATTATGCCCTATTTATTGATTTTGAGCAATGATTTTTTTTAGTGATTATAAAACTTTTTAATCTAAAAAAAATGCTTTAGTGTTGCCTTTAGTTTATTTAATTATTTTTTTTATCATTGGGCTTTTTAACCAATTATTGCTTTTCTTTTTGATAATAGTAATCTTCACGCGGAGCCTTTTCATACCACCAAACCCTGATTAAAGAAATAATTTTTTGCCAAAAATTCTTTTGATAGGAAGCAAGACTGGCTGGGTTAAAAAAGTTAACAGCAGCCTCTGTTTCTAGGTTTTCCCAAGCAATTGTAATTATCTCTGCTTGGTTTGACCCTCGGATGTTAAAGGTAAATTGATAGGTCTGGCCTGGTTCAATTCTTTTTTCTTTTGGCAGAACAATATTGTCGACCTGGCTGGAAATAGAATTAAAACTAAATTCTTTTTCTCCCCAAATTGATTGACCGACATTTCTTAAGATTATTTTTCCTTGATATTTAGAGTTTACTGGCAGAAACTTAGGCAAGTCAACGGCTTCAATTTTCCAAGCACTGATTTGTTCTGGCCACCAAGCAGTTTTAGGCATTTCTCTCATTTTTCGAGAATGAGGATGGTCGCGGCCTTCTTGATCTAGCCAGGAAAAAACATCTAGGGGGGGAGCGTGATAATTCAAAACAAAAGGAGTGATGGCCTGAATCTGTGGATCGGCAAGCCAAATTCCAAGAGCGGCCTCGGTATATTCGGCCACTGTTTCTGGATCGTAAAAACTAGAACTCTTTGTTCCTAATTTTGAATTATTTCTTGGCCAGCCAGTTTCAGTGATAAAAACAGGTAAATCTTTGGTGACACCAAAGCTGTTTTTTAAAGTAGTAATTTCCCAGCGATAACCGACAATGCTTCGTCTGCCTTGATCAGTTGGTTTTCCAATAAAACCGGGATTAGGATAAGGATGAGAGCTCCAAACATCAAGGCGATTAAAAATTTGGGGGACGGCTTGGTTCATTATTTGCCAGTAGCGATAGGTGTCCATAGTACCGCTTGAATTATCAGCGGCCAAATCAAAGCCACCGTTAAGAATTTTAAAATTCTGGTCTTTTTCTTTAAATTTGTCAATTGTATAGTTTAAAATTTGGGCGTATTCAGCCGGATTAATTTCTCCGCCCCATTCTTTGGCGTGATTGGTTTCGTTAAAAACAATAATATATTGGTTTTTAATTGGCCAGTTTAGACCAGCTAGAAATTCAGCCATTTTGTCAATATCGGTTAAAGTTGGTTTTCGCCAGTTTTCGTTTTCCATTTCGGTAGCTAGGCGAACCAGGGGAATCAAATGAAGTCGGCGACAATCATTAAAAAAATTCTGCCATTTTTGTTGATCGAGATCGTTAATTCGTAAAACTATAGTTACCCAACCCCAGTCTCCTCCTTGGGAATTAACGAGTTTGGCCGCCTGAAAGACTTCGCTTGGCTCCAAGATGTGAATGCCAAACTTATTGGTTTCTTGAGCTAAAACTGGGCTAAGAAAAGTAAGGAATGTTAAAATAGCAAGAACGAGAACAAAAAGTTTTTTCATTGTTTGTTTATTATAACAAGAAGAAATTGCTAGATATGGATGAACAAAAGATTCAAGACCAGGTTAGTTTAATTCAAAAAGAAATTAGTGCTACCCCCCACCATAAGGGAACAGAGCATTATTTGGGTCGGCTTAGGGCTAAAATCGCCCGCCTAGAAGACCAGTTATTAAACAAAAGATTGAAAGGCGGGGGTGGGGGTGGGGGTTATGCAGTTAGCAAGGGAGGCGACGCCACGGTAGTTTTAGTTGGCTTTCCCTCTGTTGGCAAATCAACCGTTCTTAATCAAATGACGGATGCCAATTCAAAAACCGCCCACTACCCATTTACCACTCTTACGGTAATACCGGGAATGATGAGTTATCGTGGTGCTCAAATTCAAATACTGGATGTTCCCGGATTAATTTCAGGAGCAGCTGTTGGGCGGGGACGAGGCAAGGAGGTTTTGTCAGTAATAAGAATCGCCGATTTAATTTTATTTTTGGTTGACTCAGAAAATATTAATCAAGTAGAAGTAATTATTAAAGAATTAGCCCTAGCTGGAATTAGGGCGGGACAAAGTGCCCCCAGAATTGTGGTTAATAAAAAAACTAAGGGAGGAATTTTAATTAAGAACCCCAGGAGCCTAGAAGGCTTAACAATCGAAACTGCTAAGGGAATTATTGAGGAGCTAGGAATAAAAAATGCGGAAATTATTATTAAAGACAGTAAAATTAACCAAGAGAGATTAATTGATGCCGTTTTGGGGAATCGAGCTTATCTTCCCTATTTGTTGGTGGTTAATAAGATTGACAAACTAACAAAGAATCAACTTTCTAAAATTGAACACCAGTTTTCTGGGGCGATTTTAGTTAGTGCTCTGACTGGTCAAGGAGTTGACGATTTAAAACAAGCAATTTTTGCCAAGCTAAAGCTAAAAAGAGTTTATCTTAAACCACAGGGCGGTAGGGCTGATTTTAATGAGCCTTTAATTATGAGGGGCGACCAAACAGTGACTGATGTTGCTACTCAACTCGGTCAAGTTTTGGAGGGAAAAAAAAGTGTTTATGTTTGGGGACGATCAGCCAGGTTTTCTGGACAGCTGGTTTCAAATAACCACATTTTAGTTGACGAAGATATTGTTTCCTTTAAATAGCTAGGCTCTTTTTCTTAAAATAAGAGAATAAAATAAATTTACTTGTTTTAGATCAAGAAGTTTTTCGTGAAGTTTATTAAACTAACAGCCACCCTGGACGGCTTGAGTTTCATCCTCTAATCTTTGATCACATTCTTGAGGTGGAGTATTAAAAGCGGAGCAAATTGCTTGATTAAAGGCTTGAGCACTTCTTTCTCCCGAATAAACAGTGTCATTAATTAGAATAGTTGGTGATCCAGAAACGCTGTATTGTTCGGCAAAAGCAATTTGCTGGTCTAGTAAAGTGGCAAACTCTTCTCTTTCACAGCGACTAATTCTGGCAACATTAATTCTTAGTCGTTGAGCTGGTCCAGTCCAGCAAGTATCAGCATTTGTGTCGGAACAGTCAGCATTAACTTCCTTTAGAAAATTCCAAAACTTTTCTGGCTGATATTTATAAACGCAAAGCTCTCGAACAGCCTGATTAACCTCTTGTTCGCCTCGAAGGGAGGTATAGCCAGTGTCTGTCCTAGAGACAATATATCTGGGAATAATATCAGCTCTATCTTGAAGCAATTCAGCAACGGGAAGCATGATTTCTTCAGCTTGATTAGCAAAAGGACAGAAGCTCATTAAAAATATTTGCACTTGAGGTCGATCGCTTTTGGGAACTTCTCTTGGGGCGGTTTCACGAGGAGCAGTTTCTTCTGGTGAAGCCTCGCCTCTAAACGCCGCAGTATCGTAACCAGTGGGAAAGATAAGACTACCATCCTTGGTGGCATAAGAAGTAAATGTTCCCTGGTTTGGAATGGTAATATCAAAACTGTAAATAAAGCCTAAATCTTTAATGTTGGCAATTTCAATTTCTTGATTGGGCAAAACTTCAGCAGCAATAAAATCTTTAGTAAATTCTTCTATTTCTGTAGGAGAAAGGGTTCTTCGATCAAAAGCCCCCAAAATTGTTCGAGCAACCCCAGTGTTTCCTGCGAAAGCAAAAAACAAAATTGGAACAAGAAAAGTGGCTATTGGAATAAGAATTGCCCTTTTTGTTCGGAAAAAACCAACAAGGTTTAATTTTTTAATTCTTTTACTAAACTCTTTTAAGGGAGATGATTCTTGGGCGACTTTCTTTTTTGTTTTTGCCATATAAATGCCAGTCTATCACTCAAAAATTAATTTATCAAGAGGATATTTTAATGGGTGGCTAACCGGATTCGAACCGGCAACCTCTGCTTCCACAGAGCAGCGCTCTAACCATTGAGCTATAACCACCAAAGAACCCCAAGTTAATCTTTTTTTAAGAAATAAGCCTTAATTTTAATCTTTTTGTGTCCCCGGTGTGATTCGAACACACGACCTACTCCTTAGAAGGGAGTTGCTCTATCCACCTGAGCTACGGGGACAAGGCTTCCCCTGACCTGTAATTTTAACAAAATAGTTGATCAAAAACAATTTGCTAATTCGGTAGTCTGTGATATTATAGGATACTATGGTGGCAACAGAAAGACGCCTTCCAGGCCTTGATCGGTTGTTACGGGTTCAGCAAGTTAATTTGTTTACCGGATTGATGGGGGTTGAGCCCAAATATTTATTTTTGCCTGAAGGGCAAAACGGGAAACCTGATTCTCTTTCAAGTTGTGTTGAAGAAGTTAATTCTTCTGGGGAGATTTCCCCTTTTACCCTAGAGTATTTTTCTGAAAAAGCTAGGGGCTGGATATCAAGAGAGTGGGGCAATTTTTATCTTGATGCCCCCAGAGGTTTTTTTTTAGTTTGGAAAACCCCAGTTAAAGATGGTCAAGGGCACCCTTTTACAGTAGCCGGAATCTCTTTTTCAATAAAAGGATTCGATTCAATTGAGCAAAGTCGATATCCGAGGTTGAATTTAGATTGCTTAAAGAAAGGCGATGTTTTGGTCGCTCAAATTCAAGGTCAAAAAGGTCTTAGCCGGAAAGGCCTTGATGAGCTAAACAAGCTTAAGTGGGAAAGGGCGTTATTGCAAACAGTTGTTGATTGGGCTCAAAGAGCTGGTTTACCACGAGTTTTAGTCGCACCCTCTGCTAACAACCATTGGCTAAACCATGCTTATTGTCAACAAACAAAAGATGAGCTAGAAGATTTAGAAAAAAGACTCTTTTTGCGCTACGATGTTACTGCTCGTCGATGTGGGTTTAGACAAGAAGCAGAGAACTTGCCTTATTCTTTAGAATTGCCCGGAGAAATTCTTTATGAAACTCTTTGGAGCTGATATTTTCTTTTTCCTAAACCAATTTCTTCGCTAATTTCAAGGATCGGTTGATAATCAATACCATTTACTTCTAGAAACAAATCTCTTCCCCCTTTTTGCTTAATCCAATCTAGGCTGGCCTGATCAATTGCTACTGGATCATCTGAAATTAGAATTCCCAAATCTTCCATTAATTTTGGGCTAGTGGAAGAAAAACAATCACAAACGGGGTTAATGTTAATTAAGTAATTAAAATAAAGACTGGGTTTATTTTTTACTAAAGCATAAGCATAAACAGCAGTTTTTTCTTGACAAACAGTCAAATCTTCTTTCTTGACCTCAATTGCCTTTTGGGGACAGACTGCCACACACTCACCACAGCCAATACATCGCTGATAGTTAATAATAATTTTATCTTTTTCTTGCTTTATTGCTTTTGTGGGACAGTTTTGAATACATAAACCACAAACAACACAGTGATCGTAATTAACCTTTCCAACAGTATTGGTGTGTAAGATTTTCTTGCCTTTCGGAGTTGCTCCGCCCATGCCTAAGTTTTTTAAGGCTCCACCAAAGCCAAACATTGGATGTCCCTTAAGATGAGACAAGCAAACAAAGCTGTTGGCCTCTCTTAGTTCCTTTCCCAAATAAATTGGCAAATTTTGGTATTGATTAGATAGCTTATTAAGCTTGAATTCAAAATTATCTTCTTGGGCAATGACGACTGGCAACCCCAGATCAGCAAAGCCGTGCTTTTTGGCGGTTTTAAGATGATTTTCTGTCTCGCTTCTTTGGCCGGTGTAAAGAGTGTTAGTGTCAACTAAAAAAGCCTTTTTTCTTTGTTTAACTAACCAGTCAACGACTGGCCTAATCGTTTTTCCTCTTAGAGCGTTTTCGTTGCCAGGTTCACCAAAATGAGTTTTAACAGCGATTGGTTCAACCAGGGGAAACAGAATTCTTTCTAACAGAGAATTAACTTTGGCAGGATTCTTTTGATAATCTGACCAAGAAAGCTGATAAACTTGACTAATCTTATTCATTTAGGTGTATTTTATTGTTTGATTAATTGTAAGCCGATAAATAAAAATCTGTCAAATCTTTACTATGTTTTTGGGAGTCGATAATCTAATTATCAAGTCAAAATTATCTTTCAGCGAAGAGTCAACAATAGTTTTTTTACCACACCGCTGGCACTGATGGGAAATTCGCCACTTCTCCCCTTTCTGGCTGACTCCGACCGGCCTCATCATTCCCTGACAGTTTGACTTTCTGTCGCCGGGGACCTCCTGATCAACGTGTTTACTCCAAAGACACCCAGGACAGTGGTTAACATATCGGCCTCCCTTGTTTTTTTGACCGCAAGCAAGACAAATAAAGGTTTCTCTTTTGGGGACAAGAAAATTTTTTCTTACTACAAGCATAAATAATATTTTCTCATAAAAATTATTGGATAAGAAAAATAAATTTGTATTCATAATTTTGACGGCGAAGAACGAATACTTGAGTGGTGGTAAAATATAAGGCATGAAAAAACGAATTTATTTTGACTATGCTGCCACTACTCCAGTTGACGAACGAGTTTTGGTTGCGATGCTCCCCTATTTTAAAGAAAAGTTTGCCAATTCTGTTTCTCTGCATCAGTTTGGTCAGGAGACTTCTAGAGCGGTTGATTTAGCTCGAAAAACATTGGCGGGGTTTTTGGGAGCAAAAAAACAAGAACTTATTTTTACTTCTTCAGCGACTGAAAGCAATAACCTGGCTTTTAAGGGGCTGGCTTGGGCCAATCGGAACAAAAAACATCTTTTGGTTTCTTCAATTGAGCACGACTGTGTTTTGGAAAGCGCTAAATGGCTTTTGGATCAGGGTTATTTAGTAGAGAGAATTCCAGTTGACGAGACTGGTTTGATTAGCCCTAGTCAAGTGGCCAAAATGATTCGGTCTGACACCTTGCTGGTTTCAGTGATTCATGCCAGCAACGAAGTCGGGACAATTGAGCCGATTGAAAAAATTGGTCAAGTTTGTCGTGAAAAAGGAACCCTGTTCCATACTGACGCCGCCCAAAGTTTTAGCAAAATACCAATTGATGTTAACAAAATGAGAATTGATTTATTGACGGCCTCGTCTCACAAAATTTATGGGCCAAAGGGAGCGGCCCTGCTTTATCTTCGTTCTGGAATTAACCTTACTCCCCTCCTCCATGGCGGTGGTCATGAGGGCACTCTTCGCTCCTCAACGGTTAATGTGCCAGTCTTAGTTGGTTTTGCCACCGCCGCCCAAATTGCCCATCAAGAAATGAAAGAAGAAAATAAGCGATTAGTCGCCATTCGTGATCGAATCATTCGTGTCGTTCTTGACAAAATTCCCAACTCCTATCTTAACGGTCATCAGCAAAAAAGACTGGCAAACAATGTTAATTTGCGTTTTGCTGGTATTGAAGGCGAAGCAATTTTAATGAAACTGGATGCTTTAGGGATTGCTGTCTCTACTGGTTCGGCCTGTGCCTCGGTTGGTTTATCTGGAGAGTTAGGCAGTTTTGCCGATATGGCCCCCTCTCATGTTTTATTGGCTCTAGGCTTAACTCACGAACAAGCTCATGGTTCAATCAGAATTTCCCTGGGGAGATTAACAACAGAAGAAGAAGTGGACTATTTATTAGAAGTATTGCCAAAAGTTATCGCCGATTTGCGTCGCCTCTCCCCTTTGAGTTAAAATTAACAACAAGAATTAAAAAGCTTTTATTCTAAATGTCTTATTCTAAACAAGTAATCAGCCATTTCCAAAACCCGAAAAACTTTGGCAAGATAGTCAATCCCTCTGCTGTCGGCAAGGTGGGTAACCCTGTTTGTGGTGATTTAATGCATCTTTATATAAAAGTGGAAAAGAATAGCCAGAAAGAAGAATTTTTGGCTGATATTAAATTTCAAACCTTTGGTTGTGTAGCCGCTTTGGCTACTAGTTCGGCGATTACCGAAATGGCCAAGGGTAAAACCCTAAAAGAAGCCATCAGTATTAATAGCAAACAACTGGTTGACTCTTTAGGGCAACTGCCACCAGTAAAAATGCACTGCTCTGTTTTGGCGGCCAACGCCCTCCATGAAGCAATTTATAACTATTTTAAAAAAACTAATCAAGACATTCCTGAATTTTTAGAGAAAATTCATCAGCGACTAGAAAAAGAGCGAGAACTGATTAAGGAGAAATTTAAAGACTGGGTGGGGCAAGAAGAAAAACAACTAGAAGAATAGCTTCTTTTTTTAGTGCATGTATCGATTTTCCAATTGGAATTTCTTCCGTGAAAAAGATCGAAATTGCTTCCAAAAAGATTTTAAAGAAGCAAATTTTAATTGCCGAAGACAATCACAACTCTTGTTTTATCAAAAATCATCGACAAGTCATAGTGTTGGCTGGCTTATTCTAAGAGAGCCTATCTTCTGTTGTTTGTCCAAATGTTTTCCCACCACTCACTTGGTTTTTGTAAATAAGCCTCATTAGCTAAATTCTTAGCTGATCGAGTAAACATCATTTTTTCTTGTTCCTTTCCTTTGAGCCAATCTTCAGCTTCTTTATTTCCTTGCCAAGCATATTCTTTTAATATTAAAATCTGGTCGAGCAGGTCGGCATCTTTCGCAATCTTAGCTTCAAGCGTTTTTCGTTCTTTATATTCTCTGCTCAAGGTCAATAAATCATTTGATAATGGCAAACCTTTTAGTTGTTCTTCTCGAATCTCCTCTTCAAAAACCTTGACATATCTTTTGTGAATCCAGTTTTGGTCTCCCGCTCGAGACTCTTCAATATCATGAAATAAACACATCATAACAACCTTATTGAAGTCAGCTTTTTCCATTTTTGCCAAAGCCCACCCGATAAAAGCAACCCGAAAGGAGTGGGAAGATATATTGTCAGATAAATCATCAGTCAAGAGAGTCTGTCTGTGGGAGCGGGCAACCTTTCGAAGTGTGCCTATCTCAAAGAAAAAGGAGATTAGGCTTTTAGTTTTATTCTTGGAATTTCTCATAATTATTTTGCCTACAATTCTTGATAACATACATTATATGTGGATATGGTTATCTCTTGCAAGTGTGGTCGGCTGGTCGTTTGGCTCAATTTTTTTAAAGCCAGCCTATAAAGTTTTATCCTCACCAGCTATTTATTTTTTAAATGGAATCTTTTTTCTCCTTTTTTGGGTTTTTTATGCGGGTATCACTGGGTTTGATTTCAATGTCTCTAATAAAGCCTTTCTTCTACTGCCTGTTTTACCACCGATAGCTTTTATTACCTTCCTCTTCGCTATCAAAAAAGGGAAGGTGAGCATGGCCTCTGCTGTAAGCTCAACCTCTCCTTTTGTTAGCACCAGCTTGGCTTGGTTATTTCTTGGAGAAAGAATTAACGCGCTTCAAATGATAATGATCGGAACAGGCGTTATTATACTTGCCACCCTGTGGTTAATAGAAAAAAACAATCGTTATCAAAACATAAGGGAAATAAATAAATTAGAAGGATTTTATTGGGGACTAGTAGCGGCAATCTCTTTCGGCGTAGCCAATACGGCAAGTAAATTCGTGATAGATCAAACTGGTATTGTTAATTTTTCTATAGTAAATGGGTTATGGATGATTTTTTTAGGTTTTATTTGGCTGGTTTTGTCTGGCAACATAAAAAAATGGTCTGGCTTGAAAACCAAAGAAGGTAGAAGCGGTTTAGTGGGAGCAATAATCTACAGCTTAGGGAGTTTTCTATTTTTCTACGCACTCCAAAGAGGTTTAGTTTCTTTGGTAATTCCAGTTACAAACATGACTGCTCCGCTTACGCTAATTTTAGCAACAATTTTTTTGAAAGAAAGAATCACACCAGCACAGAGGTTTTTAATTGGCTTAGTTTTTGTTACAACAACGATTTTAATCATCTCCTAGAAAACTGCATGCTTTTATTTTGGTTGTCTTGTTGGTTGCGAAATTTTTTTGTGTGTAAAAATGGAGACGGTTGTGGTGTGTGATCCCTTTTCCCCTAAGTCTTTTTTTTCTTACCGCAACAACCAACCCCTGTTTAGTTGTGGAGTATGCTTTTGGGTTCGCCCGAACCTATTTTATCAAAAGTTTCTGAAGAATCCATTCGTTTTGTTTCACCGCTTTGTGATAACCAATGGCAGAGTGTATCGTCAACCAAATGCTTAGTAAAAAATCCGAAAGTTTAACCTTGGAGCGGCGGACCGGACTTGAACCGGCGACCTTCTCCTTGGAAGGGAGACATTCTACCACTGAACTACCGCCGCAAATAATCGCTTTTTATTATAACAGAGAGATAAAATTTTTAACAAAAAAAGCCTCTAAAAAAACAAACCCAAAAATAAAAAATCCTCTTGTTTTTTTGGGCTCCGCAAAACTAGGCTTTCATAGCCCTAAAATTAGTCGAACAAAATCTACCTTGAAAAAATAAGAGCAAATCCCTTATTGCTCTCTAGGCCTAGTTTCTTAGTTTTGGTTATTTCTTCTTGGCGGAACTTCCCCTGGGTCTTCTTCAACAAGATTTAACTCAACCCCCTGCCCTTCTTCTTCCTGTAAGGATGGATCAGTGATTGGAACCCCTTGTCGCTGAAGTCGATTAATTTTATCTTCAATCACTGGTCGTCTTTCCTCAATTCTTCTTAAAATTTCTCCGACTCTTTCTTCGGTTGTTTCTTGAGAGATCGCCTCTAGGGCTCGTTCGTGACCGCGCAGACTGTTTTCCATCGCCTGTCTAATCGCCTCTTTGGCTTGTTCTGGAACTTGATTATAAACCCGAGACAAAACCATTTGGTGTCTTAGAGTTTTTTCGGCGATTTTAACCATTGCCTCGTCGGTATTTTGACCATCTTCTTTAGCTCTTTCAAGAAGAACAAGAGCGCGAGCGAATCGTTTTTGATAGCGATTCATCATCTTTTCCGCCCTTTCGGTTTCACCCTGAGCCAGCAAAAGCTCGGCTTCTGCCAGCCTTCTTTCCGCCAAAAACATTTGTCGGCTGACTCGATTAATTTGACCAAAAGTAAAAAAAGTCCCAATATTTTCTGATAGAGTTTTCAAGAAATATAAGGGATGGTTAGGGAGTAGACCGGGATCAGCCAATTCTTCTTCTACTTGATAAATGTCAAATAGGCTAATCGACTCTTCTTCTACTGGAAGAGATTCTTCGGGGGCGATCAGATCTTCTTCTGTTTGAACCTCTTCTTCAGGGTTAACCAAAAGATCAACTGGTTCTTCCCCAGTTTGAGCATTAACTAGCCGACCAAAAAAGAGAAAGAATGCTATTAACCCGAAAGTTAATAAATATTTCTTCATTATTTTCACCTCCCCTTTTATCAAGATAAGCTTATTTTGACACTTTTACTTTGACAAGTCAAAGATTAACTTAGTCGGGGATGTGGGACTTGAACCCACGACCTCGCGCTCCCAAAGCGCGCGCGCTAGCCTCTGCGCCAATCCCCGATTTTGTTTATTTATATAAATGCGATTTGTTGTTTTTTCTAGATAATCGCTTTAGCCCATCTTGAGCTTTATTTTCTATTCTTCTTGCAGGGCAACCTAATTTTAGCATATTTACCCTG
Source organism: uncultured Gammaproteobacteria bacterium (assembly GCA_964348895.1). Lineage (GTDB taxonomy): Bacteria > Patescibacteriota > Microgenomatia > 0-14-0-10-38-17 > 0-14-0-10-38-17 > JAQVFF01. Next base: position 589,673 of record CAYGEH010000001.1, read on the forward strand.
TTTTTAACGGCTTATTCTTTAACGTTTTTCAAAAGCAAAACCGAAGAAAAAAGAGCTAAAACAAAGAGAATTAACGAAACAAAAATAGAGAGCAATACATTATAATAAAGCAATCCCAAAACAACAAACCTGGCAGCTAGGGCAAGGGTTATTAGTGATAGAAAAATAGCGCAAATTGATCCCAGTAAAAACCCCAAGGGCTGCTGTTTAATTAATAGCCAACCAACAAGTATCGTTAAAGGAAGAATGAGGGCCAAGCCTAGTCCTTCGATTGTCAAAGTGGTGTAGTGTGCTAATTGGGGTGGAAAAACTGAACCACCAACTAGAGGGGGGAAAATGGTTCTTAGCCAGATTCCGCCTAAAACTAAGGCGATAATGATTAGGAAAACTCCTGTCAGCTTGCTTGGTGTTTGAGGAGAAAAATTTTTAGGCAAACCATTAAAGTTAAAAGAAAACAAAACCAAAACAAGAGCAAAGAAAGAAGCCGACAACAAGAAAATATAAGCTAAAAATAAGGGGTTGTACATTACTGCTGTCAAATAAAAAAGATAGGTTGTTAAAAAATAACCCAAAGCTCCGGCAAGTAGAATCTTCCCCTTAAAAGAACCCTGATTGGCCAAAAATAAGGCTACCGCCAAAAAAGGAACGGCGACTAAAAAAGTAGCATAGTCTTGAGCAATATTTTGCGGTCCGATTTTGGCTGACATCTGCTGATAAATTCCCTTGCCGTAAATAGTTACCTCTTGTCCCCGAATGGATTGGTGCTGATAATGATCAGGCAAGCCCCTGTCTGGTTTCATTCCTAGACCGGCTGTCAACAAAACTAGGGGAATAATAAAGAAGACCAAGGCGTTGATGATTTTTTTGTTTTTCATTTTCTATATTGTTATTTTAGCAAGTTTTTAAAAAGCAAAAAATCTGCCTTTTTTATTTTAAAGATAATGATTTTTGCCGTCATAAAGTGTATAATTTTGCCTTAGACAGATATTTTTGTCTTGACAATATTTTTAGACAAGAGTAATATGCTTCTAAACCCCCCTAGGGGGGATATAAATTAAAATCAAATCGAGTCTTAACAAAGAAATATTTTAGATTAGGTCTGCTTCTTTTGATTGCTTCAAGCCTAATTTGAAACAAGACAAATATTTGTTCAATTCAAAGTCTTCATTTTGTGTGCACAAAGTGAGGTTTTAAACTAAAAAAAGCAATTGTTTGTAGATAAAAATTTGCAAATTATTTTTTTATTTTGACTGATAATGTTAAAAAAACTTAGTTGGCTGTTAATTGTTTTTGGGCTTTTTTTGGGCCTGATTCTTCCCTCTTCGGTTCTAGCCCAAAATGACTCTCAGCCCCCAGAGCAAGAAGTGGTCATGTATGTTTTTTGGGGCGAAGGTTGTCCTCGCTGTGCGGCCCAAAAGCCATTTTTAGATCAATTAGCCCGAAAGTATCCTCAGCTTAGAATTGAAGATTTTGAGGTCTATCGCAATCAAAACAACCAAAGACTATTCTCTCGGATAGCCGAAGCTTATGGCACCACTCCCCTTGGTGTGCCGATGATTTTTGTTGGTCAGGATTTTGTGGTTGGGTTTGGCTCAGAAGAAACTTCAGGAAAACAGATTGAGGATTTAGTCAGGAATTGTTTGACTAACGGTTGTCCTTCGCCAGAGCAGGTTTTGGCGCAAAGCGGTTTAAGCAAGCCCGAGAGTCCTTCCTTGCCAACTGATCAACCCTCTGCTCAACCACAAACAGAAGAAGACTTTGCGATTAATTTCTTTGGTCGGCCAATCAATCTTCGCTCTGGCTATCCCCTTTATGCTCTAGGCATAATTTTAGGACTAGTTGATGGAGTTAACCCTTGCATGTTTTCTGTCTTACTCTTTTTACTAACCTACTTGCTGGCGGTTGGTTCAAGAAAAAAAGCCCTGAAGGTGGGTCTAGCCTTCGTTTTTGGGGTTTTTGTTATTTATTTTCTCTTTATGATTGGAATGATTAATTTAATTGGCCTAATTGGCTTTATTCAGCAAATTAAAACCGTTGTCGCTATTTTGGCCCTTGTTGTCGGCGTAATTATGGTTAAAGATTTTTTCTTCTACGGTCGCTGGCTTTCTTTGGAAATTCCTTCTCGAGCTAAACCGACAGTGGAGAGATTAATCAAAAAAGGAACTGTCCCTTCGGCCCTGTTGCTGGCCCTACTCTCTTCATTAGTGGAAATTCCCTGTACTTCGGGAATCCCCCTAGTTTATGTTACTCTTCTGGCTCAAAAGGGCGGAGCTTATTTACCTTATCTTATTTGGTATAACATTTTCTTTGTTTTGCCTCTTTTGACTATTATTGCCGTGGTCATTTTTGCTTGGGCCAAGGTTGATAAAATTGAAAAATGGCGACTTAACTTTAGAAAGTATATGCGCCTAGTAGCGGGTTTAATTTTGGTTTTTCTGGGAGTTGCTCTTCTTAGGGGTTGGCTGTAGTCAAAAAGTTTGTTTGAGAAAAATTTAATCTTTTCATATGTCAATTTTAGATAAAATTTTAGGCGGCAACACTCTTTATTATCCTGGCTGTTTGACTAAATTTGTTGCCAAAGATTTAGAAGAAAAGTATCAACAAATCTTGCGTCAAAATGGGATTGACTTTATTGTTCTTTCGGAACTGGAACTTTGCTGTGGGTCCCCAGCCCTAAAGGCAGGCTACTCGGCTGATTTTAAAAAAGTTGCCCAGAAGAATTTAAAAATTTTTAAAGATCATGGGGTTAACAAAATTGTTACCAACTGTCCAGCTTGTTTTATGATTCTGACAAAATACTATTCGGAGGTTTTGGGCAAGGACTGGCAAATTGAAGTAAAACACATTAGCCAGCTATTAAGCTTAAAGCTTAAACCTCAAGATTTGGACTCGCTATCCAAGGAAGAGAACAAAACCCTAACCTATCATGATTCCTGTCATTTGGGCAGACAAATGGGGGTTTACAGTGAGCCCAGGGCAGTAATTAAAAGCTTGGGTTATCAGATTAAAGAAATGGAGCTAAACCAAAGAAATAGCTTTTGCTGTGGTGGTGGCGGTGGAGTTCAATCAAATGAGCCAGAACTGGCAAATAAAATTGCCCAAGATAGAATTGAACAGGCAAAAAGAACAGGGGCAAAAACCCTCTGTACCGCCTGTCCGCTTTGCTATTTACACTTAAAAGAAAATGCTAAAGGAATAGAAGTGAAAGAGTTGTCAGAGTTGTTTAATTTTAATCAGGAGAAAAAATGACGATCAACAAGCAATCTTTTTGGAATGAGGAAACAAAGGCTGGGCTGTGGCGAATAGTTTTAGAATATCAAACCAAGCGAGCTGGGGCTCTTGAAAAAAGCAACCTAGAAGAAGAGGGTTTTCGGGAAGAAATTTACAAAATTAAAAATCAAGCTCTAGCCCAAATTAATCAATTAAAAAAGCAGGCTATCGCTAATCTGGAGGCAAATGGAATTAGGGTTTTTGAAGCGAAAGACGCTAATCAGGCTCGAAAAATTATTGAAGAGCTATTACAGGGAAAGAAAAGAATAATTAAGACAAAATCTAACACTTTCGGCGAAATTGACAAAAAAGGCTTTTTGTCTAACAAGGAATTATGGGAAACAGATTTGGGTGATTTTGTTGTTTCTTTACTTGGCGAGCCAGAAGTTCATCCAGTTTTGCCAGCGCTTCACCTTTCTCCAAAAAAAATTGCTCAAACAATTGAGAAAAAATATCAAACAAAAATTGCCCCAACTGCCGAGGGTATTGCCAGTTTTTGTCGTGATCATTTACGAGAAAGAATTAGTTTAGCTCAAGCCGGTATTACTGGAGCCAATGCAATTACTGCTGACGGTAAAATTGTTATTTTAGAAAATGAAGGCAACATTTCCCTAGCCTCTCGCCTCCCCCAAACCCACATTGTTGTCGCTGGATTTGAAAAAATTGTTCCTTCTTTAAAAGAAGCCCTGATGACTGTTCAGGCCTCAGCTATTTGGGGAACTGGGCAAGATTGGCCAGCCTATGTTTCTTTAATTGCCAGTCCATCTAAAACAGCCGATATTGCTAACGAAACAATTATCGGTGCTCAAGGAGCCAAAGAGGTAAATTTAATCTTATTAGACAATGGGCGAAGTCGTCTAATTGAGGCTGGTTTCTTCGAGCTGTTATTTTGTTTAAACTGTGGTGCTTGTCTTAACTTTTGCCCAGTTTACCATCAAATCGGCTCTTGCTATGGTGATAAATATTTGGGTTCTCGAGGAGTGATTTTTGCCGCTTTTTCGGAAGGTTTTAAAAAAGCAAAATCTGCTAATTGTTTTGCCTGCACTCTTTGTTCGGCTTGTTTAGAAAACTGCCCAGCCAAAATTGATTTACCAGAGTTAATGAGAAGGTTAAGAAACTTTTTAACCAAAGAGGGGTTGCAAACCAAAGAAAACGAAAAAATGATTGCCAATCTTCGTAAATTTGGTAATCCTTTTGGCAAAATTGAAGCTGGAAAGATTCCCAAAGAGCTTTATTGTTGCTAACAAGCTATTCAACGAAGGTTAGGGCTAACCCTTTCTTGCCCATTCGACCAGTTCGGCCGATTCGGTGAATATAATCATCATAAGTAGCTGGGGCATCATAGTTAATCACATGAGTAACATTGTCAATGTCGAGGCCCCGAGAAGCCACATCAGTTGCTGTTAACACTTGAAGTTGATTATTTTTAAATTGATCTAGGGCCCTCTGTCTTTGACCTTGAGATTTGTTGCCATGAATAGCGGTCGCCTTAAAACCATATTCAACCAAAAGTCGAGCCAACTTTTCCATCCCCCACTTGGTTCGGCCAAAAACCAAAACTTTGTCAAAACCCGGCTGAGCCAGCAATTTTCTTAAAACATCAATTTTGGCGCCTCGATTAGTAATTTTGATAATATCTTGATCAACATTACCAAGAGTATCATGGTGTTTACTTGAAACTCGAACTGGATTTTGGGCAAACCCCTGTAAAATTTGTTCGGTTTTGTCGTTAACCGTAGCGGAAAAAAATAAGCCTTGTCGCTTTTTGGGCAAAAGAGAAATTAAATATTTAATATCTTTGATAAAGCCCATATCGACCATGCGGTCAACTTCGTCAAGAACAATGTTTTGAAAAGAAGTTGGTTCGATTTTTCTACGACCAATCAAATCTTTTAGTCTCCCCGGGGTGCCAACAATAAAATTGGGGGCAAACCTTAGATTCTTAATTTGCTGGCTAATATTAACTCCGCCAATAATAGCAACAATAGACAAATTCATATTTCGGGCAAGGCAGTTAAATTCTTGGGCTATTTGTAGGGCCAATTCTCTGGTGGGGACAACAATTAACACTCTTTGATCACGATTCAAATAAGCCTTATTGATAAGACCAGTTAAAAAAGCGGCGGTTTTGCCAGTGCCAGTATGGGCTACGCCGATAATATCTTTGCCAGCTAAAACTTGAGGAATAACTTGGTGCTGAATTTGGGTTGGGCTTTGATAGCCATGCTGGGCGATACTGGCCGAGAGCTTGTCAACTAAATTATAATCAGTAAACTTTGCCCCTGAAACAAAAGGTTTTTCTATTACCAAGTTTTTAGCTTTTCTGACAAATAAGCGCTCATCTAGCTTTTTGCTTTGAGCCAAAAAACGCCTTCTTGGGGGGCCATAAGAACGACGACCGCTGTTTCGGCGCTGATAGTTTCTTTGTTTAGAATAAGCCATGGATAGTGTTTATTTTCAAAAAAAAAGATTATGCCCCAACAGATCTGCTTAAAGAAATGAAGTTGTTTTTAATGCGAAGATACTAAAAAAAGAGTAGAAGTATCTTTATCTTTTAAAAAACTAAATCAGCCTAAGCAGATGTGCTAAGGCACAATCTACCTTAATTAGAAGATATTATAATACGAAAACTTAATAAAAGCTAATTTTTGATTAAAATTATTTGCTTTTTGGCGGAAAAAGAGCCTTATTTAGGGCTTCGCGGATATTTTTACCAGCAAACCAACCTTTTAGGTAAATCAGGGTATGCTTGCTCTGATTATTATCTTGAAGATAGTACTTGTCGATCCGTCCACCCTTTTTTAGAAAGATTTCAATGAGTTTTTCTACGGAAAGTTGATTAGTGATAGGGCTATTATAGCACAGCAAGGAGGTTAATTAGTAAGAAAAAGATTTGGAGCTTAGCGATCGAAAAAAAGCTAATAAGTATCAATTTTAGCCAAAGACTGGTAAAATATTCACTTGTCGCCTTAATTACAACAAAAGGCAGGTTAAAAAAATATGAAAAAGATAAGAAATGTTGCCGTCATTGCTCATGTTGATCATGGTAAAACCACCCTGATTGACGCCCTGTTAAAACAAACCCACACCTTTCGGGAGAATCAAAAAGAAATGATTGCTTCTCGAATTTTGGATAGTAACGATCAAGAAAAAGAGCGGGGCATTACCATAACAGCCAAAAACTGTGCCATTAATTTTGCTGGTATTAAAATTAACATTATTGACACCCCAGGCCACGCTGATTTTTCCAGCGAAGTGGAGCGAACTTTAAGTATGGCCGATGGTGCCCTGCTGATTGTTGATGCCCAAGAAGGTCCTATGCCCCAAACCCGATTTGTTCTACGAAAAGCCCTAAGTTTAGGCTTAAAGATTATTGTTGTAATTAATAAAATCGATAAACAATATGCTCGAATTCCTTTTGCGGTTGAAAAAACAGAAAATTTATTTTTAGATTTAGCTCAAGAAGACTCTCAGCTTGACTTCCCTGTTCTCTACGCCGTTGGTCGAGAGGGTAAGGTTTTTGATAACCTAGTTGACGGCTTTTCTGAATCAGCAGACATTAGTCCCCTATTACAAAAAATAGTTGATTTTATTCCTGCTCCTAAAAATAAAGACGATTTACCCTTCAAAATGCTAGTTTCTTCTTTTGAGCATGATGATTATTTGGGGAGGGTTTTAATTGGTCGAATTCACCAAGGCCAGGTTAATCGGGGCCAAAAAGTAACCCTAGTTCAAAAAGAAAACAGTCTTTTTGTCATAGAGAAAATTTTTGTTGGTCATGGTCTGGCAAAACAAGAAGTAGAAACAGCCACTTCTGGTGACATTGTTTTCTTGGTGGGGGTTGGCGAAGGCAAAATTGGCGACACTGTTGCCGCGATTGGTGAAAAAGAAAGCTTGCCGATGATGGAAATTGGTAAACCGACACTACATGTTGCGATTCAGCCTAATAAATCGCCATTTTCTGGTCAAGAAGGTGAGTTTTCTACCGCCAATCAACTAGAGGAAAGACTAAAAAAAGAAGCAGAAACCAACCTTAGCTTACAGGTTTCAAAAACAAACGACGGTGTTTTTCGAGTAGCCGGAAAAGGAGAGTTGCACCTAACTGTGTTTCTAGAAGAACTGCGTCGAGATGGTTATGAATTAGAAATAGAAAAACCGGAAGTTATTATTAAAGAGGTTGATGGAGTTGAAATGGAGCCGATTGAGGAAGTAAATATTATTGTGCCAAACGAATATGTTGGGGTAATTAATCAGGAGTTGGGGCGTCGCTATGGTGTCCTTGTTAATACTATGCCCATTAGCGAGAAAGAAACAGAATTTGTTTATCACTTGCCTACCCGAGCCTTAATCGGACTAAGAAGCTTGCTGATTACTCAAACCAAGGGAACCGTTATTTTCAATTCCCAAATGATTGACTATCAACCCTTGGGTAAGCCGATAAGAAAATTACGCTCCGGAGCCTTGGTGGCGACTCAATCAGGCAAAGCTCTTTCCTATGGTTTAAATGCCGCCCAGGGGCGAGGAACAACCTTTATTGGCCCAGGCACTCAAGTTTATCAAGGTATGATTGTGGGTAAAAACAGCAAAGAGGCGGATATTGAGGTTAATGTTTGTAAGGGAAAAAAGCTTACCAATATGCGTTCTAAAAGCTCTGATGGGATTATTCAATTGGTTCCCCCTGTTCCAGTGACCCTAGAGATGGGGCTAGGCTTTCTTGAATATGACGAGTTAATGGAGGTTACCCCCAAAAGTGTTCGCTTAAGAAAGAAGGCTGTTTCTCAGGAGGAAAAGCGTCGTTTCCGCCAAAATAATCTAGTGAATTAGTCTCTTTTTACCCCTCCTCTCCCCTGTTTAACTTCCTATACTCACAATATTCACATTCTGGTCCGGCTTCTGGAATTTGGTTAGAGTCTAAGCATTTCTTGATTGCCTCGATTGTTGGTTCAACCCAAGAATCATCACCGCGATAAGCGATGATTTGCATTTCAAAGTCTAGTCTGGCCTCAAACTTAGGGCGACTTTTATTAGCGTTGGCATAAACAAAGTAACCAGTGTCGTTAACGGGAAACCCTTCTTTTCTAAACAACCATTGATAAACTTCCATTTGTTTTTTATAGCCCTGCCTATATTCATCGTCTAGGGAAATTTTATTTGAAGTGCTAGTAGATTTATAATCAACGATCAAAAGTTCTTCTCGTTTATTAAGCCAAATATCATCAACAGCACCAAAAATTAGCAGATTAGTGTTTTGGTTTAAGTGCTGTTGGCCAACAAAATTATTTCGCCAAGTTGCCAAACTTGGATGATTAAAGGGAACAGCGTCAATTTCATATTTTTTCATTAATTCGTGGGCCTGGCTACTTTTTCGCAACAAATCAAATTCATTTTTCAAAAGAGCGTCAACGGCGGAGTTTAGGGCAAAACCAGGCAGAGAAGGTCGGCCCAATCCTAGTCGTCTATCAAGGTAAAAACAGCGAGGACATTCCAAAAATAAATCAATTTTTGAGCGACTAATGGCAAAGGGCTTGCTCTCCCCTGGTTGGTAAAGATTTCCCTGTCTTTGTCGATATTTATTCATTAGTTGCTCTTTTTAATTATAACAAAAGAAAGTATCCCCCTCTTTAAAGAGAAACCTGTTAGACTGAAAGTACGAAAATATTGCCATAACGCCTTGATTTCTCGGAAAAAAAGCTTGATCGTTAATATTATCTCTCTTAGGGTGAAATAAATAATGACAAGAAAGGTAAAAACCATCAACAGCCCCAAAAGAATCCAATGGAAAACAGACTCCTCAGACAAAATACCGACCTTTATGAAGATAATGAAAAGCAACAAAAGAAGCTTAATGCTTATGTGAAGACTCTTTATTTTATTTTTAAGCTTTTTAACTAGACTAGCCCTAAAAATATAACTTTTTAATAAAAGCTTATTTATTTCCATTAGAATCTTTTTTGTGCGATTCTGTCCTTTTGTTATTAGCTTTGATGTTAATTTCTCTCTACCCCTCGAATAAAAATTTCGGCTCTGACTTGATAACCTGTTTGATCGTTGACGGTGGTGGGGGAAAGAGAAACAGAGCGAACCTCTTGGGGGTGTTCTTTATTGTTTAGCCAGTCTTTCTTTAGTTCGTCTCTTTTTTTTATTGCTTCGGGAGGAGCTGGTACTATTCCCCTCTCGTTTCTGGTTGGAGCCGGAAAAAACCAGACAAAAGAAGAAACTTGGTTTTCTTTTGAAAAAAGCCTTTCCATAAGAAATTATTTTTATTTTGTTAACTCTTGATTAAAAAACTCTAAATCTTTTTTGACTGCCTCGTCCCAGGCTCCGACCAGATTGTGATCAGCTCCACGGTGTTTAAAATATTGGTGTTTGATTTGTAATTCTGTTAATTTCGTCACAAACTCATCACTCCAAGCTACAGGGATTGACTTATCGGCAGTTCCTTGATGGATTTGTAAGGGGGCTATAATTTGGCTTAAATAGTTAGTCAAAGAATAATCGGCCACATTGTAATCTTTTTCCAGTCGGCAAATTTGAGCCCTTAGGGCCTTGCCCTCGTCTTCGAAGGTATCGGTGAAATAAAGAATCGAATAGGGAAACGGCTTGGTTACTGGCGCCCAGAGAGTGGTGGGAATTTCTTGTTGAGAAATAGCCAGGGCCGATAAGGCGATTTGGCCACCATTACTATGAGCCCAGATTCCAACTCTGGTTGGGTTGGCTTCGGGCAAGGTTTTAATTGAGGCTAGTAAATTCAACACAATAACTGGATTATTAAATCGTTCCCACCAAACATCATTATCTGGATTATCAGAACCGCCATAGCCCAAAAAATCAGGAGCTAAAGTAATATAGCCGTTTTCGGCAAAAACAGCTGCGGCTCTTTCGGTTCCCATACCAGTGCGATAGATTTCCTGATTAACCCAACCACGAAGCAAAACAATCACTGGCATTTTATTTGATTTCTTGTTTAGGGGAAAATTAATTTGACCAGTTACCTTTTTCCCGTCAGAGGAAAAAGAAAACAGGCGAGCGATATATTTCTCGTTCTGATCATTTAAAATTTCCCCAATTTCAATTTGGCTGGTTTGGTATTCTCTTTTGCTTAAGGTTTCAAAAGTAAAGGCCAAGAGAGGCTTAGGGGTTGGAAGAGGAGGAGCAATTGGACCAACAATTCCCTGTTTTGTCAGCTGGTTGTTGGCGAGAAGCCAACCAAAAAAACCGCCAAAGGCAAATAAGATAATTCCAAACAAAAAAAGAAGCCCCCTGTTCACCACCCCTTATTATATCTTATAACTATAACCGAGTACTCAAGACACTACCTAGTTAACGACACCCCTCACAAGAGAAACGGGAGATCATCCAATCTGTCGACCATCAGCTATATATTCACGACAGAACAGTTACTTCTTTGCTATGGGTTAGTGTTTGAAATATTACCCAAGAAATTTATCTTTAAAAAGCGTAATCGCATCTCTAAACATTGCATTTCCAGCCTCTCCCCATTTTACATATTCGGTAATTTGATCTGCAGGAATATATTTTCTTGGATTCGTAATTCCAGTATCAGGATCTGGAGTTTGGGGAAGAAGCTCATCTACCAGACAAATATATCGGAGTTGGTAATACAAATCTCCTTCTTTTTTGTTTGGATTATTTGGATAATCAACCCTTTGTGCCCCCAAAGGAATAATTTTCGAAACAGATATATCTGCCTCCTCAACCAATTCACGTTTTAAGGTGTCAACATCAGTCTCTTCACCTTCAGGTGTACCACCAGGAATTTTCCACTTGCCTTTTTCTTGAATAAGAAGAATCTCTCCAGCTTGGTTGAAAAGTATACCATAAACTTGATAAAACGGCTTAAACAAAGACAAATCCTCAGATTTTATCCAAGTCAATGTAATGTCTTGACCGTTAGATTTAATTATTGATTGGGGGCTTATTGTTGCGCTCATGTAAATCGTATTATACTAAACAATATGATTGCTGAATCACCCAACAAATATCAACTAAGCCTAGGCTATTTTTTACACAAAGGAACAAAGGATATATATAAAGGTATCAGAATAGATGATGATGTAACGGGCTATATTAAGTACAAAAGTGTTAATTACAAAACCGAGAGGCAAAATCAAGATGGGTACTATCTACCATTTCACTACCCATCAGAAAATGACTAATCAATCGTTATCATCAGTTTTTTTCTTAGCCGATTGTTCTAAGATTTCTTGAATAATAAAATAAACCTTAGAGACATTGGCCGGAGTTCCGCCTGCGCTATATGGCCCCCTATCGGCCTGGGAGTCTTCGGTTAGTTGTCGAAGATATTCTTTTAGTTTTTCTTCCGGTTGTTCGTTTAAAAACTTCTGTAAATCAGCCATTTGTGAGGCATCAAGTTTGGGGCTTTCTGGTCTCATTTATCTTTTTTCGTTAAGACAGTTTTATGCGTTAATAGCGCTATTCTGGCTTTTCTGACTTGTAAAAAATCAAATAAATTACAACAAAAACTTGTAAGACCAAAAACATTTACAAAAAAACAGCCCTCGGTTTTTATTAATTTCACCTAAAGAACAGGACAACTCTCCCACAAACCCCTTCTGTTTTCTCTTGCTTCTCTTTCGGCTTGAACAAACCTCTCTTGATATTTTACATCAGGAGGATGAGTAGAAGAATTGGCATATCCTTCTTTAATCAGAAGTTCATTAACTAAAATATCATCAATCCAAACATAGCGTAACAGTCTGCCATGACGATCGGCTTCTGTTATGTCCCGCTCTAGTCTTACCGTTTTACCCTCTACTAATTCTTTATTTTTGGCACTGGCTTCTCTACCAAAACACTCAACCGCTCGATTGGGATGAACAGTTTCAGGAGTGTTAACACCAATGTATCTGAGCCGATATCCTCCCTCAATCTCTATGGTGTCGCCATCAATTACTCTGATCACCCTCACAAATTGATCAGAAAAAGCTGGCGTTGCACTTGTTGTTGCCTCTGTTAGTTTTTGCTGAGTCTCTGCCCGCTCTGTTTGGAGGTTTTTAAGTTGCTCTTCGGCCTGATGGCGGTTGACTATGCGATAAGGCGATTGGGGAAACATCAGCATAACTAGGGTCGAAATAGCTGCCACCAAGACGGCAATTGTTTGCTTCTTTCCCAACCTTTTCATTTTCATTTTTTGAGTTTTCAATTTAGGCCAGGCTAGTTTTTTTTGCCCTTTTATCATAAAGTTAATGCCTATTTCTAAGGGTTCAATGATTGCTGTAAACAACCACGTTTGTTTTTTTTGTTGGGGAGCTAGGATTCGAACCTAGAGTAACCAGCTCCAAAGGCTGGCGTGTTACCATTACACCACTCCCCAATGTTTTAGCTGTTGATTTTTTTCAAGAGGAAGCTTAAGGACAAATTATCCTTGAGCGGCGGACCGGACTTGAACCGGCGACCTTTTCCTTGGCAAGGAAACATTCTACCACTGAACTACCGCCGCAAAAAAAACAAGTGCCAGGGCCCGGAGTTGAGCCGGGATCTCATGTTTTTCAGACACGCGCCGTGACCACCTTGGCTACCCTGGCGAACAACAATATTTTACCACGCTTTATTCCGGTGGATCCGACAGGACTTGAACCTGTGGCCTTCCGGATGTAAACCGGGCGCTCTAACCAACTGAGCTACGGATCCCATAAAACAATTAGTGTGCGGACGAGAGGATTTGAACCTCCACGAGCTAATGCCCACAAGCTCCTCAAGCTTGCTTGTCTGCCAGTTCCAACACGTCCGCTTAATAATTCATTATAATATAGTGTGCCGAAGGAGGGAATTGAACCCACACGGACTTAGAGTCCATACGGCCCTGAACCGTACGCGTCTGCCAGTTCCGCCACTTCGGCTAAAATGAAATAAAAATATAAAAGAGCTAAAGAAATTAAGGCTTATTTATTATATAACGGCACTAGGGCGTTTTCAAAACCCTGTCGATAAATGTAATAGCGAGTGGGGTAGGAAATAAAAACAGCTGGCGATTCTTCTAGTAAAAATCTTTGAAAATCAAAATATTTTTCTCGCCTTTCTTTAAGATCAGAAACCTGCCTCCCCTCTTCTAGTAGTTGATCAATTCTTAGATTTGCCAAACGAGTTAGGTTGGTTTTAATTTGAGAAGAGTGCCAAAACCAATACTGATCTGGGTCTTGGGGAATAGCCTGGGTGATTAAAATGGCTTGAAAATCGTCAGGAATAAAATTGACCACCTGAACATTAGTTTTAACGCCAATCTGTTCCCAAGACTCTTTAGTTTTTTCAGCAACTTCTAGTAGGTGTGGCAGAGTGGTTAAATTAATTTTAATTTCCTCAGGTAGATCTTCTTGATTGTTTTCTAGCAGTTTCTTGGCATGATCAAGATCTAAATCATAAGCCTTAACAAAATCGTTGTGGGCCCAAGAATATGGACTAATTGGCCCAGTTGCTCTTTGTTTTCCTTGAGGCTTTGGTGTGGCGTAAGACAGGGCTTGACGCAGAGGCTTAAAGCCCAACAAATCATCATCAAGATTAAAAAAGATAGCATTATATTGCTGGCTGGCTATTTCAGTTTGAGACCGAATGTTGGGATAGTAGATTAGTTGACCGGGATCGGCAACTCCCCAAACAATATCAATTTCTCCCAACTTAAAGGCGTTACGCAAGGACCTTTCGTCAGGATAAAATCTTATTCTTAGTTCTGGCTGGTCTTTAGTTTTTGGTTCTAAATTAATGGAGCTAATATAGCCTCCTTGATGGGTGGTTCTTTTAACCGAATAGTCCCCCCCTGCTCCAATCAGGTTAGCTCTAAAAACTGGTTGAGAAAGTAGGGTCAAGAGAGGGGAAAAGCTTTCTTTTAACCTAATGATTAGAGTTTTAGAATCGGGGGCTTCAACAGACAAATCCTGATAGGAATAATTAATTTCTTGAGCCAAAACAGGCCGACCATCATTCCAAAACAAATTATCTTGAAGATGAAAAATATATTCTTTGCCGTCATTATTAATTTGCCAGTCCTTGGCTAGAGCAGGAGAAAAAGAGCCGTCTTGATTGGCTTCGACTAAGCCTTGACCGATTAGTCGACTAATTTGCTGTGGCAGAGTGTGAGCTTGGTGTTGACCAATCAAGCCAACCCTCAAGACTTGTTTTTGAAAAAAGTTAAACCTTAATCCTAGCCAAGCAACAAAAGAAAAAAAAACAATAAGCCCAACAAGAACGATTCGATGTCGTTTTAAAAATCCCCAAGTCAGGTTCCAATAAAAACGAGGTCGCCTTTTTTCAATTGCCATTTTGTTCTAAAAAGGAAATTAAATCAAAAAAAATAGAGTCGGGCAACAGAAAGACTGGCAAAGAGTATTGCCAAGAAAATGAGGCTATAAAAAACCGCTTTCTCGCTATCAGTTTTACTGGGTGGTGGGCCAAGGCTACCCTGAGAAAAGCCTCCGCCACGGACAGTTAGTAAAATGATTACTATTAGCAAAAGAGAAATAATTATTTGAACAATGTTTAGAATAGTGGTCATGATTTTGATGACTTAATTAAAAGTCGAGCAATTATCCCTATTATAGTCGAAAAGGGGAGCAAAGACCAGAAGCCAGACAGGGACAACTTAGGCAAGCCAGCGAGGCTATGTGGTAGAGCGCTAGAATCAAAAGGAACAAACCTAACTTGATTATAAAGAAAAGCAATAAAACAAACCAAAAAAACATCAAAGATAAAGCCGGGCAGCCCAAAACAAGCCTTATCTAAAGAAGAAAGAAGCATTTTTTTTATTGGCTTAAAAAGAAGCTGGGCAATATTAATTAAGAGTGATAGAACAGCCATGGTGGTAAAACCTGATTCAAAGGTGACATTGTTTACCACCAAAGAAGCGAGGTAAATTACCCCCATCAACAAAAGCCACTTTTTAATTAAATTAAACATTGAGAAAAACTTTTTTTCTTAAATAATGATGATATTTTTGAGCAAAACGATGAGCCTCGTCTCTGATTGTTTTTAAAAGTAATAAAGCTGGTTCTTGTGGTTCTAAATTAAGAGAATAAAAATAATTCTCTTTTTTAATAATAACGGTTTCTTCTTTTTTTGCCAAACCCAAAACTGGAATTTCCAGTTTATTTGTCCCTAAAACCTTTAGGGCTGCGCTCAGTTGCGGTTTGCCGCCATCAACAATGATTAGGTTTGGGTAGGGCCATTCGGGGTGTTTTAAGCGACGCTCAATGGCTTCAGCGATCATTTTGGGGTCGTTTGCCTGAGTAGTTTGTTTAATTTTGAATTGTCGATATTGACTGCTGTCTGGTTGCCCCAAAATAAAAACTACCATCGAGCCAGTGGCCTCCTGACCAGACAAATTGGCAACATCATAAGCTTCAATTCTGTTCAAGTTGAGGGGAAGTTTAGTAAAGTGACTAGATAGAAGCGCCTGTAATGATTTTAATCGATCTTGATTGTCTTTCTTTAAATCTAAGTCAGCCAAAAATAAATTGGGATCAATTTTTTGTTGGGAGGTTAAAAATATTAAGCCATCACGAACCTTCTTTATTTTAAGAGCTGCTTCGTAGTTGCCACTTTTGGCAATCGTTTTCATTTCTTTTTCGTATTGTCTAATTAAGGATTGGCTCTGGCCAGATAAAATTTTTTTGATTGCCCTTATTTGTTGACGATATTCTTTTTTATTCTGACTATTGTTGTTAAGACAGGGGGCCAGACAAAGACCAAGATGATAATAAAGACAGGCCTGTTTTTGGGATAAACGAGAAGCTGTGGGCAAGTTGGAGCAAGAGCGGTAAGGAAAAATTTTTCTGATCTGCTTTAAAATAAAGCGAACTGTTTTGGCCGAAGGAAATGGGCCAAAAAGAGTGGCTTCGGAGGTTTGTTTTCTGGCAGTGCCGACTTGAGGAAACTCTTCTTTGGTAATTTTTAGATAAAGAAAGTGTTTGTCATCTTTTAGAGAAACATTATATTTAGGTTGATGTTTTTTAATCAACTGAGCCTCTAACAAGAGAGCCTCAAAGTGAGAGGCGGTGGTAATTAGATTAATTTTCTGTGCTTTTTTAATAATTTGAGCGGCCTTAGAGCCAGTATGAGAATGAAAATAGCTAGAGAGTCGCTGTCGCAAGTTAGTTGCTTTTCCGATATAGATAACTTTATCGCTATGATCTAAAAAAAAATAAACTCCGCTAGTGTTAGGGATTTTTCTGGGCTTAAAATTGACGAGATTGATTTTTTGTTTTTTTAGCATTAAATAATTTTTTAACAACTAAAACAAGGACGACAAATAAGCCGCTTACTGGTAGAAGTATTTGCCAATGGTTAGTTACAGTTTGCCAATTAATAAGCGAGAGGCTCTTTATAGGAATAATTTCTTGGGTTTCAAAGTTTTTTACCCTGGCTCTAACAATTAGGCGACTATTATTTTGACCTAAAAAAGCCTGCCCAGAAAGAGTCGCAGAAAGCTTAGCTTGTCCTAATGGGGGCAGGGCTGGAATAGTGATTCTTTTAGGGCTGACACCAACCCCTTCGCCGACAAGCTCGACTTCTATTTGATAAAAAGCACGATTGTTGGGATTAGTGATAATAATTTCTCCCGCTAGGTTTCGTCCAGCTGCCAGCTCATTGGGGAAGGTTGAGTCAATTTCAAAATCGGAAAAAGTCAAGTCTGGAGCATCTTTAGTAAAAGAAATATTTACACTTTTTCGGTGTTGGTCTCTTCTTTGGTAAGCTCCAGCTGGGAGAGGAAACTGACTGCTTTGACCGTGAATAACAAAGGCAAAGTGAGTCATATCCATTTTATTAAAATAATCAACATTGCTGGTTGCTTCCCAAGTGGGATCAACCTGTCGCCAAGTTTTAGCCTTATTGTCCCAATATTCAGGCCAAGAGTGTAAAACATCAGCATAGAGAGTGGAGGGTAGCATTTGAGGATTAGTAGAATAAGCGTAACCATTAAGTTCTCGAGCGGGAATTCCGGCCGCCCTCGCCAAGGCGATAAACAAATCAGTGAATTCAGTGCAAATGGCTTGATCGGGATTTCTTAAGGCTTCTAGGGCCCCCTTACGGGCGATTTGCCTATTTCTGACTCGATCAAAATTATATTCTAGGTTGTTAACCACATAGTGATAAATTTGCTCAACTGTTTTTAAGTCTTGAGCTAAATTTCTAATTTTTGGATCATTAACTTCCCAATAGACATCCTCTTTTAAGTAAGCAGAAAAATCCACTGGAATAATAGGCGGACTTTGTGGTTCGGCCGTAATCTGAACGATTCCTCTGGCCTCAATTGTTAGTTCTTCTTTAGCCTGAAGCCAATAATGGGCAAGCCAGTTTCCGTCTTCATCAATGGTTACTTGCTGGGGTTTTGGGTCAAGATTAGTTAGAAAAACTTTTTGATAGCTGGTGTCTGGAGGAAGAGCGATTGTCATTTCTTTGGCCTCATCGTCAAGGTTTTCCAGAAAGTATTTTAAGTTAAATTGCATCGATTGAATCTCTCCAAAAATGGCCATAACTTCTTTTTCGAATAAATCTGCCTGACTAAAGCTAATAATTGTTTCTGTTTCGCTTGTTTGTTTTTGAAAATTTCTAGGGGAAACAAATGAGGGGGGACCAAAACTTTTTGGAGCAGAAATCTTGAGGCTAGTCTCTTCGATTTGACCAATGTCGTTAATTTTGGGAATAATTACCCTTTTGGTTTGACCAAGGTTTTCAACAAAATCATCAACCTGATATTTAACAATAAAGTGATTAGTTTTGTTTTTTCCTGTTACTGGCGGATCAAAGAAAACAGTTATTTTCGTTAAATCACGATTAGCGCGGTCGACTTCAGTTGCTAGTTCCTGATTATTATTTTGACTAGTAGCGCTAATGTTTTTGATTAACTGATTGCCGGTGATGGTTAAACTATAATGGGTGGCATAAATACTAGAGAAATTATTAGTCATTTGGACTTGATGGCGGACTTGGGCCCTTCCCTGTTCGTCAAGTTGATAAAGAATTTCCTTGCTGATGGTAAACTCTTCTTGGGCCAAGACGCTTTGAGTAAAAGAAAAAAAGAACAGAGGGGCCAGAAGAAAAACTCCAGCCAATCTTAATGCTTTCAACATAAGCTCTATTTAATCATGGTTTTCTTGCTTGATTCAATTAGTCGGTTAAGGTTTTTTTTTAAAAATCGACCAGTGTGGGAGCTGGGATGTTTAATTAAATCATTAATTGTTCCTTGGGCAACAATCTCTCCCCCACCCTCGCCACCTTCGGGGCCCAAGTCAATGATCCAGTCGGCATTTTTAATTAAATCTAAATTATGCTCAATGACAATAACAGTATTACCAGCCAAAACCAGTTGTTTTAAAACGGTGACTAATTTTTCCAAATCAGCAAAATGTAGCCCAGTAGTGGGTTCGTCTAAAATATATAAAGTGTGCTCGGAGCTTTGCTTAACTAACTCGTGAGAGATTTTGATTCGTTGCGCCTCACCACCAGAAAGAGTCGGTGCTGGTTGGCCAAGCTTGAGATAGTCCAGACCAACCTGAACTAAAACCGCTAGCTTTTTATTAATGGTGGGAATATTTTGAAAAAAACCCTGAGCCTCATTAATGGTCATATCTAAAACTTGGGCAATATTCTTTTCTTTGTAAAAAATTTCTAAAGTGTCGGTGTTGTAGCGTTTGCCTTGACAAACCTCACATTTAACGAAAACATCAGGCAGAAATTGCATTTCAATTTTTAGTTCGCCGTGGCCAGCGCAAGCTTCACAGCGGCCGCCCTTAGTGTTAAAAGAAAACTGGCCAAGGTTATAACCCCTGATTTTAGCCTCTGGAGTTTGAGCGAACAATTCTCTAATATCGGTAAAAACACCAGTGTAGGTGGCGGGATTAGAACGAGGGGTTCGACCAATGGGAGACTGATCGACTAGATAAACTCGGGAAATTTGCTCAGCCCCCTTTAGGCTCTGATGTTGACCAATCTGTTCTTTGCTTGTTTTCCCCAAAACTTTAGCCAGGGCGGGATAAAGGGTTTCGTTGATCAGAGTAGATTTACCCGAACCAGAAACACCAGTAACACAGACCAACTTATTTAAGGGAAAAGAAATATTAATATTTTTTAAGTTATGATGTGAGCAACCCTCAAGAGTCAAAGTCTTGTTGTTGGGTTGATGTTTTTGATTTCGAATAGTAATTTTTTTCTTGCCCGACAAGTATTGTCCAGTTAAAGATAGGGGGTTTTTTTTAAGACTTTGTGGATCTGCTTGGGCAACGATTTGACCGCCCCAAATGCCAGCTCCTGGGCCAAAATC
The DNA here is from genome assembly GCA_964348895.1 of uncultured Gammaproteobacteria bacterium. Lineage (GTDB taxonomy): Bacteria > Patescibacteriota > Microgenomatia > 0-14-0-10-38-17 > 0-14-0-10-38-17 > JAQVFF01. The sequence continues at coordinate 609,234 of CAYGEH010000001.1, forward strand.
AACAATTTGATCTGACTCTTCCATAAGCTGACGGTCATGTTCTACCACGACTACAGTGTTTCCTAGGTCTCGTAAGTTTTTTAGAGTGGTGATTAAACGACTGTTATCTCGAGGGTGAAGCCCAATGGTCGGTTCGTCTAAAACATAGAGAATGCCAGTTAGACCAGTGCCAATTTGAGAGGCCAAGCGAATTCGCTGGGCTTCTCCTCCTGCTAGCGTTCCAGTGTTTCGGTCAAGAGTTAAATAATTCAAGCCAACCGAAGAAAGAAACTTTAATCTAGAATTAATTTCTTTTAGGATTGGTTCAACGATAGCTTTTTCTCGTTCGGAGGAACTGGCTTCCTTGGTGATCTTTTCCAAAAAAGTTTGAACTTGATTAATATTTAAAGCCGTTAATTGGCTAATATTTTTGTCGCCGAGAGTAACCTTAAGGGCAAATTCTTTTAATCTTTTTCCCTGACATTGAGGGCATTCTTGATAAACCATAAACTGCCCCAACGACTGGCGGACAAGATCAGAGTCTGTTTCTTGATAGCGTCGTTCCAGTTCTGGAATGATACCAGAGAACTTTTCTTCAATAACAGTTTCTTCTTCATGGCGATTAGTGCCAGGAACAAGATAGTATTCCTCTCCTGTTCCCCAAAGAAGCTTATTGATTTGTTCTTTTGATAATTGATTTAAGGGTTTTCTTAAGGGAATTTTCTTTTCTTTTGCGGCTTGTTTTAAAATTCGAGAAAACCAAGTGTCTTGATAATAAACCTTTATTATTGGGCTAATACCCCCTTCAGAAACAGACAAATTAGTGTTAAGGACTAACTTGGGATCAAAGCGTAAAAGTGCCCCAATTCCGTTACATTTTGGACAAGCACCAAACGGGGAGTTAAAAGAAAAAGTGCGCGGTTCAATTTCTGGAAAAGAAATATTACAAATCGGGCAAGCAAATAATTCCGAAAAAAGATGGTCAGTGGTTAGTTTGGGGTTTTCTGGCATTTCAAAAGAGGGATCACTAACCTCTAGGGCGATTATTTGACCATTAGAAAGAGACAGGGCTAGGCGAATTGAGGTGGAAAGTCGTTCTTGCTGACTCCCCTTTTCTTTTAAATCATTCTTAGTGAAGCTTAATTGATCAACAACGACATCAATATTATGTTGGTTATTTTTTAACAGAGCAAAATCATCAATTAAATTAAGAAATTTATCGTCAATCCTAACCTTAGTAAAGCCTTTTTTAATTAAATTTTCAAACAAACCGGAAAATTCTCCCTTTTTACCCCTAACTAAGGGGGAAAGAATAAAAACTCTGGTCAGAGATTTATTTTTTAATTTTTGGCTAATTAAATTTTTGACTTGGCTAATGATTTGTTCTGGTGATTGGCGGGAAATTTCTCGATCGCATTTGGGGCAATGAGGGTGGCCAATTCGGGCATATAGAATACGTAAATAATCGTAAATCTCTGTTACTGTGCCAACGGTAGAGCGAGGGTTATTGGAGGTGGTTTTTTGGTCAATGGCAATAGCGGGTGAAAGTCCCTCAATAATATCTACATCTGGCTTGTTCATTACCCCCAAAAACTGACGAGCATAAGTGTTTAGGGACTCAACATAGCGACGCTGACCTTCGGCATAAAGAGTGTCAAAGGCAAGAGAAGATTTGCCTGAGCCAGACAGGCCAGTAAAAACAACTAATTGATTTTTGGGCAACTCAAGATCAATATTTTTTAGGTTATGTTCTCGGGCACCACGAATAACAATTTTATCCTGCATGACAAACTATTATTATAAACTAAGTTAGAAGATTTTGTTAGGGTTTTGTTTGGAAATTAACGAGAGCGCTTCTTGAAGAAGAGAAAGCCAGCCGCAATAACAGCAATTACCAATGGAACTATAATTAAGAGTCTGTTTCTCATGGTTCTATCATCTTCTTCACCCATTACTTCGCCCTCTTCTTCACCCATTACTTCGCCTTCTTCAGTAGTCAACCCTTCGTTGGGCAGTGGGTCTCTTTCGCCATCAACCTCTCCCCTTTCTTCTTGGGGCAAGAGAACAACTTGGGTTTCGGCGGTGGCGACCAAATCCCCTTCTGTAACAGTCTCAACTACTTGTTGATTAACAATAACCTCTCCAGGGGCATCAGTGACCAAATCAGAAACATTTCCCGCCCGATCAATTACCCCTAAAGCGTAGTAATAGGTAGTGTTTCTTTCTAAACCGCTATTTTCGAAGGTCATTCTTTCGTTGGGGGCGCCTCCAGCTTCGCCAATTTTAGTCGACGAACCAGCAGTAAAGCTTTTGTCTTTAGAGTGATAAATAAAAACTCGGTAAAAGTCGCTATTGCCAGGATTCGTCCAAGAAAGCCGAAAAGCTGTTTCTCCGACTCGTTCTTTTTGAAAATTAGTTACTTTATCAGGACTGGTTCGATCAATGATGATGGAAACGATTTGGCTGTTGGCGACAAGATCTGCTGTTTTGGCTTGGGCGTAAAAATTATATTTTCCTTCGCCAGCATAAATGTCAGCATCTTCAATTTGGAAATAACCAGCCACTTCAGTTTTATTTCGGTCTTTAGTTTGTCGCCAAGGATCGCCCTCTTTTTGAACATAAAGATTAACATTAGCATCGCTGTCGTTGGTTTCAAGATAAGAGTAATAAAATCGAAAATCAGCCGAATTTTGGTATTCTGGAAGAGAAGAAAGGGTGAGTCTTAATTGAGCAGCTAGGGTTTGATTAACCAAAAATAGACTAGCGATTAAAATAGTTAAAAGAACTAAAACCTTTTTCATTTTAATTATTTTCAAATTTCTTCTTTTTTGGGCTCATGGCAAGACCAGTGCTAATTAAAGTAAGGGCGGCAATTAGATACCAAGTATTGGCTCCAGCGGCAGGCAGGGTAAGACCCAAAACCTTACTTTCGACTTCGGTGGTGACACCCAAGACTTGACCGCCAACAGTTCTATCCCCCACTCTGTGTTCGGGATCAATTCTTACAGAAGAGTCAACGATCTTGCTTTCTATAAGTGTGGGCGAACCATAGCCGTAAACATAGGCATGGTTAGTGAAGGTGGCTGGTTGATTATTTGGATCAATTTTAGCAAGATAGGTAACAATTATAGTCGATCCTCCTTCAACTCCGTTTGGCCATTTCCAAGATAATCTTCGACCAGTCCGACGAACGGTTGGCTCAAAAGAAGCGTTGACGCCGTTAACGCTAACAGTGCTAGTCCCAGCCTGATAGGTAAAGCCGTGAGGAAGAATGTCAATTAACTCTAAAGAAGAAAGCGTTCTTTCTCCTACAGTGATGGTTAGAGTATATTTGATTTCGCTTCCTGGGTTAACGGAACCAGTAGCGTTGTTGCTTTTAACTAAGGTCAGACTGGCTGGAGGGGCATTATAAAAATTGTAATTTTGAAAATCTTCTCCCAAGCCAGTACCAGAAAAAACAAGAATATTTTCGTGTTTTCCGCTTTCGGGGTTGCTTGCTTGCCAGCCGTTAGCGCTTCTATCCTCTTCGGTAACGGTATAAACACCAGCTGTTAAGCCAGTGAATTCATAATAACCATCACTGTCGGTTTCAACACAGTTTTCATCCTCAAGGTCTTCTTCTGTCAAACAAATTTCCCAACCCTCAACTCCCCCCTCTCCTTCTTCTTGGCTGCCGTTATTATTCCGATCATAAATTTTATAACCAGAAATTCTTCCTAATTGAAAATTACCGATATAGCAAACAGTGGTTAGGGTAGAGACAACAGTAGCCTGAGAATGATTGCTGTTGATGCCAATAACTTCTGGATTATTATTTTGGCAGTAAAGACCAGTTTGAATCCAACCCTCTTTTAGGGTTTCGCTTAAATCATATTGACCAGGGACAAGTTTTGTAAAAAAAACTTCTCCATTATCATTAGTAATCTTAGTTTCCTGTGCCAAAGTAATTTCCCAGCCTGAAAGAAAGATTTCTCCCTCATCCCACAAGCCATTAGCATCAAAATCATTAAATTTATAAACCCTAACCGAGCCGTATTGGATATTTCCAAAATTAAGGTCAGTAATTTCTTCCAATCCAAGAGTAACAGAGTGACAGGCGACATCGTTATTTGTATTTTCTTCCGAGATGGGATAGGTTTGCTTCCAGCCCTCTTTTAGGACTTCGCAAACCTCATACTTTCCGGGTGTAATTCCCTCAAAGGAATAACTACCATTTCCTGTTGAAGTTATTTTTGTTGCCAAAACATCACCTTCTTGTTTAAGCCTAATTGTCCAATTACCCAAGGGGTTCTCGTTTTCACCCCAATCTCCATCTCCATTTAAGTCTTCCCATTTATAGCCAGAAATTGAGCTAGTAATAGGGGCATTGAAGGCAATGCAATAATAAGTTTGGCCATATTGGGGGTTATTAATCCACTCCCAATTATCATAATTGGCAACATCTTCATAGCAATAGATTCCGGCCGACACATTATTTAAATTGTTGCCCCCTGAAGTAGCAAAAGTGAAAGGAACATAACCTTCTTTTAAGATTTCTCTTACCTCGATTCTACCGCCAACAGTTGATAGATCATTAATTTTAACTTGGGTTTTCCCGTTTATATCAGTTGGGCCAAAGGTTTTCCATTTGCCACCCTCAACGGGACCTATCAGGGTATCGCCACCATAACCAGAATCAGCAGGACCCCACTGAAAATCCCAGTTTTCTTCAAACCAGCAGTTTTTATTGCTATCCTCAACAAAATCTTGGGCGGTATTAACGTCAATTTTCCCTGGTGCGCCAATACCTTCGCCCCAATTAGGTAGGAAAGACTCGTTTTTGCAAACGATTTTGTGGGCAACGATGGTAACGGGATTATCAACTAGTTTACAAGATTCGGTGCAAAAATTACTCCCGTCTTCTGCCACTCCATCTTCTCCGTCGCATTCTTCAGTTTCTTGGTTAATCTTGCCGTCGCCACAAAACGGCTCTATTGGTGGAAGCAAACACTCCATTTTGACGCTGTTTAAGAACATTCCCAGAGAATCAGGATTGCCTATTTCGGTAAAGCGAATTTCAGTGAAAGCCTTTTTAGCAATAAAAGTCTCTGTTTCTGTTTGCCAGTTGATGGTGCCTTCCCCCGCAAGAACAAGGCTCTCAAAAACCTCTTCATTATTAACTTCAACTTTGATTTGATTATTTTTGATTTGATTATTGCTGTGACCTGGTCGAGGAGAGTAGTCCCAAGAGAGAGTATACTGTTTGCCAGCAATTGTCGGTATTTTTTGATAAAGAGAAATAGAGGCTGGCTCTCCGTTTAGGTCGCCACCAGGACCATCCCAATCGCTATCTAGTTCAACATGCTGATCAGCAGTTGATCCCCAGCCGTTAGCCCCAGCATGAATTTCTATTTTGGGGCTTGGGCGCTGGAAGTCATATTCAGAGCCAGGGTAAGAGGTTGAACCCCCATGCCAACTTGCTGTCCACCCCGGCACTTCATGACTACTAAAAATATCCCACAAAAAAGGACTAGTCACCTCTGGGCTATCGAAAGAGCCATTAGTAACAACATTAATTCCTGGAACACAAGCAGGGGTTATCCATTTGCAGTCAAAGGAACAATTAGAGTTAGGTTTGCCGTTAAGAGCACCGTAATCACAGTCTTCGCCCCCCTCTACAATTCCATTTCTGCATTTTTTGGTAGGAATTATTTCACAATAGTTTTCCCAAATTGCCCGACCATCATCATCCCAGTTTTTACCAGGATAGGAACAGTCGCCAAATGGAAAAGGAGGAATGATATCGTTAGTGTGCCCACCGTGTCCGCGCACATCTTCACATTTTTGAACAGAATTAATGCTTACGGTAATTGATCTATAAGGGTTTCTTTCAGAAGCAGTGGCATGACAGAGGCGAACTTTTACATTGCCATTGTTTAATAGAACAAAAAATGGCGTAAAATGATTTAATTCTGTGGCCCTTACTGTATCTGCTTCTTGTTCAATTTTTTCTATTTCTACCCTGCTGACGTTTCCTTCTTCTTCAAGATAGGCGATAGTTAAGGCTAGGTCATCTTCTGTCGGGCCTGGCAAAGTTAATTGATACTCAAAAGTGCCATTTTCCATTTGGGTGGTAATTTCGTAGGCGTATTCGCCATAAGGAGCATAATTTTCGGGCAAGTTAAGATCGGCAATCCTTACCTTCTGAATTCTTAGCGGAGCCCGTAAATTCTCGTCTTTTGGTAGACAAGTAAAAGTAACGGTAACCCTTTCTTCCTGGGGATAAGTATAAGTTATACCTAATTGAACTGAATTAAGGGTTTGAGCAAAATTTTCTTTTTCGTTTATAACCCAATCATTATTAGTGGTTCGAGTGAAGGCGCTTTCTGTTTCAAGACAAATGCTCCCTTTTGTTTCAGGATTTTCTTCTTCTAGCCAAGAAGTGGCTAACCAATTGTTTGTTTCTTGGTCGGGATCAGGATTAGAGCTAGGTTCTTCTTGGGGGGTTTGTTCCTCTAGGGCCTCGTTCAATTGACTGGGGTTAATTACTTTTTCTTCTGTTGGAGTTGGTTCGCTTTGCCCCTCTTGGGTTGTTAATTCCTCTTCGCTTGTTTCTTCGTTTTCGTTATTATTACTTTCTTCTTCACTTGCTTTTTCGTCATTAATAATTTCTTCTTCTGTAATTTGCTCTTCGACAAGAGTAATTTCTTCGCTGGCTCCTTCTTGGGCAAAAACAAGAGGCACCCGATTAAAAATCAAAGGGTCAAAAATAGGTTGTAGAACGAAGTTCAGTGAAGAAAAAATGGAAAAAATTTTAAAGCCAAGACTTTTTTTATACATTTTTTATGTATATCTATTTTAGTCTTTTAGTTGCCGAGCAGGAGGAACTAACGGTAAACCTTAATGTCTACTTAAATGGATTGTAGGCTTTTTTCAATAGGTTGTCAAGCCTTTATCAAGAACGATTTCTGGTTTAGCTTTAACAATTAGTCGTTTTAAGGTTGTGCCGGGAGGGTAACAAGTTTGCAGGGTTAGGGTTTCTTCTTCGGTTCTTTTTAAGTACTTAATTGTTTCAGGAGAAACTATTTTTTTTTCAAAAACATAATAAAAGTGCGGCTTTTCTTTATAATAAACAACGATCTGATCCCCTTTTTCTAGTTTATTAACCAAGTAAAAAACAGCATTGTATCTTTGGATTTCCAAAGCGCTGTTGGCTGAGTGGGCGAAAAGGTAAACATTCCCCCCCTGCCCAGGAAAAGAAGTGTTTTTGGCATGAGCAATCCCCTTTTTTAAAATTGGTAAAAACTCTGCCTCATTAAAAGGATTGATGTTAGCAAAAACTGGAGCATTGACCCCAATTTTGGGAATGATGATGCCAAAACTAGTGCTTTTGGGGACAATACTTGGCCTATCCTCAAGAGAGCTATTTTGCCCCAAGTCGCCATTCTTCCTATTATATGTATAGTATAAGGAACCGGTTGCTTTATTATATTGAAAAATAATCTCTTGCTGGACCAACGGTCCCCAAACAAAAACCAAGATTGACAGTCCTAAAATAATTAAAAGCCAAGACAAGCCGCTTCTAATAATCCTTAGCTTATTTTTGTTTTTTAAAAATTTCTGATAAAACATTTTTTTATTGTTAGCTGAAAGTGAATCCCCAACAGACGAAGCGAGGAGTTAAACAAACTTTTGTCAACAACACCAAGCAATTTCCTTTTTAGTTAATTATTTATTTTAACATTAAACAAAAGCGCTTCTTGGTATAATTATGGCTGTGATTAAATTTAAGTTAAAGTCGGACTTTTCCCCAACTGGCGATCAACCCCAAGCAATTGAAAAGCTGGTTGCTGGAATTAGGCAAAAGATGAAACATCAGGTTCTTTTGGGTATAACTGGTAGCGGCAAAACCTTTTCGGTAGCCAAGGTGATTGAAGCAACACAGAAACCAGCCCTGATGATTTCTCACAATAAAACACTGGCGGGACAACTTTATCAAGAGTTTCGGGATTTTTTCCCCGACAATGGGGTTTCTTACTTTGTTTCTTATTATGATTACTATCAGCCAGAAGCCTATTTGCCGACCAGCGATACTTATATCGCTAAAGAAACCGATATTAATGATTTGATTGAAAAACTAAGACTAGAAGCAACGGCCAACATTTTATCGCGAAGGGATGTTATTACTGTGGCCTCAGTCTCCTGTCTTTATGGATTAGGCTCACCAAGAGAATTTAAAAAACAAACCATCTTTCTGTCTAAAGGAGAAAGGGTTGTTCAAAAAGAAATTTTGCGACGATTAGTGGCGGTGGGATATCAGCGCAATGAATTTGACTTAATCAGAAATACTTTTAGGATTAGAGGGGGCAATATTGACATTTTTCCTTCACATCAAGACCTGGCGATAAGGATCGTACAGGCTGGTGAGCTTGTGGAAAACATTAGCAACTTTGATCCGCTAACGGGACAGATTTTAAAGAAAAAAAAGGACTTGGCAAAAATAACTATTTATCCAGCTCGTCATTATTTGGTTGGCCAAACCCAGAAAGAAGTTTTTTCTCAAATCAGACAAGATCTAAAAAAGCAAATTAAAGTATTTCAGAAAGAAAAAAAACTAATCGAGGCCCAAAGAATTGAAGAGCGAGTAAATTATGATTTAGAAATGATTGAAGAGCTGGGGTATGTTAATGGAATTGAAAACTATTCTCGCTATTTTGATGGTCGTTTTCCTGGCGAGCCTCCTTATACCTTAATAGACTATTATAACGAGGCCTATGGAGATGATTGGTTGTTGTTTATTGACGAATCTCACATGAGTATTCCCCAAATTCGAGGAATGTATCGAGGCGATCGATCAAGAAAACAAGTTTTAGTAGATTTTGGATTTCGCTTGCCAGCTGCCTTTGATAATCGCCCCTTAAGATTTGAGGAGTTTTTTCGAAAAATTAACGAAACCGTTTATGTTAGTGCTACCCCTGATAGTTGGGAATTGTCTTTGGCTAAAACCTCTGGTCAGATAGTGGAACAATTGATTCGCCCGACTGGATTGCCTGATCCAAGAATCCTTATTCGTTCTACTAAGAATCAAATTAATGATCTCGTTAATGAGGTTAGGGCTAGAGCCGATAAAAAACAGCGTTCTTTAGTTTTAACCCTAACCAAGCGCCTAGCTGAAGATTTAGCCGAATTTTTAGCTAAAGAAGGCTTGAGAACACGCTATTTGCATTCTGAAATTGAAACTTTAAAAAGAAGCGATGTTTTGGCTGACTTACGCCGAGGCGAATTTGACTGCTTGGTGGGAATTAATTTATTAAGAGAAGGACTGGATTTACCCGAAGTGTCATTAGTAGCCATTTTAGATGCCGATAAAGAGGGTTTTTTAAGAAGCAAAACTTCTTTAATTCAAATCATGGGTCGGGCGGCTCGCCATGTTGAAGGAGAAGTAATTTTATATGCCGATCAGAAGACCAATTCGATCAAAGAAGCAGTTAAAGAAATTAAGCGGAGAAGAAAATTTCAATTAGATTATAACCAAAAACATAAGATTATCCCCAAATCAATTACTAAGCCGATTAGAGAAAGGTTAGTTGAGTATCAAATAGAGGAGAAAAAGCGTTCAGCTTGGCAAAAAGAAGTCAAAAAGGCTTCGTCCTTATTGCCAACAGAGAAAAGGGAATTAGTTAAAAAACTAAATAAAGAAATGAAATTTGCAGCAGATCAGTTTGATTTTGAACAAGCAATTGAAATTCGCGAAGCAATCAAAAAGATTGTTTAAAGAGAAAATGTTACAATGCCGACATGGGCGTGATTATTAAAAACGAAAAACAAATTGAGGGAATCAGGCGCTCTTCTCAACTAGCCGCCCAAACCCTAGACTATCTTACCCCCTTTATTAAAGAAGGAGTTACCACTCAGAAAATAAACGATTTGGCAGATCAATTCATTGTTAGTCATGGGGCCAGATCAGCAGCGCTTGGTTATAAAGGTTTTCCAAGAAGCATCTGTGTTTCCTTAAATGAAGTTGTGTGTCACGGCATCCCCTCTTCTGGTGTTGTTTTAAAAAAAGGTGACATCTTAAATGTTGACGTGACAACGCTTTTGGCTGGTTTTTATGGTGATGTTTCTCGGATGTTTTTAATTGAGCCAGTCGCCGAAGAAGCGAAAAAATTAGTGGCTGAAACAAAAAACGCCCTTATGAAGGCGATTTGTTTTTTGGCTCCAGGAAGATATTTAAATCCTTGCGTCGGGCGAGTGATTGAGAACCATGTTAAGCAATTTGGTTATGTTCCGGTTCGTTCTTTAACTGGTCATGGGGTGGGGATTGACTTTCATGAAGATCCGTCAGTTTTTCATTTTGACTTAGGATATGATGATGTTTTGTTGGAACAAGGGATGATTTTTACCATTGAGCCGATGATAAACCAGTTTAATGATCATCGAGTGAAAACAGACCTTGAGGACAACTGGACGGTTAGAACAGTCAAGGGGGGGCTATCAGCTCAGTGGGAACACACAGTTTTGATTACTGCTACTGGTCACGAAATTTTAACCCTCCCCAAAAGGTCCTAAAGAAATATTTTTTAATTGACTTTTTGGGTTTTCTTTGGTAAATTTTTTTAAAAGACTATGCCAGCGACTCTTTATAAACGCCAAAAACAAATCCTAGACTTTATTAGTCAATATATTCAAAAGTTTGGTGCCTCCCCTACTCTTCAACAAATTGCTGAAGCGACTGGCGTTTCTTCTTTGGCCACAATTCACGAGCATCTTAATAATTTAGAAAAAAAAGGAGTTTTAAGACGCTATAAGGGAAAAGTTCGAGGGATTGAAATTTTAACGGAAAAGTTTTTAGCTAACGGAAATAGGCCCCAAGTAGAACTACCAATATTGGGGTTTATTGCTGCAGGCTCCCCTATTGAACCACACGTCGATTCGGAGGCTTCGCTTTTAGTGCCGACCAATCTAGTTTCGGGAAGAAAAAGAAGTTTTGTTTTACAGGTAAAGGGAGAGTCAATGATTGATGAGGGGATTTTAGATGGTGATTTTGTTGTGGTGGAAGAACAAATTGAGGTCAATAATGGCGATATTGTGGTGGCGGTTCTAGAAGATGGTTTGGCAACCCTAAAGCGCTACTTCAAGGAGAAAACTAGAATTAAGCTAGAGCCAGCGAATAGTAAAATGAAACCAATTTTTGCTAAAAATGTTGCTATTAAGGGTAGAGTTACTGGGGTAATTAGAAAATTTAACGATTAAAAAATTTTTAATCTGTTTTTGCTTTTTTAAGATACTTTCCTCTTCTTCGATATCCCCAAACTAAGAAACCAAGAATGGTGGCGGAGATCAAAATAGTAAAAATATCAGAAGTTTGATCTAGACCTTGAGCCATTGAGGCGTAAGCTTCGCCAATTTGCCAACCAACAAAAGCCAAAACAAAGCTTCTAACCATAATACCCAAGGTTGAGGCAAGATAGAAATTAGCAATTGGAATTCGAATAGCTCCAGCAACTCCAGAAATTATCGAAATGGGTATAACTGGAATTGCTCGCAGAGCGAAAATTAACAAATCGTCGTGCCAGTTGCCCTTAAATTTTTTTTGTAAAAACTCAATGTCCTGCCAAGAAAAGCCAAAATAGCGATTAAGCTTCTCAATCAAGGGTTTGCCTCCAAAATAGGCAATAAAATAAATAACCCCCAAGCCCAAAGCTGCAGCAATAGAATAAGGAAGAGTAATTTTAAGAAAAATCTCCCACAAAACCACTCCCAAGGGGAGCTCTTGAGGAATTAAGAGAAATCCTCCAGCCATAGTAACTAAGGGCGAAGGAATTGGAACGACAATTTGCTCAATAAGACCACCCCAAAAAATAGCCCAAGCCCCATCTTCACCAATGGCGGTAATTATCCAGTTAGTAATTTGATTAACAAAATCAAACATAGTTTTTTATTCGATGGTTATCATTATAACCATTTGGATTATTTTTTAGCAAGGGAGAAATCACCCTGGAGTGTTCTGTCTCCGAAGTGGGTCTTGGTATAATTAGGCTATGGGTAAGCTTTTTTTGGTGGCAACACCGATTGGTAACTTAGAGGATATTACTCTTCGAGCAATAAAAACCCTAGGAGAAGTAGATCTAATTTTAGCCGAAGATACCAGAAAAACAGGAAGGCTGCTAAAAGAGATTTTAACAACAAAGACGCCGCCCCCCCTGTTTTCTTTTTTTGAAGGTAACGAAGAAAGAAAACAACCAGAAATCTTAACTAGACTGTTGGGTGGCGAAAACATTGCCCTGGTGACTAGTGCTGGTACTCCAACAATTGCCGATCCTGGATTCAAGTTAGTTCGAGCTTGTTTTCGAGAGAAAATTGAAGTAATAAGTGTTCCTGGCCCAAATGCCGCCCTTACCGCTCTTTCTGTTTCTGGTCTTCCAACGGATAAGTTTTTATTTTTAGGTTTTTTGCCGAAAAAAAAGGGTAAGGTGGAAAAAATGTTCCAGTCTTATCAAGATTTAGTCGACTCCCCTCTTTCCCCTTCTTTAGTTTTTTACGAGTCTCCATATCGCTTAATCAAAACTCTAAGGTTGGCTGAGAATATTTTAGGAAATCAAGCTCGAGTGGTGGTTTGTCGAGAATTAACCAAGATTTATGAAGAAAAAATTGTTGGCGGTTTTAAGGAAATTTTGGCTAAACTAGAAGGAAAAAAAATTAAAGGCGAAGTTACGGTGGTTTTATCTTTAAAAAACTCCGCTTCTTTTTATTGATCGCCGTTAAATTCAAGAAGAGGATGGCCAGTCATATTGTGCGGTTGATCAATTTTCATTAGACGAAGAACTGATGGGGCGATATCAGCCAAAACTCCTCTTGCCAACATTTGGCTTTTGCCTAAAAATTGTTTACCAACAACGATAAATGGGACAGGGTTAGCTGAGTGTTCGGTATCAATCTCTCCGGTTGATAAGTTAATCATTTCTTCCGCATTACCGTGATCGGCAGTAATAATGGCGGTTCCACCAGTAACAAAAATTTGATTAACAATCTTTCCCAAACACTGATCAACTGTTTCACAAGCCTGAATCCCAGCTTCTAAAACTCCAGTATGTCCGACCATATCAGGATTAGCAAAATTAATCAAGGTAAAATCAAAATTATTTTTGCGTAAACCTTCAAGAGCCTGATCGGTAACCTCAAGGGCGCTCATTTGAGGTTTTTGATCATAGGTTTTGACTGGTGGAGAAGAAACCTCAAACCACTCTTCACCGGTAAAGGGTTTTTCTCGATAACCATTAAAATAATAAGTAACAAAGCGTTCTTTTTCGGTTTCGGCAATGTGGAACTGTCTTTTGCCCTCTTGAGAAATCACTTGAGAGAGCGGTAGAGGAATTTCTTTGGTGGGAAAAGCGACTGTGGTCGGTAAGCCTCTTTCATATTCAGTCATAGTCACAAAATGAATATTTTTAAATTTTTTTTCTCGAGGAAAAGTTTTAATCTTTTCTAGAGGAGCGTAAATTTTCTGGCCGTATTTTTCCGCGTAGGGATCAAAGGCGGCTTTTTTGGGTTGATAGTCTTCCAGATTTGCCAAAACAAACGCTTTGGTTAACTGTCGGGGTCGATCAATTCTAAAATTAAAGAAAATGACAGCATCGTTGTCACAAACTGGCTTACCAGGGCTAATTATGGTGGGCTGGATAAATTCATCAGTTTCTTTACGCTGATAAGCTTGAGAAATAGCCTCACGGGGAGTTTTAGCCAACAAACCCTTATTTTCAGCGATTGCTTGATAGGCTTTTTGAGTTCGCTCCCAGCGATTATCTCTATCCATGGCCCAAAATCGACCAGAAATGCTAGCAATTTTACCAATTTTTAATTGAGTCATTTGGTGTTCAACTTGTTCCAAAAAAGTAAGAGCTGATTGAGGAGGAGAATCTCGACCGTCAGTAAAAAGATGTAAGAAAACTGAGCCAAGATTGTGTTTTTTGGCTAAGCTTAATAAAGCAAATAAGTGTTGATTGTTAGAGTGGACTCCAGCTGAACCGATCATTCCCATAAGATGTAAAGAGCTTTGTTGTTTTTGAACAAACTTAATCGCCTCTAAAAAACTTTGATTTTGAAAAAAGGTTCCATCAGCGATACTCATATTAATACGAACCAAGTCTTGCAAGACAATTCTTCCAGCCCCTAAATTAAGATGACCAGTTTCAGAATTACCCTTTTCTCCCTTAGGTAAACCCACCGCTTCTCCCGAGGCAACAATTTGAGTGTGAGGAAAAGAGGCCCAGTATTTGTCAAAATTAGGAGTTTTGGCTTGAAGAATGGCGTTGCCAGTTTGAGTATTGGCTAATCCCCAGCCGTCAAGAACGATTAAAATAATAGAATCTGGTCTTTCCATAATTAATAGCCACGACCAAGACCAATAATATCTTCAATTTTAGTTAGCCGATTATATTTAACCACCCTTTCCCCTCGGGCTGGGGCACCAAATTTAACAAAATCAGCTCCTACTCCAACGGCAAAATCAGCAATGAAGTCATCAGTGGTTTCTCCGCTACGATGAGAAATGATTGTTTTCCAATTTGCCTCTTGGGCTAATTTTATTACCGAGAGGGTTTCAGAAATGGTACCAATTTGATTAGGTTTTACTAAAATACCATTACAGGCTTTTTCTTGAATAGCCTTTTGAGTTCGCTCTTTGTTGGTGCAAAGAAGGTCGTCGCCGACTAGGGTTACTTTATCTAAGTCTAGGGTTTGGGCCAATCGACTCCAGCCCTGCCAATCATCTTCAAAGAGGGGGTCTTCTAAAATCAATAAAGGGTACTGCTCTCTTAGCTGGCGATAAAAAGAAATAAAATCTTGAGCATTCATCGGCGAGGTTCGATCACGAATAGTGTATTGACCATTTTTATAGAAAAAATCAGCAGCAACATCTAGGCCCAAATAAATATCTTTATGAAGAATATAACCAGCTCGATTAATTCCTCGAGAAACCACCTCTAGGGCGTCTAAATTAGTAAAAAGATTAGGAGCAAATCCGCCTTCGTCGCCAATAGAGTGAATGGCCTTGTTTTCAATTAAAACTTGTTCGACATTTTTATAAACTTCAGCAGCAGCCCTTAGTTGATTATTAAAGGTTTTTATACCCAGGGGAATAATGTGAAACTCTTGAAACTCTAGATTTCCAGCTCCGTGTTTACCGCCATTAATTAGATTAAGAATTGGGGCGGGCATTTTTCTAACAGAACCGTTTTTAAGGCCAAATTTCTTCGCTAGATCGGCAATATATTCGAAAAGATGGCGTTGATAATGAAAGGCGGAGGCTCTGACTGTGGCAAGAGAGCAAGACAAAATGGCGTTGGCACCAAGATTGCTTTTGTTTTTGGTTCCGTCAAGATCGATCATTACTTGATCAAGACTGGCTTGGTCGGTAGGGTCAAGACCGATAATTTTGGGACCAATAATCTTTTCTACATTATAGACCGCCTTCAAAACCCCTTTTCCCAAATAGCGTCCGCTGTCATCATCTCTTAACTCTAACGCTTCGTTGCTACCAACTGAGGCTCCAGAAGGAACTGAGGCAGTCGCAGAAATATCGTTGTCTAAAAAGATGGTTGTTTCCAATGTAGGCATAGCACGAGAATCAAGGACTTCCCGTGAGCCAACGGCGATAATTTTAGGCACGAACAATAACCTCCCTTTCGGTTTTGGCGACTAACTGTTTAGTTAAACTAATGGCATCAGGATTGACGGAAACACTAGTAATTCCCCAACTGATTAATTTTTCAATAATTTTTGGCTTATTGGAAACAGCCTGTCCACAAATTGAACTGGTAATTTGGTGTTTTTGACAAATTCTAATGGCTTTTTTAAGAGCCCATAACACAGCAGGATCAGCTTCATTGAAAATTTTTGTTAACTTGGCATTATCTCGATCAACTCCCAAAATTAAAGCGGTTAAGTCGTTACTGCCAAGAGAAACTCCGTCAATTCCTATTTTAATAAATTTTTCCAAAGAAATTATGTTGGCGGGAGTTTCTAACATCAACCAAAGTTTAAAGCTGGGACTACGAGATAGGCCGATAGCGGCAATAATTTTTTTAACTTCAATTAATTCTGGAACAGTGCGAACAAAGGGCAACATCAACCAAATATTTTTTAAGCCTTTTTTGTTGCGGATAGCCTTAATGGCCTCTAGTTCTAAAGCAAAAACCTGATCGTCTCCAATGTAGCGACTGGCACCACGAAAACCAAGTAAGGGATTTTCTTCTTCAGCTTCGTATTTTTCTCCTCCAGTCAAATGACGATATTCATTAGTTTTAAAATCACTGGTGCGATAAACGACTGGGCGAGGAGCAAAGGCTCGACAAATTTTTTCTAAGCCATTAATTAATTCTTCAGTGATAACCTTACCCTGGCCTTTATTAATTAATTCTCGAGGGTGGGTACCAATTTTTGCCAACATAAATTCAGCTCGTAATAGACCAACACCATCAACATTTCTTTGGGCTATAGTTTCAGCCACATCTGGCTCGCTCAAGTTAACATAAATCTTAGTGGCAGTTTTAATGGCTTCTGTTTTCTCTTGTTCTGGACTAGTTTGAGACCGAAGGGCGATTTTTATTTCTTTTCCCTCTAAAACTTGTCCCTTGTCGCCGTCAACAGTAATGATTTGGCCGTCTTTTAGATCTTTAGTCGCGTTTTTGGTGCCCACAACGCAGGGAATGCTTAGTTCTCGAGAAATAATTGCGGCGTGAGAAGTTTGTCCACCTTGATCGGTGACAATGCCGGAAACTAACCTCATTGCTGGAATAAAGTCAGGTGTAGTTATGGGGGCTACCAAAATATCACCCGATTTAATTTTTTTAATTTCTTTAGCAGATTTAATTTTTTTAACTGGTCCGTAGCCTCGACCTGGACCAGCAGAAATTCCTGTTAAAAGAATCATGGCTTGTTTTTGGATAAACCCACTTTTGCTGTCACTGGTGGAAATATTTTCTTCTTTTAAAGAAATATTAAGGGGGCGTGACTGAAGAATGAAAAAAGCGTTTTTGTCATGAGCCCATTCAATTTCTTGAGGGAAAAAATAGAAGTGATGGATTTTTCGAGCTAAATCTGTTAATCGGTTAATTTGTTCATCAGAAAGCTTTGGTTGATTTACTTTATAAGCTGGAACTAAGCTTTTTAAACTTTTATTTCCTTTCTTAATAAGTTGAAGTTTTTGAGGACTGATTTTCTTATCAATAATTTGTCCAGTCTGAAAAGCAACCAAATATTGATCGGGGGTGGTTTTACCTTGAACCAAGTATTCTCCCAAACCCCAAACAGCCTCAGCTAAAAGTAGGTTTTTCTTGGTTCCGCTAGGATCAGCAGTAAAAACAATTCCAGCACTTTCAGCTTGAACCATTTTTTGAATAACTACAGCTATCCCTTGACCAAAAAAACTTTTTTTTCTTTCTTTGCGATAAAAAAGCCCTCTGGCTTCAAAAAAAGAAGCCCAACAAGCCTGAACTTTTCTTACAACATTAGCCTCTCCTGTAATATTTAAAAATGAAGACTGAAGATCTTCCTCAACAGCTGAAGATCGAATCGCAACCAGGGGGTTAGCCAGTCTTCCCCACGATTTTCCTAAAGAAATGTAGCTTTTCATTATTTGCCAAGCCAAATCTTTTGGCATTCGACCATTAAGGATTAATTTCTTAATTTGACTGGCAACCTCTTGAAATTCTTCTGGCTTTTCTAATTTGGTTTGACTAAGAAGCTCCTCAATTTTGACTCTTAAACCATTTTCGGAGATGAAATAGCGATAGGCTCTAGTGGTGATAATTATTCCAGGTGGAACCGGCAATCCAAGCTTATTAATTTCTCCCAACGAAGCCCCTTTGTCGCCAACCAACAAGCGGTCTTCACCGTCGACTTCATCAACATTAAGAACAAAAGATAAATTGTGAGCAGCAGGCATAAAAAATTTTTAATTTCTAATTTACTTTGGGCTTTTTTTGTCGATAGCTAGGGTAGATGTTGAGAAATTGTTTAAGTTTTCGTCTTTTCGATTATAATCATCTTCAAGTCGATATGTTTTGCCGATTTCAGGCGTTGACGCTTCAGCGATCAAAGAATCAACTTCTGCCTCAAGACGATGCTTTTGGCCGTGTTTAACAGTATAGCCTGTTTTTAGTTTCATGGGAAGTCTAATTAACTTTCCGTCTTTATTTTCTAAAATTAAAAAAGCCTTTCCTTTTATAAGGCAAAGCGTTTCCTGTTTCTGGCTATGAATTTGGAGGCTTAATCTTTGTCCAGCCCTGATAAAAAGAATTTTGCCAACATAAGCAAGACCAGAAGGAGTAAATAGAATTTCCCAGCCCCAAGGTTTAATTGTTTTTTGCCGATATTCTTGATTTTTTCTAGCCATCAAATTTTTTGTTTAAAATGATATTTTTCTAGTTGGGCGTTGATAATTTCTTTAACTTCTTCTAGGTCTTGCTTAGTTTTTCCTTCGGCACGACCAGAAATTAATGGTTCAGTATTAGAAGGACGAAGCAGGCCCCAAGAGTTTTCAAAAGAAAAACGAACACCATCAATGTCAAGAATTTTAGCTTGAGGATATTGAGTTTTAATGTTATTGGCCATTTCTTGGCCCAATTGATATTTATTAAGACCCTGAGGTAGTTCAAGACGAAACTCAGGAATTTGATGATAAGAAGGAAGATCTTCAGTTAACTGATCAAGGGTTTTTCCCCGAGAAACTATTTCCAACAGCCTTAGGGCGGCATAGAAGGCGTCATCATAACCATGATAACGATCAGCGAAAAAGAAGTGGCCAGAAATTTCTCCACCAAAAATAGCCTTTTCTTGATGCATTTTCTCGGTAATTAAAGGAAAACCAGTTTTCCACAAAACTGGTTTTCCACCATTAGTCTTGATTGTTTCCAAAACAGCCATAGTGGTACAAATATTTAGAACAATTTTGGCGCCAGGATGGTTTCGACAAACATCTTTGGCTAGAATGGCAGCAGTAATATCGTTTTCAATAAACTGCCCTCTAGTATTATAAATACCAATTCGATCGCCATCTCCGTCAAAAGCTAAGCCTAAATCAAAGTCGCCCTGCTTGAGCTCTTTTTTCATTTGAGTGTAAAACTCTTCTTTCTGTGGATAGGCGGGATGGTTTGGAAAAGAGCCGTCTGATTCCTCAAAGAGAATCTTTACTTGACAATTAATTTTTTCAAAAACAGTTCGAGCGAAAAGACCAGTGGTGCCATTGCCAGTATCAATTAAGATCTTTAGGGGTTTTTTAAGCTTAATGTCTTTAACAATATGATTAATATACGCGTCGGCAATAGTTTTGTTTTGAACTTGCCCCAGAGAGGCCTTAACAAATTTTTTATTTTTTACTATTGTTTTAACAGCCTGAAGTTGATCCCCATAAATAATGTTTTTTTTAACAGCAGACTTAATGCCATTATACTCGGCAGGATTATGACTAGCCGTAATCATCATTGTTGCTGGAGCATTAAAATGGTACCAAGAAAAATAAGTCATAGGAGTAGTGATTGTTCCTAAGTTAAAAACTGTCATTCCAACAGAGGCCAGACCCTCGCTAATAGCCCCAGCTATTTCTGGACTACTTGGACGATTATCTTGGCCCAAATAAACAGAATTAACCTTATTTTTGTGAAAAAAACTACCAAAACCCTGACCCAAAGAATAGGCATCTTGTCGATTCCACTGGGACGGATAAATACCGCGAATGTCATAAGTGGAAAAAATCAGCGGATCCATATCTTTCTTGATTTTAAAGTTTTAAGATTAAAAGTTCAAGACCAAATTCCAAAGAGTAAAATAGTTGTCCGGTTTTTTGTTGATAATCTAGAGCAATTAATCCCTTGAGAAGTTTTTTTAATTGAGGAAGTGAAAAGTTTTGAGCCTGAGCGAAAAGCTGTTTTTTTTGCCAAGGAGCTTTTTTAAGTTGATCTTGATGACCGGTTTTGATAATGGTTAAGTCTTCAATGCGACCGATTAAAAGATGAAAAACGAGCCCAAGCTCTGTTTTTTCTAAAGCTTGATTAAGAAGTTTAAGGCATTTTTCTTTATTGTCGGGAGAAAGAGAGTCAAGAAAAGTAAAAACCAAATTGTCGGGCTTAAAAAGACGATCTTGCTGGGGGGGGAAAAGGGCTAAAACTTTTTTAGACATTTCTTTGTTAGCCCAGATTATCAATTGATTTTCCGAAAATATTTTTTTAGTTAAACTGGCAATTTCTCTTTGGCTTTGGAGAGAAAAACTTTGAAAATCATCAAGAATAATTAGCTTTTTTTGGCTAAAAAGATCTGGCTCTAGGGCGTTAATTAGGCTGTCAATTTGAAAGTCGGCACTGGTTATTCTTACAATAGGCAGATTTTTGTTTTGAGCCTGAGCAATAAAAGAATTAAGAAAGTTACGACTAGCAACAGTGTTTTTACCGTGAAGAATATTTAACATAGCAACATTTAAATGATTGAAAGCCAAAAGCTAAAGAAACGGCGCTTTTTTAGTAAATTGTTTTAAACTTCTAAACTCTGCCTCTTTCTTGTTATTGCTTCTCCTGGTTCCTTGTGTGTTCCCGATATAGTTTATTAATCATTTTTTGACTAAGCTTAAAGGTGCCAGTTCGATGAGGCCTTAAAGCGCCAGAAAAAGTTTTGGGGATATGAAGAAGCTCATGAATTAAGACCTTGGTCTTGTCCTCTTCTTTGAGAGTATCAAATCTTTCTGCGATAACCTCAACAATGTAATAAGAGGGAATATTTAGAGCTTTCTGCCAAATTTGAGGCAAAGACCAAATTCTAGCTGTGGCCAAAGAAGAAGACCCCAAGCCACGAAAACAAATAATTCTTTTGGGATCAATGTGGGTTAGTTTAAGACTAGCGACCAGCTTATTAATTCTGGTTTGAATATCGTTAGCTTTTTTAAAATCCATATAAACCGCCAAAAACCATCTTTTTTAAAATTAAAAAAAAGAAATAAGTTTCTCCTAACGATTAGTTAAAAAAAAGAGGTTAACTAACCTTATAAACCAAATCTCCCTCAGTAACGGGATGGTCAACCTTGATGCCAACCTCCTCTCCCCTGCTCGCCTCTTCAACATTGCTGTGTTCTGCTTGAATTGACGTTACTGTTTGAATAAATCTTTCTTCGCCAGCTTTGCTGGCAATTTTAATTGTGTCTCCAACCGAAATGGAATCGTCGGTTGTTTCAAGAACAGCCACCCCAATCTTGTCGTAATAGTGGTCAATTCTACCAACCTTGCTATCTGTCATTAGTATTTATCACCCCCCTTTTTTTTGGGACAATACTTTTAATAAATTATAAAGCTCCTCGAAGAAAAAATCTAGCTTATGGTTTTTTTAAAACAAGCAAAGTCTAATAATTAAAATAGGCGTTTTAAAATTTGAGCAGGTTTTTTAAATCTAAGAGTTCCCCTTTTTGGGGAAGATAAAAAGACTTCTTGTTCTTTTTCATAAAGTTTACTAAGTCTGGCCCTTCGTAAAGACGAGAATAAGAAGACAAAAACATAATGGCAATGATGTTGCGGTGTTCTGCTCTTTGTGGGCTGTCTTTTTGTTTGCGAGGAATGTAGCCCAGTCGAGGACTAAAATATGAAAAAAGCTGTTCTTGTGTTTTTGTGATCACAAAACTTGGCTTTTTGGCTAATTTAAAACAAAGACCAACTTCGCCAATGATGTCAGGATTAGTTCGTTTAACAATTTCCTCATAATTAAGTTCAAAAAAATCTAAGAAGGGGCGAAAGCTTTTTGGGGAAACAAAGCGCTGATAGAAATAAGAAGCGGCAATTATAAGATGAGTAAAGGCGTAAATTTTATTAAAAAAACGCCAGTCTTCTTTAACCTTCTCTCTTTGCCAAGTTTGATAAAAAAGAGGTTTAAGTTCGTTTTCAAGATTAACTATTTTAAGAAATTGAAGATAATAGAGAGTATTTGCTACAAATGAAGGGGCAAAAACAATTAAGTCTTTATCGGCAAGCAAGGTTTTAAAATCAACTTTTTGTAGATCAATAATTGCTTTTTGATAACTTGATTCAAGAATTTTTTCTAAGCGGTAAGATCGGAGAGAAAAAAGATATACTAGAAGTTTGTGATAAAAAACAAAATCAAGATTTTTTTCATAAATTCCTTTTCTTTTTAAAAGCCTTTGACTTTGAGGTGATCTCTCCAGTAAAATCTTTTTGGCCTCTTTTTGTCGATAATCTTGATTTTCTAAATTATCAAACCAAGGAATTATCCTTAAAGTCTTTATTTGAAAATCATAGAAAACGGGAGAAATATATTTTTCTTGACCAGTTATTCGCCATTTGCGACAAGCAAAATGAGCCTGATAGGAAAGATCAAGGGAAAACAAACCCTTTTCGTAAGTTTCACTTATCTTTTGGACAAGACTAGAGTGGGTTTCCATCTTTTAATAGTGACGATATCATTTTGTTGATTGGGGATTAAGACAAAAGATTATTTCCTGGTAGGCTTCTCTTGGGCGTAATTTTTGACGAACTTTTCTGCCTAAACTTAGTAGCCCCAGCGAGAATCGAACTCGCGTTACCACCTTGAAAGGGTGGTGTCCTAACCGTTAGACGATGGGGCCAAATTAAAATTTAATTAAAAGAACAGCAATTTAAGAAAAACCACCAAGTTTTGGTGCGCCCGGGGAGACTCGAACTCCCGACCCTCTGCTTAAAAGGCAGGTGCTCTGCCTGACTGAGCTACGGGCGCAAAGAAAATAAAATACTCTTTAACAGATTATTTTTTTGGTAAAAACAACTTGAGCGATATCAAAGAACCTAATGGGTCAAAAAAGATTAAAATTAACAAAGAACGCTTGAATTATACCCAAAAAAGTCTTCAGTCGCAACAGTTTTGATTTAATGATTTAGTTGGTTAAATGGTGAATTTTCCGTTCCGATAAATTATTTTTTTAAGACCACTTCTTAATTGAGCAACAACGGTTCGGCTGGTAGTAGTAATAATGTCACTGTGAACAACAGAGTCATTAAAGCCTAGGCCCAACCAATCTTTTTTCACCAAAGTATCTTTTCTTCCCCGAAAACAATCCTTATAGGCTGACCCTAAGGCAAGATGAAAATTACCTTGTTTGCCGCCACGATTTTCATCGTAGAGGGTTTCACCCATAAAGCGAGTAATTCTCGACAATCGACTATCGGTTAAGGAAACTTCACCAAGAAAATTGGCCCCAGGAACTTTAATCATTTCGGCAAGTAGACCCTCTCCTTTTTTCGCACGAGCCTGAACCACTCTCCCCTCTTTAAATTCTAGATAAACCCCTTGAACTAAATGACCGAAAATATAAAGAGGCTGGTTAAAAATAATTTTACCCTGAGTTTTCCTAAAATCTGGACTAGTAAAAACCTCAAAGCTGGGAATATTGTTGCCACTACCACCCAACCACTGCCTTTTTTCTCCCAAACCAACAACTAAATCAGTTTCCTTGGCCTTGATATTTAAAGAAACAATGTCTAATTCATTTAATTGATTTTTGATTCTATTAATTTCTTGACTGATTTTTTGCCATTTTTTAATTGGTTGATCATAGTCTAAAAAGCAAGCTTGAATAATCTGTTGCCAGTATTCCTCTAGACTCAAGCCAGCTTCTTTGGCCATGGCTAAAGTACCATAAAGACCAAGCGTCCAAGTTAATTTTTTTTTAGTTTCTTTTTCTTCTCGCCACTTTTTATAAGGAGCAAAGGCTTGAGCACGAGTCATAATTTTATTGGGATCGACCCCTTCTAGTTCGTGTTTGTCGGTATCAGCAATAAGGCTAACAAGATGGTCAGCTTGACTAACAATTCCTTTAAGGTATTTGGCAGGAAAGAATTCTAGTTGTTTTTGATTAGCTAATTGATAAAACTCTCGACCAATATTATTAGGCAAGTATTGAATAATGGCATGAGCATCAGAATTAAGAATAGTTTTTCTTAGGGCTACCAGGGCGGGTTTGGCACATTCTGGTACTTGCAAAAAAACCACCTCATCTTTTTTAATTCCTTTTCCATGGTTAAGGGCAAAGTTAATTAAAACTTGAGCATAGCGGTCAAGAATTTCAGTTGAGGGGCGATAAAAGGACATATGCTGTTTTTAAATATTTTAATTAAGATTCCAGATAAATTCTAGCTTTTAATTTATAAAACAACCCTAAGGGTTTAGCTAAAGTCACCAATATTTTTATAATGTTTTATTTTTAGGTCAAGAATAGCGATTAAATCAATCCTTAGAGATTGTGGGGCAGTCGGGTGTTGACTAAGCCAAATTTCTCCAGTTCGTTTAATTTTATTTAACTTTTTTTGGGTGATTGCTTCTTCAGGTAAACCGAAGCTTGGGCTGGTTCTGGTCTTTACCTCAACTAAAACAGTTTGATTATCTTTAAGAGCAATAATATCCAGCTCTCCTAATGGGGTTCTGAAATTACGAGTGACAATTTGATAGCCGGTTTCAAGCAAAAAATTAACTGCCAAATCCTCTCCCCTTTTTCCAGTTGTTTGGGCAATATTTTTAGCGACCAATTCGATTACGAAGATAATACAGCTTAGCTCGTCTAATTTTTTTGCCTTTTTCCAGCAGAACAATTTTAGTAATTTTGGGTGATTTTTTAGGAAAAATTCTTTCAACTGGAATTCTGTCAGCAGCAATTCTTCTAACAGTGAAGGTTTCGCTGTTTCCTGCTCCCTTTTGAGAAATTACCTGCCCTTCAAAAAAGGCTTCTCTGATTTGCTTTTCTTCTTTGATAGTAAAATAAACTCCGATTCGGTCACCAACTCTAAAGTCGACTATTTCAGAGGAAGGACTAGTTTTTTCTTTTTGAGCCTCTTTTTTGGGCTTGATCGGTTTTTTTTCTTCAACCATAACTGGAGCTGATTATAACATGATAAACTTGACAACTCAAAGCGAAAAAAGAAGATGGAGATTGATTAGTTTTTATCCGTTTTTTAGTTTAATTTATTTAGTTAAAATCTCTTCAATTTCCTTGGCTAACATCTTAGTAAAATTAACTCCGAAAGTTAAGCGCAGGGTTTTTCCTTCTCCATTGTGCTTGAAAAACAGGGCTCCTTTTTGAGATCCGGGATGTTGATGAAGCAATTGGTTAATCGTCATTAATTTTTGTGGACTGGTGTTCTTGGGGACAACAATGATAAAGTCTGCTTTTGGTATTTGAGGTTGAAAATTTTGGTCAAAATTTTCTTCGGAGGAATAGTTATTTTGTTGAAAAATCTTTTTAGCCTCGGCGACAGTATAAATTTCATCGGCCAAAACCGACCTTTCCTCTTCTCTTTTATCAATCTTGCCAACAATTACTGCTGCACTACCGTTAATTAGTTTGTTTTTATTGCTTTGATAAACTTTAGGGAAAACAACAATATTGCTGGTTCCAGTTTCGTCCTCAAGGTTTAAAAAAGCCATTTCTTCGTTATTTCTTTTGGTGTGCACAATACGAACATTATTAATGATGCCCAAGAGTTTAATTCGGGTATTGGCAGATAAATCGCCAATGCTGTTGTTTTTGTAGTCAAAATTGCTGGCCAATTCTTGATCCCAGAGGGGCTGGCTATTTAGAGAAAAACCCAAAAGCTCAACCTCCATCTCCTGAAGCTGTTGTTTAGAAAATTCCTCCATAATTGGCAGACGGTCTTGAACAACACTCTTTTTTTCTTGTTGAAGAAATAAACTGGTTTGTCCTGAAGCCTTGCTTTTTTGATCTTTTTCAGATTGAGATCTGATGTTTTCTAGTCCCGCCAGCAGACTAGATCGCTTACCAAAAAGATCCATTGCCCCAGCCTTGATTAAGCTTTCTAGAACTTTTTTATTAACTTTTTGATTATCAACTCTAAGACAAAAATCAGATAAAGACACAAACAAGCCATTTTTTCTTTCAGTGATAATGTTTTTGATTGCCGCTTCACCAACATTTTTAATTACCGATAGACCTAGTCGAATGGCTTTATTTTCTAGTGAGCCAGTTTCTTTTTCGATGCTAAAGTTAGCTTGAGAAACATTAATATCGGG
Organism: uncultured Gammaproteobacteria bacterium; assembly: GCA_964348895.1. Lineage (GTDB taxonomy): Bacteria > Patescibacteriota > Microgenomatia > 0-14-0-10-38-17 > 0-14-0-10-38-17 > JAQVFF01. The sequence continues at coordinate 635,238 of CAYGEH010000001.1, forward strand.
TGGAAGAACATCAATTCCCATTCGGCGACACTCGTCAATGGTTAAGATGAGTCGGCTTCGTTCTGATTGACCGCTTTCGGCCGATAACACTGCAGCAGTGAACTCAATTGGATAATGGGTTTTCATCCAGGCAGTTTGATAGGCAATCATGGCATATGAGGCGGCATGAGCTTTATTGAAGCCGTAGCTGGCAAACTTTTCAATCATGGCAAAAACAGCTTCAGCAACCTGCTTGGGGTAACTGCGATCAAGACAGCCCTTAATAAAATCTTTTTTTTCGCTTTTCATAATTGAAAGTTGTTTTTTACCAATAGCTCGTCGTAATAAATCGGCTCTTCCCAAGGAAAAGCCCGCCATAAGGTGAGCGATTTCCATAATTTGTTCCTGATAAACAATAATGCCGTAGGTTTCTTCTAAAATAGACTGAAGTTTAGGGTGAGGAAAATCAATTAAGCGAGGATTGTTTTTGCGGTTAACAAAGTCGTCAATAAACTGCATTGGTCCGGGTCGAAATAAAGAAACCATAGCTGAAAGATCAGAGAAACGAGCCGGTTGAAGCTTTTTCGCCAAGCGCCTCATGCCTTCGCTTTCCAGCTGGAAAACGCCAGTGGTTTCTCCTCGAGAAATTAATTGATAAACTTTTTCATCTTCTAGGGGTATCTCTGAAACGTCAACTTCTTTTTCTTCAATTTGTTTAACAAAATCAATGGCTCGTTCTAAAATGGTTAAGTTTCTTAGACCTAAAAAATCCATTTTTAATAGACCCACAGCATTATCATCAATATTAAGATCCAAGGAATACATATCGTATTGAGTGGTAACCCGATCACCCTTAGATTCAAGTTGAAGCGGAGCATAATTAACTAAGGGCTTATCAGCTAAAACTACGCCCGCAGCATGGGTAGAGGCGTGCCGAGAAACGCCGACAATTTTTTCAGCTAAATCTAAAATTCTTCTAGTTTCTGCTTCGGTCTCATAGGCTATTTTTAGTTCGGGATTAATTTTTAGGGATTCACTTATGGAAATTCGCTTGCCCGGTTCAGCTGGAATCATTTTAGCAATTCGGTCACCGGCAGCATAAGGAAGATCAAGAACACGAGCAATGTCGCGAACTGCCATTCGTGATTCGATTGTGCCAAAGGTAATAATATTGGCCACATGATTTCGGCCATATTTTTTTCTAACATAATCGATTACTTCATCACGACGATTGTCGGAAAAGTCAATGTCGAAATCGGGGGTAGATTTTCTTTCTGGATTAAGAAAGCGTTCAAAAGGAAGATTATGAAATAAAGGATCGATAGAGGTTATTCTTAAAATATAAGCGACAATTGAGCCAGCCCCACTGCCCCTACCGGGACCAACTCGGATCCCCTGTTTCTTGGCCCAGTTAACATAATCTTGGACGATTAGAAAGTAGTCGGCATAACCCATATCGGTGATAATTTTTAATTCATATTCAATTCTGTTCTTAATTTCTTTGTTGATCTTGGGGTAGCGAGTTTGAGCTTGCTGATTAGTTAACTTTTGAAAATATTTGGCTGAACTGTTTTCTCCCTTAGGAAGAGGAAAAGAAGGATAAATTGCCTTGCCCAAGGGAATTTCTAGATGACACTTTTCGGCTATTACTAGAGTGTTCTTTAGGGCATCAGGAAAATCAGCGAAATCACGCCACATTTCTTCTGCAGATTTTAAATAATAGCCAGGAGAGTCTAACATGCTTAATCGATTGGGATCATTAATCTTTTTTTGCATGCCGATGGCCATCAGAGCGTCTTGGGCTTCAGCGTCTTCTTTGTTTAGATAATGGACATCATTGGTGGCCACAAGAGGAATTCCTAGTTGACGAGAAAGAGCTATTATTTTTTGATTGGCTTTGTCTTGATCAGCCAGGTTGGGGTGACGCTGAATTTCTAAATAAAAATCTTGGTCGAAGATTTCATAAAACTCTTTGGCTTTTTTGGCAGCTTCATTATCCCTTTCTTGTAATAAAAGGGAGGGAATTAAACCATGAAGACAAGCACTGGTAGCAACAAGGCCCTGAGAATGTTTTTTAAGAAGATCGAAATCAATTCGGGGTTTGTAATAAAATCCAGTCAAATGGGCCTCAGTTACCAGTTTCATTAGGTTTTGGTAACCGATAAAGTTTTTGGCTAATAAAATCAAATGGTGGGGCATTAAATTAATGCCACCAATTTTTTCGGTCATTGACTTGGGAGCAAGATAAACCTCACAACCGATGATTGGTTTTATCCCGACCTGTCGACAACTGTTGTAAAACTTAATGGTGCCATACATAGTGCCGTGGTCGGTTAAGGCGATTGTTTTCATACCCAACTCTTTTACTCGAGGAGCGATTGCCTTTGCCTTAGAGAGACCATCTAACAAGGAGTAGTCACTATGAACATGAAGATGAACAAAGTCTTTACTGGTCATTTTTAATAATGCTTACTAACAACTTTCTGGCTTGAACAATATCGGCCTGTCCCTTTGATTTTTGTTGAATTTGGCCAATTAAAAAACCTAAAGCAACTTCCTTGCCAAGGCGATAATCATTAACAGCCTGAGGGTTTTCTTGAATAACTCTATCAATAAACTCTCTTAACCTTTGTCCAGTAACCAAAACTTTGGCCTTTTTGGATTTAAACTCTTCAATAAATTTTTGTGCCCCAAGCTTATCAAGAGAATAATCTTGATTAATAATAGCGTTGGCAACGTCGCCCAAGTTAAGGTTTTCCTGTTGGGCTATTTTTAAGGCTTTTAAACCCTCTTTTAAATATTTTCTAATAATAATGTCAGCCTGATATTGAGTTAGTTGATATTTTTCGGTTAAGTCAGTAATAACCTCTTCTGGCAGTTTGGGTAAAGATTTTCTTAACTCTTCTAGTTGGAAAAGTCGATCTAGATCAAGAGGAGGAATATCTGGCTCAGGAAAATAACGATATTCATAAGCCTCTTCTTTGCTTCTTTGAGGATAAGTAGCTTTTTTGGTTGGATTATAGCCCCTAGTTTCTTGAATAACTTCTTTGTCAGCTGACAGTATTTTGGCTTGACGATTAATTTCAAAAATAATGGCGTCGTGAAGATAACGGAAAGAATTAATATTTTTTATTTCCACCTTGTATTTTGGCAAAGGATCTTTAGTTGATTTTTTTAGAGAGATATTTGCTTCTAGTCTCATTTGCCCTTTTTCCATATCAGCCGAAGAAATCTTCAAGCTTCGAACTAAGTGATGAATTTTTTGGGCATAAACTCTAGCTTCCTCGGCAGTTTTTAGGTCAGGTTGAGAAACTATTTCAATTAAGGGAACACCCGATTTATTAAAATCTAATAAACGCTTATCATCTCTTATTAAAGATTTAGCGGTGTCTTCTTCTAGGTGCACTTCTTTAATTCTAATTAAGGAGTTTTCATTTAATTTAATTTGTCCCCCAACACCTAACGGGCTAAAGAATTGACTAATTTGATATCCCTTGGGCAAGTCGGGATAGAAATAGTTTTTTCGATCGAACCAAGTGTTTTTATTAATATGACACTCTAGGGCTAGAGCCAAAAGAACAGTTCTTTTTATCGCCTCTTTATTGGGAACAGGGAGGGCTCCCGGGAGACCCAAACAGACGGGGCAGATCTGGCTATTGGGTTCTTTTTTAAAATGATCAGCTGGACAACCACAAAACATTTTTCTTCTGGTAGTTAGTTCAAGATGAATCTCCAGCCCGATAACAGGAATAAACTGATTTTTAATCATTTTTGGTTTATTATTTGCTTGAAAACAAGAGCTTGTTTTTTAGAAAAAGCCACACTCATGCTGATTAAGAACAGTCCGCTAAGTAAAATTACTGTTCTGACTCCAAATAGATCTACCAACGAGGCAACCACCAATAGAGGGACGATGCCAGCCAAAGAAATCAACATATTTAGAACACCATAAACCCGACCCCGAACCTCAAAGGGAGAGTGTTCTTGGATTAAGGTTTTAGTGGGAATGATAATTGAAACCGCAAATAAGCCCAAGGCGATAACCAAAATCCAGACAAGATAACGAGCCAAAGGGGAGAAAGAAGTTAAATAAATAAGGGCAAGAGAAATTCCAGACAGAAGTAAACCATTAATAATGAGTGTTTTTTTTCTAAACTGCTCTCTTTTGATTATCTGACTAACCCAAATTCCACCCACGATTGCTCCCACGATACCTGGAGCAAAAATAACTAAAGAGGTGCTGGCAATGGGAATTTCTAAAACTCGAGCTAGGCCAGGAGCAATGCTAATGGAAATACCAACAAAGGCCTGAGTAAAAGCTAAAAAAAGTATCGGAAATAAAACCAATTTATTAGTTTTTAAAAACATCAAGCCATCTCTGATGTCAGCCAAAAACACTTCTGGATTAAAAATTTTCCAAGGTTCTTTTTGAACCTTGGTGTGGTTGAGAACTTTTTTTGGAACAAAATATATCATCGCGATTCCGATTAATAAAATTAAAGAAATAAGGGGAAAAATCAACTGATAGTCACGAACCAAACTTAAAACAACCCCAGAAATTAACGCTCCTGCAGCAATCGAACCATGAGAAATAAAAAACCAGATGGTGTTAACGACCCCCAACTCCTTCTTGTTGACAACATTGGGCAAAACGGCTGCCATTGCTGGGCCGAGAAACTCATCAAAAAGAGCGTACAGCAAAATTAAAGGAAAGACTAAAAATATTTGCTCCTTAATAGCTAAGAAAAATAAAACAACAATAGCTTGAGAGAGATTACTTAGGATAAAAATTTTTCTTTTATCAACCTTGTCAACCACAGCTCCAGCAAAAATGCCCAAAAAGGTTCCTGGTAAATAATAAAGAAAAGTAATTAAGGCAACAAATGAGGAGGAAGAGACTTCTGAAAAAACAATATTAATTAAGGAAAAAAGAACGGTGGTGGCGGCAATACTGGACGAGAGTTGAGTCGCCAGAAGCAAACAAAGGTTTTTATTTTTTAAAATGGCAGGTAAGTTAATTCTTTTCATTAATAAGGCTTTCAACCTGATAAGCTAATTTTATAATTTTGTCTTCTTGTTTTCGGGGACCAATAACTTGAAGACCAATAGGTAAATTATTAACAAAACCACAAGGGAGACTTATAGCTGGTAAGCCAGCGAGGGCGCTTGATTCAACTAATATATCTTGGGTTTCGCCAAAAACAGGATTTTTTTCCCAAGCTCCTAGCTTAAGGGCGGGAGTAGGGGCGGTTGGGGCCAAAATAAGGTCAATGTCAACAAAAGCTTCTTGAAAGTTTTTAATAATTTTAGTTCTAGCTCTTTGAGCCTTAAGGTAGAATTGATCAAAGTATCCGACCGATAAGACAAAGGTTCCCAGGGCAATTCTTCTTAAAGCTTCGAGTCCAAAAAAAGACCGGTCCCGACCAAAACGCAAACCATCATAGCGAGCAAGATTAGAAGAAACCTCAGCTCTTTGAAGAATAGTATAAACAGCAACGCTTAAATTTGGATCAAGTAAGGAAATTTCTTTTATTTTGTGGCCCATTTGTTTTAATTTGTCGGTTATTTTAAAAATTGGTTGAGTAATTTCTTTTTTTGATAAATTAAAATATTCTTTTGGAAGACCGATGGTTAATGGTTTTAGGGGGGTGGTTATTTTAAGGGGGAGAATTGGGGGGTTAGCTTGAATGGTGGTGGCGTCATGAGAATCGGGACCAGCGATTTGGTTGTAAAGCAGGGCGGCATCGGCAACTGTTTTAGTGATTGGCCCGGGACAGTCAAGAGAAGAGGCCATTGCAATTACTCCCCAGCGACTAACTCGACCATATGTTGGTTTCAGGCCAACCACACCACACCAAGAAGCTGGCTGTCTAATGGATCCGGCAGTTTCAGAGCCAATTGCTGCTGGGGCGGTATCGGCGGCGACAGCGGCGGCAGATCCTCCCGAAGAACCACCAGGGACTCGACTAAGATCGTAGGGGTTTCGACTGGGACCAAAATCAGATGTTTCCGTTGAGGAGCCGTGAGCCCAAGCGTCCAAATTAGTTTTTCCCAAAATAATTGCCCCAACTGCTTTTAGTTTTTGGGTAACAGTTGATTCATATGGAGGTTGATAACCTTCTAGAACCCTGGAGCTGGCGGTAGTGACTAGATTTGCTGTACAAAAGTTGTCTTTAATCGCTAAGGGCAAGCCTAAAAGAGGTTGTTTTTCAAAAGCTTGATCGCCATGGCGGTTAATTAATTGATCGGCTTGATTTGCTTCTGCTGTTATTTGTTTGTTAATAGCCAAATAAAGATTGAGCTGATTATTTTTTTGTTTGATTTGACTAAGGTAGAACTGGCAAATTTCTCGAGAGGAAACCTGTTTTTTGATTAATTGCTGACGCCATTCAGTTAAACTTTTACCCCTTTCGTTCAACTTGATCATTTTTTGGCTATAAAGTATTTTTGATTAGAGGGAAGAATTTTTTTTCGAGACAAACAGGCTTCAGTTTCATCTTCAGCAACCAGATTAAGGTTGTCAGTAACCTGAAAAGTAGGGGTTTCTTGATCAAGGTCAGCAACTTGACCAAGAACATCAAAGTAGTTTAGGGTCGCCTCTAGCTGAGGATCAATAATTTTTTTTTCTTGGGGCTTGATCTTTAAGTTCGCTAGCCTAGCTAAATGATCAAGCGAAATCAAGTTTTTGTTCATATCATCAATTTTAACATTTATGGCGAAAAATTTGCCAAGAAGTTTTTTTAGAGAGGAAAATTATTTTTGTTAGGCGAGAGAAATTTCAAAAGCGTTTTTATGGTTGACCTCAACCTTAAGAGCCTGTCCCTCTTTAACCTTTCCCTCAATGATCATTAAGGCGATTTGGTCTAGAAGGTTGGTTTGGATTATTCGCTTTAGGGGTCGAGCGCCATATTGGGGATCGTAGCCTAGTTCAACAATTAACCTTTTGGCTTGATCACTAACTTTAAGGTTTAAGTTTTTATTCTTAATAAGATTTTCTTTGATTTTTTCTAATTGAAGGTCAACAATTTTTTCAATTTGAGCTTTAGTTAATTTTTCAAATAAAACAATCTGGTCTAAGCGATTAATAAATTCAGGTTTAAAGGTGGCTTGAATGAGTTTAGTGATTTTTGTTTCAATAACTTGCTTATTTTTTTCTTCTTGAATAATGTCACTACCTAAGTTTGAAGTCATAATGATAATAACGTTTTGAAAATTAACTGTTTTTCCTTGAGCATCAGTTAGGCGACCGTCGTCAAAAATTTGCAAAAATAAATTAAAAATATCGGAATGGGCCTTTTCTATTTCGTCAAATAAAATAACACTATAGGGTTTTCTGCGGACAGCTTCAGTTAGTTGACCCCCTTCCTCATGGCCGATATAGCCTGGGGGGGAACCAATCAGTCGAGAAACCGTGTGTCTTTCTTGATATTCTGACATATCAATTCTGATCATTGCGTTTTCATTGTTAAATAAAATGTAAGCCAGGGTTTTTGCCAACTCAGTTTTGCCGACCCCAGTTGGGCCTAAAAACAAAAAGACACCAATCGGTCGATTTTGTTCACCAATGCCAGCCCGATTCCTTCTAATAGCGTTAGCAACCTCAATCACCGCCTCTTCTTGATTAACAAATCTTTTGTGAATTTCTTTTTCCAGTTCGGCCAGTTTCTGGGTTTCTGTTTCTACTAGTCGAGTGGCGGGAACTCCAGTCCAGCGAGAAACCACTTGAGCAACTTGTTCCTCATCAACTTCTTGTTTAATTAATTTTTTCTCTTCGGGAATTTTATCCCACTCAGCCAGATCTTCAGCCAAACCCTTCTTTGCTTCAGGAATTTGGCCATACTTTATTTGGGCAGCCCTTTCTAGGTCGAATTCTTGTTCGGCTCGATCCTCTTCTAGCGACAGTTGTTCTAGCGCTTTGCGGTTTTTTTTAATTCTTTCCAAAATTGTTTTTTGTTGATTCCACCTATTCTCTAGGCCTCTCAACTCTTCTTTTGTATTAGCGATTGTTTTTTCAAGATCTTCCCCTCTTTTTTTATTTTTTTCTTTTTTAACCGCAGCCAGCTCAATTTGAGCTTGTCTTAACCCTCTTCTTAAATCGTCAATTTTTTTAGGAACACTTTGGATTTCAATTGACAAGGCAGCAGCAGCTTCGTCAATTAAGTCAATTGCTTTGTCGGGTAAAAACCGATCGGGAATATAGCGAATTGATAAATTAACGGCAGCAACTAAGGCGCTATCAGAAATCCTAACCCCATGATGGAGTTGATATTTTTCTTTTAAGCCTCTTAAAATTGCCAGGGCGTCTTCCTCTGATGGTTCCTCAATGGTTATTGGTTGAAAGCGTCGTTCTAGGGCGGCATCTTTTTCAATGTATCGACGATATTCATTAACTGTAGTGGCTCCAATAGCGTGAAGGGTCCCTCGAGCCAGGGCGGGTTTTAGCATATTAGAGGCATCGACTGCCCCCTCAGCACCACCAGCTCCGACTAGGGTATGAAGTTCGTCAATAAATAAAATATAACGACCATCTGCTTTTTCAATGGAGGAAACAACGGTTTTTAGTCTTTCTTCAAATTCGCCTCTAAATTTAGCTCCAGCCAACATGGCGGCCAAATCAAGAGCAAGAATTTCTTTATTTTTCAACGACTCTGGAACATCATTACTGATAATTCTTTGAGCCAATCCTTCAACTATGGCGGTCTTCCCTACTCCTGGATCACCCAAAAGAGCTGGGTTGTTTTTTCTTCGCCGAGAAAGAATTTCCATAATTCTTCTAATCTCTTGATCCCGACCGATTACAGGATCAAGACCGCCCTTTTTGGCTAAACTTGTTAAGTTAATAGTAAACTTTTCTAGTGCTTGATATTTGGCTTCGGCATTGGGAGAGTCGGCCTTTTGTCCTTGGCGCTGACTAGAGAAAACTTTAATAATTTCACTTTTTGTTAAACCGCTTTTTAAGAGAAGGTTTTTAGCTTGACTGTCAATTGTCAACAAAGCCAGAAAAATATGTTCAGAAGAGATGTAGTCATCACCCAGGGCTGCCATTTCTTTTTCAGCTTGACTAAGGGTTTGGATGGTTTTGGGAGAGGCATAAACCTGGACAGCCTCAACCCCAACACTGGGCAAGTTATTAACTGCTTCTAGTGTCTGATCTTTCAAAGAATCAAAGGTGGTGGAAGCCTGCTTGATGGTGGTGTTAATTATTCCATCTTCATCTCTTAAAAGAGATAAGAGTAAATGAAGGGGGTCTAGATTTGGCTGGTTTTTTTCTTGAGCCAGTTGCTGTGCCTCTGATAAAATTTTTTGTGCTCTGAGAGTAAGTTTTTCTGGATTAAAAGGCATGGTTTTAGATTAATTTTTTCAACTCGGCAATTCGATTTTCAATGGGAGGATGAGTGTTAAACAATTTGGCTAACCCCGAAATTTTGTTACAAGAAAAGAAGGGGTTCACAATAAAGAAGTGAGCGGTGGCATTATTGGCGAAACTGAGAGGTTGATGGTTTTGATTTAACTTTTGAAGAGCTCCAATTAGGCCAGAGGGCTGTCTGGTTAATAAAGCTGAGCTAGCGTCAGCCAAGAACTCTCTTCGCCTAGAGATGGCCAGCTGAATTAATTGACCGATTAAGGGAGACAAAATTGCAGCGATTAGGGCAACGAAAAACAAAGCTTCTTCTCCCTTGTGACGACGGCGATTTAGGCCCGAACGAAGAAAAAACTGTGACAAAAGAGCAACTGTGCCAATTAGAATAGCAACGATGGCAAATAATCGAGTATCTAAATTTTTAATATGAGCAACCTCATGACCGATGACTCCTTCAATTTCGGTTTGACTAAGATTGTTTATTAGTCCCCTAGTAACACAAATGCTTCCATTTTGCGGATTTCTACCAGTAGCAAAGGCGTTCATGGCGGGGTCTTCGCTGATATAAATTTTTGGGGTTGGAATTTGCGCCGCTCGACTTAGGTTTTCTACCGCACTATAAAGGAAAAGCTCTTTATTTTTATCAGCGATTTTGGCTCTACTCAAGCTTAAGGCGATTTTGTCACCGGTATAGTAACTAATCAAAGTGGAAATTAGCGCGAAAACAAAAGCAAAGATAAGTCCAAGAATTCCCCAGTCTAGGGCCCGACCAATTATTCCGCCAGCAACAACGACAAAAACAAAGAAAACAACGATAACAATTGCTGACCTAGCTTTATTTTGGTCAACCTGCTGATAAACATTAGCCATTTTAGTATCAACAAATTATAATCAATTAAAACCAATTTAGCAAGACAAAGGAAAGACTGCCAATTAACTTCTTTTTACTTTTGGATTAAGAAAGTCTTCTTTTCTTACTGCGACCGCCTCTTTGGTATCAGCCAAGTCAAGCCCCTTTTGAACTCTAAAGCCGAACAATTGGGCGACTAAATTACTGGGAAAACCCAAGACTCGAGCATTGAAAGTTTGGGTTAAATCAATAAGAGTTCTTTTGGCATACATAACCTTGTCTTGAGTGTCACGAAGGTTGTTTTGAGCCTCAATTACCACTTCGGCTGTTTTTAGCTCTGGATTGCTTTCCACCAAAATCTGAATGGAGTCAATTGCTTTATCCATTTCAGTGGCAGCTTCGAGTAATTTTTCTGGGCTGTGCTCTTTGTCGGCCTGATTAACTCTTTTTCGAGCCTCGGTAATCATTTGATAAACCCTTTTTTCCTGTTCAGTATTGGTTTCAATAATGTCGGCAATTTGGGGAATAAACTCAGCTCGTCTTTTTAATTGATTGCCCAACTCTTCTATTTGGGCTTGAATTCTAGTTTTAGTAATGACAAAAAAATTGTAAGTTGTAACCAAGTAGACAACAAGAACACCAATAATAGCGGCAACAACTAATAAAATTGTCGTCGATTGCACTATATTGTCACCTCCTTAAAGTTTTTGAGCATCTCTTTTTAGGATAGCAAAATCACCCTCACTTTGTCTAGGTCTAGAGTATTAACAAGATCGGTTTTTTGAGCCCAACCTCGACGAGCCTGAAAAACACCGTAAGGCATAAGCGCTAATTGATCTAAACGATGACCATCACTATTAACAACAAGCTTTATTTTTTTACTGATTGCTTGTTTGATCAAAGTATCAGGGAGATCAAGCCTTTTAGGGGAAGCGTTTATTTCTAGAATTTTGTTGTTTTTCCGACAAAAGGCAAAAACCACCTCCCAATCTATTTCAATTGGGGGACGATAAGGAAGCATTCGGCTGGTTGGATGAGCCCAAACCTTTACTTTGGGATGACTTAGACCTTTTAGTATTCTTTTGGTCATTGCCTCTTTGGATAAAGAAAATTGAGAATGAATTCCCCCAACGGCAAAATCTAAGTATTCAAAAGCTTCTTTTGGTAAGGCGAGGTCTCCAGCAGGCTTAATATCAATTTCTAGACTGTTAAAAATAAAGGGTAATTTTTTTACTCTAACATTTAACCCTTCTTTGTTAGAGTAATTTATTTGATCAACCCATTTTCTCTTCTTTTTTATAATATTAACGACTTCTTTTTTGTTATGCCCGCTTTGACTGGGGTTGTGTTCAGTAAAGGCGAGATATTGATAGCCTTTTTCGAAGGCTAAGTTTAAAATTTCCTGGACCGAAGCAGATCCCGAGTCGTGCGAAGATCCTATTGGAAAATTAGAATGAACATGAAGATCGCCTTTAATATCGCTAACCTTAACTAGTTGAGGGAGTTTTTTATTTTGAGCCACCTCTATTTCTTTATGCCCCTCTCTCAGTTCGGGAGGAATCCAGTCCAGTCCCAAAAAACGATAAAAGGTTTTTTCTTTTTCAAAAGAAAATTCTTCTTGAGACCCCAGATTCTTAAGACTATCCCTAGAAAGACTCAAATTTCTTTTTGACAAAAACTTTTTTAAGAGCAAATTATGGGCTTTAGAGCCAGTAAGGTGCTGGACCACTAAGCCCATATCTTTTGGGGCAACAACTCTTAAGTTAACTTGCTTTTGATTAGTTAGTAAAACTTTGAAAGAATCACCTTGGTTTTTAGTTAAAAATTTTTTTATTTTAGGAAAAGAAGCAAAGTGCCCAAAAACCTCTTTTGGGTTTTGGGTTTTAACAACAATGTCAATATCACCAATAGTTTCTTTTTTTCGCCGTAAGCTACCCAAGAGCTTCACCTCTAAAACAGCCGAAGACTTTTTAAGATATTTAGCGATTTCTTTAGCTAGAAGATCAGCCTCATAAAGAAACATTCTTTTTTTATCTTTTAAAACAGCAGTTGTTCGGTGAAAAACTTGGGCAGTTTCTTGGTTGGCAAGGCGGCTAACCATAGGATTATTTTATGATTATATCATCACAAAAACATAGTTTAATATATTAAAATGCCTTATTATTTTATATATTAATAAGAGAAAATAATAATTTTTCGAATCTCTGAGTTTTTGTTTTTTTATTGATTCTTTTTAGAAACAAGAAGGATTAGATTATCTCAGGGTAGGGCCTGTTTCAAATACAAATTAAATTTTTAATTGACTTAAGGGTCGATAAAGAATAAAATATCAACTAGTTAATCGGTGGGGCCGTAGCTCAGTCGGCTAGAGTGCTTCCCTGTCACGGAAGAGGTCGCGAGTTCGAGTCTCGTCGGCCCCGCCAAGAAACCTGCCCCAAGAAACCTAAAAAATAAGGAGGTGAAACAAGGCAGGAATGACATTAAAAAACCTTTTAAAGAAAATTAAACTTTCAGAAAGGACAATAAGCGCCTTTTTGGGAGTTTTGGTGATAGTTGCTGCTGGAGCTCTTCTTTTTGACTTCTTTCAGTCTCGTAGCCCAGTTAACCTTTCAAACGGTGACGAAAATGAGGAAAAAGAACAACAAGAAGAAGTTCCTGTTGTGCCAGTTTTGCCAATTAACCATCGAGTGAGTCAAGGTGAAAATCTTTGGCGAATTGCCGAAGAATATTACGGATCTGGTTACAACTGGGTTGACATTGCCAGTGAAAACAGTCTAAGGAATCCTAGTTTTTTGTTAGTTGACCAAGAACTTATTATTCCCGATGTTGCTGTTCGTTGGCCGGAAGCAGAATTAATGGCAGAAAATGAAAACAGGGTTAATACTTATACCGTTCAGCAAGGAGATAGTTTATGGAATATTGCTGTTGCTGTTTATGATGACGGTTATCAGTGGACCAAAATTTATCAAGCCAACGAAACCAAAATTGGTCAAAACCCAGGAATAATTAATCCGGGTTTAGTTTTGGCAATACCCTAGTTTATCGTCTTATTTTTTATTGATGAGAAAGCACATATTGTGGTGTGGTTTTTTTTGGCACCCTTTTTTATTGGCTTAGGCTGATTTAAAAAATAACAGCCTTTATTTGCACATTAGCTTGTTTTTTTGCCTTAAGCCGTTTTATTACACAATCAGTGCTATTTTCTTGACGATTTTTTGTTTTATTTGCTAGCGATAAACCATTGGGTCTTGGTATAATCTCTAAAGACAGTGTCTGTTTTTTATGATTAATTTTGCGGCGGTAGTTCAGTGGTAGAATGTTTCCTTCCCAAGGAAAAGGTCGCCGGTTCAAGTCCGGTCCGCCGCTCTTGGGGTTGCCAGGGTAGCTCAATGGCAGAGCAATGCTTTCGTAAAGCATGGGCTGAGGGTTCGATTCCCTCCTCTGGCTCCAAAATAAAAAGCAAAAAGCTTATTAAAGCTAAATGATTAAATTTAAAAAACCAAAAAGTTTTCGTTCTCTAGAACCTTCTCAAAAAAAGGCTTCAGTTGGAATTAGGTGGTTTTTCCTTTTTTTGTTTCTTTGTTTGCTAGGAGGCGTTTGGGCTTTTTTTAACTATGGTCTTGGTGATTTTTTCTCTGACGGACAGGCAGAAGAAATGATCATCAATGGCGACACTCTCCCTCCTGCTCCACCCTTAATTGATCCTATTCCGGAGGCGACCAATAGTGCCATTTTAGAAGTTTCTGGTCGAGCAGAGGCTTTTTCAGAGCTTAGCTTGTTTTTAAACGGAGAAACAATTAAGAAACTGGCAGTTGAAGAAAGTGGTGAATTTAAGATTAGCGACATTAATATTAACGAAGGGGAAAATAATGTTTTTGCTACCACACAAGATGAATCGGGGAATCAAAGTCAGGAGTCGGTTAGACAAACAATTACTTTTGACAAGGAACCTCCGACATTGGAAATAGAGTTTCCCGAAAGCGATCAGTCTTTTTCGGGCGATCAAAGAGAAATTGTTATTAGGGGGAAAACAGAAGACAGTGCTGTGATTACTGTTAATGAGAGAAAAGTAGTGGTTGGTTTAGATGGAGGGTTCGAGGCGTCTTATTCTTTGGCTGATGGCAGCAATACAATAATTATTATTGCCAAAGACAAGGCGGGGAATCAAGCCAAAGAAGAGATGACGATTAGTTATCGACCTTAGTTTTTTTGTTTTTTTCTTCTTGGATTAGAAGCAGAAGCTTGCTTTCTTCCAAAAAAACCCGAAAGCCTTCTAGGACGGCTAAAACAAAACCGGCCAAACGATCAAGAAAGCCTAGTTTTAAAAAGAAAGTTTTTAAAAAAAATATCAATGGCAAAAAAATAACACCCAAGATGGTTGTTCTTCGAAACCTTTGATATTTTCTTTTGGCGCTGTTAGTGGATTTTAAATTAATATCAGTCAGGAGCTGTTTTAAATTATCGTATGGCTTGGCTGTTATTGGACTTGAGAGAATTGTTTTTTGGCCAGGAAATTGCCAAAGTAATTGATCATCTTTTTCTATCCACTCCCCCACCCTCCTTCCCAGGCGAACCTCTTTTTGAGGAGACCAATTACCATAACCAAGAGTTTTTTCTAGAAATAAATTTTTAACTATCAATTGAGCCCCAGTCCAACCCTGTAGATCAGCTTTATCGGTGAAGTTTTTTATTTCTTTAATTAACGACTGAGGAAGAACCTCTTCTTCTTTAAGGAAAAGCACCCAGCGAGTGCTGGCTTGTTTTAAGGCAAGGTTTCTTTGGTTTCTGCCATCTTGGGTTAGATTAACGATGGCGATTTTCTTTGCGCCAAACATTATTGGCTTTTTTTGATTACCAATTATTATGGCCGTTAGTTGATTTTTTTCATCCCAAGCCATTTAATGATAATTATACCCTTTTCTTTTAAGGTTCTCCAAGATTCCTCGAAGGGTCCCTGTCATCACGGCAACGTCAGCCAAAATTTGAATAAAAGGAGTTATGAACAAAGCTTGACCAGAAAGCATTTTTTTAGTTTTAATTATAGGCCAAGCAAAATATGCCAACAAAACAATAAATAAAACAACTTGCCAAGACCAGTGCTTAATTGCCAAGAAAAATAAAATTAGGCCAAGCAAATAGCGAAAAAAAATAAGAGCAATTTTCTTAGAATGAGTTTGGTATTGAGAGAAAAAAACTTGACCATCCCCAAAAGCGTAGCGATGAAACTGCCTAAAGGCCCCTGTTATTGTTTTCCTTTGGGGCCAATAAACTATTGCCTTGGGAGAAAACAAGAAAGAAAACCCCGATTTTTTAATTTTTTGATCAAAAACTAAATCCTCACAATAATTAAGCTCCTTGGGATATCCACCAACTTTTTGCCAAACAAGCTTTTTAAAGGCAATTGACCTTGATGAAGGCAGAAAGTGATTTTTATTTTTTTGGTAAATATCAGCACAGGTGTAAGCGGCTAAGCTTTTTTGAAAAGAAGTTGTGGCGATTGGCTGATAATTACCAGCAACAACAAAAACACTTTTCTTTTTGAGAGGGTTAGTAATTTCTTTTAACCAGTTGGGGTTTAAAATACAACCAGCGTCTGAAACAGCAATAATTTTATTTTTGGTTGTTTTTATGGCTAAGTTTCTTCCCTGAGAACGATTAATGCCAGGCTCAATAATTAATCTTATTGGTAGTTGTTTTTGCCATTTTTTAATTTTTGAAATAGTTTTGTCGGTCGAACCAGCGTCAACAATAATAATTTCATCTGGGGCAACAGTTTGTTCTGCAATTGACTTCAAAAACGAACGAATAGAACCCTCTTCGTTGAAAATGGTGACAACAAAAGAGGTTTTCATTTTATAGCTTTCCATAAACTTAGATATTGTTCGTAAAGATTTTCCCAGGTTTGCCTAGAAGCCCATCGATAAGAAAGATTTATTGTTTTTTCATACTTGTTTGGTTGGCTTATGAAATCTTTAATGTTTTCAGCTAATTGTATAAAATTATTAGAGATCGACAGACTATCTGCTATTGGTAAGCTTAAAAGATAATCTTTTTTTATTTCATCTTTATAGATAGAAAAAATCTTTTTCTTCAATTGTGCGGCTTCTATTATTGAAAGGTATTGCGAGGCAAAAAAGATATCGCTTTTTAAAATATATTCGGAAGGATTTTCTACCCAACCCTTTAGCTTAATTGGTAAATTATTTTTTTTAACGCTTTTTTGTATTTTTTCAAAAAGAGAACCGTTGCCGCATATTGTAAGGCTTACTTTAATTTTATATTTTTCTTGCAAAACTATTACTGTTTTTATATATTCCTCTATTCCCGTATCCTTTTCTAGTCTTCCAACGAAACAGGCGTTTATTGTGTTTATAGAGAAAGTAGGAGCTTTTTTATTTTTCTTAGGCAAGGAAGAAGGAGAAGATGCCCCATAAATGATTTTTGTTGGACTTATTCCATACCATTTTTTTAGATAAGAACCAATAGCGATCGAGCCCTGACTTATTCTTTCTGTAAATTTTTTTTCGATTTTGTTTTTTATTTTTTTGTAAGAATAGGGTTCGTAACCATGAAACGTTAGGTAAAACTTTTTTTTAGGAAAAATTATTTTTAATGGTAAAAACCAAAAACCGACATCGTGAGCATGTATAATATCAGCTTTTTTTATTAACTTTTTATTTTTTATTAACCACCCCCAAATTATAATTTTTTTTAACCTTTCTCCACTATTTTTAAGAGGAATTCTATAAATTTTGATTTTTTTAAAAAAATCAAAATCTTCTAAAGAACCAGAATGCTTTTCTGTTATTATTGAAACATTATGACCATTTTTAGTTGCGATTTCAGATATTTTTAAAACATGTTTTTGAACGCCACCAATGCTTGGAAAAAAAAGTCTTGTCAAAAAAAATATTTTCATATATTGACAAAGATATTAGTATTATTTCATACTTCTTGTTAGTGAAAATACTTTTTTCCTTTTTAACGTTAATTATTTTTTTATTTACTTCTTTTCCGGTTTTGGCTGTTGATAATTTTTCCGACGACTTTACTAATCCAAGCTTTGAAGACAGATGGGAGATTATTTATATCTCCCCGAGTGCGCAAAGCCCCTTATGGGAAACTTACAACTGGAGGGTTGTTGACGGAAAACTTGGCGTTTTTTTAGGAAATTCTCAAATGAGAACACATGTAATTTTAAAGAACGGCGCTTTTTCTAATTATACTTATTCGTTAGAACTAACAGGAAGAAGAGGCGAAGACAAAAACATTTTGTTTAGATATAAAAATAAAGACAACTGGTATGGTTTTCACATAAACAACTCTGGAACATTTTTTGGCACAAGAAAGAACGGAAGTTATTCCGATGTTAAGGTTAGCAGCTTTTCTTTTTTAAACAATGTTGTCTACAACATTGACATTGTTTTAATTGAAGATAAGGTTTCTTTTTTTGTTAATGGTAACAAAATAGTTGACAGCCACAAGATTAATGACAACTTTATTCTATCCGGCACTGTTGGTCTTAAGGTTTCGACTGGAGCGACCTACCCTTCTGAAGTGTATTTTGATGATATAAAAATAACTAAAATAAACACCCCGGTTGTTTTGATTCCTGGACATGGGGCTTCTTTTAATTTCAAAGAAATGTTTCTTGACCAGCCCGATCCTGGTGGTTGGAGAATGACCCCAGGGGTTAATATCTACAACAACATCATTACTTCTTTGGAGGCTAACGGCTATAAGAAAAACGAAGACTTGTTCATCTTTAACTATAACTGGCTAAACCCCATTTCCGATTCAGCCAATAAGCTTTATGCTTTTATTGAAAATATAACCTCCTCTTCCCCATTTTCTTCAGTTAAAGTAATTGGTCATTCTATGGGTGGTCTAGTGGCCAGAACCTGTCTCCAAGAAAAAGAAAACGATTGCTTTATTGATCAACTTGTTACCGCTGGTTCACCTCATCGAGGGGTATTGGAGACTTATGGGGCCTGGGAGGGTGGCGAGGTGTGGCGAGACGGATTAACAAGGCTGGTGTTTGAATTGTTTTTAAATATAAAAAAAGAACCACTAGAGACAAACAAAGAAGCCATAAGAAGATTTTCTCCAGCCCTGGAAGAAATGTTACCAAGTTTTGCCTATTTGAAAAACACCTCTGGGGAGCAAATTGATTTTGATAATGAAGATTATCCCAAAAGCTTTTTTTTGGAAAGAATTGCTGAAACGACAAAAATAAAAAACAAAACTACTTTTATTTTTGGGAGAAACGAACCCACTCTGCGTTGGTTAATTCTTGATAACAACTTACCCTGGACCGATCGGATATTGGGTAATTGGAAGTTTGGAAAACCGATTGAAAAAGAGTTCTCTGTTCTTGGCGATGAGACAGTCTTAGACTTTAGCGCTTATCCTAGCGATGATTTGTCTGGTAAGGTTTTTAATCTTGACCACGAAGAAATTGTCGGTCATCCGACTGCCGTTGGTGAAATTATGACTACTTTAGGCTTAAAACCTGAGGAAAACTTAAACTTTCTTGCCAGTGAAAATAGTTTTTTGGTTTTTTATCTCCATTCTCCAGCTTATTTAGAAATGGTTGATAAGCCCCCAGACTCTGTTTTTCTTGGCGATGAGGATGGTACTAGGTTGATTATAGTTGCCAAACCCGACCCAAATAAAGATTATTTAGTTGATGTTGTTGGTAACAATAAAGGTAAGTATCGATTGACGGTAGGTAAAATTGACGCCGCTGATTCGTTTTGGCGAGATTATGGTGGTTTTATTGAAGATGGAGAAACAGATAGTTTTAGGATTACTCCAAATGAATTATTAAAAACAACAACTACAGAAACACTACAACCCATTGAAGAATTGTTTTTAGATTTAAAAAAATCTAACAACCCCGACTTAGAACCAAAAATCAGCCAATGGCAAGAATTGTTTAACAGTGACTACAATCAAGCCTTAATTTATGGTTATCGGTTAAGAAATTGGTTGTCTTTATTAGCCGAAGGAGAGTTAGGGGAGGCCGATTTTGTCGCCAGTCTTTCTAGAGTAGAAGCAATTATTAATTATTTAGAAGAATTGTCTTTAAGTGGTAACCAAAGTTTTTACCTTGGGGAAAAACAGGCCCTTTTAAATTTTTGGTCTGAAGGATTGCTTAATTTTTCCTCAATGCCTGAACCTGACAATAACAGTAATTTATTAAAATTAGCCGCCTTTGACCATATTGAATCTAGTCGTTATTATTCCCGCGTTATTGCTGGAACAGAAGGCGAACATCAAGATTTAGTTTATTCTTTTTCTGGATTAGGACTATTGAGAAATAGTCAAATACTTCTTCAACCCTGACAATTGTTTTTTTATGAAGTGTCCTGGTGTATTATAAGGAAAGGGGTTTGTTTGCTCTCTTGGGCGGATTAATTTTCGCGCACAAATAAAAACGGAATTTTTAGGCAAAGTGTTTGTTTAAGGGTTAGATTTTGGTGCGCGCATCTGGATTTGAACCAGAGACCTCTTCGATGTGAACGAAGCGCTCTACCAGCTGAGCCATGCGCGCCAAGTGCACTTTAAATTTATTTTATCACGCTCCTCTATTTTAATATCTTTGACAAAAATATTGGTCTTTAATCCAAAAATGAATATAATGAAGATATGGTTGAGGCAAGCCAAAAAGAATCTCGATTAGCAATTGATGTAGGGGCTGGTTTTGGCGAATTATTTATTAACAGAGCCAAACTGGAACCAGAGAAGAGATTTATTATAATCGAACCCCTGGGTTGGCCCGATCCTTCAGATCGAGAAATACCCAAAAACTTGACTTGGATAAAAGGAAGGCTGACAGAGAAAGAATCTCTTCCTCTTCAAGACGCCTCTGTTGATGAGGTTAATTTTAACTTTTCTATATCAACAATGTGTGTTGACCATCAAGGTTTTGATCAGGAGCCTAAAGAATATTTACAAGTTTTACTGAAAGAACCGTTAAGGATTTTAAAAAATGGTGGACAATTAATTATCAGAGAAGAAGCTGGATTTTGCCAAGAAATTATTAAACCCAGCCTGACTGAAATGGGGATGGTTTTTGAGGAGACTGCAGTGGAGGAAGAAGATTTGAGTCTTACCGGCCAAGAATCCTTAACTGATTATTATTTTAATCCAGAAAAAAACCATCGTTCTCAACCAAGAAAAATTGTGATTATAAAGACAATGGCAAAATAACACCTAATAACCCCAATTGTTTTTTTATAAAAACTTCTTGTCATTATTGAATTGGAAAGATATAATGATTTTATGGTCAGAAAAATTTGGCGATTATTCTTAGAAATTATTCAAGACATTACCTTAGTTTTAGCTGTTTTTGTTTTGGTTTATTTATTTCTCTTTCGTCCTCATCAGGTTAACGGAATGTCAATGTATCCCAACTTTAACAACAAGGACTTTATTCTTTCCGAAAGAGTTTCCTACCGTTTTCGAGAGCCTAGACGAGGAGAGATTGTGGTTTTTAAGGCCCCTCCAACAGAAATTTGTGCAGCAATAGAATGCGAATACATTAAAAGAGTGGTTGCCCTACCTGGGGAGGCGGTTAAGGTTGAGCAAGGAGCAGTTTATATTAACAATCGGGTTTTGGCAGAAAGCTATTTACCAAAAGAATCTCGTACCAGCCCTGGTGGATTTTTAACTGAAGGTGAAGAAAAAATTGTTCCCCCAGAGCATTATTTATTTTTGGGCGACAATCGAGGTGGTTCCAGAGATGGTCGAGACTTTGGTTTTGTTTCTCAAAACGACGTAGTCGGCAGAGCGATCTTTCGTTATTGGCCTTTATCTTCTTTTGGCTCAGTGGCTAACTTAGGGCTTTGACCACAAATTTTTTGATAAAAACTGCTTAACTGATCTTCGGTTTCTTCAATTCCTCCATCCCAGACAACCGTAATTTTGGTTTGAGATCGAGATCGACTTATTTTTACTTTTGTTTTGCCAGCGTCAGAGAGAGTTTTTTCCAAACTTTCTCTTATGATTTGATATTCAGGAGAAATCAAGCGACTTTCTTCTTTAGGAGAGTTAGATTTTTTTTCTGGCTTTCTGGTTAATCTAGACAACTCCTCTGCTCTTCTTACCGAAGCTTTTTCTTTTAAAACCTGTTTATAAACCTCAATGATTTTTTCTGGCGTTTCTAGTCCAGCGATGGCTCGAGCGTGTCCTTCGCTAATTAATTCAGACAGTAGGCCGTCTTTAACTGCGTCAGGGAGAGCCAGAAGCCTTAGGGAATTAGAAACATAAGCAAGGCTCTTCCCAATTTTTTGAGCAATTTCTCCCACCGAAAGATCAAACTCTTCGTGGAGTCGCTGAAAAGCTTTGGCTCGATCTAGGGCGGTTAGATCTTCTCTTTGAACATTCTCAATAATCGCCATTTCCAGCATTTGGCGAGGATTAGTTTTCTTTATAATAACCGGAACGGTTTTTAGACCAATAATTCTAGCTGATCGCCAGCGTCTTTCTCCAGCAATAATTTGATAACCAGCAGGAGTATCGGCGACAACGAGAGGCTCTAAGATTCCGTGTTCTCTGATTGAATTAATTAGTTCGGTTAGTGATTCTGGAGTAATGACTCCACGAGGCTGAAGTGGATTGGGTTGAAGCTGATCAACGGCAATATCAATAACTTGATTGACCATTAGCTGACTACCTCGACTATCTTTTTACCTTGGCGTTTTAAAAAATTAACAGTCCCAGTTGTAATTGCAAAAAGAGTATAGTCTTTGCCCATTTTAACTCCTTGACCAGGATGAACTTGACTACCTCGTTGACGAATAATAATGTTGCCAGAAATAACCGCTTGGTTTTGAGCTTTTTTAATTCCCAGTCTTTTTCCTGGTCGAGGTGTTTTTTGTTTAGCCTTAGCTCCGGATTTTGTATGAGCCATATTAGTTAAATTTTAGTAATTCTTAATTTAGTTAAATGAGGCCTAAAGCCCTTAACTCGACGGTGACGAGATTTGGCTTTATAGGTGGCCACTTTGATCTTTTTTCCTTTAAAATTTTCAATTATTTCTGCTTCTATTGTTTTATCTTTTAAATAGGGTTGACCAATTTCTACTTTACCGTTAGCTAAAAGCAAAACCCTGTCTAGTTTAACTTTTGCTCCGTCCTTGGGCTCAAGATTATTAACAGCCAATTCATCATTTTCCTCTACCTGATATTGATGACCAGCAATTTCTACAATCGCAAATTTTTTCATAGTGAAAACATTATAACATAAGATTACTTTGAGGCCTATTAAGGTAAAAAAATAAAAATTAAAAATTTATCGAATTCTTAGTTCATTCATTTTGGCGGTGGTTTGTTGGGCGCAAACGGCCTGAACAAGACCCAGAGAGATCATGGTTGATAAATAGGAAGAGCCACCGTAAGAAAAAAGCGGTAGGGGTAAACCAGTGATGGGGAGCAAACCAATATTCATTGCAAGATTAACTAGGGTTTGAAAAAATAACATTACTCCAACACCAACAATAAAGTTTTGGCCAAAACGATCAGGGATTTTCTCTGACAAGCTAAAAAGATGCCAAAAAAGAACAAGGTAAGCAATAATTACCGAAGCGCCACCCAAAAAGCCAAAAGCCTCTACAAAAGAAGCAAACAAAAAATCGTTATGTCTTTCTGGGAGAAAAGCCAAGCGACTTTGTGGCCCCAAACCCAAGCCTCGACCGATTAATTGGCCAGAGCCGATGGTGATAATGGCCTGACGAGATTGATAGCCACTACCTAGAGGGTCTTGCCCTGGATTTAAAAAAGAAGTAATTCTTGTTTTTTGAAAAGGAGCTAATAAAAATGTCCAGACCAACGGAAGTAGTAATAAGCCAATTACAAAAAGGCCGATAAAATAACGACGAGTGTTTTTTTTGTGGAAATTGATTCCAGCCCAACCAGAAAGCAAGACTAAACTACCACCCAGGCTTGGCTGGAAAAGGATTAAGACAAAAAAGGGGGCGATTGAGGCTAGACTAATTAGAATGTTACTCTGATTGCTTAAAAAAAGAATAATTAATGGTTTGGTTAATTCTGATGGTTGAAGAGAAAAGGGGCCAATATCAACCCAGCGAGTTGCTCCTCTAATGACCGCACCCAAAACTAAAGGTAGAATTAAAAAAAATAAAGACAAGATAGCAATTGGCCAGACAATTTTCTTAAATGACCGATAAGGTAAGAAGGCAAAAATAAAAAAACCAAAGATTCCAACTAAAACATTAATAACTTGATTAATGAGAACTCTTTGATCGATTGCCGAAAGAGCCAGCAGGCTTAGACTAGTTAAAAATAGGACGATGGCTAAAATTAGCCAATCAAAGCGATATTTTCTTTGATTCATAGAAATGCCTTGGGGGAACTAATTAAACAATACCAGGAATTGGTCCTTTGATAATTTTACTTGTTTGAGTTTTTTGTTTAATTTCTTCTTCAAATTCTTTTGGCCAATCTGGTAGGCAAATAGCCACCCTTTCATCTGGTTTAAGCTGAGCGTTTTTTCTTAATTGTTGAATGTTTCTGATTACTTCTCTGGCCCAGCCCTCAGCTATTAATGCTGGGCTAAGATTGGTGTCTAGCTCAATTGTTAATTGCCCATTCTCTTTAACCCAAAGTATTTGCTTAACGTTTACTTCTTCTTCAAGTAAGGCTATTAGTTCTTTCTCTGGCTGTTCTTGGGAAGACTTAACAATTAGCTTAGCTAGAGGTTGGCGCAATTTAATTAAGGCTTTTTTTCGTGAAGCATGAGTCAGACTGGCGAGATCGCGAATAAGAGTCATATTTTCCTCTAAAACCTGATCAATTTTATCCAGATCAGCTTTGGGCCAATCGGTCAAATGAACAGAGTCTTTTCCAGTCAAATTATAATGAATTTCTTCCGCCAAAAAAGGGCAAAATGGGGCAATTAACTTTGACAGAGTTATTAATACCTGATAGGTAGTAAGCAAGGAACTTTTTTGATCTAACCGATCAGATTGATTGGGGTTCATTCGTTCTCTGGAGCGACGAATGAACCAAGTTGATAATTCTTCGACAAAACTTTGCATGGCCAAAGAAGCGGTCATGGCATTATAGTTGTTAAGCTCTTTAGTTGAATCAGCGATTAGATGATTAAGTCGAGAAATAATCCAACGATCCAGGGCGTGAGAACTAAAAACAGTTTGACTAAAATCAAAATCAGGAGACATTCTAGCGTAAGTAACAAAAAAACGATAAATATTCCAAAGTAAAATATGGAACTGTCTTCTGGTTTGGTCGGCCGTTCGGTAGCCAAAGTTAACATTGATTTCTGGATTATGAGTCATATAAAGCCAGCGAGTTACATCAGCCCCCATTTTTTCTACTGCCTCATCAAACCAAATTGCATTGCCCTTGCTTTTATGCATTTCTTCCCCCTTTTCGTCTTTAACTAGGGCGTGACCCAACACCACCCTAAAAGGACGACTATTTTCTAACTGGGTTGCCATTGCAATCATAGAGTAGAACCAGTTTCTAAACTGGCCAGGAAAACATTCAGTAATAAAATCAGCCGGATACCAATCTTGCCAGTATTTTTTATCTGTCAAATAGCTTATTTCTTTAGTTTTTGGGTCAATTAGAGTGGAAAAAGAGACAATGCCAGCATCAAGCCAGGGGTTTCCGACATCGGCAATTCGGTTCATTTCTTTACTACATTTAGAACAAGAAATTTTTACCTCGTCAATCCAGGGTCGGTGAGGAGTATGGCCAGAAAAACTTTCCCAGCCCGAAATAGCCCGAGATTTTAAGTCTTCTTTGCTGCCAATCACTTCAAAATGACCACAAGAACACTGCCAAATTGGTAAAGCCAAGCCCCAATATCGCTTTTTAGAAATCAGCCAGTCACGCATATTGTTAAGCCAATCAAGTTCTCTGGCTAAGCCAAAGTCAGGAATCCAGGTGATTGTTTTGGCTACTTCAAGCATTTGCTCTCTTAGGGTTTTGTTGCTGGAGAGCCTTGGTTTATCCATCGCAATATACCACTCCTCCACCAACCGCCAAATTAACTCTTCTTTACAGCGCCAACAGGTTGGATAACTATGGGTATAATTTTCGGTTCTAAGAAGATATCGCCCACCATCAATGGTTTTAAGAGGTCCAATAATTAACCCTGGATTATCCTTAGCGCTTTTTCCAGTTAAATCTCCATATCCGTCCAAATACTTTCCAGCCTCATCAACAACGGGAAAAATAACCTCGCTCCAATCTAATTCTCTTTTAACCAGATCGTGATCTTCGGTGCCAGCACCAGGAACGATATGGACCAGACCGGTTCCCTCTTCTTCATTAACTAAGTTTTTAGCTAAGACTATCTGGTGAAAATGAGAACTCTTAGCAACTTGTTTGATAAGGGGCAAATGATCAAATGGAGCCTGATAATGACTAATTCCTTCTTGTTTAATTAATTGTTCACCACTAACTTCCTTCAAAATTTTTATTTTTTTTCCTAGGGTTTTTTCCGCTAAGCTTTTAGCCAACCAATATTTTTTATCTTCTAGTTGGACCAAGGCATAGATTATTTCTGGATGAACAGCCACCAAGGTGTTAGCCGGAATCGTCCAGGGGGTAGTGGTCCAAACCAAGAGAAACTCGTTTTTTTCTGGCTTGCCCCCACCCCTAATAACAGGAAAACGCATAAACACCGCCTCGTGAGTTAATTGCTGATAACCCTCAGTGTCAATTTCATGTTGAGAGATAGCTGTGCCACAGCGAGGACACCAAGGAACCGAATCCTGACCCTGATAAATCAAACCGTCTTTAAAACAACAACTCAAAAAATGCCAAATTGTATAATTGTTTTCTTCGCTCATAGTGTAGTAAGAATTATCCCAGTCCATAAAATAACCCAGTCGCTTTGATTGTTCGGTCTGAATGGCGGAGTATTTTTTTACTCGATCTCGGCAGTCATTGACGAATTTTGCCAGTCCGTATTTTTCAATATCTTTTTTGGAAACAAAGCCTTTTTCTTTTTCTACCTCTACCTCTATCCATAAACCCTGACAATCAAAACCATTTTGGAATCGCTGCTTGAATCCTTGCATATTTTTGTAGCGCTGAAATAAATCTTTATAAGTTCTCCCCCAAGCATGATGAACCCCCATTGGATTGTTGGCAGTAATTGGACCGTCAAAAAAAGAAAACCTTTTTTGGGCAAAATCATTTTTATGAAGATATCGAGCAATAAGATTGTTTTTTTGCCAAATACCCAACCACTTATGTTCGTTTTCGACAAAATTAGCCTGAGAAGAAACTTCTTTTAAAGGGGGAAGGTCTTGTTTTTTCATTCAGATCTCTATGATACTAAAAAACTGAGGCTTGAGCAAGAAGAAGGGTCTGGCGCGAAGAGAATTGGTTTGTTTTGGATGGTTTTTAATTCCAGCCAGAACAAAATTTTTCTCTTCGCGCTCACGCTATACTGGTTGAGGGGGTTTGAGATTGTCGCAAACAACCTGCACAGTAACAAAGAGTGCCTCCTCGAGACGCTCTATTGTGTTGTGGGTTGCTATGTGAACGACCATCTTCCCCCTAACCCTGGCCTTGACGACCAGCTGACCATTTCTTTTTTCTCTTACAAGGACCAATACTTTGTCCCCAGACTTCGAAGAACCGTTGAAACGATCAGACACCGATCAAGCTCCTTTCATGAACACTAATAGAAAGAACTTCTAACCGCAATTGGCTAGATTCTTCTAGTGTTATTTTAACAGAAGACAGCGATTAGTCAACATTATAGGATAATGACAGAAAAAAATTACAATTAAAAAAGCTTTTTTTCCTGATCGTTTATTTGCCTATGATACAATTTAATTAAGATGAAAGGTTCTTTTGCCAAGCTAAAAGAGCGAGGAATTATTGTTCAGGAAGCTAACACTGGGGTCGAAAAAGCGATCGAGGAGGAGAAGCTGGTTTTTTATTTGGGATTAGATCCAACCTCCGACAGCCTTCATATTGGTCATGTTGTTCCGTTAATCTTGGCTGCTCACTTACAGAAAATGGGTCATAAGCCAATTATTATTCTTGGCGGAGGAACTGGTCTAATTGGCGATCCGAGCGAAAAAGCCAAAGAACGACCTCTTCTTGGCAAAGACCAAGTAAAGAAGAACGTCGCGGGAATAAAGAAACAAGTAGAAAAGCTTTTAGATTTTAAAGGGAAAAATAGCCCCTTAATTATTGACAATGCTGACTGGTTAACAAATTATAGATTAATTGATTTTTTGCGAGACATTGGCAAATATTTCACTGTGAATGAAATGCTGGGTCGAGAATCAATTAAACAAAGACTGGTTAGCAGAGAACAGGGACTTTCTTTTACCGAATTTTCCTATCCTCTGCTTCAGGCGGCTGACTATTTAGAGTTATTTCAAAAATATAATTGTCAATTGCAAATTGGAGGAAGTGACCAATGGGGAAATATGATTGCCGGAGTTGAGTTAATTAAAAAAAAGCTTAACAAAACAGTTCATGCCCTAGTGGTTCCCCTACTGACCCGATCTGATGGAAAGAAGTTTGGCAAGACTGAGGCTGGAGCTGTTTGGCTTGATCCTAAAAAAACTTCACCCTACCAGTTGTATCAGTATTGGCTCAATGTTAGCGATGATGATGTTATTAAGTTTTTAAAACTATTTACTTTTCTTTCTTTAGAAGAGATTAAAGAAATTGAAAAAGAAGTTAGACTAAACCCAGCCAAGAGAAAAGCCCAAACAGTTTTAGCCTGTCAATTTACGAAAATGATTTATGGTGAAAAAGAACTATCAGGAATAACTGGGGCCTGCCAGTTTCTTTTTGGTCAAGAGTTAAAAGAAGAAATTCTTCCCGAAGAACTAAAATGTCTTTGCTCGGTTGCGCCACAGAAAGAAATTTCTAATAAAGATTTGGAGAAAGGACTGTCAATTGACGAAGCCGTTTTTTTATCTGGGTTAGCTAAATCTAGGGGAGAGGCAAGGCGGTTAGTTAGTCAAGGCGGAGTTTATTTAAATCAGCGTCGTTGTTTGGTCGAAGATAGAATAACCCGAAGCGATTTTGTTTCCGATAAACTAGCTTTAATTAGGATTGGAAAAAAACACTATTCAATTTTAATTCTCAAATAATTTTTTAAAAAAGATAAAGAAAATTAATTGACAAGCTTTTTCTTGCCTTGACGCAAAAAAGCTGGGGTTTCATATTCTTCGCCCAAATCTTTAGAAGCCAAAATAGCCTCTTTTTCACTTTCTTTGGTTGTTTCTGTTTCAGTTTGGAGCTGGCTCTGGTTTTTTTCGAAAATAATTTTTCCCTTATTGATTCTTTGTTGAAAAGCGAAACCAGAGACAGCTTGACTAGCGTTGGTTTCTAGCGATTGAGTGTTTTTAGCTAGGCGAGCCAAATGAAGCTTGCCTTGATCAAATCCAGTGGCGATTAAAGTAATTTTAATGCTTTCCTCTAGTTGATCGTCAATGGTAGCACCAAAAATAATATTAGCATCAGGGTCGGCTTGGGAAAAAATAATTTCAGCCGCCTCTTCAACTTCTTTCATAGTAAGGTCAGGACCACCTGTAATATTAAAAAGAACTCCTTTTGCTCCCTCAATAGAGGCCTCCAATAAAGGAGATTCGGTTGCTATTCTGGCGGCCTTAACTGCCCTTCCCTCTCCTCTGGCTTCGCCAATCCCCATCAAAGCACTTCCGGCGTTAGCGATAATTGTTTTGACATCAGCAAAATCTAAATTTATTAATCCTGGTTTGGTAATTAAACTGGCGATTCCGTCTACTCCAGAGATTAAAACAGAGTCTACCATTCCAAACGCTTCAACCAAGCTCATTTTTTGATCAACAGAAGAGAGAAGCTTTTGGTTTGGGACAACAATGAGGGTGTCCACCTTGTCTTTAAGCTTATCAATGCCTTCGTTGGCGGCGGTCATTCGTCGATGTCCTTCAAAATGAAAGGGCTTAGTAACAACAGCAACGGTTAAAATCCCCATTTCTTTAGCCGCTTGAGCGATTACTGGAGCAGCCCCAGTACAAGTTCCTCCTCCCTCTCCTCCAGTAATAAAAACCATATCAGAGCCATTAATTAGTTTTTTGATTTTCTCAATTGATTCTTCAGCGGCCTGACGACCAACCTCTGGATCTCCTCCTGCCCCCAACCCCCTGGTTAGTTTTTCGCCGATTTGAATTTTAATTGAAGCCTCACTGGTTAATAAGGCTTGAGCGTCAGTATTAATGGCAACAAAGTCTATTCCCTCGATTTGAGGGTTTTTAACCATGCTGTTAACACAGTTTCCTCCGCCACCGCCGATACCCAAAACCTTTATTTGCGCGAAGCGGTTTGATTGGGGTTTAACAAAGGCCATAGATTAGCTTAAAAATTAACAATTATTTGAGATTATGGTAAGAAAGATTTGATAAACTTAATTGTTTTTTCAAAGGTGCCCTTTATTGGTAGTCCGGGTAAGCCGTTCATCATTCGACGTAGATTGCCTCCAGTTAATTGTTCGGTATTTTTTTGACTGTAAGTAATTAAGCCAATAGTGGTGGCAAACTCTGGGGTAAGTATATCATCTACCAGGCCAGAAACATTTTGGGGAATACCAATTCTTGCCGGCAAAGCCATTGTTCTGCGACAAATATCGACCACTGAGGCAGTTTGGGCTCCTCCTCCGGTTAGGATTGCTCCTGCTGGTATTAACTCCAAAAGATTGTTTCTTTTTAGCTCATCATAAATTAAACCAAAAATTTCTTCTAATCGAGGACGAATAATTTCCTCAATAACAATTTTTTTAGTAATTTTTTTACCATCCGTTTTAATGCCAAGTTTTTCTAAGTCAAGTTCTTTTTCGTCATCTTGTTCATTGGCTTTTTCTGTTTCAACAACAGTCTTTTTTGGTTTAGCAAGGTTGTTAATTCTAGTCTTCTCTGGTTGATCGGTTAAGGCCAGTTTTAGTCTTTCGGCGTCTTCAATTGACAATCTTAGTCCGATTGCCAAATCATTAGTGATATTTTTAGCTCCGATTGGAACGACTAGTGAATAGACTGGAGCTCCTTCGGAGAAAATTGCGACCGAAGTTGTTCCGCCACCAATGTCAATTAAGGTTACTCCTAATTCTTTTTCAGTTGGAGTGGCGACAATAGAAGCACTGGCTAAGGCGTCAAAAATAAATGCCTCCACTTTAGTTCCAACCTCCTCAACACACTTTTGCAGATTTTTAAGAGAAGTTGATGAGGCAGTAATAATGTGAGTCTCGACTTCTAGTCTAACCCCACTCATACCAATGGGATCGATAATTCCCTCTTGAGAATCAACAGTATAAGTGCGAGGCAAGATATGAAGAATTTCTCGAGAAGCAGGCAGAGAAATTGCTCGAGCTGATTCTAAAACTCGACTGACATCTTCTTCAACCACTTCTCCTCCTGGACTGGTTACCGCTACTACTCCGCGAGAGTTTTGAGAAACAATATGGGCTCCGCCAACGGAGACAAAAGTATTGGCTAGGTTATAACCAGCCATTCTTTCGGCGGCCTCAATAGAAGTGATAATAGCCCTAGTTGCCTCCTCAATATTAATAACTTGACCTCTCTTAATTCCTTGAGATGGGGTGGCAGAAGAGCCAAGAATGTTAATATTCCCATCTTCTTCTATTTGAGCAATTAGAGTGGCAATTTTTGAAGATCCAACATCAAGGGCAGAAACTATTCGTGATCGGGCCATTTATTTTTAATAAGTTGCGATTGGATTATTAAACCTTAAGTCAATTCTTTTTGCTTTTCTACCATTTATTTTATCTTGATTAATAATTAATTGCAAAGCACCCAGCTGGCTTTCAAGAGACTTTCTTTCGTCTAAAAAAACCTCTGTACCAGTTTCTAGTAACAATATTATCATATCAGGCCTTTCTTCAATTTTTTGAATTATTAACGACTTTCTCGGAGCAACTTTTTTGATAGTTTCAATGGGGGTTTCTTTAGGGTGGATTATTTGGTTTTGGTTAACATTTAAAGTTAAAAAAAGTTGCTGAAAAATCAAGAAAACTAGACCTAATGAAGAGACTAGAGTTAACCATCTAATTACCTGTTTGAGGTTGTTTCTTTTTTTAATGGAATAAATTCCAAGTTGACGATTTAACTGGTTCATGACGAAACTAACTCTTGAAGTTGATTAATGATTTCTTTGGCAGCATTAGGCTTGATTTGTTTTTTTAATTTTTTGGCTTGGTAAAGATATTTATTTAAGTTAAGCATAATTCGATTAATTTCAACTAAAAGTCTTTTTGAGGAAAGCTCGTTTTGGTTAACGATTAAAGCACTTCCCTTGTTAGCTAAAAATTGAGCATTAAGAAGTTGTTCGTTATGGGCTGTTTTAGGAAGAGGAATTAAAATAGCTGGCTTGCCAAGGATGGCAATTTCTAAAACAGTGTTAGCTCCGCTTCGACCAATAATTAAATCAGAGCTAAGAGCCCATCCAATTGAATTATGATCAAGATAATCGGTTAAAAAATAGGCTTGCCTTATTTTTAGAGGTAAGGCTTGATAGCCCTTTTTTAGTTTTGGGTAATCATGGCTGCCACATTGATGGATAAGGTTATATTTATCTGTTAGTTGAGGCAAGATGGACAAAATAGTTTGATTAAGGATGCTGGCTCCTTGGCTGCCTCCAGTTAAATAAATGCGAGGTCTAGAAAAAGCGAACTGATATGGAGGTTGGTTTTGTTGGAAAATTTCTGGTCGAATGGGGTTTCCAGTTAGAACAACCTTTTCTTTAGGAAAGAATGATTGACTTTGAGGAAAAGTGATTGCAACTCGATCAACAATTAAGCCGTTAATTTTATTGGCTAAACCAACAGTAATTGTTTGTTCGTGAGTTAGGCTAGAAATGCCAAGAATTTTTCCTGCCATAATAACTGGCACGGAAACATAGCCTCCAAAAGAACAAATAACATCGGGTTTGATTTTAGTTAAATAATACAAACTAGCAAAAAAGCCTAAGGGAACTCTTAATAAAGACAAAATAGTCCAACGAGTAAAATGTCTTTGTAGCCTTCCAGCAGGAATAGCAATAAAAGTAATTTTTTTTTGGGGAAGAACAAGAGACTCTCTTGACGGAGAGGAATCCCCCTCCATGGCATATTTTCTTCCTAAATAATAAATTTGCCAACTGGGAAGATCTTTTTTGAGCTGATCAATGACCGCCAGAGCGGGAGTTAAATGGCTGCCGGTAATAACAACTTTCTTCATAATTTATTTTTTTCTTTCTTCTATTCTACATCTAGACACCGATAGTACCAACCCCAGTCCGGCCAAAAGAACAATTAAAGAAGAGCCACCATAGGAGATAAAAGGCAAAGGAATGCCGGTTAAAGGGAAAATGCCAACAATTGCCCCTAAGTTAATAATAGTTTGAATACCGATTAGGGTTCCAACTCCAGCGCAGATTAACTGTCCAAAGCGGTCTGGGGCTCTGGTGGCCAGTTTTAAGCAAGCCAGGGTTAATAAAGCTAAAAGAAAAATTAAAATGGTTGCCCCCAAAAAACCTAGCTCTTCACCAACGACGGCAAAAATAGAATCAGTAACCACTTCAGGTAAATAAGCATATTTCTGTCTTCCTTGTCCGATTCCTTGGCCAAACATCCCCCCTGAGCCTAGTGCGATTAAAATTTGTTGAGTGTGATAAGAAGCGCCTTGGGGATCACGAGTAGGGTTTAGAAAAGTGAGCAACCTTGCTTGTCGATATGGAGAAATTATTATTAATAAAAAACCAATCGCTAAACCCAAAAACGAAAAGAGTGCTATTTTCCAGGTGGGAGTTTCGGCCAAAAAAGCTAAGCAGAAACCAGTGGCCACAATAATAATGGTGGTGCCCAAGTGTGGTCCTAACATAATCAGCCCAGCCATTGTTAGCAAAACAATCAAGAACGGCCAAATGGGACCAGAGTTAGGTCGCTGAAAGTTAATTTTTTCATTAACTGTTATTGCCTTTTTTTTAACAGGAGCTAATATTTTGTCAAAAAAGCTGGCACCCCAAATCACCAGGGCTAGTTTGGCAAATTCAGAAGGTTGAAAACTAAAACCACCTATCTCTAGCCAGCGTTGAGCCCCCAAGCGTCTTTGTCCTAGGCCAGGGATTAAGACTGCCACCAGAGAAATTAAAGAGATTGCTAAAAGCCAGTTGGTCCAAGGTCTTAATCTTTGATAATTGGTAAAAGAGATAATTGTCATCAAAACTAAGCCGACCACCAGCCAAACTGCTTGACGCTTGAGATAGTGAAACTGGTCACCAAAATCGGCTTGAGCCACAACCACAGAAGCGTTAGTAATAATTATTAAACCTAAAAAAGAAAGTAGTAGAGTTAGGATTAAAATCAACCAGTCAGGGTGAAGAGGCTGTTTATTGTGAGCGTTGCTTTTTTTGGGCCAAATCATTAATAATTTTTTTAAACTGATTACCGCGATCAAATTCGTTTTTAAACATATTAAAACTGGCTGCGGCAGGAGATAACAAGACAATGTCATCGGCCTTGGCGACTTGATAAGACATGGTTACCGCAGGCAGTAGTTTATCAAATGGGCCAAAAATAGTTGTTTTGAGGGCTTGTTTTTTAATTTCTGCTTTGATTTTGTCAGTTGCTGACCCAGCAAGAAGAATTATGGCTTTTAGGTTTTTTTGTTTTTGAGCAGTTTTTATTAAAGTGACAAAATCAAGATTTTTGTCTGCCCCGCCCATAATTAAAACTAATGGTTGAGAAAAACTTTTAATAGCCATTTGAGTGGCAGTTGGATTGGTGGCGGCACTATCATTGTAGAATTTTACTCCAGCAACAGAGTCAACAAACTCTAGTCGATGACTTAAGCCAGTGAAGTCGACAATTCCTTTTTTAATAGAACTTTTTTTTAGTTTTAAAACTTTGGCAACGGCTAAAACGGCAGCGATATTAGTTAGGTTGTGTTTACCAGGAAGCTGAATTTTCGATCGCCACCCCTTGGGAACATCTTTTTTTGAAAACAAAACCACCCTTCCTAAAGATTCTTGCTGTATTTTTTTGGTCCAAGAATTTTCTTGGTTAAGAATAAGATAGTCATTTTTGTTTTGAGAAGAAAAGATCAGTCTTTTGGCGGCAACATAATCCTCCATTGAAGAATAGCGGTTTAGATGATCGGGAAAAATATTAGTAATTAAACTGATATGGGGAGAATCTTGTTGCTCTCTTAACCCCTCTAATTGCCAAGAAGATAGTTCTAAAACAACCCAAGTATCCTTATCTATTTTGGGAATAATTTCTAACATAGAAACACCTAAATTTCCCCCAGCAACAACCCTTAGTCCAGCAGAAGACAGAGCCTGTTGAATTAAAACAGTCGTTGTTGTTTTTCCCTTAGTGCCGGTAACCCCAATAATTTTTTCTCTAAAACGAGAGCACTCCTCCCAAAAAAGGTTAATTTCCATTAAAATTGGTTTTTTATGTTGACGAGCAACTTTTAAAAATAAAGAGTTGACTGGAACATCAGGGTTTCTAACAACAAAATCAGTGTTTTTAAAATCAACCTCGCGATGTTTACCAAGGACATACTTTACTGGTAAATCAGAAATTCTTTTAAGAGTTGGAGCTAGTTGATCTTTGGTTTTTAGATCAGTTACAGTTACCATTGCTCCTTTATTAACTAAATAGCGAACAACTCCTTCTCCTCCACCATGGATTCCCAGGCCCATCACTAAAGCCTTCTTGTTTTTTAATTTCATTATTTTTTTTAAAAAAATAAGAACTAGAAAGTGGATAACCAAAGACCAAAAACAGCCAAAATTATTCCTGCAACCCAAGCACGAGAAACAATCTTGGGTTCTTCCCAGCCACGATCTCTTAGCCAAAGATGAAATGGTGCTGCTCGAAAAAGTTTTTTGCCCCAAACACTTTTAGCTATCATTTGAGATAGACTAAAAAAAGCCTCAACTATAAAAATGCCACCAATTACGGTTAGGGCAACAATTTTCCCTAACATCAAACCAATAACGGCCAGAGTAGAACCAAAAGCCATGGCGCCAGTGTCGCCCAAAAAGATGCGAGCAGGATAAACATTAAAATAAAGAAAAGCAATCAAGGCCCCAATCCAAATTGCTGAAAAAACCGTCATCGGAGTGTCAAGAACTTGAAAAGAGATAATTGAAAAAGCAAACAAAGCAATCATCAGCAAACCACAGGCTAAACCATCAAGACCATCAGTTATATTAAAGGCATTGGCAAAGCTAACAATAATAAGGGCGGCCAGGGGAATATAAAAAATTCCGATGTCAAAGAAGTTAAAATTAGGAATGTTAACAATGCTAATACCCAGATCAAAATAAAGCAAGCTAGCTACGATTAAAGCCAAAAACCACTGAAGGGCAAATTTATACTTTAAGCGTAAGCCAAAAATTCCCTGTCGTTCAATCTTAAAAATTTTCTTTAGGTCGTCAAAAAAACCAAGAAGCCCAAAGCTTAGAAAGGTAAAAAGAAGAATGCTTATTTCTTTAATTAAGGGAAAAGAGGCAGAAATATGAAACTGGTAATAGTGAAGGAAAAAGAGAACAAGAAGAAAAAGGACGGTCATAATAATCACCAACAAAATTCCGCCACCAACAGGAGTTCCAGCCTTGCCCTGATTATATTTATCAAAAATAGGAGTTCTGACTCCCAAAAAGTCGTGGGTTTCTTGCTTTTTTCTTAAGAACTTTTTTCGGTAGAGAAAATTAATAAAAGGAACAATTAAAGCACTGGTAATTACAAAAGAGAGTAAAATTAAGCCGAAGAATAAGCGCATATTTTATTATAAAAAATAAAAAAAATGACTGTTTTAACAAAAACTAAGATATAAAAATCAAGCGAAAAAAAATCTTAAACTAAGGATTTTAGCCTTAAATTAATCCTAATTTCTTTATTAGATAAATCTTTCTAATCAAGGATGTTTTTGATTAACCCTATCGCATTCTGAACAATGAAAGTAATTATGACAGGAAATTTTTTCACAATCAACCTTCTTTTCTGATAATAACAGTAAAATCCTTTCTAAATGTTTTAAGCGAGAACCCTTAAGATACCAGAGGGTTTGAGGGGTTAAAAACTTTTTTAAAACTTTAGCCACTTCTTGGTGACTTTCTGTATAAAAAATTTTATCTTTTGCCAGTCCTCCTTTGATTGCACCTTGAACAATTTTTTTAGTCGCTGGTCCTAGGGTGATTAAATAATCAATATTCTTTAGTTTAGCTAAAAAAAGACCAATTCGGTGGTGTTCTTGGGCTTGGTATTGACCAAGTTCTCCCATTTCTCCCAAAACCGCGATCCTGGGACCATTATGATTAATAACCGAGAGGGTTTTTAACCCAGCCATTGTAGAGGCAGGGTTAGCTCGTAAAGAGTCGTTGATAAGCAAGCTTTTTTTGGGACCAGCCTCTAAACTCATTCTGCCAGACAAAGGGGCAAGTTTTTCTAACGATTGATAAATTTTTTTATCATTTAAGCTAACTCCCAAAACCCTAGCCGTTGCTAGGGCGGCCATGGCTTCTTGAGCAAAATGTTCTCCCAAGAGCTGAAGATTGATCTTTTTTTTGATTAATTTTTTATTTTCCTTAAAATTAACTTCAAAAGAAGTTCCTTTTTTAGTAACCTTGATGTTGCTAGCATAAAAATCAAAAAACTTACTTGAGCCATAACTAATAATTGGGCAACCTGCCTTTTCGGCCATTTTAATTACCCTAGAATCATCAAAGTTCAATATTGCTCTGCCATCAGAGGGTAGGGCCTCGAGCAACTTCCCTTTTTCTTTGACAATTCCTTCAATGGAACCAAGCAGATTTTGATCAGAATGGACTGGGGTAATGCCAGTAACAATAGTTACCGCTGGCTTAACCAAGCCAAGATGCTGGGTCATTTCTCCTTTTCGATCAATGCCGTACTCTAAAACAGCAACCTCAGTTTGGTTATTAATTTTTAATAAAGTAAGAGGCAGATTATAAACGGTATCCAAATTAATATCGGTGGAGATGACATTAAAATAATTTTTAAGAACTGCCTCAACTGCTTTGGCGGTATTAGTTTTACCATAACTACCAGTGATGCCGACAATTTTAATGCTAGGATGGAGGTCCAACCAGGCTTTAGCTAATTTTCTTCTAATAAAGCGAAAAGCTTTCCTTATCTGGCTAGTCATGGTTGATTATTTTAATGTTGGCGCCCAGTTCTTTTAGTTTAGGTCCAAGATCTTCATAGCCTCGGTCGATTACTTGGGCGTTATTAATTTCGCTTATCCCTTGAGCTGCCAGGGCGGCTATAGTCAGAGTAGCCCCATGACGCAAGTCAATGGCCCTAAACTGAGCACCCCTAAGTGGGGTTGGGCCAGTAACCTTGATGCCATGATAAAGATCGGGATTGACTTCTTGATAATTAAAGTTATAAAACTTTTCCGGATTAGCCACTTTTGGTTGGAAAAAGTCAATTTTTGCCCCCATCGTTTTTAATGATTCAACAAAACCAAAACGATCTTCATAAATAGTTTCAATAATTTGATTAACGCCGGTCGTTTGGGTTGCTAAAGAAGTCCAAAGAGGCTGCCAGTCAGTTTTAAAGCCAGGAAAGGGCTTGGTAATAACTTTGGTTGCCCTAAGCTCTTTTTTCCACCAGAAGCGAATTCCCCAACGATAAACCTTAAGGGCTCCACCAATTTGATCAATTTTTTCTAAAAGAGGCTCTAGGTCTTCTTTTCTGGCCCCTTCAATAGCAATATCCCCTTTGGTGATTAGGGCTGCACAAGCGTAAGAAGCTGCTTCATTGGCGTCAGGCATAACGGCGTGAGTTTGGCCAAACATTTTGTTTGGTGTGCCAATAATATTAATTCTTCTTTTTGGTAAACGAGTTATTTTGGCTCCAGCAGAGTTTAAAAAAAATATTAAATCATCAATTTCTGTTTCTAAGGCAACATTTTCAAGGACCGTTTTTCCCTTGGCAAAAACAGCCAACATAATTAGATTTTCGGTTCCAGTGTGAGTGTTTTTGGCAAATCGATAACGAGTTCCTCTTAGGCCCTGAGGGGCAATTACGACAATTTTATTTTTTTTAAATTGATATTTTCCTCCAAGAGCCCTAAAGCCCTCAAGATGGCGCTCGACTGGTCTTTGTCCAATTTTGTCTCCACCTGGAAAGGGAATTTCGGCCTTCCCAAA
Organism: uncultured Gammaproteobacteria bacterium; assembly: GCA_964348895.1. Classification (GTDB taxonomy): domain Bacteria; phylum Patescibacteriota; class Microgenomatia; order 0-14-0-10-38-17; family 0-14-0-10-38-17; genus JAQVFF01. The sequence continues at coordinate 673,615 of CAYGEH010000001.1, forward strand.
AAATTTGATTAAAGGAGGGATGAAAAGAAGCGAAGAGCGCGAAATGTCTCCAAATTTAGCTGGAATTTTCCATTTATTTAGTCTATTTGGATCAATGAAAATTGTTCTTTCTCCACAGGGGATAGTTTTAGCTCCTAAGGATTCAATAATTTGTCTAGTTGTTTCAACATCACCAATTTTAGCCAAATTTAACAAACGAGACCGACCCCTTAATAAAAGGCTCGCAATCATAATCTTAAAGCTGGCGTTTTTTGCTCCTCCCAATCTAATTGCTCCAACTAGGGGCCGACCACCAGTAATGATAAATTTAGACATAACTAAATTTTAAAAAAATAAACCTTTTTTAAGAATAAAACTAAAAATAACAAAAAATTTTATTTTAAATTAATAATCTTGTTTTTTTCAGTCTATTTTATTATATCGGCAATTTCTGATTTAGCAAAACCAATAAATTTAATTTCTGGTTTGAGTTTAATCTGGTAATGAGAAAAAACTTCTTTTTGAATTAACTTTATTAAAGATAAAACATCTTTTGCTTGAGCATTATTAGTGTTAACGATAAAGTTAGCGTGTTTGGGGGAAATTTGCGCGTCGCCAATTCTTTTCCCCTTCAGCCCAACTTGATCAATTAGTTGGCCGGCTGAAAAGGCTGGAGGGTTTTTAAAAATAGAGCCAGCGCTTTTTTCTTGAGGCTGGGAGGCTCTTAAAGAGAAGAATTCTTGTTGTTTTTGATTAACTTCTTCTTGTGGGAGTAGTTTTAAATTAAAAACTACCTCAAGAATAATTTCTTGACTAACTTGAAAGCGACTAGAGCGATAATCAAACTGACACTGATCTTTGGTTAGAATTTGAACTTTATTTTTAGGGGTTAGAACGGTGACTGTTTCTATCGCCTGACTAATCCAATTTTCTTTAGCGCCAGCGTTACCAACGATAGCTCCACCAACAGTGCCAGGAACGCCCCAACAGCACTCTAGTCCAGACAAGCTATTTTTAATTGAAAGAGCAACAACTCCAGACAACTTAGCTCCTGATCGAGCCTTAATTTTGTTCTTTTTTTGAGTAATTTTATTGTTATTGTTTTTAATTACCAAACCAGGAAACCCTGAGTCAGCGACTAAAATATTAGAACCTCCGCCAAGAATAAAGAATTTTGTTTTGTTTTTTCTGGCCATTCTTACCGCTTCAGCAAGTTCTTGGCTAGAACAAACAGAACAAAAAAATTTTGCCAGGCCTCCAATGCCGAAAGTGGTTAAACCAGCAAGGGGAACTTTTTCTTGAACAAAAATGGGAGAAATTGTTTCTTTAATCATTTTGAATTAAAAGCTCTTGACCAATTTGCCAAATATCACCCGCCCCCATGGTAATAATAATTTCTTGATTTGTTTTTTTAATTTCTTTTTCAAGAAAACTCTTGTTGGGAACAAAGGTTGCTTTTTTCTGTTTTTGTTTTATTTTTTCAGTTAATTCTAAAGAAATTTTATCAGGATTTCCTGTTTCTCTGCCAGCCGCATAAACCGGCAAAATAAAAATTTGATCGGCGCAAGAAAGGCTTTGGGCAAATTCAGCCAATAGTTTTTGGGTTCGAGAAAAGGTGTGGGGTTGAAAAAGAACAAGAATCTTTTTTTTACCAAACCAGGCTCTAGCTGCAGACAGAGTGGCTGTAATTTGTTTAGGATGATGGGCATAATCGTCCCAGATCTGCCTATTCCCTATTTTTCCTAAGAACTCAAATCTTCTTTTAGTGCCAGCAAAAGAAGACAGATGAGGCTTAATTTCTTTTAAGGAAACACCAAGTTGTTTTAGGGTAATAATGGCGGCAGTGGCGTTAAAAATGTTATGAACACCAGGAATTTTTAAAATAAATGGGCCAAGTTCTTCTTTATTATATTGAAGATAAAAGCTGTTTTTTTTGGGAGATTGATTTATTTTAATTATCTGATAGTCGTTTTCTTTTTTTTCACCGTAAGTTATTATTGTTTTTTTTAATCCTAAAATAGTAGCCAGATTATTTTTGTTGTCGCCATTAATGATCAGAAATCCTTTTTCGGGAATTTTTTTAAAAAAATCTTGAAAGGTTTTTTTAGTAGCACTTAAATTAGAATAAACATCAGGGTGATCGTGTTCAATGTTGGTGCAAATAACTATTTCTGGATTTTGCCAATGAAAGCGAGGACGGTGATCAAAGTTTTTCGCAGTAACATATTCGTCAGCCTCAGCAACAAAAAAACTTCCCCTTTGGTTAAAGCCTCCTGGTAAGCCAAGCGGAAAAATTTCTCCGGCGCCAACAACAAAACTTGGATTTAGTCCAACTTGGCTCATTAAAAAAGAGAGCATTGCGCTGGTGGTGGTTTTCCCGCCAACCCCACAAACAGAAATGCTTCTTTTTTTCTCCATCAGAGCGCCTAGAGCTTCTCCATGAGTTAAATAAGGTATTCCCCTTTTCTTTGCCGCTATTGCCTCAATATTATCTGGTCCTTGATGAGCACTGCCAGTAGCAATAACCAGGTCTTGATTTGTGATGTGGCTAGCAGAGAAACTTTCCCACCAAGATAACCCCATTTTTTTTAACGTTTTGTCGGTGACAAAAGTTTTGGGAACATCAGAACCACTAATCTTTACTCCTCGATCTTTTAAGCAAGCTGCTAAAGCGGTCATTCCAATTCCCTTAATGCCGATCATATGAACGAAGCCAATTTTGTTAAAATTAATTTTCTGAACCATTTTTTTGACAAATTACTGTTAACATATTACCGCAGGCTTTACCCTCTTGGCGATAGGACCACCAATGCTGATGCTGACAGGCGGTACAAATTTCACTTGTCTCAAGATTATTTTTATTAACCCCAACCTCCATCAGTTGTTGACGGCAAAGCTCAAGTAAATCAAGAAAAGCTTTATCAGCACCCTCTTTTTTAATAAAGTTCTTGACTAGGGGTTGTTCTTGACAAATTGCTTGAATGGTTTGATTGTCAAGAGAATAACAACAAGGCCCAATATGAGGACCAATACCAACAAGGGTGTTCTCCGGTTTTCCTCCAAGTTGTTTAATATATTGAATCATTTTCTTGGGTATTTCTAAAAGAAGACCACGACGACCAGCATGAGTTGCACCAATAATCTTTTTTTTGGGTTCATAGTAAATAATAGGTAAGCAATCGGCCGATCTAATTCCCAAAATTAAATTTCTTTCTCGACTAATTAAGCCGTCCGCCTCAGGCTTAGTTAATAAATTATTTTTATTAACTAAAATAATGCGGTCACCATGGACTTGATTTACTTGAATCAAGGGATAGGAGTGAAGGTTTAATTTTTTTAAAAAAGAGAAATAATCTTTTTTATTTTTTTCCCCCTTTAGGCTAAAATCACCACAGTTTTTTGAAGTAAAACCATGAACCACCTCGCTCGATTGATTGAATATTTTTAGAACAGCAATCATTTAATTAGAATTTTTTTAATTGCCCTTCGAGCCTCTTTTTGATCACTCCAGGGGTGCTCTGTTGTTCCAAAACACATTGATTTTTCATGCCCTTTACCTAAAATAACAACAATATCGTTTTTGTGAGCTTGTTGAATCGCAAAATTAATCGCCTCAGCCCGATCAAGAATGATTTTCTTTTGACCATTGGAAGAAAAGCCAGCGGCAACTTCTTTGGCGATTTGATAAGGATTTTCGGTTCGAGGATCTTCGCTGGTAATAACAGTAAAATTAGCTAGCTTTGAAGCGATTTTTCCCATAATTGGTCTTTTTTGGCGGTCTCTTAATCCAGCGCAACCAAAGACAGCGATTAGTTTGCCTTCTTTTGGTAGTTGATTTTTAAGTTCAATTAAAACACTTTTAAGGGCATTGGCGGTGTGAGCAAAGTCAATAAAAACTCTAAAATTCTGACCAAGATTAATTGGTTCAAGTCTTCCCTTAGGGGTAGGAAAACTTTTAAGGGCTCTTTTTATTTGATTGTCGGTTAGTTTTAGGGCTTTAGCGGTAGCAATTGCCGCCAAGCAGTTATATTGATTATACTTTCCCGGCAAAGGGCAGTAATGAGGGAAGTTTCTAGGTGTTATATCAGCGTTATTTTTAATTCCGTAGCTGATAATTTGGCTTTGATTGTTTTGGCAGATTGATTTTAAGAAGGGAAACCAGGGGTCGTCTCGATTTAGAATGGCGATTTTAGTTTTCTTGAATAGCTTGGCCTTGGCCTTGGCATAGGTGGTCATATTTTGATGATAATCAAGGTGCTCGGGAGTGATATTGGTAATTACTCCCAAATAGAAATCAATCCCCCAAAGACGATGTTGGTCTAGACCGTGAGAAGTGGCTTCAATAACAGCATATTGTGACTTTGTTTTAACAATTTTAGTTAAAAATTTTTGAAGTTTTTGTGGACTAGGAGTGGTAACATGAAACCCAGTGTCTTCTTCTTTTTGTCCAATTTTGGCATTAATACTGGTAATAAGGCTGGCCTTTTTGCCAGCACAAGCTAAGAGGTGCCAAATTAAAGTACTGGTAGTGGTTTTTCCGTCAGTGCCGGTAACACCAATTGCTGTTAATTTTTTTGCTGGCCAGCGATAATAAATGGCCCAAAAAATACTCTTGGGAAGATGATAGGCGGTGTTAATTATGGGGCGAAGAGTTTGTTTCCAGGACCCTGTTTTATTCTCGGCCTTAGCCATAAAGATTGACTATATTATAACAGCTCTTGAGTGTTATTTGATAATTTTTAATCTCGAGGGTTAATTTTTCTGATTAAAAAAATTTCCTCAGCAATTCTAAACCAGAGCGGGGCAGCGGTTCGGCTTCCCCAAACCGAGGCCGAAGGCTCAAAAAGAACAACCAGCATAACAAATTCTGGATTTTTAGCTGGAGCAAAACCAACAAAAGAAGCAATTGTTTTATTGGGATCATATCTATTGTTGACGAAAATCTGAGCAGTTCCAGTTTTTCCGGCGATTTGGGCTTGGCCGTCGGTCCAAGGAATAGAGCTGTTTTTTACCACCCCCACCATCATTTCGGTAATATTAGCCGCAGCTTTAGGGGAAATAATTGCTTGTTTTTCTGTTTTCAAGCTGTCTTTTGTTGGTTGATCGTCAATAAACTCAACTACCCTAGGCCTGATTAAAAACCCTCCGTTAGCAATGGCTCCGACTGCTTGAATCATTTGAATTGGAGTGATTCCAAAACCCTGTCCGAAAGAAGCTGTTGCCAGTTCGAAATCATACCATTGACTTGGCTTTTTAATTGAACCAGGAGCTTCGCCCTGAAGGTCAATTCCAGTTCTTTGTCCAAAGCCAAATCGGTTTAAATAGTCAAGAAAATTACTCCTGCCTAGTTGTTGACCAACATAGACCAGACCAACATTATCTGATCGCTCTAAAACCTCTCTCATATTAGAGTTTGGTCGATATTCATTGTTCCAGGTTTTAATTTCATTTTCGCCAATTTTTATTGGACCAGCACAAATGGGGCAAATGGTTTCTGGAGTAATTAAACCCTGATCAAGAGCGGCCGCCAGAGTAATGACCTTAAAAGTTGATCCTGGTTCAAAAACACGATTGATGGCGGGGTTATTGAAAAGTTCTTGGTCAGTGGTAGCATATTGGTTGGGGTCAAAGTTTGGATAAGAAGCCATGGCTAAAATGCCACCAGTATGAGGATCACCAACGATTACCACCCCTCCCAGAGCCCCATATTGCTCTATTCCTTTTTTTAAATGTTTTTCCGCTGCCCATTGAATTCTTCGATCCAGAAAAAGCCTTAAGCTAGAACCATCTTGGGGCTCGGTTTTTCTTATTTTCCCCAAAACAATTGGATTTCCAAAAGCATCTTTTTCTTGTAAAATAAAGCCACCTCTTCCCTTAAGAATCTCATCGTAAAAACCTTCCAGTCCGAAATAACCAACATTTTCCCCTTGGATGTTTTTACCTACAAAGCCCAAAAGATGAGAGGCTTGTTCTTTTTGAGGATAATTTCGAGAAAATTCTTCAGAAAAGCGAAGCCCTCTAATATTTAATTGGTTTATGGTTGTTTGTTTCTTTTGGTCAAGTCTTTTAGCAATTGGCACCCAGAGAAGTCCTGATTCTGAAAGATCAACTATTCTTTTTTTCTCTGCCTGATTAGTTTCGGAGAAAATGATCGGCTCAAGACGATTAATTAATTCTTGAGCAGAAATTTCTAGTTCTGGCTTAAAAAAATGGAGGTCAAAAGTTGGTTGATCAACTGCCATTGGAAACCCATCCTGGTAAAAGATGTCGCCTCTTTTAGCTGGAATTAAATTTTCTCGTTGCCATTGGTTTTCGGCTTGAGCGAGAAGCTGATCGTGGTTGATGATTTGCCACCAAGAAAGTCGACCGATTATAACAAGAAAAAATAGGCCCATAATTAAGGCCAGTAGACGAATTCTGTTTTTAGCCATTTTAATTAGCGGCTGCGATTGGCAATTCTTTGACTAAATAAATTATTGAGGACCAAGAATTCTGATTAGTGGGAGGAGTAAATCCAAATTCTTTAGCTCTCTCTTCAAGTGCTGGCAGGGAGGTTATTTGGGTAATTTCTTTTTTTAATTGATAGTTTTCAAGAACTATTTCTTCTTTTTCTTGGTTGATTTGGGTTAGGGTTGCCGTTTGACCGTTAAAGAAAATAAAAACAAAAACCTGTAATATGGCCAAACCAGCGGTGATTATACCAAGAACAGCAAGTAGGCCCTTGTTTCGATTGGTGGGTAGTTTTACTTTAATCATTATTTTTTTCAGCTACTCTCAGCTTAGCGCTTCTTGATTTTGGGTTTTGAGTTATTTCTTTTAAATTGGGAGTAACGGGCTTTTTGGTGATAAGATTTAATCTTTTTTCCTGAAATTTTTGTTTAAAAAAATTTTTAACTAATCGGTCTTCTCCTTCATGAAAACTAATAACTACCAGTCTTCCCCCAGGTTCAAGTAATTCTTCGGCTTGCTCAAGTCCACTGGCAAGGTTGTTTAGTTCATCATTAACAGTAATTCTTAAAGCCTGAAATGCTTTAGTAGCCGGATGAATGCGACCCCTTTTTAGACTAACTGCTCTATCAATAATATCGGCCAGCCTTTTCCCGCTATTAATTGGAGCTATTTGACGAGCACGAACAATAGCTCTGGCAATTGTTTTGGCTTGTTTTTCCTGAGCAAATTTTTTAAAAATTTGACAAAGTTCATTTTCTGATAAGGCGGCGACCAGGTCGGCGGCACTAACCGCTAAATTCGGACTCATTCTCATGTCAAGATAATCGCTTTCAAAAGAAAATCCTCGCCTGTTTTCTTTTAGTTGATAATAAGATGTTCCCAAATCAAACAAAACCCCATTCACCTTTTTTAGATTAAGATTTTCAGCAATTTTTTTTAGATTAGCAAAGTTATCTTCAACCAGAACAAACGGTTGTTGATCAAATCCTGAAGCCTGACTAATAGCCCCCTTTTGCTTAGAACAAAGAGGGGCAGGACAGGCAGAACGCAAAGTTTTTTGCGCCCAAATCAGTGCTTCAGGATCTTGATCAACGCCTATAACTAGGCCGCCAGCTTGAATAATTTTTTGACTATGACCCCCTCCTCCGAGAGTGCCGTCAATAAAAACTTGTCCTGGTCTGACCCCTAAAAACGCAAATGTTTCTTTTAAAAGTACTGGTTGGTGGAAGATCATTCTCCAACCTCTTCTTTAATTTTTTCAAGATATTTTTGCCATTCCTGGTCGTTCCAGATTTCAAAATGATCACCAGCGCCAATAATTGTTGCCGAAGAATCGGTTAGATTGGCATAATTAACTAGGTTTTGGGGAATAACGGTTCGACCCTGGGGATCGTAATTAACAACGGTTGCGGCAGAAAACAAGTGTCGTCTGATTTGTCGACTTTTTTTTTCGGTTACGGAACCAGAGAGCTCTTGATGGGTAAATTTTTCCCATTCATCTTTTTCATAGCCAAAAACACAACCGTCAAATCCTTGCGATAAAACGACCTCTTCTCCCTTAATTTGATTTCTAATTTTTACCGGCAAAGCAAAACGATTTTTGTCTTTTTGAAAACGAACTTGATATTCACCAAAAAACACCCTGTTTTAAGTTAATTATTAACTATTATCACCACTTCTTTACATTTTGCACCAAAAGAGAGTCTTTTGTCAAGGCTTAAATTTCTCTTTTCTCGGCTCTTTCCTGGATTATTTTATTTGTGTTTAATAATTAACAAAAAACAAAAGTTTTAAAATCTCTAAGCTTGAGAAATAAAAAAGCAAAGAGAGAACGAAGATGGAAGTCTGCTCTTCCTTAAGAAGAAACTAACAAATAGGTTCCTAGGGGTAAAGATTCAAGGTTTTCAACTCTTTCCCACGAACCTTGACCCCAAACTAAAAGAAGACCTTCTTTTAGTTCAAAACTGATTGTTTCAGATCCAGTCTCGGAGGTAACAACGAATGGGCCAGCAATAATTTCTTGACCATTTGGAGCTGGGGCTGGCAGTCCGCCCCCTTCTAGGGCTATTAACATTGTTGTTTCTTTGGTGCTAATTTTTAAATTAGAAGCCTGATAGGGAGAGTTAGCGTCCAAAAAGAAAAACTTAGTTTCAAAAGAGTGAAGCTGGTTTTCTTTGTTTAAGCTAATAATTATTTCTCCGTCAATGACTCCCTCGTCATAACGGCAAACGCCTCGAGAACAAGTTCCTAAAATAATTTCCCTTTCTCCCCGATCTTCGATTAATTGAATTTCTCCCATCACTCCCCTGGACAAACCTGCCTCTAAGTGATAAATAAGCTCGTATTCTACTTTACTGTCAAACTGCCCCTTGGCGGCTTCAAGATAGAGAGTTAATTCCCTGTTGCGATTTCTACCAGTTAATTTAACAATTGGAAGTTGATCAATGGTTAAAGTTTTTGTTTGAGGTAGCGATATGTCTGTTTGATTTTCCTTTTCTTTGTCACGGTTACGAAACAAAACAACTGCCCCCGCTGTCACTATTAAAAAGAAGATAACAGCAGCTAAAATAATCTTTTGTTTTTTAGTCAATTTTTTAAGGTTAATTTTAATTATCTAGCTTTTCTTCAAGGAAAGACAAGACCTGATTAACAGCAATTCTTTCTTGTTTCATAGTGTCGCGATCTCTGATTGTTACTGTTTGTCTCTCTAGGGTATCATAGTCTACCGTTAAACACCAAGGAGTACCAATTTCGTCTTGGCGACGATAGCGCTTGCCAATGTTGCCATTATCATCCCAGTCAACAACCAACTTTTGACTAAGCTCGTCGAAAATTCTTTTGGCTTGATCAACAAGTTCTTTTTTATTCGCCACTAAAGGAAAAACTGCCACTTTAATTGGAGCAATTAAGGGATTAAGTTTAAGAACAAGACGACTTTCTTTATCTATTTTTTCTTCTTGGTAAGCGTCTTCAAGAAGATAAAGAAAGGTTCTATCGACCCCGCCAGATGTTTCTACAATCCAAGGAGAAAATCTTTCCTTGGTTTTGGGGTCTTGATAGGTAAAATCATGTCCAGAGAATTGACCGTGACGAGACAAGTCCCAGTCTCCACGACAATGAATCCCCTCCCACTCTCGCCAATCAGCAAAAGAGGTTTTAAATTCAATGTCGTAAGCAACTTTGGCATAGTGAGCCAATTCACTGTCTTTATGTTTGCGAAAACGAATTCGACTGGTATCGTTAATTATGGTTTTATACCAAGATAGGCGCTCATTTTTCCAGTACTGATACCATTTTTCGACCTCTTCTGGTTTAACAAAAAATTGTAAGTCCCACTGTTCAAATTCTCTTTGACGATAAAGGAAGTTTTTGGGGGTGATTTCATTTCTAAAGGCCTTGCCAATTTGAGCAATACCAAAAGGAATTTTCTGTCTAGTTGATTGCAAGACATTTTCATAATTAAGGTAAATATTTTGACAGGCCTCTCCCCTAAGATAATAAGTAGCCTTTTCTCCTTCAATTACCCCCAAACTTGTTTCTACCAAAATATTAAACTTTTTGGGTTCGCCGACTTCTCCACCACACTCAGGACAGCGCCCTTTCTTACTTAAATCGTCTGGGCGAAATCGCTTTTTACATGCCTTACAATCAACCAGGGGATCAGTAAAATTAGCAATGTGTCCAGAAGCCTCCCAAACTTTAGGATGAGTAATGATCGCTCCGTTAATACCAACAACATTGGGTCTTTTATGAACCATTTCTTGCCACCAAAGCCGCTTAATATTATTAATCATTTCTGCGCCCAAGGGACCATAGTCAAAAATTCCGGCCACTCCGCCATAAATTTGAGAATTTTGAAAAACAAAACCCCTTCTTTTAGCTAAAGAAACAATTTTATCTAAATTATTCATAAAGAAGCTCGTAAACTTTTGCTCTTAATTTTAGCATGAATAAGTTTTTCAATAAAATGATTGGCCTCTCCGTTCTCCATTAATCGATCTTTTGGCCAAAAACCAGTTAAAATTAAAAGCTTAGTTTTAAAATTAAAAAGTAAGTTATCTAGATTGACCAACTGGTTCTGATCAAGAGCTTCTAGTTGAGCAAGAATTAAATCTAATATTGCCTGTTGACTGTCGTTTTCTGGAACGAGTCGATCAACGAGCTCGCAAACCTCATAAGCGGTGGCAACCTTAAAAAGATTTTGACGTAAATGGGTGAAGCGATTAAGAGTGTCCACTTCACCTAGAATATCCCAAGTTTTGCCGTGATAAACTTGCCCCCTAATGTAATTGAACATTTCTACTCTGGGGCCTCGCTGAGAGGTGATCTTTCTGACTCCTCGAGCCAAAAAAATTTGTTTGCCCCTATCGGCGGTCATAATGGTAATTAGGCGATCGGCCTCTGAGAAGTTTCTTCTGCCAATAATAATCCCCTTTGTTTTATAAGAATGCATAACAAGGAGTTTACCACTCAAGAATTTTATCAGAATCTAGTTTAAACTCCCGACAGTCATTGGAGTCCCAACAAACTCGATAGGGATGGTTTTTTGCTCCCGGTTGTTTCTGAATTAAAAGACTAAAGGGCTGATTCGGATCATATTTAAATGGCAACTGATATGTTAAATTAACAATGCTGGTTCCCCCCGCTGGGAACAGTGGAAACTGATTACCAAAGAAGCCCTCAAAAACCGTTTTGTTTAATTCTTCATAAACTAGGGGGTCAACCTCAGATCCTCTCATTTCAATCAATTGACTTCCTTTGGGAACATAAATCCTAAACCAATTCCGATAAAGGCCATTAAGACATAATCCACCAGTTTCTAAATTACAATCTGAGGCAGCTGCTGGATTAGAATATCGAATTCGAACCTCTTTGGTGATAGTGCCGTCTTTGGCAACAGAGAATTTTTTGTCAACTCGTTGTTCAATGAAGAAGTTTGATTTAGCTCCAGCAAAATTAGTATCGTTAAGGTGAAAATAATCTCCTTGGGGAAAGTCTTTAATTCTTCCAGAGATGTCTAGTCCTTCAATTGATTCTTGTTTATCTTCAGCTAGAGCATAAAAAAGAACATTTTTTTGCCTAATGCCAGTTATGATTGCTCGAAAAAGATGGGGAATTCTTTCTGCCGGAGAGTTAGTCATATGAAGGAGAATAGAGTGCATTAGTGGGCCAATAACAGCCTTGCGGTTAGTAACCAGGGTTCCTCGGGGTCGAGTAATAATTGACTCTAATCGATAAACAACTTGAGGGCAACCCTCACAGGCTGGATATGGTTCGGCCGAGAAGTCTCCCCAGCCGGCTATTCCTACTGGCCCTAGCACCTCTAACAATAAAGTTAAAAATTTAGTGTCAACAGTCAAAATTCCATCAATTTCTGCCGCTCCAGGAACAGTTTGATAATGTTGGTAAAAAGTTCGCATTGAGGTAATAAAGTCGGGCGACAAGTTCATATCTCTTAGATTCCAATAGTAAACCTTAGGCAAGTAATCTGCGATTGGGCGAGGAGCCTCAATTCTTCTCCTAAAGCGAGCATCAAGATCGTAAATATCTTCGGAGAGAACTGGAGTGACTTGACCATTCTTAACCTCCAAAATAGCGTAGGCAGTTAGAAAACCACCAGTGGGCCTTATTTCGCCATCGTTTTGAAAAATAACCAAATAGGTTCGAGTCTCGTCTTGGCCTAAGAAAAAAGGCAGTTCTTTTAAGGCTGGTTTTAGTCCGCCGATTAAACTAAGATTGGCGTCAAGAAGATCTTTGAGGGTGATAACATAGTTTCTTATTGGTCGACCCTGAAAGCTTTCTGGTAAATAATCGGGGTTTATTTTTTTTAACAAAGCTAATGCTTCGGTCAAATCTTGATTAATAACCTCAATGTTTTTGGCTAGTTCTGGCCCAGTTTCCATCAAAAATTTAATTCGATCTTGAGCTTTTCCTTGTCCCTCCCCTTCAACCTTATCTGCTGGTTCGTTGCTTGCTTCTGTTTTAAAGCCGAGAATATCAGCATAGGGCGCAATTGCCCTGACGGCCAATCGACCAGAATTGGCGAGTTTTTCTGCTGCACCAAGAAGGTTTTCTACGTTGGCAAAGTATTGGTTGGCAACTGGAATTATTTTTATCCAAGCCATTTTCTTGAGGGGTTGGTTGAGTTCGCTTAACAACAAAGAGCCCTCCGCAGCTTTGGCCTCTAAAAGAGGAAGATTTTTTTCCGCTAAACTTTGTCGAGTTTGACTAATCAACGCCTGACCCTTTTGGAGACTGGCTCTCAAGGCTAGGGCTGGTTGAATGGCAAAAAACCAAACTAAGACCAAGAAAACGAGTAAGGCAGTAAGGCCCAAAAAAAGAACGATTCGCTTTTTCTTTTTGTTTTTTAAAGAATCTCCTTCGTTTTTGGGTAAGGAGTTTGACTCTTTTTTCTTAAAGAAAAATAGTTTAAGTTTCATTTGATCAACAAGCTTGTGATTGGAGTTTGACTAGAAATTAAAAGATTTTTAAGATGCTCCCTTGCCAGTTAAAACAACCCAGGGAGATTTAACTAATATTACTATATCATCAATCAAGTTTTTTCGTTTGGCATAATGAGCATCAAGGGTAATTCGTTCCTCAAAGTTAACATCAGAGCGCCCAGAGACCTGCCACAAACCAGTAATGCCCGGCTTAACGGTTAGAGCTTCTTTAATAAGACGCTTGGTTCGAGGAAATCTTTTTTCATAGTCAGCTAATTCGTCAGCATAATAAGGTCGGGGACCAACCAGGCTCATTTCCCCTTTTAAAACATTGGCCAATTGAGGCAACTCATCAATGGAATATTTCCTAATAAACTTGCCTACTCTTGTAATGCGAGGATCGTTTTTTAATTTGAAATTATTTTTTTTTAATTCTTCAAAGGCTTTTTTAAACTTAGGGTCTTCTCTGATTAACTGGTGAGCGTTAGGAATCATTGATCGAAACTTAAAAAGCTTAAATGGTTGGCGGTTTTTACCAACTCGAGGCGGAATGTCAGCTAAAATCGGCCCAAGCGAATCAGCCTTGATGGCAATGGCGGTTAGCAAGCAAACTGGTAAAGCGAAAAGACCAATTAAAACCGAAAGAATAATATCAAATAAGCGCTTAAAGAAATAATAGGGCTGGTCCTTGGGCATATTATTAGTTATTTTTTGGCAATTTCTCAACCAAATCTTTAACCTTTTGGCTTTGATTTTTATCACAAACTAATAAACCATCAGGAGAATCAACAATAATGATATTCTTCAGACCAGCGGTTGCAATTAGCTTTCGCCCTGGAGAGACCAAACAATTTTGACTTTCTATATCAAGCCAAACCCCCCCAGTTGAATCGAGCAAAACATTCCCATTTTGATCTTTTGTTTTATTTTCCCAAACTGCCAGCCAATCGCCAACATCTTGCCAGCTAAACTCGGCCACCGCCAAAAGTAAATTTTGGCTTTTTTCAGAAACAGCTACGTCAATTGCCACTGGGGTTACTTTCTGATAAACAGCCTTTATTGTTGACCAATAAGTTGGTTTTCCCCAGGCTTTTTTAATTACCATTGTTTGTTGATAAAGATCAGGGGAGGTTTTTTTTAGTTCAGCAAAGAAAACATCAACACCCCAAACATAGGTTCCTAAATTCCAATAAAAATTTTCGTCCTTAACAAATTTTTGAGCAGTTTTTAAATCTGGTTTTTCTAAAAAATTTTTAACACTGAAAATGTTTTTTCCTAAATTTTTCCCAGCCTCAAGATAACCAAATCCAGTATGAGGAAAGGTTGGTTTTATTCCTAGAGCAACAAGAGCTCTTTTTGCAAACGCCGCTTCAGCTGCCCCAGCAACAGCCTGAGCGAATTGATCTTTAGTTTCAATTAAGTGGTCTGACCATAAATTAACGATTACAGCCTTGGGATCAATATTGCTTATTATGGCCGCCCCTGCCGCAATTGCAATCGCGGTATGTTTTTTATCTGGTTCAACTAAAATGTTGGCGGGGTTTAAGTTTGGATCAGAATTCAAAATATCACCAACATATTGGCTGCCGGCAATAATAAAAATTCGATCATAGGGAGCTATTTCCTTGGCTCGAGCAATAGTTTTTTGGAAAAGATTTTCGGAACCAAAAAGATTAATAAACTGCTTTGGTTTTTGGTTAGTTGACTTTGGCCAAAGACGAGTCCCTCCCCCGCCACAAACAATTAAAACAAAAGTATGATTTTTAACTCCCGACATAAGTTTTAATTAATCTTTGCCAAGCAGAAGCGAAGCTCTCTTGGCTAAATTTTTTTACCCAAGGATGAAAACTTTTTGTATTATAACCATTTTGTGACCACTTTAACAAGACCTTTTTGAGAGCAAAACTAGATTGAGGATAAAAAAACTTTCCAGTTTTATTTTTCCTTATTGTTTCGGTAGCCCCACCAGCAGCAAAAGCAATAACTGGAGTCTGGCAGGCTTGGGCCTCTAGAGCCACTAAACCAAAGTCTTCTTCTTGAGGAAAAATAAGAGCTTGAGCTTTTCGATAATATTGGGCTAGTTTCTTGTCTGATAAAAACCCCAAGAATTTAATGTTTTTTTTGGCTAATTTTTTAAGTTTTTTTTCTTGAGAACCAGTACCAACAATCACCAGGGGCCAACCCAAATCATTAAATGTCCTTATGGCAAGGTCAACCTTTTTTCTTTCTTCTAAACGAGAAACAATTAGAAAAAACTTTCTTTTCTTACTTGAAGGGGATTGGTTTGAAAAAAAAGTTTTGGTGTCAACGGGAGGATAAATTAAATGACTTTTTCTTTGGTAAACTTTTTGACAACGCGCCTGAACTGTTTGGGAGATGGAAACAATTTGATCTGGTCTTTGAGCGGCAATCAAATCCCATTGTTTCAAGTAACTTTGAACTTTTTTAGGAATTCTATTGTTTTGATACTGATCCTGAGACCAAAGAAATCGAGTAGGGGTTAAAAGATAACAGATGTGTTGCGTTGATGGCTTAGTAATAATGCCCTTAGCGGCAAAGCCAGCAACAGAAATAACAAGGTCAAATTCATCAAAACTGAAAGACTCAAAGGCCAGGGGCATCAAAGGAGCTAGCCAGCGCCAATTTAAAACAGGGGGAGATTTTTGTAAAAAAGAAGCATTAACTTTAGAAAATTGATTAAGAAGAGGCTTGACTTGGGTTGAACGACAAAGACTGGTATAAATTGGAGCCTGAGGAAAAATTTTTTTTAATTCTAGTAAAACTCGCTCTGCTCCTCCCCAAGCGTCAAGCCAATCGTAAACAAGAGCAACTTTCATTTAAAAAATTTTTGATTATATTAAAAAAGAACAAAAAAGTTTGGGTGTTAACCTAAAAAAAACAGCCTACAAGGCCCTTCCCTGCACTTAAAAATTATCAACCTATTGCTTTTTGATATTCTTCAAGGGTTCTTTTGGCCATTTTCTTCCAAGAATATTCTTTTACTTTTTCAAAACCCCTGTTTCGATATTGATCTTGCAATTCCTTATTTTTGGTCATTTTAATAATTTTTTCAGCCATATCTTTTGTTTCAAGGGGATTGAAAAAAAGAACAGCCTTGCCATAGATCTCGGGAAGACAGGTGGCGTTAGAAGAAACAACTGGACAACCAGAAGCCATTGCCTCCAAAGGAGGTAGCCCAAAACCCTCTGACAAGGAGGGAAAAACAAAACTAGTCGCCTCTTGGTATAAAACAGCCAAGTCTTGATCTGGAACAAAGCCAGTTAGCTTAATAAATTTTTCCGCCTTAACAAAATTAATTTTTTTTCTTAACTTTTCCCAAAAAACATTTCGTGAGCAGACAATAACTAAGCTAATTTGAGGAATCTCTTGTTGAACGGTTTTGACCGCCTCAATTAACCTATCAATGTTTTTATGGGGATAAACACTGCCAACATAAAGGAGGTATGGTTTTTTTATTTGGTACTTTTTTAAGATATTTATTTTGTCTTTTTTTAAAATTTGAAGATTGGGAAATTGAAAGTGGCTATTTACCCCTTCATAGGTAACGATAATTTTGTCAGAATTAGTTTGATATTGATTGGCGATTTGTTTTTTAACAAACCGACTGGGAACAAAAACTCTTTTAGCCTTTTGAGCGGCATGTTTAACGATCAGTTGATAACCAAAAAACTTAAGATAATAAATAAACTGATTTCTCGTTGTTGTTTGCGGGCCTCGAGAATGATGTTTAATTAGATCGTGAATGGTTACCACAAACTTTTTTCGATAAAAAAGAGGAAGGTTAAAATGGGGAAAATGAATTAAATCACAACCAGCCCTATAAGCTATTAAGGGAAAAAAGATTTGTTCAGCCAAAGAGTAGTGTGGAAAATTCGCTTTAATATAACGAAAGCGATTAGAATATTTTTTTTTAAGGACTGGCAAATCTTTTTGCTGGCAAAATAAAACCCAGCGGAAGCGATTAAAGTCGCTTAATTTTGATAATTCGTCAAGGAGGTTAACAACATATCGACCGATACCAGCATGGCCCAACCCATACATTCGAACATCGAGGGCAATAACTTTTTTCATTGCTATCTAAAACGCCTTTTTACAGAAAATAAACGAACTTTTTCTAGAAAGCTTATTCCTGTCATAACTAAAAAACTTATGGATTTGGGATATTTTTTCTGATAATGTTTTTGATAAAAAATTCTCATTGCTTCAACCGAAGCTTGGGCTGCTCTTTCTTTAGTTGCTTTATTGGCCTTACTTTTGGTTATTTTTAACCCTGATGAAGCCCCTTGATAATGGGTAATTTTTACCTTAGGATGGAAAATCACTTTATAACCCATTTTTTTAAGACGAAAGCAGAGATCTAAGTCTTCACCATACCAAAAAAAATCTTCATCCCACCAGTTAATTTTGTTGCCGATTTCTTTTTTAATCATCATAAAAGCCCCCACACAGGCATCTATTTCATGGGTAGTATTTTGAGGAAGATGACCCAGAAAGTATCCAGAAAAAAGCCTGTTTTTGGGGAAAAGTCTTTCTAGTCCAGAGAAATGACAGAAAGATCTCCAAGGAGAAGGAAAACCACGATGACATTCTTTTTGCAATAAGCCGTTAGAAAGTTCAACCCGACAAGTGACTAAGCCAATGCCTTTATTTTTAGCTAAATATTTAATTGTTTCCTCTAATGTATTGGGGTAAATAATTGTATCGGGGTTTAAAAACAAAACATATTCCCCTTTTGCTTCTTTAATCCCCTGGTTATTGGCT
>CAYGEH010000002.1:0-14190 GCA_964348895.1 uncultured Gammaproteobacteria bacterium
CCATCAAGTAAAACCTGCTGTGAGTGCGGTTGGATAAATCAAGACTTAAATCTTTCTGTTAGAGAGTGGACTTGCAAAAATGGACACGTTTTAGACCGCGATTTAAACGCTGCAAAGAACATTCTGAAAGAAGGATTAAAAATAATATCGTCAGGAACTGGCGATTACACGGATGGAGATGGTGTAAGAAGTAGCAATACTCAACTATCTGTGAAGTCCGAAGCCCATTTGTCTTTAGCAAATGGGTAGTTCACGAGGGTATTTCGCTTTCATCTTAGCATTCTTTTCTCTGTCCTTTTGTTTCTCAGCACCTTTTTTTAATCTTTGCTTATGGAAAACGCAACTCCAGAGAGTGAAACCGTATTTGTTCGTGAAGTACTCGACTACCACGGCAAATACCTTATTGACCGTATGCAACGCCATATCTCAAAACATAAAATATATTTTGATGGACACCTCTACAAAAGCCTTTCTTATTCTATCGCCTCCGATTCTCATAAACCTACCCTTAATATACATTTTTTGAGCTATGGCCGTGCTCTTGAAATTCGCTTTTTCCAGCGTAGCCGCAACACCAAAAACTGGGTAACCGATACAAACCTTGCCGTTTGGGGTATTTCTCGAAAACCTCGTAAATTCAAAAATGTTCTGTTCTATTCCAGAACGGTGTATGGTTCGCAAAGTCAACTAATTTATTTGCTTTCTTCTAAATATAGTGAGCATCAACTTGATCGTATTAAATCTGTTTTAGATAACGCCAAAGTAACCGCCTCAATATGAGCCTTAAGATTGATCGTATTCAACTCGAAGTCCTTATCAATAACGACCCTGCACGTAAAGCGCTTGCCGAACTTGATCAGGAGGCTAAGAAATTAAAAAAGGCCTTGGCCAAAACAACCGTCGGCACTAAAGAGCATGACGAAATTGTTGCAAGCCTGAAACAAATAAATGTCCAGAGAGATGCCATCCTTGATAAAATGGGCATTGAGAAACTTACTATCAGCGAACTTTCCCGCCGTCAGAAAGAACTCAATTCTATCATGCGCAATCTGGATCCTTCTACACAAGCATATCGCGATCTTGAAAAACAACTTATTACCGTTAACGCCCGAAAGCGTGAACTTGAACGCACAACAAGACAAACCGGCTTTTCTTTATCTAATCTAAGCACCGGCTTTAATAAATATATCGGCTTTCTTACTGCCGCCGCTGCTACTATAACCGGTCTAGTAATGTCAACACGAAAAGCAATTCAGGCTTTTGCTGATTTTGATGAGTCCGTTGCTGACGTTATGAAGACCACAAACCTTTCCCGCGATCAGGTTATTGCCCTTAATGAAGATTTTAAAAGTATTGACACACGTTCTTCTATTGCCGAACTGAACCGCCTTGCTTGGATCGCGGGAAAATTAGGCATTCAGGGCTCTGCTGATATTCTTGGCTTTGTTAAAGCCGCAGATATAATAAATGTTGCCCTAAAAGAAGACCTCGCCGGTAATACAGAACAGGTTATTAATAAAGTTGGTAAGCTCGTCCAGGTTTTTAAACTTGCCGAAGGTACTGATGGCATGGAACAGGCTATGATCCGTGTTGGTTCTGCCATTAATTCCCTTGGTATGGCAAGCGCCGCCGCAGAAGACGAAATCGTTGATTTCGTTAATCGAACTTCCGGTATCGCTCTTATGGCAAATATTACACTTCCGGATTTACTTGCACTTGGTGCTACAATAAGCTCTTTGCCTTTAACCGCTGAAACTGCCTCTACTGTTTACTCCAGAATTATGACCGAAATGGCCGGTAATACCGCTGTTATGGCTCGCTTTGCCGGTAAATCTATTGGGGATTTTACTCATCTTGTTAATACTGATGCTAATGAAGCTTTTATCCAATTACTTGAGGGGTTAAAGGGTAATGACGCTGCACTTACAGAAATGGTTGCAAGTTTTGATGAACTTGGTATTGAAGGCCAACGAGCCACTTCTGTTATTGGTGTTCTTATTGATAACACAAAGATGCTTCGCGAGCAAAACGTTCTTTCAAACACAGCCTTCTCAGAGGCTACAAGCATCATCAATGAGTTTGCCATTAAAAACAATACCGCCCAGGCTCAAATAGATAAGAACCGTAAAGCCCTGCGTTATCTTACTATCGAACTTGGCGAAAGATTATTCCCTGCTATTACATTTAGCACAAGCGCCTTTAGCTATTTTATCCGTGCTATGCTTGCCGCACCCCGTATTTTTACCGAGTATCGCTCTATTATCATTCTCTTGGTAGGTTCGCTCTTAATGCTTTATTCTGCTACAATCAAATATCATCTTAAACTTATTTATCTTAATCTCACACTTAAAGAAGGCCTTCTCCTTAGACAAAAAGAGAGCATACAACGTTGGCTCCTCATTAAACAAGAGATATACCATACCGCACTTATTGGCAAATACACCATTGCCGCTAAAGCCGCTGCGATTGCTACAACTACTCTTGCTATCGCTAAAAAAGCACTGGGCGGCCCTATTGGACTTGCTATTGGAGCTATTACGCTTTTTATTGCTCTGATGCTTCGCTATTCCAATAGAGCTCAAGAAAGCCGTGAAATCGAAACACAGCGGCAAACTGCTCTTACTAAAACCCGCGATGTCGTAGTTGCTTTATCCACAGAAACTGAAAAGCTTAACCAGTCTCAAGGGAATCTAAATCTTTTAACCCGTGAACAAAAAATTGCCCTCCGTGATAATATCCAAGCACTAATTGACCATGCTAAAGCAACACTTCTTTCCGTTAAAGCTGATCAACTTGCTGTCGAACAACAAAACACCCGCCTTTCGGGCTGGCAAAATTTTATTAAATTCCTTTCTCTCGGTTTTTCATCCGTTGAAAAATTCGAAGAACGAGCTGCCCGCTTTTTAGACAAGGCAAAGCAAAAAGGCAAAGAGGCCGCCGATGATTTTAATGTTCAAATTGATTTTATCATCGCTGAATTAGATGGCCTTAATTCTTCTTTAACTACTGTTGAAGATCATTTAAAAGCTGAGTCAATCGCTGATAATATACTTGGCGATACTTTAGCCAAACTCCAAGAAAAACTCTCTTTATACCGTTTAGCACTTACCGATGTTATAATTGGTAGTGAGGAATATATCCGAATATCCGGTAAAATCGCCGAAACCCAAAAACAATTATCTTCTGCCAATCAAGCAGGACTTAGCACTATTAAAGAAACCATTGGCGCTTATGAACTTCTTTCTCAAAAAATATCCGACGCCCAAAGCGCACTCGCTAATTTTGTTGCTGCCGGAGATTTTGCTTCTGCTAAGGAACAGGCGTTAGTTCTTAAATCATTAGAACGCTCAAAATTTGTTGTTGATGGAATCATTGCCGCAGGCGGTTCTGTTCAGGATTTCTATTCAAATCTACTCGCTCCTTCTGATAAAGATAAAAAAATTATCACTGATTTTATCGCTGAACTTAATGATGAAATTTCTAAAACTATTGATGATGAAATTTCTGCTACCGCTGTCCCTTCTACTCCTTCTCTTTCTCCCTATGAACAATTTCTTCGTGATTCTGCCAAAAAACAGCGCGACAAAGAACTTGCAGATAAAATCGAATCCGAAAAACAATGGGCTTCCGCCAGAATTGAAATTGCTCAGTCCGTTGTTGGCGCTTCTTTTGACATCTTCCATCAAAACCTCCGCGAACAGGAACAACTCCAACTTTCTGCCCTGCACCGGGAACGTGATGCTAAACTTAGTAACCAAAGATTAACCGCCAAACAACGGGAACAAATCGAAGCCGACTACCAAAAAAAAGAGGCTCAGATTAAACAGGATGCTTTCCGGAAACAAAAAACCGCCGACATCATCCAATCTATTATAAACACTGCCCTCGCTGTTACCAGAGCCCTAACAACCGGTAATATCGCTTCTGCAATTGCTGCTGGTGTGGCCGGTTTAGCCCAAACAGCAGTTATTATTAATCAAAAGGTTCCTACTTTCAGCACCGGTAATATTGTTGATGTACTTGGCCAAGACAATAAAAAGTACAAAGCTGCCCTCACAAATCAAAAACACCCAAGCGGATTATTCGGCAAGCCTACTTTTGTTCCCGGCTTTGGTATCTTTGGAGAAACCCCTGAACCCGAGTTAGTGTTTAATCCTAATGACACTAAACTAATTATGAAGTCGCCTGCTCTTATTGCTGCTATCCAACATACTATCGGTAACGTTCGCACTTTTGGGCAGGGTAACACAAAAGAGATTTTTAAAGAAGTAAATAATACTGTAACTGTTTCCGAACTTGACCCTAAAATTATTTCCCTTCTCGAACGCCTCGAAACCAGACTGAATGAGCCTCTATCTGCCAATTTAGTCGCTAATGAAAACTACATCCGTACACATAATAAACTCTCTGATAAATATTCTACTTTTACAAAAAATCTTTGATATGAGCCTTTCTATAATTAAACGGCCTCCCACTTTTTCATTCGCTGAGAATGATTGTATCTTTCAAATTCAACGCTCTCCCTTTCCGCCTCCTAATTCTAATTTTAGTTACCAGCTTTTTATCCCTACTACTCTTCAAGGCAAAGTAGATGCTTTTTTTACCCTACGTATTTTTGGTGTTGATCATAGGTTTTCTTTCGTTGCAATTCCCGATTGTAGTGGCTATCAACTACGCTGGTGGGAAACTGGTCAATCACTTGGTGGTTTTATTGCTGCTACTGTTGCTCGTCTTTCTTTTAATTACCTTTTTTTTAAGTTCTTTTCTGTTATCAGTAGTGCTAATTTTTTTCTTTTTACTGCCCGCTATCCTGGCGAGAATTACGCTATTTCATTAGTAGATCACAATATTGACGGCCTTCATTTAAATACTGCAACCTCTGGATCAATATCCAAAACCCCCGATGATTACAAAATCTATTTTTGTTTGCGTTCTCATGCTGAAATTGTTTGCGAAGAACTCGTCCCAATTGATTCCGACCGTATAGCCACTGTTAATTTTAGTTCCTATATCCGCCCACACTTAAAACCTTCTTTTACACTTGGTTTTGTTGGTCAATATCTCCATACTGTTCACAACGGCCTTCTTCGTTCGTTGTTTTATTTCTCTGAATTCTTTTCTTCCAACCCAGCAACCGAACCCCCAAAAATTCGTTCTGTTATTACTGATCTATTACCCCATTACTTTTTGCCTGGCGGCTTAAGCCTTAGAGATCAAAAACTCCTTTCCCTTTCTGGAAATGATTTTTTTCCTCAATCTGCTTTTCCCTATCGCTTTCTTACATCCTGCCCCAATGAAAAACTCACCTATCCCGGTGTTCCCGAACGATTGTACTTTCTTTATCCTGAATTACAGCAATCTTTTACCTCGTATTTAACTTTAATTGCCTACTATAATTCCCATCCTACTTTTTATGTTACCCTTGAATCTCTTGATCCTGAGGTTAAAGTATCTGAACTTTATTGTTCCCTTAACGACATCCTTCCATATTTGCCTTTTCCTAATCCTTATAAGTATGATATATTCCTTTATCTTAATGCTGATATTACTGAACGTCCCCGTCCTGATAGACTTGTTTCTGAAATACGAACATTCATTTTAGCTGATACACCTGTTTATAAACAGCGCACATTTGTTTTTAGAAATTCATTCGGCTTCTTCGACACCTTAGTTTGTACCGGCGAACTTTCTGTTTCTGATGAGTTAAACCGTGATATCGCCGAAATTATTACCGACCGCATATATACCTTAACTCCTCTCGATACTAACAACCTCCCGGTTTTTAAATGTAATACCGGCTGGTTCGAAGAAGCTAAATACCGTTATTGGCTTGAAGATTTTCTCCTTAGTAAAGATGTTTCCTGGCTGATTGACGATGTTCTTTATCCTATTGTTATTTCTACTACTAAAGCAGAAAAACAGCGTGATAAAGAGTTCCTCTTTAACTTATCCTTCGAATTTACTTTCGCACAACGTGAACATCACCATAGTGCCTTATCTAATAACCTTACTTTTTAACCTTCTCCAATGATCTATCACGACCTTCTTAGCTTAACAAAAAAACTTCCAACAGAATCTAAATTGTTCTTACTCCTGCTCTCTGTTTTTGCTCAGCTAAAAGCAGTAATTCTTATCCTCGTTTTTTTTGTTCTTTTGAATATGTTTACAAGCATATACTACCAAATCCTTAAACTTCCAAAAGCCTCTTGCTTTTCCCAACGCATTAATGATATAATCAGCGTTATTGATAGCCATAAACTCCGGCATACTGTTAATAAATTACTCTTTTATATTCTCGCTCTATTTGCCTTCTATCTCTTTGATGTTTTTCTGCTTAAAATTAAGCCACTCGATAATTACATGCTCGTAACTTTTTCATTAACTAATCTCGCTTCTTTGTTGATCTGTATTTCAGAGCTATCATCAATAGCTACTAATATTTCAAAAATCACCGGAAACCCTATCTTTTTATTAATTATGCGTATCTTTTCCAAAAAAGTTGACGAACGTCTTAATATAAACCAGAATCCTGACTTACCAAATCCAATTCCTCCTACCAATGAAAATAATAATAACCCGAACTTATGACCCTCGCCAGGTTTTTGGCGATGCCTCGGTGGTTAATTCTAAAACCAATGCTATTATCTTTTCTTTTAAAACCCTCGAACTCCCTTGGCTTAACAACCAACGCCGCTTTTCCTGCATCCCTACCGGAGTTTACAATACTATACGTCACGTAAGCCCTAAATTTGGCCCTTCTTTTTGGCTCCAAAATGTTACCGGTCGTTCTGAAATCTTAATCCATCACGGTAATTTTGCCGCAAGCAAAAACCCGCGCACAAACCTGCCCGATACACTTGGATGTATCTTGCCCGGGAAATCCTTCTCCGATATTAACAAAGATGGCTTTCGTGATATTACAAGTTCCCGAGCTACAATGACAAGATTACTTACTTTGCTTCCTAATTCCTTTTTAACCGAAATCCGATAAAATGAAAACACTCCTTCTTCTCATTCCTTTCGCACTCCTATTTGGTTGTGCCACTAAAGAACGTTGCTTAAAACGTTTCCCCCCCCAGCAAATAACCGACACCCACATCATCACCGAAACAATTGAAACCTTTCGCGACACAACAATCTTTGTTTCCCTGCCCGGTGCCTCAGTTACTTTTTTTGATACTATCCTTGTTGATCGCGTTACCGGATTACCAAAACCAGCTTATTCGTTCTTAGAAACTTCACTCTCTTGGTCCAGCGCAGAAATTAAACAAGGGTTTTTATTCCACGACCTCCACCAGAAAGATACTTTGATTGAAGTGGAACTGCAAAATGCTATTAATGAGATCGTTCGCCTACAATCTGAACTATCTTATTATCAGTCCGTTATTGAGGTGCCACGCGAACTTAGCAATTTCCAACATTTTGCTGTCTGGTTTACAACTTTTTCCTTTATCGCCATTGCTATCTTTCTGATTTTTCTTTTGCTTCGACTTCGTTCTAAACTTCCTCTTTAGTTTCTGTTTATGGTCGAATTAATCACCGCAGGCAAACAGATTGATGTTGATGTTAAAGCACTCCGCTTTAATATAACCCTCTCCAATCCTTATTTTGGTAATCTCTCCAGTTTCGTTTTTAATTTTTCTGTTCCTGCTACTGCTTTAAATTGTTCTCTTTTCAAACATCCTAATCGCCTTAATCGCCTCAATCGTTCTTCTTTCAAACAACCTGGTCAAATTATTGTTGATGGTGTTGAACTTGCGTCTGGTACATGGACTTTGAAGACTTTTACAGAACAATCTCTCGAACTTTCCTTCTCCTTTATCGCCGACCAAATCCTTTCTGCTCTCTCCGGTAAGCTTCTCCCCGATTTATTCGACATCCCTATTTCCACCGATAATATAATCCATCACGTTCAAAATACTGTTCTAAAAACATATCCTGATACTAATTATCAGTTTCCTACGATTTACGCCCCTGACTTTTACTCTGGTGAAAATCCTGCTTTTTTTGGCTATCTTAATAATTTTGAGGGCATTTTTGTTGATGATATAAACTCTAACACTATCGTCCCAATGCTATACCTTTTTTATATCGTTCGCAGAATCTTTCACTTTGCTGGCTTTAATGTTTCTGGAAAAATTTTTAATGATGAGCTTCTTCAAAAAGCTCTTATTTTTAATAACCATTCTCTTGATCGTCTTGTTTCAACTTTTTTCGAAGGAACAATACGTGATTTCAGAACTACTGCTGACCGTTTTTTTGTCATTCTTTTTGATTCTGTTTCTAATGAATCAAACCTTTATGTGCCATTAACCGGTAAATATAAAATTTTAGGCTCTGGTGTCTATCAAATTTCTTGTAATCTTGATATCTCCCACACCCTTTTCGATCCTGCAACTTATAGAATTGACTTTGTCGTTGAATCTAATTCTTCACAAGTCATTATTCATTCTTTCTCCGGAGCTTATTATCATTTTCCTTCCACTATCAATTTCAACTTTTCTGCAACACTCACTCCTTCAAATAGCCTTTTTTTCGTTCGTATACGAAAAACATCTGACCTTGATCAAAGAGTCTTTATTCATTCTGGTAACATTACAATTGACTGCATTGATCAATCTAAAATAAATATTTTCACTTCTTCCTTCAACCTCAAAAATCACGTCCCCAATATTGACCCAGTAAATTTTTTGCAGTCTTTTTTTGATGACTACCAAGTTTTTCCTATCATTGACAACATTAACCGTAATGTTGTTTTAGTCAGTTTTTCCGACCTCCTGAATAGCATACCTCAAAGCGATTTAACTCAAGCTCTCATCGCTAACTCTTTAATAATTCATCAAAACAATTACGAAGGCTGCTCACTTAAGTTTGATTTTGACTACAATACCGTTTTTGTTCCCGACCGAATTGATGCTGAAGTAATGACTTTTACCGAACTGCCCGCCAACCTAATCGGCCACTTCGTTTATCTCGTACACTCATTAAATGCTTACTATGTTAACACCTTAGACACTTCCACAAACACATGGTCGTTTCAGTTTCTTGCCAATATCAATCCTTTCTTCATTGATCCTCCCAATAAAAAACAAATAAAATTGTCTTTCGCCCCCCTCTTTATGAGAGCCGTCCTTAACAGGTTTGAATTCCCACGTTCGCTTCCAATATATAACGAGCCTGGAACGTCCCATGCCTACAAACTTCACAATGATTGCCCGCTTCGCATTCTTTTCTATATCGGGTACTTAGAAAGTTTAGCCGACCACCAAAGCCTTTATCCTTTTGCCTCAACTTCCATCTATAACACTACCGGCGATAGATTTTTGCCCATCAATTATTTTGCTTCCGAAGTCGCTGCCCGCTACTGGGCGAAAACTCTTTCATGGTTTAAAACACGCTTCCAGATTGAGTTTTCACGCTACTTTACCCCTACTGAGTTGAAGTCTTTAAACTCTGCACAACTCCAAATGTTTCTTGATAGCACCATTATTATTGATGAGGTTTTTACCGCTGTTGATGCTAAACTAAAACACTCTGAAATTAAAGCTTGGTCATCATT
The DNA here is from genome assembly GCA_964348895.1 of uncultured Gammaproteobacteria bacterium. Taxonomy (GTDB): domain Bacteria; phylum Patescibacteriota; class Microgenomatia; order 0-14-0-10-38-17; family 0-14-0-10-38-17; genus JAQVFF01. The sequence continues at coordinate 9,560 of CAYGEH010000002.1, forward strand.
TTAATTCTTTGTTCTAACTCTTTGCTTTAGCCATCCTCCTTAAATTCTTTTTCTCTTTACGAACCAAGTTTACTTCCACCGTACGTATTTATTTTCACCGCAGTTGAAAATCTGACGATTTTCAACCCTTCTATCTTAATTCGTATCTGAAACACCTTAATACAAATCCCTTCATTCGCCTTCGGTTGTTCCTCTTTTTTTACTCCCTTATTTAGAATCCTTCTAAATTTCTGCCTTTTTTTCAATTTCGCTTGCTTTTGCCTTTTTCGTGATTATATTTGCCGCACATTTTACACACATTTATGACACATTTAGCACACACGACCGAACTTTTACCCCTTATTCAGCCATCTTTCCTTATTCGGCCCTCCGACCTGGAGCCCTTAAGACATTATTTGCCCAAAGGACACCCATCTATCCTGTTTGATTTTTTCGACGGTCATTACTCCATCAGCTTGATCCAAAAGGTTCTCAGCGGCAAAAGAAATAACCCTGAGATTTTGCAGGCTGCTGTTAACCTTGCCTTGCAGCACCAAAACGACATTTCTTTTTTAATCCATAATCTTAAATCACTTACCAAAAACCCTATCATTATGAAACCATTTACTATTAACCAAGTGTTGGATGTGTTCATGGATCGCTTTACCGTTGATCAATGCACCCATGATCCCGAAATCTCTTTTATCTACATGCGCCTCACCGATAAAAAAAGCGCCTTCGGTGGTAATCAAACCTTTATCCCAAGAGGGGAACTCCTTTCACATCTCCAAAAATATATGTCTGATATGTTCCCTCCGCCTGTCGTGGATTAGTGCTCCCTTTTTTATTTTCCTATTTCTAACCTAATAACTCTATCCTATGTTATCGCAACCCTGTATCGGTACTGTTAAGGAAATTTTTCCTGTAACTAATTTAACCAACATTCAAATCCAAAACTTCCTTTTTATTAGCGACCCTATCGTTGCTAAAAATGGAAAGCTTTTCTCTCCCGAGAAACCGTACCTCGTTCAAACTATGAGTAAACAGATTAAACTCCTACGCAACTTAAAGCCTGGCGATAGAGTTGAATTGGTCTTATGGTTAAATGGTCGTGAAAAGCTTACTCAACGTGGCCAGCTCGTTTATTCAGTTTGCGTTCGTTTAAAATCACTCTCTAAGCTTTATAATTATGAAACCAAATAACTTTTCCCAAATCACAAATTCCCATGCCTTCCATTGTTTGAAATCTCCTTCACTCGATTTAAATATAATCGAGTTTTTTGTCTGTAAAGCTTTTAAAATCTCCCCTTCCAAACTCCGTAACTCCAACCATCTTTCTACTCAGGAGTTTGTAAAACCCCGACAAATATTTCATTACCTCGCCGTAAAATATACTACTAAACGCCTTTATCAAATTGGATTGTATTATAGAAAAGACCATTCCACCGTTCTTAATAGCTCAAATACAATTTCCAATTTGATCTTTGTGAAAGATAAAGAGTACTACCCTATTATCCTCTCCGCAGAAAACCTCCTTATTAATTATCTGCAAACTAAATCTAATCTTAATGCTATTTCTCGTACTTTTTAAACCCTTTATCTCTTTTTTATGCGCCTTATTGATCATGAAGAAATTTTCTCCTCCACACAACAAGGGCTCGATATTTTTAAATATTATTTCCCTTCCCAGGATTTTTCAAACCCTCGCTCATATTTTAAAATACGCCCCTCAGAAAAAACCGCCTCGGCTAAGGTTTCGTATTATAAAAACCTGTGGCGAATAACTGACTTCGGAAATAATGCTCCCGGGCAAGTCAATAGCCTTAACGCTATTGACTTTGTTATGTGGCATGAAAACCTGAATTATTATAACGCACTCCTTTTTATTGAACAGGTAATTCTCAAACGCAACCTTACCCGCTCATCATTCGCCGCCAATAAGTTCACCGCTATCTACGAACAACGTGAGATGCTGCCTTCTGATACTGTTGGAGAATATTGCTTCTACCCTAAATCAGAACCTTCTTCATCCGACCTTTCTTCTATTGGAAGATTTATAACTAAATCAGTCCTCACACATTTTAATTGTGTTAGTCTCGATTATTACACCTACTGTGGCCCCTCAAAAAATAAGTCCGGACACGTAGTTCATTCTTTTAAATCCACTGAAACCTACCCTATCTTTTTATTCGACTTTAACTCATTTAAAATTATTTACAAACCCCTCGAAGAATCTAAACAGTTTCGTTTCAGTTACACCGGTACCAAGCCTCCTAATTTTGTTTTTGGGCTTTCTCAATTACTCCGAACTAAAAGTGAGTTCGAAGCTTCTGAGGAGATAATTCCTACTAATCTTTCTGAAAAAAAAACCGCTATCGTCAATGATCTTTTCCGTTGTAGTGGTATTAGTGATGCATTGAATTTGCATAGTTTAGGTTTTCATGTTTATTGGTTGTCCAGCGAATCTAACATCCTTGATTTCGACACCTATAAACTCCTTGACGACCTTTGTCTTAATCATTATCAAATCCTTGACAGAGATAAAACTGGCCAAATTCATGCCTATAAAAACGCTCTTAAGTTTATTGACCTTCTTACAATAGAATTGCCTCATTGGCTCGCAAATAAAACTGACTGGCGCGGCAACCAATGCAAAGACCTAAAAGACTTTATCGCGTACGCCGGTGATAGTATTGAAAAAACAACTTACTCTTTCTTAGTCTTAAAACGCTCCGCCTTGCGTGTTCGTTTCTGGGATAAATTCACCGACCCTAAAACCAAAAAAGCCTCCCTTTCCTTTAATATGCAGTATTTCTTCTTTTTCCTCACTGTTAATGGCTTTAATCTTATTAACACTATTTACCATAAAAAAGCTGGCTACTCTTATGTTCGCCTCGTTAATAATATAGCTCACCTTATTCATCCAGACGACATTCAACGGCTTGTTAAACGTTTTACTTATGAATGGATATCTAATCTTAATCGTCTTGATAAATTAGACATCCTTAACAAAGTCACATCTTCAAAGCAACTATCTGAATCCTCACTCGAATCCATCAAAACAATTTCCTTAAACTTTATTAATTACTCCCAAGATGTTGAGTTTCTTCATTTTAATAACCTCACCCTCAAAATAACCCCTACCTCTTTCGATACTATAAGACACGACTCCCTCCCAAATCCAATCCTTGGCTCTATTACAGTTAATACTCGTGAAATTTCTCACCTGATTAAAAAAGATTTCTGGCTGCTTCGCTCCCAGCCTATTACCGTTGATTATAGCCCTGAATATTCTAATCTGCTTTCGTTGTTCAATAATTGCCAACCTAATGAAAAGGAATCCTTATCCACCGAATTAGCTCAATTCCCTGAACTTGATAAATATTCTGTGGTTATTAATGATTCTGATTTTATCTTTACCCAGTTCTTAATTGACCTATCCCGCATACACTGGCGAAAAGAGGAATATGATAAACTCCCCCTTTCTCCATTAGAGATTAAAGAGCAAAACCTCGCCCTCGCTAATATCATGTTCGTGCTTGGTTACCATTGTACACAACATAAAGACCCCGGCAAGCCCTGGCTTACCTTTCTCCAGGATAATACTATCTCCGACATCGGCCTTGCCTCCGGTCGAACTGGTAAAAGCTCATTGAGCCAAAGTATTACTTTTGTTCGTTCGTCTTTCTATAAGGGCGGTCGCTCTTTAAATGACCAATCTTCTTTCCAATTCTTTTACGATGGCCTTACTGAATTCCATGATTATATCGAAATTGACGACCTCCACGAGTACGCTGATTTTAACTGGTTCTTAACCCAAGTAACAGGGAAACGCGAAGTAAACCCAAAGCATTATAGCCCGTTCGTACTGGATTATTATAATAGCGGCAAAATGTTGATCAGCTCTAATTTCGAACTCCATAATGTTGATAGCAGCACCATCGGCCGCATACTTAGCTGTAGCATCAGTGATTATTACCACGAAAAAACTAAGTTCAATTCCTATCGTGAATCCCGAAGCCCCCTTACCAAATTTGGCCGAAGGCTTTACGATGACTTTACCCATGATGAATGGATTAGGTTTTATAACTTTATGGCTTATTGCATCCAGCTTAATATGCGTTTCCATAAAATTAACCCTCCATCCGGTAATATTTTGAAACGTCAGCTTCGCCGGTTAATGGCTCAGGGTCTTGGGAGAGAAGAAGAATTTTTCCGCTGGGCTAATGACTACTTTATCCCTAAACCATCCAATTTCCATGATTTATATTCACCCCCGGAATGTGGTTATTTAAATACGCTAATTATTAAAGATGTTGCTTTCGATAATTTCAAAACCACCCTAACAAATAAACAGAGGAATGAATATAAATCATCGAAATTTAAAAAACATCTCGAATCCTGGTGCGAATATTATTCCTTCGAGTTAAACCCTATTGCCTTATGCACCGATCCCGACAACCGCCGCATTCTTAAATCCATGGGCGGAAAAACCTCAGAGTTGGTTTTTATCAATTCTATTCCCTCTTCTTTTTCGCAGTCAGATTCTTCCTCCTTAGCTTCTGATTCTAATGTTGCCCTTTTGGCCTCCGTGTTTTCTGACGATGACCCTACTGCTGCACCATTTTAATTTTTAATTATGGAATCCATTA
>CAYGEH010000003.1:0-4923 GCA_964348895.1 uncultured Gammaproteobacteria bacterium
AGCCAATAACCAGGGGATTAAAGAAGCAAAAGGGGAATATGTTTTGTTTTTAAACTCAGACACAATCATTCTGCCCTTGGCTTTACAAAAAATGGTTGCTTTTATGGAAGAAAATAACCAGGTTGCGGTTTTAGGCCCTAAACTATTAAATAAAGATGGAACTCCTCAGGCTTCGGTTGGGACATTTCCTGGCCTATTAATTGTTTTTCAAATGCTTTTTTTAGAAAGGTTCTTAAAAAACAATCGGGTTCGCTGGTCGCCAAACAAGGCTCAAGAAGTTGACTGGGTTATGGGCGCAGCTCTTCTGGCCAAGAAAAATATTTTTGAAAAAATTGGCTATTTGGACGAAAAAATTTTTATGTACATGGAGGAGGTTGAATGGTGTTATCGGGTTAAAAATAGAAATAAAAAAATATTTTTTTATCCTGACCCAAAAATTATTCATTTAGGGCAGGGGAGCTCTAAGTCTGGGCGAAAAGATCCCATTCTTAACATTTATAAGGGGCTCATTTATTTCTATCAAAAACACCAAAGCCCCAATCAGCTTTTTTTGTTAAAATTAGCTCTTAAGATAAAGGCAATTTTTGCTTACCTGGCTGGACTCATTGGCAATAATAAATATCTTAAAGAAACCTATGTTGAAGCAATTAAAATTAATTAAAATATCTTCCAGTTTGGTGGCGATTTTCTGCTTCGTCTTATTGGTGTTTATTCCTCTTTATCCTAAACTGCCGGCCATTGAAATTCCCCAAACTCATGTTAGGGTTAGATTAGAGGATTTTGTGGTTTTCTTTGCCCTTTTAACTAGCTTGCCTTTTCTTTATCAAGAAAGGGCAAGGGTTTTTAAACAACCCGTTAGTCAAGCGATTATTGTTTATTGGCTCGTTGGCCTTGCTTCAACCATAAGCGCCTTGTTTATTACTCGTCTTGTTTGGCCCCATCTTGCCATTCTTCATTTCTTAAGAAGAATCGAATATATGGGATTATTCTTTTTGGGATTATTGGCGATTAGAAGCAAAAAGGACTTTAGGGTTTTTTTGCTTACTTTTTTTGTGGTAATCGGCCTAATCTTTCTCTATGGTTTAGGTCAAAGATATCTTTCTTTTCCAGCTTTTTCCACCATGGATGCAGAGCTTGCCAAGGGAGCTCCAATTGAGCTTACTATTTGGACTAGGGTTAGCTCTACTTTTGCTGGACACTACGACTTGGCTATTTTTATGACCCTAGCGATGCCAATTATTTTAGCTATGTTTTTCTTTTTCAAAGGAACCATAAAAAGGGCTATTTTTTTGTTCCTTTTTGTTGCCTGTTATTATTTGTTAATTTTAACTGCTTCTCGCATCTCTTTTGTGGCTTATTTGGTTTCCATTAGTTTCTTGCTTGTTTTAATAAAAAGAAAGTGGTGGTTACCACCGATTATTTTTTTAAGCTTAGCAGGATCCTTTTTTTCAGAAGATATTAGTCAACGCTTTTTTGCTACCATCAGGGTTAGAGAATCTAGAGTTATTCAAAAAATCGTTACCCCAATTGAGTCCTTACTGTCTAGACAAAAACAGAAAGAAGTAGTGCAAAAAATAACCCCAACACCAACACCAGCAATAATTAAAGAAAAACCAGAGGCGATTAGTCCTCCTGTAGAAGTTGGCCCTGGAGTTGTAACCCCAGGGGTTATTCCAGTCATCACCCCAAAGCCCATTCCAATTGTTACCCCCATTCCACCACCTTCTCGTCAAGAAATTATTCAAGTGGGAGTAGAGAGATCGGGAAATATCCGTTTTCAGGTAAGTTGGCCTCGAGCGATTAGACATTTTAAAAAGAGTCCTCTTTTGGGCACTGGTTTTTCTTCTATTACTTTGGCCACCGACAACGGCTACTTGAGGGCGCTAGGAGAAACGGGCATTTTGGGTTTTTTGGCTATTTTGGGGGTATTCTTAGCTCAAATTCCATTTTACTGTCATTATTTATTTTTAGCAAAACCGGTTAACCGAAAGGTTAAATTTCTTGTTGCTGGTTTATGTGCTAGCACTTTGGCTCTATTGGCAAACACAATTTTTATTGATGCTCTAGAGGCCTCTAAGGTCGCTTTTTCTTATTGGTTAATTTTAGGTTTATTTATCGGCCGGGCCAATCTAGAAACCACCAATGAAAATAAATAAACAGGCTGTTTTTCTGGTTATAGTTTTTTTTCTAGCCCTAAGTTTGAGGCTATATAAAATTGATAGCCCCATTGCTGATTGGCACTCTTGGCGTCAAACAGACACTGCCTCCATTAGTCGTAATTTTATTAAGGAAGGCTTTACTCCTTTTTATCCCAGGGTTGATTCTCTTCATGCCCTTAATTCGTATGGCGAACGAAATGTTAATCGCTATTTTTTTGCTGAATTTCCTCTTTACAATATTGTTGCTCATCCCCTATATCTCATTTTTGGTGTCAGAGAAAGTTTACTTCGCCTTGTCTCGGCTTTTTTTTCTTCCGCTTCGGCTATCGTTTTGTTTTTCTTGGTCAAAAAATACTCTTCTCAACTAACTGCTTATTTCTCGGCTTTTTTCTGGGCAGTTGTTCCTTTTAATGTTTACTATGGTCGCGTAACTATGCCCGACCCTTTACATGTTTTTTTATCAATTTCTGCCCTGCTTTTAACCACCGTTTGGCTAGAAAAAAAAACCATTCCTTGGTTGATTTTTGCCGCAACAACAATGGCTCTAACCATTTTAACCAAGCCATTTGGAATAGTTTTGGGCCTACCAATAGCAGTTTTAATTTTAAATAATGGGGGTAAGTGGTTAATTAGCAAAGGCTGGATTCAAGTTATTCTTTTTGGTTTTTTGGCTCTCGGACCATATTTCCTTTGGAGGTGGCATATTGATCGCTATCCAGAAGGACAATTTGCCACTGATTGGCTTTTTAACTCCACCAACATTCGCTTTACTGGTGCCTTTTTTCGCTGGATTATTTTTGAACGGCTAAACAAGTTAATTTTGGGCGGGGGAGGATTTGTTTTGTTTTTTATCGGCCTTGTTTGTCCTAAAAATAAAAAAGAGTGGTTGTTTTATTTGTCTTGGCTGACTGCCTTGGCTATTTTTATTTGTGTCATCGCTACTGGCAACATCACCCATGATTATTATCAGCTTCCCCTTGTGCCAATTTTAATTATTCTAGCCGCTAAGGGGGTAGAGTTTATTTTTGGGATTGGTCGAGGATTTTGGCGAAAAATTTTTAACGGAACAATAGTGGTGTCTTTAGTTGCTATAATGCTAGCCTTTGGTTGGTTTGAGGTTAGAGGGTTTTACCAAATCAACAACTTTGCCATTGTTGAGGCGGGAAGATTCGTTGATCAAACCCTTCCTCAAGATGCTAAAATAATTGCTCCCTACAACTGGGACCCAGCCTTTCTCTATCAAACTAACCGTCTTGGTTGGCCAAAATTAACCGGACCAATTGAAGAAATGATTAATAGGGGCGCCAGCCACTATGTTTCGGTTAATTACGATGAAAAAACTAAAGAAATTATGAAAAGATATAACGTCCTAGAAGAGAATGAAAGTTTTGTCGTTGTTGAATTAATAGAAAAATCAAAAGATTTACCTACCAATAAAGAAGACACACAAACCCTAACACCAAAAACAAATTAGGTTTCCCAAAAATAGCTAATTTCTTTAATTAAAAATCTATGAAAATTTTAATGATTACACCATATTTGCCCTATCCTCTTCATTCTGGCGGACAAACCAGATCTTATAATCTAATAAAGCATCTTTCAAAAAAACATCAAATTAGCTTATTTAGCTTCATCAGAGATTCAGAAGAAAATCAACACCTTAAAAATCTTTCTTCTTATTGTGAAAAGGTTACAACCCTTCTTCGAGGCAACCCCTGGAGTCCTAAAAAAATTCTCTTCGCTGCCCTAACTCCATATCCTTTTTTAGTTACTAACTATTATTCTCAAAAGTTAAAAAAAACTCTAGCGGAGGAACTTAAGAATGGTAATTACGACTTAGTTCATATTGAATGTTTTTATCTTATGCCTAATATTCCTAAAACAAAATTGCCCAAAGTTTTAGTTGATCAAACAATTGAATACGAAGTTTATCGTCATTATGTCAAAACCCTTCCTTGGTATTTCATTCCCCTGAAGCCTTTTTATTTTCTTGACGTTTTAAAAATATTTCTGTGGGAAAAGTATTTTTGGCGAACCGCCAACCAAACGTGCGCTGTTTCCGAAGATGATAAAAGAATAATGGAAAAACACTGTCCTAAAACTAAGTTTGAAATAGTTAAAAACGGTGTTAATCTCAAAACTTTTCTTAAAAAGAAGTTTAAAAAAACTCTCAACCCAACAATTCTTTTTGGGGTAGCTAATTTTAAGTGGATACAAAACAGGGAGGGTGCTGATATTTTATTAAAAGAAGTTTGGCCAAAAATAAAAAAAAGGCTACCCCAGGCCAAGTTGTGGATTATCGGTCGACATGTCACAAGTTTTTATGAAAAATTCAGTCAAAACAAGGATATTATCTTAAAGGAAGCTAAAGATATTAATTATTTTTATCAAAAAGCCTGGGTTTTAGTTGCCCCAATAAGAAGCGGTGGTGGTTCTAGGACAAAGTTTTTCGAGGCAATGGCTTCTGGATTACCGATTGTAACCACCCCACAGGGAATAGAGGGAATTAAAATAAAGAACAACCAAGAGGCGGTTGTCGTTAGTACTAACGACCAATTAGCCAAGGCAGCTATTTCTTTAATAAGTAGCCCTAAAAAAATGACTAGTATCGGTAAAAAAGCCCAAAAACTAGTTATAGAAAAGTATAGCTGGAAGGAAAGTGCCAAAGAACTTGATCAAGTTTATAAAAAATTAATCAATAAGCCAATTAACTAAAAACCCTATGCTACTTTCAATCATCATCGTTTCTTACAACACCAAAGAA